>CAWCAF010000031.1:0-18361 GCA_963793385.1 uncultured Acidimicrobiales bacterium
CACGCCGTAGTCCTCGATGATCTCCCAGAATCGATCTTTGGCCCAGCTCAGGCGATCGCCATCCCGGTTCGGTTCGGAGGGGGTGTCCGGCGTGCCCTCGTACATCACCGAGGTGGCGCAGTTGGCGAGAGGGCCGTACACGATGTAGCTGTGACCGGTCACCCAACCGATGTCCGCCGCGCACCAGTAGACATCGGTTTCGGGGTGGAGGTCGAACACGTAGTTGTGGGTGTAGGCAGCCTGAGTGAGATAGCCACCGGTCGTGTGCATGATCCCCTTCGGTTTGCCTGTCGTGCCCGAGGTGTAGAGCAGATAGAGCAGATCCTCGGAGTCCATGGCTTCGGGCGGGCATTCGGCGCCGGCGCTCGGCACGAGCTCGTGCCACCAGTGGTCGCGACCATCGACCATGTTCACGGGGTCGGCGGCATCACCGATGCGGCGCACGACCAGCACATTCTCGATCGTCGTGGTGGTTTCGAGCGCTTCGTCGGCGATGCCTTTCAACATCGACGGGGCGCCGCGCCGGTAGCCGCCGTCAGCGGTGATCAACACCTTGGCTTCGGCATCGTTGATCCTGTCCGAGAGCGACGCCGCGCTCGAATCCACCGAAGACGACCGAGTGAGCGGCTCCGATTCGGGCGCAGGCCAACATGGCCACCGGCAACTCGGGGATCATCGGCATGTACAGAGCGACCCGGTCACCCTTGCGCACTCCCATGCCCTTGAGCACCGTGGCCACACGTTGGACCTCGATGAGCAGATCGGCGTAGGTGATCGTCCGTTTGTCGCCCGGCTCGCCCTCGAAGTGGAACGCCACACGATCACCTCGCCCCTGGGCGACGTGTCGGTCGAGGCAGTTGGCCGACACGTTCAGCTTGCCTCCGACGAACCACTTGGCGAATGGGGCGCCGCTCCAGTCGAGCACCTCGCTCCACGGTTCGATCCAGTCGAGCCGTGCCGCCTGTTCGGCCCAGAAGCCCAGTCGATCCTGCGCTGCGCTCTGGTAGAGGGCGTCATCGGCAACCAGTGCCTGGGCCACGAACTCCGGTGATGGAGGAAAGGTTCGGCGCTCGTCGAGGAGCGCTTCGATGGCATCGGAGGAACCGGGTTCAGTCATGACGACGATTCTTCCGTATGCCGGTCCTGGCGTCCAACACTGCGGGGGCAACCTTGCCGATGGTCCTCAGCTACCGGTCGCGGTACGGTGGCCGACGGCGGACGTAGGAAGCGGAACGACATGGGAGCCAGGCGCCAAGGCAGGCGGACGACCACACGGGTCCTGCGCAGCATCGATGCGATCACGCTGCTCGTTGCGTTGATCGAGTCCGATCCCCTCGGGAGTCTGGGCCAGATCGAACGGTGCCTCGCCAGGACCTCGGTCGGGCTCGCACTGCTCGAACGGGCCGGGGGTCCCGGCGCAGCGGAGATGGCGCCGTTCGCCTCGGTCGAGGCACAGCTGAGGCCCCTGACGGCAATGGTCCGCGCTCCCGACGCGGTTCCTCCACCGTTCAGCCCCGAGATACGCCAGCGGGTGAGCTATGCGAGCGTGATCCTGCTCGGCACCCGAACCAGGCTGGCCGACTCGAGCGAGAGCCTGCCCACCAAGATCGTTCTCGAGGAAAGCAACGAACGTTTCAGGCGCTTTCGGAGAGCGTGGACCGCTTTTCGAGAGGACATCGAGTCCGATAATGGGACGCTGCGGGCGTCGGCCAACGGTCTGATCGACCTGTATTGGACACTCGGTTTCGAGGAACGGGAACTCCGTGTGCACCGGCTGAACACCCTGTGTGAACTGCTCGAGAAGGTGTCGACACGACAGGGTGATCTCGCCGAGGACCCCGCCCTGGTGCGCAACGTCACGACCACCGCCAACGAGCTGAGCCGTCCGACCGCCGCCGAACATCGTCAGTGGGTGCGTTCCCTCCTCGCATGACTCGGTGACAGGTCGGCCGGGCAGGTCCTCATCCCAGCCGGGGAGCGGACGATAGGAATCGGTGACTGCGCCGTCGGACCTCGATGCTGCATTCGTTGCCAAGCTGGCCGAAATGAGACAACGAGAGGTCACGGGACGGTCCCTCGGCGCAGTCCAAGGTCTCTCCGACCGGGAGGCCCGCAGGAACCTGTGGCTCGCCCACCGATGGCCCGAGAAGTACGGCGAGCGCTGCATGCACATACGCGGGCGGTGGGTGTGCCGTCGATGCGGCGTGCTCTATCCGATCGGCATCGTCGTGGCCGCACTGTTCGCCGCCGGCGTCGAACTGTGGCCCCGGTCCTGGGACATGACCGCAATCTGGGTCTTGTGCATCCCGGGGACGGTGGCCTACTGCGGCGAAGCGGTTGGGCTCTTCTCGTATCGGGCCCGCTGGCAGAGCCTCGCCATGGCGATCACAGCCGTCGGGTTCGGGAGGGGCCTGGGCTACGAGTTCCTCGATCGCTGGAGCGGTCAGTTCTGGTGGCCGGTCACCGTGTTCGGTGGGCTTTGGTTCGCTGCCACGGTCATCGGCTCGCTGCGACTCCGAGCCGACCCCTGACCACACCCGGGACGTCGGTCGCCGAACTTGACCGACCGGTCAAGTTGGGGCAGGCTGATGCGATGCCTGAAGCAGTCATCGTCTCTACCGCCCGCAGCCCGATCGGACGGGCCTTCAAAGGTTCACTCAAGGAAGAACGGCCCGAGGACATCACCGCTCAGATCGTCGAAGCGGCGTTGGCCAAAGTGCCCGAACTCGACCCTCACCAGGTCGAGGACCTGATGCTGGGCTGTGGTTCGCCCGCCGGGGAACAGGGGTTCAATCTCGCCAGGGTGGTGGCGGTGCTCAGCGGTCTCGACGACGTTCCCGGCGTCACCGTGAACCGATACTGTTCGAGTTCGCTCCAGACGATCCGGATGGCCGCCCACGCCATCAAGGCCGGCGAGGGGGACGCCTTTGTCGCCGCCGGCACCGAGTTCGTGAGCCGCTACCTCAACGGCGCCTCTGACAATGCCGAGGCCGCCAACCCCCGTTTCGGAGAAGCACACACCCGCACCGAACAGCGTGCGGCCGGTGGGGCCGAGACCTGGGCACCACCGGAAGGGCTGCCCGACGTCTACATCAGCATGGGCCAGACCGCCGAAAACGTCGCCCAGATCGAGAATCTCTCCCGCGAGACACAGGATCGATGGGGGGTGAGGAGTCAGAACCGAGCCGAGGAGGCGATCAACCGCGGCTTCTTCGAGATGGACATCACCCCGGTAACGCTTTCCGACGGCACGACCCTGGCCAAGGACGACGGTCCCCGTGCGGGCACCACCTACGAGGCGGTCAGCCAGCTCAAGCCAGTTTTCCGGCCGGACGGCACCGTGACCGCCGGCAACGCCTGTCCCCTCAACGACGGTGCCGCCGCCGTCGTGGTGATGAGCGACACCAAGGCCAAGGAACTGGGCATCACACCCTTGGCCCGCGTCATCAGCAGCGGTGTCACCGGGCTCAACCCCGAGATCATGGGGCTCGGTCCGGTCGAGGCGTCACGGATGGCGCTGCGCCGAGCGGGGATGACGATCGACGACATCGACCTCGTCGAGATCAACGAGGCGTTTGCGGCCCAGGTCCTCCCGTCAGCCGAGAAGCTGGGGATCGACCACGAGAAGCTGAACGTGAACGGCGGCGCCATCGCCCTCGGTCACCCCTTCGGCATGACCGGCGCACGGATCATGACCACGCTGATCAACGGGCTCACCGACAGCGACAAGAGTGTCGGCCTCGAAACGATGTGCGTCGGCGGTGGCCAGGGCATGGCCATGATCATCGAACGGGTGTGAGATCGGGCGGTTCGCCGCTCGACACGCCGGCGTCGAGGGCTGGGGTCGGCTCAGACCCTCCCTGGTCGAGGCGGAACGGCGGATACACATCGGTCATCAATGCCGCATAGGCGACCACTCGATAGATCCACCGGTTGAGACCGATGATCAGGTCGAACAGCGGGCGCGGATAGCGACCGGTGAACAGCAGCACCACCACGGCCACCAGGACGAGGAGCGCAAGCAGTGAGATACCACTGACCCTGGTGCCGTCCTCGGTGGTCCACTGGGCGCTGCCGGCTATGAGCCCGACGAAGATGTAGTGCGGGATGGCGAGCAGCCACCACTTGACGAGTACCAGACCCCGGGAGAGCTGCCCGGGGTAGGCGATCTCGAGGGTGGCCGCGTCATCGGGCCGGCGTTCCAGGCTGAAGGGTGGGTAACGGTCGGTCCCCAGGCCACCGCTCAAGGCGTAGTACGAGACCCGCCATGACCACCGCAGGACACCGACATTGAAGTCGAAGATCCCCCGGGGATAACGCCCGGTGAACAGGATCGAGAAGAAGGCCACGACGGTCAGGACGGCAAAGGCGATCCCCAGGAAGAACAGCACGATGTAGTGAGGGATGGCGAGGAACCACTTCACCAACCATTTCCACTGTGACAATCCGGGATCCAGAGCGGCGGTGAGCGCCACCGGGTGAGCGGCGTCGACGACCGGCGCCCCAACCGGTGGTGCGCCAACCGCATCCGCCGGGCGGGGAGCAGCCAGCGGTGCGGCCTGCCGACCCGACGCTCCGGCGATGATCAGGCCGACCGCCAGCGGCGCCAGAACCGCACCGACGCCCAGCATGATCAGAGCGGTGGGGAGGATGAATCCGGCCTTCACGCCCACGTTCAGATCGGCGGCGACGCCGGGAGAGCCGTCGGCATTCATCAGCACGGCCGACCAAGTGCCGCCGGTCGCCTCCCACTCCAGCTCCAGTGGCACCGGTCCGCTCTCGGCGGCGGTCCAGAATCCCTGTGCGGTGGGCGCAGCGATCTCGTCTACGCCCTCGACGCTGCGGTAGCGCGGGGTGCGATCCCGCAGTTCCACGATCTGGTTGTGCCCCACACCGGCCAGGTACGCATCGACGTCGGCCTCGGGCCCGATCCCGATGAACATGTCCCGCCCCGACGGGGACGACTCGACCCGGAGACGCACATCTGCGTCCAAGAGATCGATCGCCCATCCGGGCGTCCCGGGATCGGAGGCGAAGTCCAGATCCTCCGCACTCACCGCAACCGTGGCGGTCTCGATCCGGTCAAGGGTTGTCTGGAAATACCCGTCGTCGTCTCGACCAAAGGCGTAGCCCAGTCCTATCACTGCGCCTCCCAAGAGGAGGGCGAGTGCGGGCAGCACCAATAGACATCCGATGGCGAGGGCGATGATTCGTCCTGGGCGCACGGAATTCACTCCCTTCATAGCGATAGCCGCGACAATCCTCGTTCCGCCCCGACCGCACCGTGAAGGGTCCAACGTCCCCGCCGTGTGAGAACCGCTACTTGGAGATCGGGGCCACCGTGGCGTTGGTGAGCGAGGCAAGGGCGCTCGGGGCCAAGGAGATCTCCAGACCCCGACGGCCGCCGCTCACATACATCGCATCGAGCCCAGCCGCACTTTCGTCGATCACCGTAGGCAGTCGGCGTCTCTGGCCCAGCGGGCTGATACCACCGACCAGGTAGCCGGTCACCCGTTCGGCCGACACGGGGTCGGCCATCGACGCCTTCTTGGCACCGATCGCCCTGGCCAGCGCCTTGAGGTCCAGCTTGGCGCTGACCGGCACTACCGCCACGGTCAAACCCAACTCGGCCACATCGGCCACCAGGGTCTTGAACACCGTCGCCGGATCGATGTCGAGTTTCTCCGCAGCCTCGCTCCCGTACCCCTCGTTCGCCGCCGAGTGCTCGTAGGTGATCACCTCGTGCGGGATCCGGCGAGTCTCGAGCAGTTTGATCGCCGGTGTCACGATGTGGCGGTGCTCCGAGCCCGATCGTTCACGGGCCGAGCGGGATCAGGGTCCGCTGCGCCTCTCGCCAACCGGCGTCGTCCAGCTCCACGAGCCGGCCAGCGACGACCAGAAACGAACGGGAGAACTCACCGACCAGCATCCGGTTGACCCGACCTTGGAGGTTTCGCAGTCTGGCGCCCTGCTCCCCATCCGGTGCCACCCCCATACCGATTTCGTCGCTGACGACGACCGTCGGGCCTGATCGGGCTGCGAGTCCGATCGACACAGCCCGGGCGGACTTCTCGATCATCTCGGGAGGCTCCCCGGTGAGCAGCCGGTTGTGAAGCCATGTGGTGATCGAGTCGAGCACGAGCAGGTGGGCGGGGTGGACCGACGCCACCGCATCGGCCAAATGGATCGGGGCCTCGATGACATTCCAGTCCGGTGGCCGTTTCGACTTGTGGGCCAGGATCCGCTCGGCCATCTCGGGGTCGAGGGGTTCGGCGGTGACGATCGCTGACACCGTCAGGCCGTGGGCGCGCGCGGTGCTGGTGGCGAGTTTCTGGGCGGCGAAGGACTTGCCCGATTGAGCTCCGCCGATGAGCAGAACGGAGTGTGCGCTAATAGTCGATTCCCTTCTTGGCCAGAATCCCCTGATCGAAGGCGTGTTTGACCGCCTTCATCTCGGTGACGGTGTCGGCGACGTCGATGACCTCCTGGGCCATGTCCCGCCCGGTCAGGATCAGGTTCAGCTTCTCCGGCCGAGCTTCGATGGCGGCTGCCACCTCCAACGGGTCGACCCATCCCCACGCCATGGCGTAGCTGATCTCGTCGAGCACGATGAGCCGATGGCCGCCGCCGGCGATCAGGCCCTTGGCGAACTCCCATCCTGCGATCGCCTTGGCCTTCGATTCGTCCAAATTCTCCGAATCCCAGGTGAAGCCATCGCCGGCCGCAAACCAGTCGACGTTCAATCGCCGACACAGTTTCTCCTCGCCGACCTGCCAATCGCCGCTCTTGAGGAACTGGACCACGGCGACAGGCCAGTCCATCGCCAACGCCCGCAGGACCACACCGAAGGCCGCGCTCGACTTTCCCTTCCCGTGACCGGTGTTGACCAGAACGAGGCTGGGGGCGGTTCGGAACCGGTCCTTGTTGGGGGCGGCGGTGGGGATGTCGGCCGGTGTGGCCGAGGGGGCGTGATCGTCAGACATTGGAGACCTCGGGGACGGCAGTCTAGTGGTGCCCGGCGCCGGTCCCCGAGCCCGTGGCGATGATGATCGGATACCCATCGGGGCTCTGCAGCCTGTGGAGTGTCGTTCCGAAGTGGCGGGAGAGCAGATCCGGCTCGAGGACCTCACCGGTGGGACCCGCAGCGGCGACCCGACCATCGTCGAGGACCACGACCTGGTCGGCGTACCGCGCCGCCGCCGTCAGATCGTGTATGGCCGAGACGACCGTCAAGTGCTCGGACGCCGCCAACTCCTTGACCAGTTCGAGCACCTCGAGCTGGCGTCCGAGGTCGAGTGAGGTCGTGGGCTCGTCCAGGATCAGGATGTCGGCGTCCTGGCACAGGGCCCGGGCGAGAACCACCCGTTGCGCCTCGCCGCCGGACAACTCCGACAGCAGCCGTCCGGCGAAGGGCAACAGCTGCAGCTGATCCATCGCATCCCGGGCGCGGCTGCGGTCGTCGCGCCCTTCACTGCGGAACCATCCGAGGTGGGCGGTCCTGCCGAGCAGGACATACTCGGCCACGGTCATGCCAGGCGGGAGGACCGGCGTCTGGGGCACGAAGGCCAGAAACCTGGCCCGGCTGCCCGACCGGCCGGGAAACCTCACCCGATCCGACCCCTGCCCGGTTCCCACGATCGACGCCAGCAGGCTCGATTTTCCGGCACCGTTGCGTCCGACGATCGCCGTCCACTCGCCGCTCGGAATCGCGATCGACACCGCATCGAGCACAGTGGCGGCGCCGTAGACAACCGAGACACCCTGCACCACGATGGCGATGTCGTTCTTGGTCGCCGCTTTCACAGCATCCCCGCCTTGGTACGCCACAGCAGAACGGCGAAGAACGGTGCGCCCACGAACGCGGTGATCACGCCGATTCCCAGCTCCGAGGGGGCGACGATGGTCCTGCTGAGCCAGTCGGCGCCGATGAGAAACGTGGCTCCACCGATGGCCGAGAGCGGCACGACGATACGGTAACTCGACCCGACCATGAGCCGGACGGCGTGGGGCACGACCAATCCGACGAACGCGATCAGCCCGCTCACCGAGACCGCGGCTGCGGTGAGGAGCGAGGCGGCGACGAGGACGGCCATCCGAACCCGCGCCGGCTGGACCCCCAGCGCCGCCGATTCGGCTTCGCCGATGCGCAGCACGTCGAGGTGTCGGCGAAGGACGAACATGACCGATCCGCATATGGCCAGGTAGAACGAGAGCAGCCCGACCCTGCCCCAGTCGGCGGCGATGAGCGTGCCGAACAACCAGGACAGGATCGATCGTTGCGTATCGGTGTTTCGATTGAGGAGAAAGGTCTGCAGGGCGGTGAAGAACGAGGCGGTGGCGATACCGGCCAGGAGGAGCGATGCCGTCTGACTCGGCGCGGCGTTGCCGATCAGCATTGCGATCCCGACCGCCAGGAGCGCCCCACCAAAGGCCAGGAGCTGGACAGCCCCCAGCGGCCCCAGCCCGAACCCGAGATCGTAGACCAGGCCTACGGTTGCCCCGAACCCGGCGCCGGCTGCGATACCCAGAAGAAACGGATCGGCCAGCGGATTTCGGAAGACCCCCTGATAGCCGGCACCGGCGAGAGCGAGCGACGATCCGACGAGTCCACCGAGCACGACCCGGGGAAGCCGGAGCTGGGTGAGGATCGTCGCCTGACGGGCGTCGAGGCCAGAGTCGAGCGTGATCAGCGGCAGTCGGTCCGCCAGTTCGAACACAACCCCCGTTATCGGGAGGCCGGCCGCTCCGGTCGAGACGCTGATCAGCGCCACGCCGACGAGCATGGCTGACGCGGTCACCAGAGCTTTGGACGGCAGCCGGAACGACCGAGCCAGCGCCACCGCGCCCACTTCGGAGACCCCGGTTGCAACCATGTCAACCGCCCATTCCGGCCATCTGTTCGGCGAAGTCCGCAACGCGGGGGCCCCAGCGGGAGGCGATGTCGGCGTCGACCTGCACGATGTTGCCGGTCGTGACCGCCGTGATCACCTCCCACCCGGGACGGACAGCGACGTCGTCGATCCCGTAGCCGACCTGGTCGGTGATGACGATCAGCGTGGGGTCGGCCTCGATGAGGAGCTCGGGGCTCACCTGGGGGTAGCCGTATCCATCCGGGTCGGCCGGGTCGGCTACATTCACGAATCCGAGCCGGCGGTAAACGTCGCCGACGAAGGACGACGAGCTGACGCTGAAGAAGGTGTCGTCGAGTTCGTGGTAGACCCTGATCGGCTCACCACCGCGCTGTTGTGCTTCGGAGATGGCGGCGTCGATCCGCGCCCGGATCTGCTCGTTGACCGAGGCTGCTTCGATGGCGTGGTCGGTCACCAGTCCCAGCTGGGTGATTTGGACGTAGGTGTCGTCGACGGTCAGCGCCGAGGCCTGTAGCAGCACAGGGACGCCGAGAAGACCGAACGCCTCGGTGAGAGCGTTCTCCGGGTCGAAACTCGCGATCACGAGATCGGGCTCGTAGGCGCTGATCGCTTCGAGGTTGGGCTCGAACGCGCTGAGGTCGGTCACGGGTGTTTCGGCCGGGTACGTGGAGAGGCTGTCGACAGCGACCACCTGTTCGCCGGCGCCGATGGCGAAGAGCATCTCTGTGGCCGAGGGCGACAGGCTCACGATCCGCTCCGGGCGGGCTGCTACCGATATCGTCCCGTTGAGCCCTTCGATGTCGAGCGGGTAGGTCGGCGTGACGGCCTCGTCATCGGCGGCCGCCGACGTCTCGACGGTGGTCACGGTGGTGATCGGGTCGTCGGCCAGAACTTGAGCGTCGCTTGCGCATGCGCTCAGGACGACGCACAGCACGGCCAGCGTCAACGGTGGACGGCAGAGCAGACGGTTCACTTGGTTTCCTACCTCGGGAAGGGTTCGGTGGTCGCCCACCGAAGGGCGTGTCACCCACTCCCCAGGCGACCTGGCTCGCTTTCGCGTTGCGAAAGCATCACAGTTGCGGGACAGCACCGGGGTCTCACCGGATTTCGCTGGAGACTGGCAGCCTCGTGGCGAGGCCACTATTCACGGTAACAGCGAAACCGACCCCGGGCTATTGCCGCATCAGTCGTCCCACTCGCAGCCCCGGGTCGGAGGCATCGACCCGTCCGGGCACTTGACCTCGACCCACCCACCGGTGGATCCGAAGCTCGCCCTTCTTTCGGCGTCGTCGAAGTTGACGTCGTCGAGGTCGGCGCCCCTGAAGTCGACGCTGCCGAGTCGAGCATCCTGTATCTTGACCTCGACGAGGTTGGCGTCCCTGAAGTCGGCACCGGTCAGGGTCGACTTCTCCAGGTTCACCTTGTAGAGCGCGGCACCCCTGAACGACACTCCGCCGGCATCGAGATCGTGCATGTCGACGGTGTCGAGGACAGAGTTCATGAACCTGGCCCCGGAGAGGTCGACGTCCTTGAAGTCGACGTCGGTGAGAACCGAGGAGGAGAAGTTCGCAGTATCGAGCGCACCCCGTTCGAATTTCGTGTCCGTGAGGTCGGCGCCCCTGAAGTCTCCGCGTTCCAGGAAGAAGTCCTTGAACTCGGCTCCGCTCAGGTCGGCACCTCTGAAATCCGCATCGGTCAACGACAGGCGGTGGAACTTGACGTCGGTGAGATCGGCGTTCGTGAAGTTGGTGTTGGACCAGTTGCCGTGGTCGACATGGGCTCCGGCGAGGTTGAATCCGGACAGGTCCAGGGGCCCGTCGGCGGTCAGGTCGCATCCTGACATATTCCATGTGTGGTTTCGGAACACAACCGCGGTCATCCCCGGATCACCCAGGCACTCGCCGATCACCCGGGGGAGAACTCCGTCGGGGGCGTTGGAGGCAGTGGTCGGCGGAGCCGTCGTCGGCGGCGACGTCGTCGGACGAACCGTCGTCGGAGGCGCCGTCGTCGGAGGCGCCGTCGTCGGAGGCGCCGTCGTGGGCGCGCCGGTCGTGACCAGTCGCTCTGTGGTCACGACCGGTGACACGAAGACGGTCCACGATCCGGGGATTCCCGGGTGGGTCACGACGACCGAAACCGTCGAGGTCACCTCGCCCGGACTCGTCGTCGCCGTGCTTGCGACGATCGTCGTTGTGGAGACATCAGAGGTGGTGGAGGTGGTGGAGGTGGTGGACGCTACGACCGTCGGTGTGCTGTCCGACGAAGTGTCGACCTCGATCGCCGTGCCCGTGTCCGCCAGGACCGATGGTTGAGCGGGTTCCACCGCATTCACGAGGCCCATCGTCGCCACCCCGGCCATCACGACCGGCGCTGCGCTCGCCATGACCGTCGTCGCGCCACCGGCCACCGGCGACAGCAATCCGACCAGTTGGGGGAACTGGGTCAGGAAGGACATCGGCGCCAATGACCAGCGGAACCGGCCCAGGCCGATCTGGAGGAATGCCTTGACGACGTCGGGGTCGAATTGTGTCCCGGAGCACCGTGTGATTTCCTGCCGCGCTCCATTCGCCGACGCCGGCTTCTTGTACGACCGGAGCGAGGTGATCACGTCGAAGGTGTCGGCGACGGCGACGATCCGGGCGCCGTAGCAGATGTCGGTTCCGGCGATGCCGGCGGGGTATCCGCCGCCCTCCCATCGTTCATGGTGCTGAAGGACCGTGTCCGCCCACGGTCCGAGGAAATCCCGCAGCGGTTCTACCAGCTGGGCTCCGATCACGGGGTGCTGTTTGACGATCTCATACTCGGTCGCGGTGAGCTTGCCCGGCTTGTTCAGGATCTCCGATGGGATCTGCATCTTGCCGACGTCGTGCAGCAGCGCCGCCCACCGCAGTTTCGAACGATCGTCGGTTGTCAGGCCAAGTTCGCCGGCGATGATGTCGGTGTAGGCACGGACCCGCTCGCTGTGACCCCGGGTGAGTCTGTCGTGGCGGCTCAGCGCCGACACCAGCACCATCAACATTTCCGCCGCCTCGCTGGCGGTTCCGCCCAGTCCGGACTCGTTGACCTCGAGCAGGGTCCGCCGCAACTCCTCCGAACTGGACGAGCGCATCGCCACCTTGACCCGGTTGGGCGCCTTGTCGGGGAAGATCATCGTCATCTGCAGGAGCAGCGACACCGGGGCTGCGAGGCGGGCGACCCGGTCGCTCGAGAGCATGACCACGATGGAGATCGACACGAGGAGCAACAGCCGGAGGAACTGGGCCACTCGACCCTCGGCCTCCGGGAGGCCCTTGGCCACGGCCAGCGTGACCACGAATGCAACGACGAACGGCCCGACGAACAGCACGATCTGCAGAAAACGGGCGAGGAAGGGCCTACCGGCCCACCGATCGTTCTTTCGATCCCGAGACGTTGCGCCAGACATCAGATACTGGATCGGCCCGTTTCGGAGCTCACTTGATGAGCAAAGTGCCACGGAGCGAGCGGTCGCTCGTCGGTCCTGACGAGACGCTACCGTCCCCCTGTGAGCCCGCTGCTGCTGGATATCCGCCTGTTGTCCCTGCCCATCGGCGCGGTCCTGGCAACGGCGCACGATCCGGTCCCCGAGACGAACCGACTCCTCACCGTCGTGGGCGTCAATGACGGCGATGGCACCACCGGCTGGGGCGAGTGCTCGGCCCTCAATCGTTCCGGCTATCACGCCGAGACGGCCGAAGGAGCGTTTGGGCTGCTGTCGACGTCTCCGCTGTACGTTGCCGGCGCCGATATCGGCGACCTCCTGGCCGGCCATCCGATGGCACGGGCCGCCCTCGAGATGGCTGAGCTGGACATGCGATTGAAGCAGAAGGGGATCTCCTTGGCCTCGTATGTCGGCGTCACCCGTACCGATGTGCCCGCCGGTACGGTCATCCCGCTCGGACCGATCGAGACTGCGATCGAAGCGGTATCCACCAAGGTCCAGCAGGGATTCGGGCGGATCAAGCTCAAGCTGGTTCCGGCCGAGCGGGCTGGCTTTCGACCGATCGAACTGGTGCGGACGCTGGAACAGAGCTTCCCCGGCGTCGAGGTACAGGCCGACGCCAACGGCAGCTTCGATCTCCGTTCGTTCGACCAGGCCGCCGAGTTGCTCGGCACCGGATTGACGGCGTTCGAACAACCCTTCGTTCCGGAGGAGCTGGTCCTCGCCGCCGAGCTCGTGGGAGCCGGCATGTGCGTTGTCGCCGACGAGGCGGCCACGTCGAGGGAGCAGATTCGACGCCTCGTCGATGCTGGGGCCTGTTCGGCGATCGCCGTCAAATCATCGAGGCTCGGCGGGCTTTTCACATCCTTCGAACTACTCGGCTGGTGCGAGGAGCAGGAGATACCGGCGGCTGCCGGTGGGATGCTGGAGTCCGGTTTGGGACGACACGCTCTAGCCGTCGTGGCCGCCAGCGATGCGTGCACGATCACCGGCGATGTCTCCCCCGCCCGCAGCTGGCTGACGGATGACCCGTGGCAGGACCTTCGCATGCATGATGGAGTCATCGACATTCCTCACACTGCGGGAGTGTGCCCCGCCCCGGATCCCGACGTCCTCGACCGATTCACGATCCGCAAACACCAGCGAAAGGTTGGCACCCCATGAGTGGCCTGGCAATCGAACACATCAGGTGCCCTCAGGCCCCGGCCGGGCTCCCGGTGGCCGTGCTGCTGCACGGCTTCACCCAGAACCGCCATTGCTGGGGTGAGTTCGCCGACGAACTGGCCAGCACTCATTCGGTGTGGGCGGTCGACCTCCCCGGCCACGGCGACAGCAGATTCGATGAAGCGACGTTCGAGGAGGCGGCAACGCTGACCGCCGGCGCGGTGGCGGACGTCGGCGCTCCGGTCGACCTGCTGGTCGGCTACTCGATGGGTGGTCGAATCGCATTACGGGTTGCGCTGGACTACTCCGGCGTCGTGCGCCGCCTCGTCCTGATCGGCGCCACCGCCGGTATCAGCGATGCCGACAACCGCGCCGATCGAATCGCCAACGACCGTCAACTGGCTGACCGCCTGAGGAACTCCTCACCCGAGGACTTCCTCGACTTCTGGCTCGAGCTCCCCCTCTTCGCTCATGTGCCCGAGGCCCGGCGGTACCGGGCCGAGCGCCTCGAGGGTTGGGGATCCGGGGTCGTTGAATCGCTTCTCTACCGCGGCACCGGGTCGATGGAACCGATGTGGGATCGGCTCCACCGACTCGCGGCCCCTGCGCTGGTGATCGCCGGCGACAACGACACCAAATTCACCGATCTCGGACACCGGTTGGTGGCTGGCATCGGGGCCAACGCATCGTTTGCATCAATCCACGGAGTGGGTCACGCCTGTCATCTGGAGGCGCCGGACCGGACCGCCGAAGCGATCCGCAGCTGGATCGGATGACCGACCGTGACTCTCGGGTCAGTACGCGTACGGGTACCCGCTCCAATCGGGCGGGCGTTTGTCGAGGAAGGCGTCGCGGCCTTCGCGGGCTTCGTCGGTGCCGTAGGCCAGGCGAGTGGCTTCACCGGCGAACACCTGCTGGCCGACCAGACCATCGTCGACCAGGTTGAACGCGAATTTTGCCATCCGTTGGGCGGTTGGTGATTTGCCGCAGATCTCGGCGGCCCACTCGAGGGCCGTCGCCTCGAGTTCGGCATGGGGGACGACCAGGTTCACCGCCCCTTGGGCGTGGGCCTCGGCCGCGGTGTAGGTCCTGCCGAGGAAGAAGATCTCTCGGGCGAACTTCTGGCCCACCTGTCGGGCCAGGTAGGCACTGCCGAATCCGCCGTCGAAACTCGCGACGTCGGTGTCGGTCTGTTTGAAGCGGGCGTGTTCGGCGCTGGCGATCGTCAGGTCACTGACAACGTGGAGCGAATGACCGCCGCCGGCAGCCCAGCCCGGTACGACGGCGATGACCACTTTGGGCATCATGCGGATGAGACGTTGGCATTCGAGGATGTGCAGGCGTCCGGCCCTGGCCGGATCGATCTCCTCGGCTGTCTCGCCGCCTCCGGTGGTGTACTTGTAGCCGTCCTCGCCTCGAATTCGCTGGTCGCCACCCGAGCAGAACGCCCAACCGCCGTCCCTCTGGCTGGGACCGTTTCCGGTCAAGAGCACACAACCCACATCGCTACTCATCCGTGCGTGATCGAGGGCGCGGTACAACTCATCGACGGTGTCGGGGCGGAAGGCGTTGCGGACGTCGGGTCGATCGAACGCAATTCGGACCGCTCCCACATCCACCGCCCTGTGGTAGGTGATGTCGGTGAAGTCGAAGCCGCTCACCGCCGTCCACGCTCCCGGATCGAAGATCTCGGATACTTCAGCCATCTCTGGATCCTACCGACGGCTCCGGGGACGCCGGTCAGAGCGCATCGCGGCGGATCTTGCCTAGCGGCGTGCGGGGCAGCGAACCGACCAACTCGAGACGGAGAGGGGCCCACCGGGGGGGCAACACCGACCGTACCGCCACCTTGATCTCGTCGATCGTCGGCGGGGTCGACGTATCGGCCGGTTCGACGATCGCCACGACCTCTTGACCCCACTCGGGGTGGGGTCGCCCGATGACCGCAACCCCCGCAACCGAGGACAGCGCGGCGATGAGGGGCTCGATCCGCGCCGGCCACACCTTCTCACCACCGGTGACGATGACGTCGGCACTCCGTCCCGCGACCGCGAGATCGCCGGTGGCATCGATGACGGCGGCGTCCCCGGTGGGGAACCACCCATCGTGATCCTTCGGATCCACCCCGTCGCGGTAGCACCGCAGCAGCGTCGGGGACCGCACCCACAGCTGACCGCTGTCGTCGGTGCGGAGCTCGACGCCTTCGAGAGGCCGCCGGTCGTACACGACGCCCGAGCCGGTCTCGGTACTTCCGTACGTTCGCGATCACGTTGCCCGGTCGGTCAGCGGGCGGAGCGGCGCCGCCGAGCAGAATCGCGGTGAAGGCGCCCGGGTCGATCCGGCGCAGGGCCCGGGTCACCAGCGAGGTGTGTGTCACCCCGTCCCGGCGGATCGACGCCATCACAGCGTCGGCGTCGAATCGGTCGTGCACCGACAGCGGTGTTCCCGTGCACAGCGCCCGGATGATCACCGACAACCCGCCGATGTGCGAGATCGGCAGGCAGCACAGCCAACGGTCTGACGCCGGATCCACACCGAGGCGAGCGGATGTGATCTCCGCCGACGCCAGTATCGCATCATGGGTCAACACGACCCCCTTGGGCCGGCCGGTCGTGCCGCTGGTGGCGATCACGACGGCGTCGCCCGGCTCGACCGGTCGGCCCCCGGACAACGATCGTCGTTGACCGTCCTGCTCGATCACGTGGGTGGGCGCCAACGCATGGAGGAGGAGACGCCGCTCGGCTACGGGCAACCCCTCGTCGATTGGTGCGATCGCAGCGCCGCGAGCCCATTCACGCTCGAGCGCCTCGACGAACCGATCGCCCGGCGAGATCGACAGTGCGGTGAGATCAGGCAAGGCGGCGGACGTGCAGAGCAAGGCTGTCGACCGCGTCGCGGATCTGATCCTCCAGCACTCGTTCGAGGACCTCGGACCAGAGGCCACCTCCGTAGGCCAGCCGCATCGACACCGTGGTGGGGTCACCGGGCTCGGCGTGGGCTCCCAGTACCCAGGTTGAGTGCTCGCGGTCGTCGATCTCCCGACGTTCGAAGGTCGCACCCGATTCGTCGACCTCGTGACGGACCATGCGAAGGCGCTTTCGGCGGGCGAACGGTCCGATCTTGGCGACCAACGTCACCAGGTACGCCGGGCCGGGATCGTTGTCGTCGGTTTCGCCGAGTTCGACATGGTCGACCAGATCGAGCCAGTACTGGTAGCTCATCAGGTCCTGGAGGACCATTCGAACCTCTTGCGTGTCAGCTTGCACGCTCGCCTCGATCGTCTGGTCCACCCCACCAGTGTGGCGCACGACAAACCGCTGAGAAGGGTTGGCCGCACCGAGTCGCCGGATCGCAGGGATGTGCTCGGTCGAAGGGTGACCCGCCTCAGGGGCCGGGCGTTACCGTGACAGGGTGATCGCCACGTCCCTCTCGCTCGACACGGTGCCCGATCTCATCTCGGTCGGTGCCAGGACCGGTCTGCTGTGGAGCCGTGCGGGAGTGCGCCTGGCCGGACTCGGACAGGCCCGGCTCATCCACACCGACAACATGGCCGAGCTGACCTCGTCGGCGGCAGAACTCGCGGCGATTCCCACCGACACTGCGTCGACGGCGACGGGGTACGGAACCGGAGCGGTCGCTTTTGCGACTTTGCCCTTCGATCGCCAATCTCCGGGTTCACTCATCGTCCCACGGGTGCTTCTGGGCGAGGCGCCGGACGGGAGACGGTGGATCACCGTCATGGAGGACGACGATCAGACCGTCGACATCGCCGCCGCGTTGGCCCGGATCGAAGCCGTTGGCAGCCGACCGGTCCCCGATGGCCCCGAGTCGACGAGCTTCGATCTCATGTCCACCCTCGCTCCCGAGATTTGGCGCGACGAGGTGGTCGAATTCGCCAGGAGTCGCATCGCTGCCGGCGAGTTGGACAAGGCGGTACTGGCCCGGGAACTCGTCCTGCGTACCGATCAGCCGATCGATCCGGCCCAGGTCATCGAGCGCCTCCGGCGCAGCTATCAGAGCGCCATTCTGTTCTCCGTCGACGGCTTCATCGGCGCGTCGCCGGAGCTCCTGATCTCCCGCATCGACCGCGTCGTCCGAGCTCATCCGCTGGCGGGCACCGCCGCCCGATCGTCGGACCCCGCCGAGGATCAACGAATGGCAGCGGGATTGCTCAGCAGCGACAAGGACCGCTGGGAACATCGCATCACCATCGAATGGCTCCTCGACACCCTCCTGCCGTTCTGCTCCTTCGTCGACGCCGAACCGGAGCCGACCATCGTCAGCCTGGCCAACGTCCACCATCTGGGGACCCGAGTCGAGGGACGCCTGAGCCAGCCGGCGGCCGGTGTGCTCGAACTGGTCGAGTCACTTCACCCCACCCCGGCGGTGGGCGGCCAGCCCCAGGACCGGGCGCTCGCTTTGATCAAGGGTTTGGAGCGGATGGATCGCGGACGCTATGCCGGGCCGACCGGGTGGGTCGACTCGGCAGGCAACGGCGAGTTCGCCGTCAGCGTGAGGAGTGCCCAGATCGACAACACCGAGGCCCGTCTGTGGGCGGGTGTGGGGGTGGTGGAGGACTCCGACCCCGCTGCCGAGCTGGCCGAGACGAGGGCCAAGTTCCAGGCGATGCTCAGCGCACTCGTACGACCCTGACCGGCCGCACGGCATCGCACCGGCGTCTTCAGTCGGTGGCCAGATTGGCGATTCGAGCGCGCAGCGCCCGGCCCTCGTCTGATCGGTGCGGGCGATGACGACGCGGATCCTGGTGCGGGGTCAGATCGACATCGGGTCGAATTCGGCGGTGACGAGCCCGTGCCGCGCACAATGCACTGAGTTCGTCCCGTGAGGCGTCCCGAAGAGCTGTTCG
>CAWCAF010000032.1:0-86476 GCA_963793385.1 uncultured Acidimicrobiales bacterium
CGACAATCTGGAGCGCCTCAATCATTGATGTGGGGCTGAAATGGGAGGGGGACCACCGTGAGTACGACAACACCGTTGCGCGAACGGATGGCCAACGATCGATGTAACGGACGGCATCGAGTTCTCAACGGGACTGGACGTCGACCACTCGGCGCAGCCCCTGTCCAACGAACCAACCCGGGAGGGGTAACGAACATGCAGAAGCTCTGGAAGCTAGTCGCGTTGTTGTTTGCGATCACACTTGTGGCTGCCGCGTGCAGCAGCGACGGTGACGACAGCAGTGCCACCGACGATGGTGCCACCACAACCGCTGAGAGCGCCGACGGTGACACCGGCGACGGTGACAGCGACGACGGTACTGCCGCCGACGATGGCGACGACGTCGCACTCGGCCAGGGTCGAGACGGGCTCTACTGCGTGGCGACCCACGAAGCGCCGGGCGACTCCGGCTTCTGGTCTGTGGTGCAGACCGGGGCCGAGGCCGCGGGTAGCGACATGGGTGTGGAGGTCAGGGTTGCCGGTGATATCGACGTCATCGCACAGTCCGACATCGTGCGCAACTGCATCGCCGACGGCGCGGTGGGCATCGCTGCATCACTGGCCAACCCCGAGGGCATGACCGACGCTCTCGGAGAGGCCGTCGAAGCCGGGATCCCGGTCGTCACCCTCAACTCGGGCGCCGCGGTCTTCCGCGAGATCGGTGCTATCACCCACGTCGGCCAGAGCGAGGACGTCGCCGGTGAAGGCGCCGGCCTCCGGATGAACGACGCGGGCATCACCGGCAAGGTGCTTGTGCGTCGTTCACGAAGACGGCAACATCGGTCTGGAGGAGCGCTGCGACGGGCTCGAGAGCACCTACGCCGGTGGCGACATCGAGCGGTTCAACGTGGCCTCGACCGGTACCGGCGACATCCCCGGCACCCAGTCGACCCTCGTCGACAAACTCACCGACGACACCGACGTGGCCGGGATCCTCACCCTCAACCCCGACATCGCCATAGCCGCCCGTGATGCGGTCGCCGAGGTAGGAGTCGCCCCGGCCCTGGCCACGTTCGACCTGAGCCCGGATGTGCTCGCCGCCATCGAGGCGGAGGAGATCCTCTTTGCCATCGACCAACAGCAGTACCTCCAGGGGTATCTGCCCATCGTGTTCATGGTGCTCTTCAACGAGAACCTCAACACGGTCGGTGGCGGGAATGCGGTGCTGACCGGCCCCGGCTTCGTCACGCCCGACAACGCCGCCGACGTCGCAGCGCTCTCCGACGCGGGCACTCGCTAGTCGTCGAAAGGCCCCAGCTGCGGTCACTCCGGTTCCCCGGGGTGACCGCAGTAGGGTCACCCAGAAAGGGAGAGAACAATGGCGGACACCGCCACCGTACCTAGCGAGAGTCAGCCGCCAGACACCCCCGAGGACAGCGGCGCCGGGCCCGACGAGCGGGTGCAGGACGTTGGCATGATCCGGCGGCTGCTCGTCCGTCCTGAAATTGGCGCGCTGATCGGGGCGGTCGCGGTCTGGTTGTTCTTCCTGTTCTTCGACAACAAGTTCATCCAGGTCATCGGTGTCGCCAGATTCACCGACCAGGCGGCCACGCTCGGAGTGATGGCGGTCTTCGTCGCCCTCCTCATGATCGGCGGCGAGTTCGACCTGTCCGCCGGGGTCATGATCGGCACGGCCGGGCTCCTGCTCGGTTTCATCGTCGACCCCAACGACGGGCTCGGCTGGAGCATCACGGTGGGACTGATCATCACGCTTGCGTTCGCGCTCAGCATCGGATTCGTGAACGGCATGTTGGTGACGAGGACGAAGTTGCCCAGCTTCATCATCACCCTGGGCACGTTCTTCGCTCTGAGGGGAGCGAACGTCGGGGTCACCCGCATCGTCACCGACGAGACACGCGTCACCGGCGTCGACGATGCCCCGGACTACGACTTCTGGTTCGACGTGTTCAGTCGCCAGGTCACCATTTTCGGGGAACGCTTCCAGATCCAGGTGTTCTGGTGGATCGGTCTTGTTCTCCTCGGCACGTGGATTCTCATGCGGACCAAGGTGGGCAACTGGATCTTCGCCAGCGGCGGCGATGCGAACGCCGCGAGGAACATGGGTGTTCCCGCCGACGCTACCAAGATCGGGCTGTTCATGGGCACCGCCTTTGCCGGTTGGCTCGTGGGGATCATGCGCACACTCGAGAGCCGGGGGATGACGGCCAGTGGCGGAGTCGGTGAGGAGTTCGAGTTCATCATCGCCGCCGTCATCGGCGGCTGCCTGCTTACCGGCGGGTATGGCTCGGTCGTTGGCGCCACGTTAGGAGCTCTCATCTTCGGCATGACCCGTACCGGCATCACCTTCGCAGGCTGGGATAGCGAGTGGTTCTTCTCGTTCCTCGGCGGGATGCTCCTCTTCTCGGTCTTCCTCAACAACTACGTCCGTCATCGGGCCGAAAGGATAGGACAATGAGCGCGCACCTTCTGGAAGTCGACAACGTGTCCAAGTTCTTCGGCAGTGTCATCGCCCTGAACGACATCACCACCAGCGTGAACGCCGGCGAGGTCACCTGTGTGCTCGGCGACAACGGCGCCGGCAAATCCACGTTCATCAAGATGCTGGCCGGAGTCCACGGCCCCGACCGGGGCGAGTACCGCGTCGAGGGCGAGCCCGTCCATTTCAGCTCACCGCGCGAGGCGCGCGATTGCGGTATCGCGACCGTTTACCAAGACCTCGCGCTCATGCCGCTGATGTCGATCTGGCGCAACTTCTTCGTGGGCTCCGAGCCCACCGTCGGCGTGTGGCCGCTCAAGCGGTTCGACACCGAGCAGGCCAAGTCGATTGCCCAGGAAGAGATGGCCAAGATGGGCATCGACATCCGCGATATCAACCAACCGGTCGGCACGATGTCGGGCGGCGAGCGCCAGTCCGTGGCGATCTCGCGGGCGATCTACTTCGGCGCCAAGGTGCTGATCCTCGACGAGCCGACGTCAGCCCTCGGCGTGAGACAGGCGGGCGTGGTGCTGAAGTACATCATCCAGGCGCGCGATCGCGGGCTTGGAGTGATCTTCATCACCCACAACCCCCACCACGCGTTCCCCGTCGGTGATCGGTTCCTGATCCTCAACCGTGGTCGCAGTCTCGGCAACTTCGGCAAGGACGAGATCGAGCGCGACGAGTTGATCTCGATGATGGCCGGAGGCGCCGAGCTCGAGCAGCTCACGCACGAGCTCGAGTCCGCCAGAACCGACGGAGGGTGAGCTGGCCGCCCCGAGCCCGTGCCGTGGCCTTCTGTGGGTCTTCGTCGGCGCCCTCGTGGCCATGGGTGGTTGCGGGGCGGACGATGCGCTCGACCGAGCCGGTGTCGTCGTCGGCGTCCGCGGCGTGGCGTGCGGCGCAACGTCACGGGGTGTCGGCGTGGTGGTGGGCGACGGCCGGGTGCTCACAAATGCGCACGTAGTGGCGGGTGTCGAAGTCATCGATATCGGCGGTCAAGAGGGCGTTCTGATCGGGTTCGACGCGAACCGCGATCTCGCGGTCGTGGCGGTTCACGGGCTGGACCGGCCCGATATCGAGCTGGGCTCGGCCCAGGTCGGTGATGAGGGAACCCTGGTCGCAATCGATGCCACGGCGCGCCAGGTTCGCCACCCGTTTCGGGTGAGCCGGCAGATCCGAGCGACAGGAGAGGACATCTACCGTGAGGCCGGCGCGGACCGTCGGGCCCTCCAGGTGGAGGTCGAATTTGCGCCGGGTTGGTCGGGCGCGGGGCTGTTCGACGACGAGGGTCGTCTCGTGGGCGTGGCCTTTGCCGAGTCGAGGCGGACAGCGGGGTGTCGCCTACGCCGTCGCCGGATCGGAGATCGGGGACTTCCTCGCATCGGTCGACGACGACCCCGTCGACCCCGGCCCCTGTCTCTGACGTGGTGGCGAGCGTGCGGTGAGCCGGCCACGACCGGTAGGACTAGACCGGCCACCACGTTGCGCAGCAGCGTCGGCTCGAACAGGTTGCCTGCCACTTCTGCGTCCATCTGGGTTGTAAATTCGATTGGTGATGAAGGTAAGCCGACCGAGGAGTCGCCCCATGAGGCACGTAGCGATCATCGCCACGATCTCAGTTCTTGCAGTGGTGGTCGCCGCGTGCGGTGGCAGCGACGACGCCGCCACGTCGTCGACGACCACCTCTCCGTCGTCGACGGAGACGACCGAAACCACTGAGGCCTCGACCTCCACGACCACGACGACCGAGGCCTCGACGTCGTCGACGGCGGAACCGACCACGACGAGCACCGAACCGGTCATGCTCGAACAACCAGCGATCTGGCCCGCCGCCGACGTTGTGTTCAGCACCCCGGTAGATGCGGCTGGGGATTTCGTGTCCAACGTGCTGGGGGTGCCACCTGCCCTCGGCGAGTTCCAGCAGGGCGACTCCAGAAGCGGTGAGATCGAGGTGCTGTCTCTACCAGAAGGTGGGGGAAAGGGCGTGGTCCGCAGCGTGCTGCTCATGCGGCAGCTCGGCCCTGACGACGGTTGGTTCGTGATCGGTGCAGTGAGCGCAGCGAACACGATCGCCTCGCCCGAGTCGATGGCCGCGGTGGCGGCCGGTCCGGTCGAGGTCACCGGTGAGGGTCGGGGGTTCGAAGGCACCCTGGTGATCGAGGCGTTCGTGGCGGGCGACTCCGAGCTGTTCGAGCAGCAGATCACCCAGGGTGGTTCATTCGAAACGCCCGAGCCGTACTCGGTCACGCTCGACTTCTCGGACCAGGGCAGCGGCACCACCATGCTGGTTCTCGTGCGTGGCGGGGTCGGGCTCGAGACCGACCCGGGCGAGTTCAGCGCCATCCCTGTGGTGATCGGCTGAGCGGCTCCGCTGCGCCAGCGTCGGTCACCCCATCCGTCCGACAGTCGAGGTGGCACTGCGCCCAATCATCGAGATGGAGAGTTGAGCGCGAGCTCCAGCTGATCAGCTCGGCTATGACGATCCGTAGTCGAGGTGGGCCTCGTACAACTCGCGGGGCCAGTAGCGGACTGGCTGGACAGCGTCGGCCTCGACGAGCTCGGCCCTGACCCGCTCGTAGTCGTAACAGTTGAGCTCGTACTGGTTCCCCCACGGGTCGGTGAGATCGAAGGCCCAGCACATGTCGAAGTCCACCAGATGAGCGAGCTCGAGTCGACCGCCCCGCGGGTGGTCGATCCCACAGGGCAGCGAGCGGGCGAAGAACATGAAGCTGTCAGCGTCGACGCTGAAGGCCACACCGGTCTCTTGCGGAACCATCGGGTGGCCCTCACTGGCCTCGAAAAGTGCCAGCATCGTCCGACCGCCATCAGCGGAGATCTGCAGCGGACCGCCGTCGAACCCTGTCGCCCAGAAGTCGTAGGATTCGACCGGCTCGAAGCCGAGATGCTCCGCGTACCACCGGGCGGCCTCGGCACGATCCGGCACGCGGATGTGCACATGGTCGAGCCGCCCTATCTTGAACGCTGGTCGTTCCGGCTGCATGTACGCAGCGTAGATGAAGAACGTCGATGGCCGTACCGCATCGTCGGACCCTCCCGCCGCCACCATCGCTGGTTGGGCGCCGCACGGTCCGAGCACGTTCGCTTCGTAGGAATTCCCGGACCTGAGCCCATGCGTGACGCGCTCCATGTGGCGAGCAGGCGGATCGTCGGTCGGGCGATCGGCGAGGTCGCGTTGATCGACGGGGCCGAGCTCATCGGCGGCCGGGCGGTCGCCTCAGGTGCGGAGCTGGTAGGCGGTAGCGTCTTCGGGAGACATGGCGGCCAGTTGTTGGTCGCGGATGCGCTCGCGTTCGGCGCGGCGGGGATGGTTGATTCCTTCGCCGATCACGGCTTCGTTCTTGTCGCGCACGATGTAGCGGCTCAGGCGCTGGGCATGGGGTGTGAGCGTGGACCAGGTCGTGGCGGACATCGATGTGATGAGTGCCTCGCTGCGGAACCACGGCGCCATGTACTCGACGTTGGGCATCGCTCGGATCTCGCGGGACAGGTTCGGTGTTCCACCGTGCCAGCATCGTGCGTCCCGGATGATCGCCGAACCGGCCGGGACCGGGCAGACAGTGCTCAGCCGCATCCACTCGGGCTCCTCGGCCAGGGTCGGAATCGGGGCGCGGGATCGGTGAGTGCCGGGAAGGACGCGGATCGGGCCGTTGACCGGGGTGAGGTCGACCACCGGGAAGTTGATGTGGACCACCGGCGTCGGGAGGTCGCGCATCGTCAGGCCGCCGTGCGGATCGTGCAGCTCGGTCCACACGTTGTCGGAGTGCAGGCCCTGGTACTCGATGGCTCCGGGGAGCACGAGGTCGCCGCCGCTGCCGTAGACGATGTAGTCGGCACTGCCGAAGATCGACGACAGGATCGGGGTGGTGGTGGGCAGGTCGATCAGCTGCGACCATTCCGGGCGATGAAACATGTGTCGGGAGGCGGAGGTGCCACCGAAGGAGTAGCGATGGGGGAGGCCGCCGGCGCCGCCGCCGACCGCACCGTCGGGGTCGGCCTCCAACAGGGCGGCGGTGACCTCGTTCACGCCCCGGCGCAGCAGCTCGAGCTGCTCGGGTTGGAGTGCGTCGGCCACGGCGACGAATCCATCTCGATGAAAGATCTTCGTCGCCCGCTCGACGTCACCCGCTGCGACGACCTCCAACCCGGTGATGCCGTTGCGCTCCCGGAACCGTTCCCGTAGGGCGCTGACGTGGGGATCGTCGTAGGCGCGGGTCCAGTCGGCACAACGAGGGTCGCCGGCCACCAGGTTGCGGTGCTCGGGGGTCGTCTCGATGTCGATCTCACCGACCGGCATCGCCAACCCGAGCGGGTTGTCGTTGGAGCCGGGGGAGTCCTGTCGCGCCCGATTGTGGAATCCGTTCGGCGGCACCTGCCTCGTTCCAGCCAACCGACGTCGTCCCCACTGCTGTGCTCCCTCTCGATGCCCGGCGCGGCGAGCACCGGGACCGGCTCGTTGCAAACATCCTCTCATGGATCCAGCGCCAGCGGGCAAGCCTGGTCGGTCAGATCGATAATGCGTCTTGACGTCGAGGCACACCAGGACGAGGTTATGGATATCGGACACAACCAAGGAGCCCAGTGATGTTCATTCAGGTCATTCACGGCAAGACAGACGATCCGGAGGCGTTGCACCGCCGACTGGAGAAGTGGGAACGAGAGGTTCGGCCGGGCGCCACCGGCTACCTCGGCTCCACCGGAGGGTGCACGTCCGATGGATCGTTCATTCTCATCGCTCGATTCGAGAGCACCGAAGCAGCCCGCCGCAACAGCGAACGGCCCGAACAGACGGCATGGTGGGTCGATACCGAGAAGCTCTTCAACGGCCCCGTGACGTTCCACGACACCGAGGACGTCCACCTGATGGTGCACGGCGACCTCGACTCCGCGGGATTCGTCCAGGTCATGGAGGGCCACGTCGACGACCACGATCGGGCGATTGAGCTCGAACGAGAGGCCGATCCAATGCTGGCTGCGATCCGCCCCGATCTACTGGGCTCCCTGACGGCCTACTTCGACGGTGATGAGTTCACCGAGGTCGCCTACTTCACGTCCGAGACCGAGGCACGTCGGGCCGAGGCCGGTGAGATGCCCGAGGAGGCGGCGGCGACATTCGAGGAGTTCCAGCGGGTCATGCACGTCGACCGCTACCTCGACATCACAGAGCCCTGGCTCACCGCCTGACAGCGGCCTCCGCACCACCGGCCAGGTGTGCTCCGCGGGAACAGCCTCCCCGCAGAGCACAACTGGTGGGCATCAATCTGCCTACGGAGCGCCCGTCCGATCTGTCGTGACATGCCACTCGAACCAGTCGAGGGCTGCTTGCGCTGCCAGGTCGAGGGTCCCGGGTTCCTCGAACAGGTGGGTGGCGCCAGGAATCACCACCAGATCGTTCTTGCACTCCAAAAGGGTCTGGGCATCGCGATTGAGCTCGAGTACGACGGTGTCCTCGAGCGCCCACGATCAACCGGGTTCGGCGCGCCAACCTTTCCGAGGGCGTCGCCAGCCAGGTCCGGACGACCGCCCCGTGACACCACCGCGGCGATGTCGGCATCGGGTTCCGCGGCGGCTGTGAGTGCGGCTGCGGCGCCGGTGCTGGCACCGAAGTAGGCCACGGGGAGATCGGCGATCTCAGGGTCGTTGCGGAGCCAGGCCCGCACCGCGGCGAGGCGCTCGGCCAGCAGGTCGATGTCGAACACGTTCGTGCGCTGGCCCGCCTCGGCGGCGGTGAGAAGGTCGAACAGCAGGGTCCCCATGCCCGCCTGGTTGAGTACCGATGCCACGTGCCGGTTGCGGGCGCTGTGACGACTGCTGCCGCTGCCGTGTGCGAACACGACGATGCACGACGCCCGTTCGGGAACCTCGATGTAGCCGGCCAAGCTCACCGTGTCGCATGGCACCATGATCTCCCCTCGGTGGGTCCGGGATGCTGGGTCGTGGCCAGATGGACGCGCCGCTTGTCGGTTAGCGGTCCTCTCGAGAAGGCTGACCACCTCGTCGTCACTGGTTTGGGTGAAGTCGGCGTAGAACTGGCCGACGCCGAAGAACGCCGAGGGGGTGTCCACGACGACGAACTCGTCGGTGCTGTCAGCGAGTCGTCGCTCGGCTCCGGGCGGTGCCACCGGCGTCGCCAAGACCACCCGCGTTGCGCCGAGCTGTCGTGCCACCTGACAGGCAGCCTTCGCCGTCGAACCGGTCGCGATACCGTCGTCGACGATGAGGGCGGTGCGTCCCTCGAGGTCGAGGCGTGGCCGACCGCTGCGAAAGCGGTGGGCGCGTCGTTCTAGTTCGGCCTGCTCGCGCTGTTCGACGGCAGCCAACTCGGCCTGCGACACCGATGCGGCCAGCACCACGTCCTGGTTGATCACCCGCGCCCCGCCTTCACCGATGGCGCCCATGCCGAGCTCGGGCTGGAACGGCACGCCCAGCTTGCGGACCACGATCACATCCAGCGGAGCCTCCAGCGCCATGGCCACCTCGTACGCGACCGGCACGCCCCCGCGGGGCAGGCCAAGCACGACCGGGTCGTCGCCCTTGAAGTCGGCGAGCTTGGCAGCCAAGCGCTGCCCGGCCTCCACCCGGTTTCGGAACCTCATCTGCCTCACCTCTTCCTGGCCCGGCCTGGCCATCGGGTCACCGGCCGGTTAACTATTCGGGAATGCATTCTGCGCAAGGGCACCGATCGGTGCCGCACACCGCCGACACAATCCTCGAGGCGTGGGGGCCGGATCTCTCGACGTGCTTCGCCGAGGCGTGCATCGGGTTGCTCGCGGGGTTCGTCGAGGTCGCCGACGACGTTCCGGCACAGGAGCGTCCGTTCCACATCGATGCCCCCGACCGGCAGCGGCTGTTGGCCTCGCTTGCTCGAGGAGATCATCTACGTCGTGGATGCCGAGGGTCTGGTGCCGATTCGGGTCCACGTCGACGCGGCAGCCGACCGAGAGTGCCGCGGTGCGATGGATGTGGTACCCCTGTCGGCGGCGGCACAGGTCGGTTCGGTCCCGAAGTCCGTCTCGCTCTCCGGTCTCGACGTTGACGAGAGCGACCGCGGGTGGTCGTGTCGCGTCGTCATCGACCTCTGACGGGCACATCGCCAGATCCACCTCACCCTTTGACCACGCCCAGGGGTCGAAGCCGGGCAACCCGCAGCGCCAGTCCGGCCTGCTCGCAGGTCTCGACCACATCCTCCACGTCCTTGTAGGCGAACGGTGCCTCCTCGGCGAGGCCCCGACGCGATGCGCCGCGCACGGCGATGCCCCGGTCCTCGAGCTCGGCCGCGAGCGCCGCCCCGTCGGATCCGCCTCCTGGCCTCGTGGCGGCTCATCGTGCGCCCGGCGCCGTGGCACGCCGAGTGGAAGGCGCCCGATCCGGCGCACCCGGCGAGCACGTAGCTGGCGGTGCCCATCGAACCCGGCACCAGCACCGGCTGGCCCACATCCGCGAAGCTCGGGCGGCAGATCCGGGTGGCCGGGCGGGAAGCGCACGCGTGGCGCCCTTGCGGTGCACACAGAGCCGGCGTCGGCCACCGTCGACGTCGTGCTCCTCGAGTCGGGCCAGGTTGTGGGAGACGTCGTAGAGGAGCTCGAGCCGGCGTCGCCGAGTGCAGCGCGAACGCCTTTCGGGTCACGTGGGTCAGGACCTGGCGGTTGGCCCGCCCGTAGTTCGCGGCGCTGCTCATGGCGCTGAGATACGCCTGCCCTTCGGGTGAGCTCGACCGGCACGCAGGCCAGCTGCCGGTCCGGCACCTCGATGCCGTAGCGGTCCATGGCATCGTCCATGGCCGCCACGTGGTCGGTGCAGATCTGATGGCCGAGGCCACGCGACCCCGAGTGGATCATCACCACGACCTGATCCGAGTGAGAGACCGAACGGGTCCGCGATCGTCGGCTGGAGCACCTCGTCGACCATCTGGACCTCCAGGAAGTGGTTGCCCGACCCCAGCGACCCCACTTGTTGCAGGCCACGTGCAAGCGCCCGATCGCTGATGTGGCCCCGGGGGTCGTCACCGACAGAGAGCGGGATCGACCGGCTCGCAACGGCTCGAGATCAGCGTGTCGAACCGAAGCCCTGCTCGATGGCGTATGCGGCCCCGCCTCGCAGCACCTCGATCGAGCTGACGCTCGTCGCGCAAGTGCCACGTGCCCCCGGCCCATCCCTCGGGGGATGCCGCGGCCGAGCTCGTCCATCAAGCTCGTGCGCGGTCGGCTGCAAGTGCGCCGACGATCGAGATCCGAGACCAGGAGTCGCACGCCGCAGGAGATGTCGAAGCCGACGCCACCCGGTGAGACACCACGCCGCCGGCCGACGTCGGTTGCAGCGACGCCACCGATCGGGAACCCGTAGCCCCAGTGGATGTCGGGCATGGCGTACGAGGCCTCGACGATGCCCGGCAGCGTGGCCACGTTGCACACCTGCTCGAGGGCATCGATCGCCGTGGATTGCGGGGCAGCAGGCCTCGACGCGAACACGACCCCGGGCACCCGCATCGCCCCGTGGCGATCGATCCGCCACCGGTGGTTGCCCTCGGCAACAAGCTCGACCCCAGTGACCTCACGGGCGTTAGAGGTTGGTTGGCGGCGCGTGTTCATGGCGGCTCAGCCGGTGCTCGGCCTCAGGTCGTACGTCCGGCTCTCATCTCGGTCTGGGGGTGTCAGTGTCATGGAGGCCTCCGCGAGGTCGGGTCCCATCGCGCCTCCCCTCGAGTCTGGGCCCCGCTGACCGGCTTCAGCAGAGCCGAACGTCCTTCGGTGGGAGCGGTTTGGGTCGTGTCAAATCGCGCGCAATCTGCCCCAAGGGCCGGCTGCTCTTGGGTCACAACTCGGTGTGGTTCGTGGCCTCCGGTGAGTGGGCGTTCGCTCGTCCGCTGCTTGAATTGGTCTGGTGAGCACCTTCGACGAACGCGCCGCCACCTGGGACGACGATCCCGCCAAGTTGGAACGGGCCAAAGTGGTGGCCGAAGCCATACGCGAAGCGATCGAGCTGGACGGCTCGCAGCGCTTCCTCGAGTACGGCGCCGGCACCGGCCTCGTCGCACAAGCCCTCCGGAACTCTGTTGGTCCGGTCACCTTGGTGGACACTTCGGAAGGGATGCGCAACGTCATGCTGTCCAAGATTGCGACCGGTGCAATCACCGACGCACGAGTGTGGGATCTCGACTTCGAGCGCGCCCCGGCGCCCGACGAGCAATTCGACATCGTCGTCACCGTGCTGACCCTGCACCACGTTCGCGACTTCGCCATGGTGCTCTCGAAGTTCGCGGCCGTGCTCGCCGAGGGAGGGAGGCTCTGTGTCGTCGATCTCGAGAAGGAGGATGGCTCGTTCCACGATCCTGGTTTCGACGGACATCACGGCTTCGACCGTTCGGAGCTCACCTCAGCTCTGAGCGCCGCCGGGTTCACGGCTATCGAATTCCGTGAATGCCATCGCATCGTGCGCAACGAAACGGATTACCCGCTGTTCCTTGCGACGTGTCGGCGGGCGGGTTCTGTGACACGAGACGGTGACAAGCCGCTCGCCACATCTCAACGCACGGGTCCGGAATGATCATCGTGCCCGGCTGGGCGTAGCATCGGTTCATGGTGCGCTGGCCAAGTCGCAAACGGCCGACACGAGCCGAGTTGATCGAACGCAAGCACGCGCTCGACGGCCAGATTCGGATGCTGGCGACCGAGATCGAGCGACGCAGGGCTCGGAACGAACCGATCGGCCAGGCCGAGAACAGCCTCGATCACCTCCGCAATCTGCACTACAGAACGCGGCACGAGATCGACCGCGCCGACCCACGGTCATGACCCGCTCACCGGGACCAGCGTCAGCCCCGCTCGGCGGTGGCGTCAGCCGCTCACGTGGCGGGACAGCCAGTCGATGATGTCGTCGGTGACCTCGTCGCGATTGGTCTCGTTGAGGATCTCGTGGCGAGCACCCGGGTACACCGTCACCGTCACATCGGTGACACCGGCGTCGCGGTAGCGCTGCCCGAGCAACTCGACGAGTTGGCCACCACCGGCCAGCGGGTCGTCGCTGCCCGACGCGATGAGGAGCGGCAGGTCGCTGCGGATGCCGGCGAGCACCGCGGGGTCGGCGAGGCGGCCCGCCGGCGCGAACAGCGACGGGACCATCTCGTCGGGCAGATCGAATCCACACCACGGATCGGCGACGTACACGTCGACCTCGGCCTCATCGCGAGAGAGCCACTCGTAGCCGGTGCGGTGCTCGAAACCGGCGTTGAAGGCCTCGAGCCCGACCGGACCCTCGGACTCGGCCAGGCCGGCAGCGAGAACGTCGAGTGCGGTCGATCCCGAGAGCACGACTCCGGCGTACTGATCGGAGTGGTCGACGATGATCGACTGCGACGCGAACGACCCCATCGAGTGACCGAACAAGAACAGCGGCACGCCGGGATGGTCGACGGCGATCGCCGCGCCGTACTCGACGACGTCGGCGATCAGACCGTCGAAGCCGGCCGGCCCGAAGTCGCCGAGCTGATCGCGACCCGTGCGGCCGTGCCCACGATGATCGGTGGCGAACGCGAGGAAGCCCGCCTGGTTGAGCGCCGTGGCGAACCGGTCGTAGCGGGCGGCGTGCTCGGCGAGGCCGTGGGCGATCTGAACCGCGCCCGCGGGGCTCACCGCCGACGTCGATCCAGGCGTAGGTTGCGATGCTGGTGCCGTCGGCGGACGAGACGAACGAGGACTGTTGAACGCTCACGGGTCGATCATCACACATCCGCCGCGGGTCCGCCATCCGGTCTGTCGTTGCTCCGCAAGCGATTCGGGCTCGGTTCCCAGTCGGAATCTGCTGGAAGTGGTCCGACCGCAGCGGCCCAGCAGCACCGCTGGAAAGCACAGCGAACGGCGCGGGCGAACTCAGCGCCGCCCGAGGCCCGGTAGCCAGGCGGCGATCGCCTCGCCGATCTCGTCGGGGCTGTCCTCCTGGATGAAATGGATGCCGGCGACGCGTCACCTCGGTCTGATTTGGCCAGGTGCGGGCGAACTCGCGTTGGGGTCCGGTCAGGATCGTGCCCGGCTCGGCGTTGATGAACAGCTTCGGTATGGCGGAGGTCGACAACCAGTCGGCGTAGGACTGGACGATCTCGACGACGTCGGCCGGTTCGCCGTCGATCGGGATCTGTCGCGGCCAGGTCAGCGTCGGACGGCGGCCCTCGCCCGGCTCGGCGAACGGGCGGCGGTACTCGTTCATCTCCTCGTCGCAGAGCTTGCGGATGATCGACGCCGGCAGGATCGCTTCGACGAACAGGTTCTTCGTCGAGCACCATCTCTTCACCGGCTCCAGAGCGCATCGCCTGGAAGATGCTGCGCGCCGACTCCGGCCATTCGTCCCAGACCACGGGCCGGACGATGGCCTCCATGTAGGCGATGCCGGCCACGCGGTCGCGGTGGCGGTTGGCCCAGTCGAACCCGAGCGCCGAGCCCCAGTCGTGGACGACGAGGGTGATGTTGTCGCCGAGATCGAGCTGATCGAGCAGGCCGTCGAGATACTCGCGATGCTCGACGAAGGTGTACGAATCGGCGCCGGGCTCGTCGAGTTTGTCCGAGTCGCCGTGCCCGATCAGGTCAGGAACGACGCAGCGCGCCTGGCCGGACACGTGCGGCACGATGTTGCGCCAGAGGTACGACGATGTCGGGTTGCCGTGCAGGAACACGACGGGGTCACCTGTTCCGCTGTCGTGGTAGGCCATCTGCTTACCGTTCACGGTCGTGTACTGCTTGCTCAGCGGGGCGGTGCTCATGACTCGAGTCTGATCGCGGTCGCCACTCGATGTCGAACTCAACTCCGAACAACTGACTACCTGTGACACCTGTCAAGCGCCTTTCACAGCGCCCGCACAGGTAGAGCCGCCCGATGCCGCCGCTCTCGGTTGGATCGGACGACACGGGTTTTTGTGCACGCCCGACGATACGGAATTTGGCACCCGGGTGACCGTCAGCGGGCGGGTCGTGACTATCGTCGGTGGTAGCCGGCCACCGGTGCGGTGACGGCCATGAACGATCGCCTCCCGAAAGGAACACGTACATGCTTCGGTTCGATCCCTTTGGTGAACTCGACCGCTTGAGTAGGGAAGTGAGTCGGCCAGACCGCGAACGCAGGGGGGTCATGGCCTTCGATGCGGTGAAGCACGACGACCGGGTCTACATCTATTTCGACGTTCCGGGCGTGTCGGGCGACAACATCTCGGTGACCGTCGAGGGCAACGAGCTCACCGTCACCGCCGAGCGCGGCGGACGACGCCGGCCAGGCGGTCCTGTCCCAGGAGCGCCTCCAGGGCACGTTCACTCGGCGCATCACGCTCAACGACGCCCTCGACACCTCCCAGATCTCCGCCGATCTCGACCACGGTGTGCTCACGGTGAGCATCCCGATGTCGGAGAAGACCAAGCCCCGCAGTATCCGGGTGACGCATGCCGGTGGCAGCGAATCGATCGAGACTGGCGGCCGGTAGGCGTTCGACGGCGTAGCCGCCCCGGCACATCCGGCGTGAACATGTGACGCCTGCCTGGTCCGGACCATCGGGGCCACACGGGCACAACGGTCAGAGTTTCAATGATGAGCATGCCGATCCTTACATGATCTGGCCGGTTCGTTGACGCCGAGTCTTGCAGTGGCGAGCGACGGTCGCCGAATGACCGTTTCAACCGAGAGTCCGACCGTGATGCCGCGACCCGCCGAGTGCGACGACGACATCACCGATCCGACGACTGGCGACGCAGCGGTTTCTCGAGCTGCCTTCGTGGGTCGTACTCGCCCAGCTCTTCCTAGGACTCGGCTGGATGCGCGCCGCCACAGAAAAGGTGATCGACCCGGATTGGTGGAGCGGCGACGTCGTCGAGCAATTCGTGCTCCGCAACGAGGCGCAAACCCTCGGATGGTTCGAGCCGGTGACAACCTTCATCGTCCTGCCGAACCTCGTGCTCGTGTCCCTCTTGGTTCTTCTGGCACAGTTCGGTGCCGGCCTGAGCCTCCTCACCGGTCGATACCTGGTTCTGGGGCTCACCGTCGGAGTCTTCCTGAATCTCACCTTCGTTGCCACCGGAGCTGTGGACCCCTCGGCCTTCTACCTGATCATTCAGGCAGCTCTCTTCCTTTGGCTGGTTGAACGCCGGGCGACCGACTCCGACGGGAACGTACTCTCCGCCGTTCAGGTCGTGTCGGCGACAATCGCAGGGATCAGCGTCCCGTACATCACGACGATCCAGCCGGCAGAGGTCATCCACGACCCGGCGGTGATGTTCACCTTCCTCGGGGTGCTGACTGTCGTTGTCTGCGAGCTGTCCCGTCGACGGACGGCTGCTCCTCGGAGTGAGGGCTCGGCCCGGCACTAAAGGCAGCTATCGTCGGCGCCTCCGCAGTGCCGGCAACGGAGAAGAGAAGACAGGTGTTCGTAGCGTTCAAGGAAATCCGCCGATCGTTCGGTCGATTCTCACTCTTGACCTTCGCCGTGGCGTTGCTGGTTCTGCTGCTCCTGTTCTTCCAGGCTGTGGCCGGGACCCTGACGAGGGGGCTGACCGGTGGGCTGGAGTCGACCTCGGCCGATGTCCTGGTCTACGACGAGCAGGCCCGCCGCAATCCGGCGACGAGCATCTTGGCGCCGTCGGTGCAGGCAGAGGTCGCGGCGGCGGCCGATGTCATCGGCGACATCGCCGATCGGCCTGAGCGTGTTCACCGGCAACGACCGACGGTGCGGAGATCGACGTGCAACTGGTGGGCGGCGATCCGTCCGGGCCGTCGGTCCCGGCCGACGTGGCCGACGGTCGACTTCCGGGTGCTCGAGGGGAAGCGTTGTTCAGCGGCTCATCGTTCGATGATCCGATCGAGATCGGCCAGCAGGTCACCGTCGAAGGTGTGGTCTTCGAAGTTGTCGGCACCGCCGATGATGCGGCCTTCAATGTGCTCCCCACGCTGTATGTCCCGTTCGAGGACTACGTCGCGGCTTCGCAGGCCCGAGCCGGGGCGCCGATCGACGTGGCGCCCTCGCTGATCGGCGTCGAAGTGGCCGACGGGGCCGATCCGGTGGCCGTCGCCCGATCGCTGACCGAGTCGATCGACGGGATCGAGGCGTTGGACCGGTCGGCCGCTGTCGATGCCCTGCCCGGAGTGGGCCAGATCACCCAGTCGTTCTCGATCCTCTATCTGCTGCTGTACATCGTCGTCGCCATCGTCACCGGCGTGTTCTTTCTCATCCTCACCGTTCAGAAGGAGGACGCGCTCGTACTCCTCCGAGCGGTCGGTGCCAGCAGCCGCGACGTGATCGGTTCGGTACTCATCCAGGTCCTGGTGGTGGTGGGCCTCGGTGCGCTGATCGGATCGGCGGTCACCGCCGCCCTGTTGGCCCTGACCCGAGACGTCTTCGGCGCCGCCCTCAGCCCGACCACAACGGCAACAACCGTTGGCGTGATCGTGGTTCTCGGCCTCCTGGCATCGGTCGGCGCGGTACGGAGGGTGTTGGCCATCGACCCGGTCGAGGCGACGACCACCGGAGGCATCTGACCCAGTGAGCATCGCCATCAAGGAGCTGATTCGTCGGCCCGGTCGATTCGTCTCGGTCGGCGGCGCGCTCACAATGCTCGTCGTGCTTCTGGTCGTTCTGGGAGGCTTCCTCGACGGTCTGGAACTCAACAGACCGGTCCCTACCGGGCCCACGAGGGCCGACTGCTCGTCTTCTCCGAGGAGAGCGAGCTGCTCATCCAGAGGTCGGAAGTGGACACGGGTCAAGCTGAGCAGCTGGCCGCCGCCGACGGTGTGGCGGCGCGTCGGAGCGCTCAACCAGATCGAGTCGACGGCCGGCGACAGTCAGGGCGAGATCGTCGACATCGTGCTGTTCGGGTATGACCTGCCGACCGACGTGATCCCATCTCCCCCGGTCGATGGCGGTGCCATCGTCGATGAAGCCCTGGCCGATCGCAACGACGTCGCCGTCGGGGACACGCTCCTGCTCGGCGCAGACATCGGAGCCGGTCGTGGTGTCGGGGATCGTCGGTGATCTCAGTCAGGGCTCACCGACGGTCTGGCTCTCGACCGAGCGCTGGCGGCAGATCGTTCAATCCGGAAACCCCGCCGCCCTGCCGCCGGAGGGCATCAACCAGGCGTTGGTCGTCGAGCCGAGCGCCGGCACCGAGCTCGATGTTCTCGCCGACCGACTTGCAGCGGATCGACGGGATCGCCGTGGTCACCGCCGACGAGGCGATCGACGCGCTACCGGTGGTCCAACAGCAGTCATCGACCTTCGAGGGCATCATCGGGGTCACGTTCGTCGTCACCCTGCTGGTGGTGGCGTTGTTCTTCACGCTGATCACTCTCGAGCGGGTCGACCTCTACGCGGTGCTCAAGGCGCTGGGTGCCAGAACGGGCAACCTGATGGCTGGGATCTCGGCTCAGGCCGTCGGCGTGAGCCTGGTGGCGTTGGTGCTCGGCTTCGGGCTGAGCGTGGCCTTTGTCGGCCTTCTGCCCGCTGAGCTGCCCGTCCGGTTGGTGCCGGCCCGCCTGCTCCAGACGGCGGTCGGCGTGCTGATGAGCGCACTGCTCGGAAGCCTCTTCACACTGCGCCGGATCCTCCGTATCGATCCTGCCGAAGCGATTGGATAGCGCCATGCCCGCACTTGAACTCGACAACGTCCGCAAGGTCTACGGAACCGACGACCAGCAGGTCGTCGCCCTGAACGACGTCAGCCTGACCGTCCAGGACGACGAGATGCTGATCCTGGTCGGCCCGTCGGGGTCGGGTAAGACCACGCTGCTGACCGTGGCTGGGGCGCTGCTGCGCCCGACATCCGGCGGTGTGCGAGTCGGCGGGACCGACATCACCGACCTCGATGACAAACAGCTGGCCGGGTTCCGACGAGATCAGGTGGGCTTCGTCTTTCAGTCCGTCAATCTCGTCCCGTTCCTGACCGCCAAGGAGAATCTGCTCGTCGTCCGACAGTTCGGAGGTTCCCGAATCGACGCCGAGGCCAAGAAGCGGGCCGACCAGCTGCTCGAGGAGCTCGGCCTCGGCGGACGGGGCGGCAGTCTGCCTTCACAGCTGTCGGGCGGTCAGAAGCAGCGGGTGGCCATCGGTAGAGCGTTGATGAACGACCCTTCGCTGGTACTGGTCGACGAACCGACGTCGGCGCTCGACTCCGAACTGGGACAGCAGGTCATGGACCTGCTCAGGCGGGAGATCAAAGGGCGCGGCGTATCGGCCATCATCGTCACCCATGATGACCGGGTACTCGACTACGGCGACCGCACCGTGCGCATCGTCGACGGTGCCTTGGAAATCGGGGCGCGGTAGCTGTCCGCCGACTCGCCCGGCACCGTCGACGAGGGCGGCGGACAGGTTCCGTTGGGCGGTGCCGAGACCGAGCACCGAACGGGTCCTGGGGTCGCTCCCGCCGGAAAAATAGCCGACGGCGAGCGCAGTGGCGAGGAACAGCAGGATCGCGGCGAAGCCGCCGGTGCCGATCAGTTAGACGATGTCGTCGAAATTCACGATGACCCCGGCGGCCAGGAGCACGGCGATGGCGATGCTCGAGGTTTGGGTCATCAGCGGTTGGAGCCCGCCTGCGGTCGATTCGTAGCGCCACCGGACCAGTAGCCCGATGGCGAGGGGGAGCAGCATCAGGAAGATCAGCGATGAGGCGATGGCCCAGGGGTCGACCTCGACGCCGCTGATGAGCAGTGGCAGGACCAGTGGCATGTAAGCGACGGTGACGACCATCAGCATGACCATGAGCCCGACCGAGAATGCGAGATCACCCTTGGCGGCGGCGGCCAACTTCGGCAGGAATGGCGCACCGGCGGCTGTAGCCATGATCGTCAGGCCGATCGAGAGGCCCTCGTCCAGCGACAGCAGTTCGCCGATGGCCCACCCGATCAGGGGGACGGCGACGAAGTTCGCGGCGAGTGCGATCATCACGACCCGCAGCGAGCGCAACGGATCGATGATCTGTCCGACGGTCAAGCTCAACCCCATCGCCAGCATCGATGACACGACGAACACCAGCAGTGACACCTTCAAGATGACACTCAGAATCTCGCCTTCCATGGGACCCTCACGATCTCTGTTCGGTCACGGTCCTGCCCAACGGCCGATAGCTCGGTCGAACCGTAGCTCCGCCCTGCGGCCGTCAGCCTCCCCCGAGCGGGGTGAGCTTGTGGCGGGACTCGTGCACGTAGGTTCACTCCAGCGTCGTGGTGATCCTCCGATGGCGCCGTTCTGCGTCCGCTCGAGGCATTGGGTGCGGACCTTGGGCCCTGGCCACCGGCGGCGGTCGATGGTCGACTCGGGCCGATGACGCGACCACGAGAACAGCTGGGCCACGTCGGCATCGGATACCGAGCCGGCCCTGCCGAATCGATTACACAGGACCGCCTCCACGCAGTCCTCGTGGGTGGGGGAATCTCGATCCTGCTGGTCCGGGCGGCGGTGCTCACCCGGAAGTGGCAGGAACTCCGGCGTTGGGTCATCGGCTTGGCAGCCATGGAGTTGGCTCTCGACATAGCGACACTCGGCGCGTCGATCCGGTGGTGGATGACGAACATCCGCCGTCACCGACAACTGCCACTTCGAATCGCAGCCGCTGCCATCACCTTGCACGCCGTGCGGGTGTTGGTCTTCGTGCTCGGACGGCTTCCACCCTTCAAGGACTTCGATGTCCGTCCCGAGCAACGGGCCGCGCACGTCGAACGATGGAACTGGGGTCAGGTGTTGTTCGCATCCGTCATGTCGGTTCTCGGGACCGTCGGCGTTGTGGTCATCCACAGACGTGTTCGCCCGGGACCACGGTAGTGGGCGGTGGCCTTGTCGAACGGCTGACCGAGGATGCGACGAGTGGGGTCGCTCGGTAGGGTTTCGCCCATGCAACATCACGATCGATTCCTGGACGGTGCATGACGTGAACTCGGCACCCCTCTTCGCCTTTGCCAACCCGGTATTCGCGTGGATCGGCTTCTTTCTGGTGGTGGCCCTCATCTACGGCCTGGTCAAGCGGCTCTTCAAGGTCGCCATCTTCTTCGGAATTGCCGCAGCGGTCGCCTGGGTGGTGTTCTTCGCCGGGTAGAACCGGCGTCCTGCCGGTCCAATGGCTCTGCCGTCGCGCGCCACGCACCGCGGCCTTTGGTGCCGACGCCTATCCCGACATCCGGCTGAAGGCTGTTGCGCTGCCGAAGGTCGGGTATCGCCAGACGAGCGGCTCGCTCAGCCGGATCGACCGGCGAGCGACATCGCGCCGCCGATGACGAGGGTGAGGACGACACTCCCGATGATCGAGAATTGAAGACGCAACCCAGGACCGAAAGACCACGTTCAGCAGTATCAGGACGACGACGAACACCACGAGCTGGCCGACACGGCTGTTCCTGTTCATGATCGAACCGTAGTGCACGCTCGTGACTTCCGCCGGACGCATCCACTCGGCTCGGGCGTCTGCGACGATCACCGGGTCGTCCGCCCCAGGCGCGACCGGTCAAGACCCGACGAGGCTCCTGTTGGCTCTGCCCATTGAGTCTTCTGCATCCTCGACCGAGGCACTAGTAGGCTTCGGCTCTCGCACCCCACAGAGGAGCAATGCAATGAACGTGAAGGTTCCACTCGTCCTGCTACTGGTGTTGGCAGCAGCGGTCGGCTATCTGCTCGGCACCGAAAAAGGCCGTGGTCAGCGCGACATGGTCGTCGGCAAGATTCGTGAGCGGACGTCGGCCACCGATGTCGTCGACCTCACCGAGCCCGCATCTCCAGGCGGCCGATGAGGCTGCGGAGGCAACCGCTCCGTCCAGCTGATCGTCCGGCACAACATGGGCCGAGGGTCGGTCTGCAGGCGGCGGATCGTGGGTCAGATCGCGTCCAGAACCGGAACCCGGCCGCTCTCGATGGCTGACTTCGTGGGCGGCGTGGTCGGTCTCGTTGAGGTCGGCGTACCGCTCGGCGAACTCGGGCGAAGACGCGGTCGGCGGTCTTGTCGTCGCCCAGGTAGCCGCTGATCATCGCTCAGCATTGCCGCTGCGGGCGTGAGCGAGGGCGAGGGCTCCGCCGCAGTGCCACGCGTAGGTCTTGAGGCGCTTGGGTCCCATGTCGTCCACCTCGGCTGAGCCTTTGCCATCCCAGAGCTGACGGAAGTAGAAGTCGACGGTGGCCTGGTCCTCCTGGTGATAGCGCGACCAGCCCGAGGAGGATGTCCCCGGTCGCCTGCATCAGGCGCTGACCACGAACCACTCGTTCGCCGGCCTGGTCGAACACGCTGTCGCCGACGTACGGCTCGAGAACAGACCGCGTGGCTTCCTTGAATTGCATGAACAGCGGTGCTCCGTTGGCGTGCCTCGAGGAGCACGATCAGACAGCGTGTGCCCACGCTCCCGACGCCGACGATCTTGCGGGCCATGTCGACGAATCGGTACTGTTCGATCACGGCGGCACGATGGGGCGTGAGCGTTTCCAGGTACCGGGCGAAGAACTCCTCGAGCCGCGGCCGCTCGTCCCCCTCGAGCCGCTCGTCGACACGGGTGATGACCGGGGGCTCAGGAACGATCCTGCGCTCGTCCGTCGACCACCTCGGTCAGCTTGTCGAGAGCGCGGATGCTGTCCTTGCGGATGGCTTTGTTGACCGTCCTTGCTCACCCGTTTCCGACGCTTCTTGCCCGCTTCGGCCAGAAGCGATTCGACCTCGATGCGGAAGTAGTGGACGTCGAGCGGGCTCATGCGTGCGGTCTCGCGCGAGAACCTCACGGTAACCGCGGACCGAAGCCCGGGTCGCCGCTTCTGATCTCCTTCGATGTGAACTCGTTGTTTCGCCCGGCGATCGTGACGCTGGCGGCGAGTCGTTTGAGGTCCCACTCGAATGGACCGGGGGTGGTCTCGTCGAAATCGTTCAGGTCGAACACCAACCGGCGGTCGGGCCCGTTGAACACCCCGAAGTTCGAGAGATGGGCATCACCACACAATTGGACACGAAGATCGGTCGTGGCGGTCCGGGACAGGTCGGATGCCATGACCGCGGCGGCACCGCGATAGAAGGTGAACGGGAGTGACCCGCATGCGGCCGTGACGTATCGGGACGAGCTCCTGAAGGCGTGTCGCGTCCTGTGCGACCAGAAGATCCACGGGGTCGGGACGGTCGGTGCCGTCAGGGAGTTCGGAATGGGCCTCCAAGGGCACGACGTTTCTGTGCTCTCGGCCGGCATCGAACAGATCGGACAGCGCCACGGGGGACGACTATAAGGTAGGACGACACATTCGCGCCCATTGGGTCCTGTCCGGTTTCGCCCTCGGCATCCTCGCTTGTCGGTCAGCCTGTCGTACGGCGGCGAAGGTTTGGGCTGATCAATCAGGTTCCAGTGTCACCGCTGGCTTTCCAGTAGTCCGAGGTCGACGAGGCGTCGACGTCGGCCGAAGACGATGAGGGCATCGCCGTGGTCGAGGGTGACGTCGGCGGGTGACTCGCCGATCAGCTCCTGACCGTGGCGGACCGCCAGGACCGTGGCGCCGGGTAGGGCTTGATCGAGACCCCGCAGGCTCCGCGGTGCCTCGGTGGGTCGCACGACTACCTCGGCGGCTGCCACCACGAAGTCATCGTTCGAGGGTGAGCAACTCCTGGCCGGTTCCTTCGAGCGCTGGTAGCAGTCTCCCCTGTGCGTATCGTTGGCCGAGTCGCTCCAGAGCGTGGGTGACCGGGCGGTTCAGCAATGCGAGCAGGATCAACACCACCCCGGCACCGGTCACAAGAGACCGATCCCTCGTGCTCCCCGGACCGGGAGCCACGAAGCCGATCAGGACGGTGACCACCAGCGTCGGTGTGCCCAGGGTACCGACGAACATGGCGGCCATGATGATCCGGCGCCGCACCGGGTGGTTGACGACGTTCTCCGCTTCTGTGGTCGTGAAACCGGCGCCGCTGAAGGCCGAGCGAGCCTGGAACGAAGCGACGCGAGGTGGCATGCCGGTGGCGATGAGCGCACCGGTGGCCAGCCGAGTGAAGACGATTGTGATGACGGCGACGACGAGAAATGTGGCGATGGCGTACATGAGGACATCCTCTCAGAGCCACCTGACTTGGGTGCGCAAGAGCATCAGATCAGGCGGCGACCGGGCCGATTGTTCAGTCCCGGCGGTCACCGCCCAGCCCGTGTTGCAGTGCATAACGTGCGGCCGCCGTGCGATTTTCGACGCCCAGCTTGGCCAGGATGTTGCTGACATGTACACGCACCGTCCCAGGGCTCAGCGACAGGTCGGCGGCGATCTGCTTGTTCGTTTGGCCCTCGCTCAACCCGCCCAGCACGTCGACTTCGCGTTCGGTGAGCGTCGGCTCCGAGGAGCCGGTCGTTGCCAGGTGAGCGAGCGCTTCGGCACTCAGTGTGGCCTGGCCCTGGGCGGCCGAACGGATTGCCTGGGCCAGGTCGACACTCTCGATCGACTTGAGCAGGTAGCCGCTCGCTCCGGCCGCCACGGCATCATTGACCATCTTCCGATCCACGAAGCTCGTCAAGATGATCACTCGGGTCGTGGGGATTTCGGAGAGGATCCGCCGGGTGGCCTCAGCTCCGGTCATGTCGGGCATCGACATGTCCATCAGTACGACGTCGGGCTGAAGGTCGCCACAGATGGCGACGGCCGTACCACCGCTGTTGGCCGTACCGACGACGTCGATGTCGGGCTGGAGCGTCAGGAGGTTGGACAAGCCGTCGGTGATCACGGCGTGGTCATCGACGACGATCACCCGGATCGTTTCGCTCAACCCGCCACCTCGAGGCTCGGGGTCACGGTCAGATCCAGGATGTCGGGTTCATCTCGTGGCCATGTCGCGGAGACCGTCGTCCCGGACCCGGGACCGCTGGTGAAATGCAGGCCGATACCGGCCTCGTCTGCCCTCTCCTTGATGTTTCGGAGACCATGGCCGGATCGCATCCCGTCGATCTCGAAGCCGATCCCGTCGTCCACCACGTCGACGATGACCCGATCGGGATCGACGTCGACGGCAATGCTGATGTTGGTCGCTTCCGAGTGTCGTAGGGCGTTGCCCAAGGATTCCTGCGCGATCCGATACAGGGCAAGTTTGGGCTCGGTTGGAATGGGCGGTCCGGTGTGGGTGACGGCGAGTTCGATCGGTTGTTGGTAGATCTCGGCGACCGAGATGCAGAGCTGGGAGACAAGATCGGTGAGAGTCAGATCGGCCAACACCTCGGGCTGCAGCTCGTAAAGGAGTGTTCGGATCTCGGCCAGGGTGGACAACACCAGCACGCGGATCTTCGCCGCTCCCTCGACCGCGAAATCCGGATCGACACCTGCCGACTGCGAGATGGCGTCGGCATTGAAAGCCGCTGCGTACAATCGTTGTGATAGCGAGTCGTGGAGATCCCGGGCGATTCGCCGCCGCTCGTCATCGACGGCCGAACTCACGTGGGTGGACTCCAGGTCCAAACGAAGCAGAATGCTGGCGAGATACTCAGCGGTCAGATCGACAAGTCGACGATCTTCATCGGAGAATCCGTCGGCGCCGCGGCGACGGATCGTCAACCGGCCGAAGCCGTCCTCCGCCCCCTGTGAGCGTCCGGTCGATCGTTGCACAGTCGTCGCCGTTGTTGGATGCTCCGCCGTGTGGATCGCCCCAAGCGATGCTCATCACTTTGCCATCGTCGAGGTTGGCATGCCGCCACGTCATGACAGCATCCGAGGCGTCGAGTAATCGCGCCACGCCACCGACCCCCTCGGCCAGAACGTGATCGACGTCATCGTCGGACACTGAGGTCCTGCTGAGCGTGACGAACATCTCCGAGAGTCTCGCCAGCCGCAAGGCACTGCGGTTCTGCACGCGTAGCTGAGTCAGGATGTCCTCATGGGCAGCGTTCAGTGCCGCGGTGCGCGATGCGACGATGTTCTCCAGCGACGAAGATTGGTCGATCAGCCTGCGCTCGGTCTTTGTAACCGCTGCCGCGTGCTGGAATGCCGAGCCCAGCGACGAGAGCGACCAAGCCGAACGGCGCAAGGTAGCTCGTATCGACAACCGCTTCGTCGACGAGCAGGTCGTACATGTTGATCGAGCCATGCCACGGCGATGCCGAGGCTGAGGGGGTCTGCCAACCGCTTGCCGGTTCTCCAACGGGCCATCATCGCCGCACCGATGTAGCCGGTGATCGAAACCAGAAGGGCGAGGAGTACCAATCCGAGCGACGCATGGGCGGGTGTATGAACGACGAATGCTTCGCCGAACAGGCGGACTTGACGGAGACCGGTGACATCGTCGGCGATCAGCGCGCCCGGGGTCAGTGCGTTGAGGGCGATCGCGATCATCCCGAAGCCGGTGATGGCAAGCGGCAATCGTGGGAACCAAAGATCCTCCGTCACGCCGACGGTCCATGTGATCGCGACGAGCGTGGCAATACCGAGATACGTGAATGGCCCGTGCAGAATGGCCTCGTAGTCAGCGGTGGTATCGGCGGTGTGCAACGCCAGGGTGGCGAGAATCTGGCCGGATGCAGCCAATGCTGCCAAGCCGATCGTGAGCTCGGCAGAGACCCGCCATCCTCTCCAGAGGCCCATCACCAGGAACAGGAACGCCACGCTGGCGCTGAGTCCAGCGAGCATCCCGTAGGCCATGGTACCGAATGCCATGAGCACAAGGTAGCCGGAGAGTGAGCGGGCCGACGAAGAGCGGGCCGGCCGGTTGACACGGATCCGGCCGGCAGCCGATCGCCGTCGCAGGGTCCCTACGTCATTTGTCATAGTGCCGCTCTGACATCTGAGCGACCGCATTCTGGAGGTCCGGTAGATGTGCTGACAGAGCTGACGGCGCGAGGAGTGAGCGTATGAGCCTGACCGCGAATGCCCACCCGGCTCGATCCGTGGTCGAGTGCATGGGACGACGAACCGGTCGTTGCACTGGACGCCATCGAGGCGTCTCTTCATCGGGGTGACACCGATGGTGCCATCGTGCTGCTCCGCTCGATCCGACGTCGTCTGCCCGAGTCGGATCCGATGGAGACTGCCGAACGTTTTCGGCCTGACCGATCGCGAGCTGGCCACGCTCGGTCCTCCTGCCCGACGCGACACTCAGCCAGAAGGACATCGCCCGAGGCTCTCGGCATCACGGGCAACACGCTCAAGACGCACCTTCGCTCGATCTATCAGAAGCTCGGCGCCCACTCGAGGGCCGAGGCCATCGAACTCGGAGGATTGAGCCGAGCCGTGACCATCGCCTAGCTACAGATGACCATCGCCGCGGAGCCATTCGCCCAAGGACGGCGATTCTGGCGCCTGATTCGCTCGGCGGTCATCGTCGGCACGGCGGCAGCAGCTGGTGCCGTGGACTCCGAGTTTCGTCAAGTGGGGCACGATCTGATCTGGCCGAGTTCTCCGACATCGGCGACCCGTGTGCTGAGTTCTCTCCCCGGCTGACCCTGGACGCATGGCCCTCACTCCGGTGCGCAGTTGGCCGGCTGATCCGATCCGGCGATCTTGAAATCGTCGCAGGTGAGAAAGGCGTCGTTGTTCCTCCCGACGGTGAATCCGACGATGGCGATCAGCACGACGACGGCGATGCCGGCGCCCAGCATGCGTCGGTCCTGGTACGGTCGTCAGATCCCGGGCGAACATGTCGATGAGCAGTTTGAGCACGATGGGGACCGAAACGACGGCGACCAACAAGCCGACGATGCCGTACACCGGATCGGATGTCGCTGCTCCGAGAGTGTCGAACAGGACCACCGCCAGCGCCATCCAGCCCATTGGCCCCGCCAGCGCAACCCGGGTGAACAGAAGGGTCGCACCTCGGTACGGCGGCTTGATGACCGCAAGGACGAATCCGACCGTGGAAACGACGACGACCTGGAACACGTCCTGGTAGAACACGGCGTCGTAGGCCCCCAGATTGAACGCGATCGGCCATGCGGTGAGAGCGATCGTGAGCAGTGCGACGGCGGCGGGTCCGTAGGTCTGATGGCGATCGGAATCGGCCCGGTCGGAGGGTTCCACCGTTGAATCGTTCTCACTCATCGTCGTTCGCAGTCATCGGACGGCGCATCGTGTGACGTACGCCGGGCTCCTTCACCACGATCGCCGGATCGGCCAGGGCGAAGGCCTGAGCACGGAGAAGATCCAGGATCGCTCGCGCCAACTCGGTCTCGGGTCACTCGCTCTGCCCACAGCTCCGGCCCGTGCCAGAACAGAACGGTCACCGACGTCTGGGTCCCGTCGAACCCGGACACGACTACGTCGGGTGGGGGTTCGTCCAACACGTGGTCGATCCTTTCGATGACCTGGTGGAGCAGTTCGGTGAACTCTGCAACATTGGCACCCTCGGGCAGATCGAGGGCCATCTCGGACCGGCGATGACCGAGCGTCGAAAAATTGACCAGGACCTTATCGAGCACCTCGCGACTGGGGATTTCGACGGTTTTCCCGTCGCTGGTCACCAGAACAACCGAGCGGGTGTTGACTCCTTCGATCGTGCCGATGACGCCGTTGGTCTCGATCACGTCTCCTGCGATCAACGAACCTCTCAACTGCAGGATGAGGCCACTGTTCAGATCCAGCATCAGCGGTCGGGCGATGACCACCGCTGCCCAGATGATGAAAACGAGGATCACAACAGGTCCGAGGCTGAATCCGAGCACTTCCAGGATCAAGCTCAACGCGAGGAGATAGATGGCCAGCGTCACCAGCCTGCCGATCACGAGCCCGGCCGTTGCCGCCGGAGCCTCCATTTCGGCGGTCAGCCGACGCGCCTGGCTGCGCACTATCCAGCCGGCGACAGCAGCCACGGCCACGATGGCGGCACCGATCAACAGTTCAGAGACCCCGATCTGCCCGGCCGACCACCGGTCGATGACCACTTCGAACTCCGAGCCGAGCTCGCTGAACAGGTCCTGTTGCTCTTCGGTGCTCGAGTCGGTGGTCTGAGCGAGAAATGAGATCAACTGCAAGAGCAAACCTTTCTCTGGATCGAGGAAATGGAGTCGTCCCAGCACGGCAGCCTCGATGACTCACTTCAGTAAACGCCTTCATCGCCCGGCTGTACTCACCCGAGACGGGCGATGCGCCGAGTCGGTCTGTCGTCGACGCTTGTCGTGTGATCGGCTTCGATGCAACCGATGGGATCTTCATCGCCATCCTGATCCTGGGCGTTGCCGTGATCGCCGCGGCGCTTGTCTCATGGCGCAATGCGGTGCCGGATCAGCCCAAGACCTCCGGCGCCTGGCAGAGTGGAATCGCTAGGGTGTGCGCTGCTGGCCGTGAAGTGATCGATCTGACCGCTGCGCCGCATCCAGGTGAACCCGGAACCGGGCTCACCGTGGAGCAGTTGAGCCTGATCGAGAGCAAACTCGACCTACTGGTCGGGCGGATCAGCTGACGTGCAGTCGACCGCTCCCACACGCGAGGTTGCGCAACAGATGAGCCTTGCTGCGGCGCATGCATCTTCGCTCAATGAAGCTCTTCGGACCGAGCGGCGTGTCCGTCTGTCGTCCACATCCTCGGCCGTGCAGAAGCTCGACACGATCGCCATCCAGTTCGTGTCGGAGCGGTCCGCCCTCGAGCGATGTGCTCAGAGAAATCTGTCGAAGCAGCAGGGGACCACAATGAGCAATCAGGAAGTGAAAGCGGATCCGGCGAACCAGAAAGCGTCGGCGGGCAAACGGCTGGTACGCGCCGCGGTGCTCGTAGCCGTGCTGGTGTTCGTCTTCGGATGGCTTCTTCCGCAGATCATCGACTACGAACTCGTCTGGGAAGCTCTGACCAGCCTCACCCCCACGGATCTGCTGGTGCTGACGCTGCTCTCCGCTCTCCGGATCCCCACCGAGGCGATGGTCTACAGGGCCATGCTGCCCGGATTGCGAATCCTTCACGGTTCCGAGGCGTACCTGTCGTCGAACGTTGCCGCCAACGTCATGCCACCGCCGGCATCTTCGATCATCCAGTACGCCTACTTTCGGGCTGAGGGGTTCGAGAGCCAAGCGTCGATGACCGGAGCGGTCGGAAGCTTCGTCTTCCCTCAGGGTGCCCGGATCGTCCTGCCGATCGCAGCATTCGCGGTTCTGCTCGCCGCCGGGCAGGCCGACGACGAAGCGCTGATCATTACGGCGATCTCCGTCGTGCTCGTTGGCGTCGTCGGCGCGTTGCTCTGGCTGATTGGCCGGAGCGAGAAATCGGCGCGTTGGGTGGGCGCCCAGTTGGGTCGTTTCGTCTCGTGGGTGATGACCAAGTTGAACAAGGATCCCGTAGGAGACCTGGGCGATCAGGTCGTGAACTTCCGTGACAATGCCTACGCGATCGTCCGTCGCCGGTGGCTGATGGGTTCGATCGCGGTTGCGCTCAACCTGCTGATCACCTACCTGATTCTGGTGGCATCGCTTCGCGCCGCCGGTGTCGAACGGTCCGAACTGGGTCTGGTGCTGATCTTCGCGTCGTTTGCGGTGGCGTTCTTCGCCGGCGTGGTCATCCCCATCACCGGGAGCGGTCTCGGTGTCGTCGACGTCGTCATGGTCTCGGCCCTGAATGCCTCTGCCACAGGCGGAGTCAACGTGAACGTGATCGTGGCCGCGGTGGTCCTGTGGAGGCTCTTCTATGGCCTGCTCGCCTTCTTCCCCGGCACCCTCACGCTCGCAAGATTCAGCAAGAAGAACGCCGACCTGCTGCGGGGAGCGTCGAGTGAGTTCGCGGCGGGCCCGGAGTCCGTAGTACCCGAAGCCGCCGAAGCCCCTGTTGACCGGCCGGAGAACACCGAGAGGAGGAGCCCACATGACAGCGACGATCGAACAGGGTTCTTCATCGAAGCAGCCTGCGTTCCAACCGTGGATGTTCGCCAATGTGGCGGTAGGGGCGGGCTTCACTGCGTTCGTCGCCCTCCTCGTGCCACCCTACATAACCCAGGCGACCGGGAGTGCATCCGAAGCCGGCGTGGTCATGGCTCTGATGAGTTTGGCTGCGGTTGCCGGGCCGGTATTCGGTGGGATTGCCGACCGTTACAACGCTCATCGCTACGTGATGGTCGGCGGAATGGCGGCGATGACGGTCGCGCTCGTCGCCTTCGGTGTCGCATCGGGAGATTCCGAGTTCCAGGTGATCGACGCCCTCATCATGGGTCTCGGCGTCGCCGGGGTCAGCGCGGTCGCGCCGGTCTTCATCGTGAGCGCAGGTCTGTCGGAGGCACTCCAGGCCCGTCGCCTCACCGCATTCAGCGTCGCGTTTCCGGCCGGCCAGGTAGCCGGCGGCATGATGCTGGCCGCTGCGGCACAGGCGGAGTGGAGCTTCAGTGCCCGCTTCTATCTCGGTGCCGTCGTGCTGGGTGTGTGCACCGTGATCGTCTGGTTCACCTCCGCCGCCCCGACCGCAGCGATCGTGCTCGATGACGACCAAGCAGGGGATGCAGGCGGCGATGTCGAGGAAACCCGGCGCACCGGGTTCGCCGGCGTCATCTTCTCCTTGTTCGGGTTGTATCTGCTCGTGCTCGTGCTGTCCTCCATCGCCAACAACGGCATCAATTCGCAGATCGCCAACATCCTGCCCAACCTCTATGGCATCTCCGAAACCGCCACGTCGAGTTTGATCTCGCTGGCCGGCCTGCTCAACATCGTGTTGTTCTTCGCCGCCGGCAAAGCGATGAAGAGCTACGGACCGCTCACACCGTTCCTCGCCGGAACCGTCATGCGTTTCGGCGGAGCGCTCGCCCTGGCGTTGCTCGGGCTGGTGACCAAGGCGCCGGTCCTGCTCGTTGCCGGTGCCATGCAGCTCCTCTACCAGGGTTCACCTTTCGCCCGGCTCCCGCAGAACGTCCTCGCCGTACGCTTCGCTCCGATTCCCTCGGGTCAGGCGAACGGCTGGGTGATCGCCGGCAGTGCGATGGGATCCTTCATCGGCAGCCTGCTCGGCGGTTGGCTCGCCGACAAGGTTGGCTACAACGCAATCAACTGGATGGGTGCGATCGCGGCCGGACTCGGCGTGGCTCTGCTCATCCTCGTGATCGGGCCGATGAACAAGAGCCGCTACGGCTCCGAGGACGCCGACACCGACCAATAAAGGGGTACCTGACATTTTCGACAGACGAACAACCGCCGCTCAGCTGGTCGGAGCATCCGTCGTCGGAGTTTCGACCGGGCTGGTGGTCGTTGCCCTCGAACACCTGGTCGAGGACGTACTCCACGCGATCGACGAGGCCCCGGTGTGGGTCCCGGGCGTTGCTGTGGTTCTCGGCGCTCTGGCAACCGCAGCTCTGATCCATTTCTTGGGCGGCCGCTCGAGTGCCAGCACAGAGGTCTACGTCGAGGAGTTCCACGAGGAGACGACGACGCTCGACCCCACCCATGCACCGGGGAGACTGGCGGCGGCGTTCACGACGCTGGGCAGCGGTGCACCGCTCGGCTTGGAAGGTCCGGCGGTGTACACCGGCTCAGCGGTCGCGACGATTCTCCGTCGCAGGGTTCCGGCGCTGGGTGCCGGTGCGCACAACGTCTTGCTCGTGGCGGCGGCGGCGGCCGGTATCGCAGCGGTCTTCAAGGCGCCGGCTGCTGGCGCAATCTTTGCCCTCGAGGTGCCCTTTCGGAGCCGGCTAGCCGGCGAACGCGTGCTGGCCGCGATCTTCGGGTCGGCCACCGGATTCATGACGATGGCAGCATTCGATGGCGTCAAGAACGAACTCGAGGTTCCGTTGGTCGAGCTGACCTATGACCGAGCCGCATTGTCAGTGGTTCTCGGCGTGGTCGTCGGTGTGGCCGCGATCGGCGTGATCTGGCTGATCGGGCAGGCCGAACACCTCACAGCGTGGAGTTCGCCCTGGGTTCGTGCCCTCCTGGCCGGTGGAGGGCTGGCCGGGCTTTATGCGATCGGTCGTGGGATCGCCGGCGAGTCGCTGGCCCTGCAGTCCGGGAACAGCGTGATCGATTGGGCTGTAGAAGGCGACTATGCCATATGGCTTCTGGTGGCGGTGTTCGGACTTCGGGCCGTCGGCCCGGCCGTCTCGATCGCCGGCGGTGGCGTAGGCGGTCTGTTCATCCCGCTGATGGCGGCCGGCGCGGTCGTGGGCCGCCTCTTCGCCGATGCCGCCAGCAGCGAAGACTTGGCGCTGTATGTCACCGTGGGTGCCGCGGCGATGCTCGGGGCCGGATATGCCGTTCCCCTCACCGCGGTGGTCTTCGTGGCCGAGTACACCGGTCAGGCGACGCTGATCATCCCGGGTCTCTTGGCGGTGGCGGTGGCGAAACTGGTTGTGGGGTCCCGGTCGGTGAGCCCAGCTCAACTGCCATGACCCGTGTCGACGGAGGTTCCCCGCAATGAATGCACGAACGTATCGACGTGGCATGGGAAGGTCTCACACAGCAGGCCGGGCACGTGTTGCGCTCGCATTTGCGCTGTTGATCGGCACATTGGCTGCGCGGGTTCCGTGGGCCGGCGCCGAAGACCTCGCCGAAGTGGACCCCGTTGCGGCCGTCGAACTGGCCGAGAAGTATGCCCCGATCATGATGCTCAAAGCCCAGGAGGCGGCGTGTGATCAGAACGGCGAACCGTACGGTCCCACGTCGGCCGACATACTCCTCGACAACCCTGAGATCGTGTTGCGCCAGCTCGGTCCCGGGAATCCGGTGATCAAGGTCGGGCCCGACGGGCTCGGACCTCTTCGGTCTGGGGCAGGGTTTCTTCCTCGACTCCCCGGGTGGCGCACTGGAACCGGGGTGCATCTATGAGAAGGACTTCCGAAAATACAGCCAAGATCAGCCGGCGGTCGTGTACGCCCACATCGTCCAACAGGAAGAACACCCCGACCAGTTGGCGCTCCAGTACTGGTTCTATTGGTACTACAACGACTGGAACAACAAGCACGAAGGCGATTGGGAGGGCATCCAGCTGCTGTTCTCGGCGGCCACGATCCAGGAAGCACTCGCCACCGAGCCGACCAGTGTCGGGTACGCCCAACACGAAGGTGGCGAGATCGCCGATTGGGACTCGTCCAAGCTCGACCGCGACGGAAGCCATCCCCTGGTGTATTCGTCGGCCGGCTCCCACGCCAGCTACTTCGGCTCGGCGGTCTATCTCGGCCGCAGCGGCAGCGAAGGTTTCGGCTGCGACAACACCGACGGACCCTCGGATCGAATCGAGCCCGAGGTCGTCGTACTGCCCGACTCGGTCGACGACGCCGCCAGTCCCTTGGCCTGGCTGGCCTTCGATGGCCGTTGGGGCGAACGACAGAGCGGCCCGTTCAACGGCCCCACCGGTCCGAGGGCCAAGGGTCGCTGGCTCGAGCCAATCGACTGGCACGACGAGCTACGTGCTTCGAGTGTCGTCATCCCCGCCGGTGACATCATTCGGCGCATCGGTCATTTCGGGTTTCTGCGGTGTCGTGAAGTGGGGTTCGGGCACTTTGATCTCGTTCACCACCTCACCGACCAAGGTCCTCATCGGGTTCGGTCTGGTGTTCCTGCTGGCATCGTGGATGACGCGGCGCACCGTCTGGGATCGGGTCGCTCCGCTACCGCTGCGGCGGCGGCGGCGAGCGGGGCAGATCATTCGCGTCGCCGGCACCGCCTATGCAAAGGATCCCCGTTCGCTGCTCACCTTCGGTCTCTTCTACCTTCCTGCGGCCGTGCTGGGGGCGATCATCGCCGGCTTGATCGCAATCGCACCCGTTCTCAAGGACGTGCTCGGTGCGAGCGACGGTGCCAGTGGCAGCGATCTGGTCCTGTCACTCGTCGCCGGCGGAATCCCGAATCTCATCGCGCTGGTCTTCGTGAACGCCGGCGTCGCCGTGTACCTGGATCGGGCCAACTCCGACGACCCGCTGTCGGCTGTCGAAGCCGCCAAGTTGGCGTGGGATCGACGGGGGAGCCTGGCCTCGGGTCTGCTGCGGGCCAGCGCTGTCGTGGTCCTTCTGCTCGTCACGGTCGTCGGCACACCCTTGGCCATCCTCCAGCTCATCCGTTACCAGTTCATGCCCCACGCGGTCATGCTCGAGGATCTCGACGGCAAATCGGGTCTCGCCCGAAGCTCGGAGCTGGTCCGGGGCCGGTGGTGGCACACGACGCTGTTCCTCGTGGCCTTCAACGGCTTGGTTCTGGCCGTCAGCCTCGGCATGGGCATCGTGATGCTCGTTCTCTTCGCACAGATCCCACTCGTCGTGTTCTCGACGCTGATGACCCTGCTGGCCGCGCTCATCACGCCGCTTTCGGCCTTTGCGCTCACCCTTCTGTACGGCGACGCGACCGCCGAGGAATCGGGTGCTGCTCCAGCCGAGCTCGAACCGGCGCTGATGCGGTCGTCGAGGGAGCGCTCGCCCGATGATGTGAACTGGTGGATCACCCGGGCAGGGTGATGCAACGACGTCGGCCGATTCCTTGGGATCCGAGCCACGGTCTCGTCATCGAGACCGAAGAGGAGGAACAACATTCTGATGGCATTCGGGGTCGGTCAGGTCTTGTGGTCGCTCTTCTGGTTCTACCTGTTCGCAATGTGGGTCATGCTCTTGATCTTCATCTTCGCCGACATCATCCGGGATCATGAGGCGTCGGGCTTGACAAAGGCACTGTGGGCTCTTGCGATCATCTTCCTGCCCTACGTGGGTGTCTTCGGGTACATCATCGTCAACGGGGAGTCGATGAGCCGCCGCCACAACCGGTACGTCAGGTCTCCCTATGGCTGAGCTCGTCACGCACTGCCGTTGTGCGTGACCGAGAACAGTCAACTGAACAAAGAAGGTTCCTTGGTCCGGCTCGCACCCCTGGCCCGACATTGTGAAAGGGGACGTGAATGATCCTCGAATACGGGATTCTGTTCGTCGTGGCGATCCTTGCCGGCGGATGGGCCATTCCGGCTGGCCTGCTGTTCGGTCTCGATCCGCTCGGCGTCTACCTGACGTGCGTCGCTGCCAGCATCGTGTCCACGCTCGTTCTCCTGTTTCTAGGTGGGCGGTTCCGCCCCGATCATGGCCGGGCCAAGACCAGATCATCGATCGATTCATTCCCGATGCCGAGTCGAAGGTGCCGGACGGTTCTGCGCAACAACTTGTCGACCGGTGGGGTGTCCCGGGGCTGGCGGTCGTCGGCGGGGTCGTTCTGGGACCGACCATCACGGTTCTTGCGGCATTGATCCTCGACGTCGACCGTGACCAATTCACTCTGTTGTATCTCGGTTCGACGGCGTTTGTCTTTGCACTTGCGACGGCCTTATGGTCGTTCGTCAGTATCTGTCCGGCCTGCCGGAGGAGGTTCACAATCCCGACGCCGCCGCTGCGATGTTCGACAATCTCACCAACGATCTGGTCCGGGCGTTGCGGATGGTCCTGGTCATCGGGCTGCTCATCCTGCTCGGAGCGTGGGTCGTCGGGCCGTCAGAATCCGCTGCCAGGGTCCGAGCCGGGTGGGACACCTTGCTGGGGCGGGCCAGCGAATCCGGTTCGGATCGGCCGGCCGGTCCACTCGCTTCAAGCGCCGCTGCCCACGAACGGGGCCTGCTCACCGGGACGGCGATCCTGGGCGGACTGGTCTGGTCACGTGGAGCAACCGACCGGGCTGGTGGTTCTGCTGATCGTGGCCGTCACCCTGATGGTGATGGGCGGCATACAGCGTATTGGCCGAAATCGCTCGTCGGTCCGATGAGAGTCTTGCGACCGATGCGGTGGACATCCGGTAGTCGCTGCTGCGAGTTTCAGGCTGCCGACCTCTCGGGTCAACGAGCTTCGTGAGAGCCGGGCGTTCAGCGCTCTGGTGTAGCCGATGTGTCGATCATCGCGAGGTCGTGCCACCAGAGGCGCTCGAACAAACCTGGGGTGGCACCATCGATAGTGCCGAGTCGTCCGCTTGCCGTCGATCTGTTCGTATGATGCGCCGGGCGTCCTCGTCCAGGAACAAAACGAGATCGCGGTCGGTGTGGGCTTGGTTGATCAGCACGCCGGCCACCCCTGCTGGTAGTCGCTCCTCGACGACGGTGACCGTCGTCGGGCGAATCGGTACGTAGCGTCCCCAGGCGTCGTCGTCCCACCGGATTGGGCTGGTGGGCAGCGGCGAATCGCTGACGGTGGACGATGACGCTGTGGCGTTGCATGGTGCCGCGGAACAGCTCGAGCGCAGCGAACTGATCGGGCTCTGACAGTGCCGCAATTCGCCGGCCGTGCTGGCACTTCGGTCAAAGCCCCGCACTGGGGTCGGTACGGGAGCTTGTCGCACCCACCGAGAGAACCGCAGGCCGGCACCGTCGATCAGTTCCAGCACCGACGGGACGGTGTAGGACCGATCACGTGGGTTGAGCAACGCGTCGGCAAGCGCATCGTCGTCTCGGAAGTCCGGCGTGTTCCGCAACAGATGGCCGATCGGATGTCCGATCGGCAGTTCCCGCAGCGTCGAGATCAGATCGCTGATGTCGGCCGGCTCCGGTGTCACGCCGACGCAGCCGGCAGTAGTCCTGGATCAGGTGAACCCCGAAACGGCCATACGACGCATAGACCATGAGACGGATCGCCCCTTCGGGAGCGAGGACACTTCGAAGGCTCCGCAAGCCACGTTGCCGGGTCGGCCAGGTGGTGCAGGACCCCCGTACAGACGATCTGGTCGAATGACGTGCCCAGCGTGTCGGCGCCTTCGATCGGGAGAAGATGCAGCTCGACGTTGGTGAGGCCGTGGTGCTCGACGAGGCGCTTGCGTGGCCTGGATGCTGGTCGGGCTGACGTCGATCCCGACCACCTGCGCGTTCGGGTAGCGAACCGCGTAGCGCGCCGCCTGGGACGTGCCGCAGCCGGCGACCAGGATCGTGTGATCGTCGCGGTAGGGCAACGACGGCCACATTCGAGCGTGCTCCACCCGGCGACGGAACTCCATCGCTCCAGGCTTCGACGATCAGCGGACAGATCGTCCACCGGCGGCGGGTACGGGTGTTCGTCGTAGAACCGGGCGATGAGATCGCCGTCGGGCGAGTTCAAGCGTCGCCCACCGGGGGGTCTGAACGCCTCACCGTACGAAAGCCGACGTGACTCATGCCGGTGTCGATCATCTGAGGTCGGCGGGCGGCAGGGCGGTAGCGCTGGCAGTAGTTGTCGGCGCAGAGAAACGAGCCACCCTTCACGACCTTCCGGGGGATGGCGACCTGAGGTTGAGCGGGATCGTAACTCGCCTCGATGCCGGGCCCTCGGGGGTTGGTCGGCACACAGCACGGTTTGTCGGCGTCCGGGACATGGTGGTGCGCCATACCAGTCGTCGGTCCACTCCCACACGTTGCCCGCCATGTCGAACAGCCCGAAGTCGTTGGGCGGGAACGACCCCACCGGTGCGGTACCGGCGAAGCCGTCGGCCTCGCTGTTGCGATACGGAAAGTCGCCCTGCCAGAAGTTGGCGAGGTACTCGCCGTCGGGGACGGCGTCGTCGCCCCAGATGAACGGTCGGCCCTCGTGCCCGCCCCGGGCGGCGTACTCCCACTCCGCCTCGGTCGGCAACGACTCGCCGGCCCACTCGGGCGAAGGCGGCAGCGTCTTCATGAGCGACATGAACCACCGGGTGATCGGACCGGCCATCGATGTGGCTGCGCGGCCCCTCAGGATGGTGCCAGCACGCACCCGGCGTCCAGGTCCACCACAGGTTCATGTGGGTCAGGTCGACAGGGCCGGGCGTCATCGTGAACACGAGCGATCCCGGGACGAGATTCTCCGGCGGCGCCCCTGGGTAGTCGTCGGGATCGAGTGGCCGCTCCGCCACCGTCACATACCCGGTCGCCTCGACGAACTCGGCGAACTCGCGGTTGGTGACCGTCGTCGACCGGATCCAGAAGCCGTCGACGGCCACGGTGTGGACGGGTGCCTCCTCGGGGTAGTGGGAGGCCGACCCCATGGCAAACGAGCCGCCGGGGATCCAGACGAGCTCGGCAAGGCGCGCGTCTCTGGCTCCCCGGCGGGCTGCTGCGTTCACGAACTGGTGATGCCCGCTTTGAGCTTGTCGAGGAGTTGGTCGATGCTGAAGCTCGCCGGCTTCTGGCGTGGCAGCGAACTCGAGCAGTGTCTTGAGGTGCTCGGCAACGAACGCCTGCGCAGGGACGAACAAGAAGGCATGGTCGAGCATCCAGTCGTAGTAGGTGTTGGACGTGATGTCGGCTCGCTCGAACGGGTCGGTCCGGAGGTTGAACAGCTTGGGCATTCGCAGCTCCACCATGGGCTCACTCCAGATCCGCATGGTGCCGGTCGCCCGTTGCTCCAGGAAGACGAACTTGAAGTTGTGGTAGCGAAGAGCGGCGACATCGGCGTCGTCGGTGACGTAGAAGATAGTAGAAGCGAGGACTCTCGTCGACCTCGCCGGTCAGGTACGGCAATTGGTTGAAGCCGTCGAGGTGCACCTTGTACTCGTGCCCGTCGAGTTCGTGGCCCTCCCGGAGCTTCTCGGCGATGTCGGGCTCACCGGCGGCGGCGAGAAACGTCGTGAACCAGTCGGCGTGACTCATCATGCCGTTGACCACTTGACCGGCGTCGATGTGACCCGGCCAGCGCACCATCGCCGGAACCCTGTAGGCGCCCTCCCACATCGAGTTCTTCTCGCTCCGGAACGGCGTCATGCCACCGTCGGGCCAGCTGTTCATGTGCACGCCGTTGTCGGTGCTGTACACGACGATCGTGTCCTCCGCCAGGCCCTTCTCGTCGAGGAAGTCGAGCATCTGACCGATCCGCTTGTCGTGCTCGACCATGCCGTCGTGATACTCCGACTGCCACACGCCGGCCTGACCGAGCTTGTCCTCGGCGACGTGGGTCCGGAAATGCATACCGGTCGTGTTGAACCACACGAAGAACGGTGTGTCGGCATCGGCTGCGTCGCTGATGAATCGTTGTGCGTCGGGGATGAGCTCGTCGTCGATCGTCTCCATCCGTTTCTTGGTGAGCGGACCGGTGTCCTCGATGCGACCGTCGGCCCAGCTGTGAATGACGCCGCGCGGCCCGAACCGTTCCCGGAAGTGTGGGAAATCCTTCTCGTTCGGGTAGTCGCGCAGCTCGGGCTCCTCCTCGGCGTTGAGGTGATAGAGGTTTCCGAAGAACTCGTCGAACCCGTGGTTGGTCGGCAGGAACTCGTCCCGGTCGCCGAGGTGGTTCTTGCCGAACTGGCCGGTTGCGTAGCCCTGGTCCTTGAGGGCCCGGGCGATCGTCGGGTCCTCGCTCCTGCATGCCGATGTCAGCGCCCGGCATCCCCACCTTGGTGAGCCCGGTGCGATAGGGATTCTGTCCGCAGATGAAGGCTGCCCGACCGGCGGTGCATGACTGTTCGCCGTAGTAGTCGGTGAAACGGATGCCTTCGTGCGGCGATCCGATCGATGTTCGGCGTCCGGTAGCCCATCAGCCCGTCGGAGTACGCACTCACGTTGGTGATCCCGATGTCGTCACCCCACATGACCAGGATGTTCGGCTTGCCGTTGGGCATTCTTGTGCTCCTTCAAGTCCAGTCGTATGCGACACCTTAGTACGGCGACGATCGGTCGGTCTCACCCGAAAAGGGTGACAATGGCGATCTTCTCCATGGCTGTCGCAGGTGCCCTCCCGCTGGCGAAAAGAGCCGTCGCCGGCACAGGGGTGATCTCGGCCTGGGATACACCACCGCCCCGCATCGAGTTCCGGCGGCCAGCCCACCGCCTGAGGAAGATCGGCCGAGTCGGTCGCCTTGATCTATCGTTCGACTTCGTGCCCGCCGTGCCCGAGCTGCCCAGAACCCCGCCGCCGCTGCCGATCGATCGGCCGCCGACACCTCTGAAGATCGGGAGGATGGTTGTGCTGGCGCTCGCCCAGGCGTTGACCCTGCTCCTGCTCGATCAGGTCCTGAACGACTTCGTCATCAATGGATTCGTGAACGCCGTCGGCATGGTGATCACGCTCGCCGTGCTCAATGCGTTCCTGTGGCCGTTCATCGTTCGGATCGCGCTGCCGATCATCCTGGTCACCGTCGGCCTCTTCACCTTCGTTCTCAACGCACTGTTCTTGTGGGCAGCAGCCGCAATCGTCACCGGTGTCGAGGTTGGATCCTTCTGGACTGCGATGGCCATCGCCCTGGCCCTGTCGATCGTCAACATCGTGGTCGGCGGCATGCTGCACGTCGACGGCGATCACGCATGGCGGGCCAAGGTTGTGAGGCGGGTGGTCAATCGAGTCGAACCGCCCACCCACACCGACGTCCCGGGCTTCCTGTTCATCCAGATCGATGGCCTGGGCCACGACGTGCTCGAGGGCGCGATGGCCGCCGGTCACGCCCCGTTCCTGGCCCGCCTCGTCGCCTCCGGTACGCACCGACTGCACGGGTGGGAGTGCGACCTGTCATCCCAAACCGGGGCGATGCAGGCCGGGATCCTGCTCGGCGACAACCACAACATGCCGGCATTCCGATGGTACGAGAAGGACACCCGCAGGGTGATGGTCACCAATCGTCCGAAGGACGCCGCCGAGATCGAATCACGACAGTCCTCCGGCGTCGGGCTCCTGGTCGACGGTGGCGCGTCCCGGGCCAACGTGTTCAGCGGCGACACCGACGACACGATGTTCACCTTCAGCACCGTCAGCACCAAGGTTCTGGGAAAGAACCGGTTCCTGTACGTGGTAGCGACGCCGTACAGCCTGTTTCGAATCATCGCACTCGCAGCAGCGGACATCGTTCGTGAACTTCGGGCAGCCAGGAGAGCCCGTCGCGACGGCGTCGAACCCTACATCGACCGGGGCGGGGTGTACCCGCTCCTGCGAGCAGCGACGACGGTGGTGCTCGCCGAGATCACATGGTCCACACTCGTGGCCGACATGGCCAGGGGGGTGCCGTCCGCCTACGTGGACCTGGTCGGCTACGACGAAGTCGCCCACCACTCCGGCATCGTGGCACCCGACGCCCTCGACACCCTACGGCGAACCGACGACCAGCTGGAACGGCTCCTCACCGGCCTGGCCGACGCACCTCGCCCCTATTATCTGGTCGTGCTGGCCGACCACGGCCAGACCCAGGGGGCGACGTTCGAGCAGCGGTACGGCGAAACGCTCGACGCCGTCGTCCAGCGCCTGGCCGCCGGTAGCGTGTCGGCTCCGGTCCTCGCCGAGGAGGGCTGGAACAATGTCAACGGACTCCTGACCGATGCGGCTGCCGACGAATCGAGGATCGGCAAGGCGGTCGAACGAGCGACTCGGAGCAAAACCACCGATGGCGAGGTCGTCATCGGTCCGGCTACCGAGCAGATCGTCGACGACGACGTGATCGTGCTCGCCTCCGGCAACCTGGGGCTCGTTTCGTTCACCGGGATCGCCGGACGGGCCACCCGCCAGCAGATCGACGCCGCGCAGCCCGGACTGATCGAGGGGTTACGAGGCCATGACGGGGTCGGTTTCGTGATGGTCCGCGACCATGTGCTCGGCGACGTCGTGTTGGGTTCGGACGGGATCCATCACCTGGCCGACGGTCGCGTCGAGGGCGAGGATCCGCTGTCGGTCTTCGGACCGAACACCGCCGACCACCTCCGTCGGACGAGCAGCTTCGACAACTGCCCCGACCTTCTCGTCAACAGCTTCTACGATCCCGTCACCGATGAGGGCGCTGCCTTCGAAGAACTCATCGGATTCCACGGCGGTCTCGGCGGTAGGCAGAGCCGCCCGTTCGTGCTCGCCCCGGCCGGCCTCACCCAACCCACCGAGCCGCTCGTCGGTGCCCGTTCCATCCATCGAGCTGTTCAAGTCGTGGATTGCGGAGGCACAGCGGTCCGGCGTGGGCGCCGACGAGCGCTGATCAGGTCGCCGGGTTCGGCCGATCGACCGGCCAGGAGATGGCGGGATCCCGATCGGCGGAGCAACGGACCACCTCGGCGCCGAACAGCAGTATCTGAGCGCCGTAGTACAGGAGCACCAGGCCGACGACGATACTGCTGGCTGCTCCGGCGAAGCTCGTCGTTCCGATGACCCGTAGGTAGATCCCGAACCCCCACGACAGGACTGCCAGACCGATCCAGGCCACCATTGCCCCCCGGACGACGTGGCGCCAGAGTGGCCGGGTGGCGCGGGTCGAGTAGCGATACAGACAGGCGAGCGTGACAACGGCAACCACGGCGGGAAGCACGGTCCCCGCCATGCGCAACGTCGCATCGATCAGCGCAAAGCGCGACAGCTCCGAGATCAGTCCGACAAAGGTCTGGAAGACCACGAGCGCGGCCAACATGATCCCCACCGCAACCGGAATCAGCATGCCGTAGACGCGCTTGAGGATCGTGGTCTTCATGCCGGAGGTGTAGGGCACCTCCCAGATCAGCTCGAGCGTGTCACGCCAGGCGACGAACAGAATCGATCCGGTGTAGGCCGCCACCAGCAGGCTGAACAGGGCGAATTGGGAGGCATTGGTGGAATCCCACGCCGAGGCGATCGCGTCCTCGAGTTGTATCGCCAGGTCCTGGCCCACCGCCTCCTCGATGCCATCGGAGAACGTCCCCTGAGCTGCATCGGTGCCGACCAGGCTGGCGGCGATGAACACCGATGTCGTCAGCGCCGGGACCAGAGCGAACACTGCGTAGTAGGCGAGACCGGCGGACAGCCTGCGGGCGCGGTCCTCGGAGAATGCTGCGAAGCTCTCACGAAGCAGGGCGACGGTATGAGACAGCGGCAGCCGGATCCGTTCGATTCCTGCGGTCGCCATGGCTGCACGATGCTAGGGTCGGCGTCGGTGGCGAGCCAATCACGACATGGGGACTCCTGGGGTGATCGGCTCGCAGGCTTGGATGACTTGGCCGCTCAGGCCGAGAGAGGTTCGCGGGCGGCGCTGGCCGGTTTTGTGTTCGCAGCCCTGTTCGTGGTCGGTTGGTTGCTGTTGGAAACGAGTCCGCCGTTCGACGCATCAGCCGAGGAGCTGGTCGCCTTTTTCGGCGATCCTGAGGAGCGCCGCACGTCACTGTGGGCGGGGATCTATGTCCTGCCCTTCGGTGCGGTCGCGTTCATCTGGTTCATGGCTGCGCTGCGGGCCCGCATCCTGCGCGCCGGCGGACGCGAGAACACGCTCTTCTCTTCGGTACAACTCGTGTCCGGCACGCTGTTTGCCACGGCGATCCTTCTTGGTCGGCGGCATCGAGCTTGCGATCGTCTGGGGCGCCGAGGCCAGACCCACCGGAACGATCGACGTCGATGGCACTCGCTCGCTTCTGGCGCTGGGGGCTGCAACCGCTCAGATTCTGGCCCTGCGCATGGGGGCGGTGTTCATCGCCATCAGTACGAGTCGGGCGAGCTAGGGCCGGGCTCTTTCCCCGCTGGTTTGCGTTGTCGAGTCTCGCTCTGGCCGTAGCTCTGCTGCTGGTGGCCACGAGATGGCAGGTGGTCGTCCTGGCCATCCCGGCCTGGGTCGCGGCGACCAGCGTCGTCGTGCTGTCGCAACGACACAATCGCCCGGTTCCTGTCGAAGTGTGAGACGACTCGGGCGCAACGTCGCTCGCCTTGATGTTGACGGCCGTGCGGCGGTCGCCGTACCGTTGCGTTCTCCGTCGGGTTTCACGAACACCAGCCAGGTTCTCGAAAGGCTTCGTGCATGAATGACCATCGGCGCGACGATCTTCTTCCGTCGTGGCGGGAGGGTGCAACTCGACAGGCGCTCGTCGGATTTCTGGATGCCGCCGACGACATCGCCCCGGAGAACCGCCTCGCCGTGTTCGACAACGATGGGACGTTGTGGTGTGAGAAGCCCCGGTATCCACAGATCGACTTCTTCGTCTGGGAACTCCGTCAGGCGGTCCAGAAGCGCCCCGAACTGGGTGACGTTCCCGAATTCAGCGCTCTCCTGACCGGCGACCATGCCTCACTCGCCGACTTCGGTCTGGAGCGGGTGGCGCTGGCGCTGTTGGGACTCTTCGAAGGGATCGAGCCCGAACGCTTCGCCGAACGGGTGCGGAAGTTCCTTGCCGAGACCAGCCACCCCGACCTCGGTCGGCGTTACGACAACCTGGTCTATAAGCCGATGCTCGAGCTCCTCGACGCTCTCGAACAACGTGGTTTCGTCAACTGCATCATCACCGGTGGCGGCACCGAGTTCCTCCGTGCGGTGAGCAGGCGTGTGTACGGCGTACCGCCCGAACGAGTCGTCGGTACTCTGGTCACTTACGATTTCGAGCGACGCCAGGGGCAACCCCGCCTGGTCCGGCGGGCCGAGGTGCAGGGTGGGGTCAACGAAGGGCCGACCAAGGTTGCGAATATCCAAGTCGCCCTCGGACGTCGCCCGGTGCTGGCCGCCGGAAACTCGCCGGGCGATGCAGAGATGTTGGAGTACGCCGCCAGTGGCGACGGGCCGGGTCTTGCGCTGGTGGTGAACCACGACGACGCCGACCGGGAGTACGCGTACGAGGGCAAAGCCGGCTCCTACGACGCCGAGGAGTCGATCGAAACGACCGCCACACGCTTGGGTTTGACCCAGGTCAGCATGCGCAACGACTGGACGACGGTCTTCCCCGATCCGTGACAGGTCAGTCCCGGCGAAAGACCCATCGACCGGGCCTACTAGCCGATCACGATGATCTGGTTCGAAGGATCAACAACGGCGGTCAACGGAGGGCTCAGCACCACCTGGCGTCCCCGCTCGACCGACGTGATCCATCCGATCGCCAACAGGTTCGAGGCGTAGGTCGATCCGATCACATCCTCGAACGAGACCGGACCGGGGATCCCGAGTTGGTCGAATGCCATCAAATGCAGCGACGAACGGTCGGGGTCGTAGAGCGCTCCGAGTACCGCTTGGCGCTCTGGCACGGCAGCGAGTTGGGAGATCAGGTAACTGCCGATCCCGTCGCCGATGACGAAGCCGTTGATCCCGGCCAGGTCGGCCAAGTCGATCCGATCGGCGTCCAACAGCTGTACGAGGAGCTGGCTCCGGTCGAGGGACGCAACCGACAGCTCGTTCCGCACGATCGCCAGATCGATCAGCGTTCGTCCGTCGGCTTCGGGTGCGGGAAGGTCGTCGCCGTAGGCCAATACGATGATGGACGAGAACTCGGTTTCCCGCAGCGGTTGGCTCGGATCCGACCCTGGCCGACTCCGTAGGGTCAGATTGGTCGTCGATGGCAGACCGATGGCATCGGTCGACGTGATCGTCTCGTCGTAGAGGATGACGCCGCTCGATCCGTGCGGTGCGAACCGGTCGAACTCGGCGAGCAACCGCGACCCCAGGTGGTTCCACCCGACGATCAGCAGGTTCATCGGCGTCGGTTCGGTGTCAAGCTGGATCGGCACCTGTGAGCCCGGGCTCGACCGTTGGGGGCCGGGCGCGATGGCGGCATGCTCTGCTGCGATTGCGACGACGTGGTCGCCCGGTTGTATGGGCGCTACCCGGGGGGGATTGAGCCGGAGCGTGTCATCGGCCCCGATCAGGCCGATCGGGCGTGACGCGCCGAGAGCGAACACCGCATCACCGAACGAGGACCCGACAAGCTCGGGTAGCTCTTTCACGTGGACACCGGGCGAGCCCGCGTCGATGAGTGCCTCGACCACCTCGCCGAGTCCGGCTTGCCGGAGCACGAGAGCGGCCACGCGAGAAACAGATTCGGCCGCGACCACCGGGTGAAGGTTGGGTCCGGTGACCAGTAGGAGCTTTTCCCTCGTCTGAGCGTCCGGCACCTCGACGACGATGGGTGTGCGCTCGAAGCCGATCACCCTGCCCACATTGAGTGCGGTTGTGACGACGTCGGACTCGATGTCGTCGGCATCGGCGAGGACGATGACCGCCCGCGCCTCGTCGACATTGGTGATCTCGAGACTGGACTCGAGTTGAGGATCGCCGGATCGGAAGATGAGTCGCTGACCGAGCGAGGGGTCGAGGTCGGCGCGGACGTCCTGGTCCATCTCGGGCGCATCGTGGTCGGCGAGCACCACCACGACCGTCTTCGGGTCGGCCTTCGTCAGCTGATCGATGATGATGCGTAGCCGCGGTGACCTTCCCAGAACAACGAAGTGGCCGGATTCCACCACCAGGCTTCGACCGCGTCGCAAGGCCTCCACTCGCTGTTCGACGCCGCTGGCAATCAGACCGATGAGAGTCCCGGCGATCAACAGACCGGTGATCGTCACGATCAGGGCAAGAATCCGACGTCCCCATCCCACGTCCTCCGCCATCGTGCCGGGGTCGATTACCCGCAGGAGTGACTGCCAGAAGTCTTCGGCCATCGATGCGTCCTCGTCGCCGGTGAAGCTCACGGGGAACACGGTCAAGAGCACGGCACTGATCATCACGACCAGCAACGTGATCAGGCCGAGCCACAGAAGAACGGCCCAGGTGCCGCGAGCCAGGAGCCGATCGAATCGATAGCGGACCCGGTTGCGCCAGGACCGGACGCTGTGCCGGGCACGTGGAGTGTGCGGTTTGTCCGTGGCGGCCACAGGGGATGGCGTCACGTGTGGAGCGGAGGATGCGTCGGAAAGTTCACACGCTCGATGATCCCGCATCGTACGAGGTGAGTCCACAAGGTCGGCGGCGGGTGGGCGGTGTCAGAACTCGGCCACCTCGTCGCCGTGCACGGTCAATCCGTAGATGACGAGCCCGTCGACGATGATGACGAGCCATGCCCAGGCGGGGTAGATGGACATGAAGGTCATGGACGCCACGACATTCAGGCTGGCGCCCAGAATGCCGAGCAGCCTCGCCCACAGCTCGCCCGTCAGGATCCCGCCGCCGACAAATCCCTGGAAGATCCCGAACAGGAGGAGAATCGCACCGGCCGTCGTCAGATCGAACCGCAGAATCGCCTCGGGTGCGATCACGATCCAGTCGCCCTTCAGCAACAGGGTGAAGCCCCATATCAGGTTGGAGACCGCACTGATGAAGATCGCCACGGCCGAGAAGATGACCCATCCGCTGGTCGTTGACCGAGTCGGTCGGTTCGTCGTCATGATCCAATCCTCAGTGCCGGGTTCGAGAGTGCCGTGTTGAGGTCGATCCGTCGCTGCTGCACGGTTTGCGCCGACGATCGCAGGAGATCGACACGGTGTGCCATCGATGAATCAGAGCGCAGTGCGACGTCGGTGTCCATCGCCGCCCGAAGGCTGGCCGCGGTCCGCCCGAGATCCTCGAGGGCGCTGGCTGTCGCCTCATCGGGTGCCTCCAGTTCGAGCGCTGATGTTCGGCCTTCCAATTCGACGATGCGTTGATTGATCGTCTGCCATTTCTGACCGAGTGGCCCTGGCTCACCGGTGCGGAGGACTTCCATGGTTCCCTGGTCGTGAACCCAGCGATAGCCGCCGACGACGTCGGCGTATCGGCTGCGACGGCTGGCCCGATCCGCCGCCTTGGATCGCGAGCGGGACGTGGCCACGTTGGTGATGATCAGGATCGCCCCGACGACAGCGATGCCGAGCAACACCAGCACGAAGATGTCCTCGTTGCTCAGCTCGTCATCGGCCGTCGGTGGCGCGTCGGTCTCCGGCGGTGCTTCGGTCTGCGGTGGCGCTTCGGTCTCCGGTGGTGCTTCGGTCTCCGGTGGTGCCTCGCTCTCCGGCTGTGATTCGGGCGCTGTGGTGGACGGCAAGGTCACATCGCTCAGGGGGCCGTCGTCAGAGCACGCACTCACCGTCAACGCCAGTCCGACGCCGACCCCGGCGATCAATGCCGCGATCCGGTTTCGTGGACCGTCGGTTCGTCGCAGTGGAACGCCGGTGCCTGCTGCCATCAGTATCCTCTCGCGGTTGTGGTCGACCCTCACTCATAGTAGGCGAACAGACCCGAATCCTCCGAAAGGATGTCGACCGCAAGCGCAGACCATCGTCGGGGGGATCCGTGCGACATCGTCACCGCGCCACTCAGCCGGTGCCGAGCATCTCCTCAGCCATATCGGGATAGCGCGCCTGCAAGGCGTGGAGGAGATCCTCCAGCTTCATCGCCTTGCTCTTCGAGCCGTCGACCTTCAGCTTGCGGAAGAGGAGCGCTCTGCCGAGCGGAAGAGTGCCCAGCAAGAGCTTGTGCAGGTTGTTCGCGGACAGCTTTGCGGTCAGGGTGGCTTCGAGGTCGGTTGGACCGAACTCGGTGCGGACGGGGGCCTCACGACCGTCGACCCACATCTCGACCGATGGTTTGCTCACGAGGAAGCGGATGACCATGCGGCTCTCCACCAACGGTTTCATCTGGTCGGCCGCCGAATCGCCGATCTCTGCGAACAGGCGGCTGAAGAGAGCTTCGAACTGGGCGGCGTCGGCGTAGGTCGCTGGCATCTCCGAACGGTATCCCACCCTGCTCGGACCGCCGGCGATCGGCGCCAACGATGGCGGTGACATCTGCGACCCGATTCCGCTTCGCGACAGGCCGCTACAGTCTCGAACGTGGCTGTCGACTGTGGGCTCCTCGACGTGTCGGGCACGTGAAGAAGAGGAGCCGATTCGCCAAGCGGGCGATCATGCTCGGGGTGACGGCCGTGTCGGTGTATCTGGTGATCCCGAGCATCGTGGAGGTCTTCAGTTCCTGGCCCGAGCTCGAACGTCTCCGCTCAGGGTCACTGGCCTTCATGACGATCGCGATGCTGCTCAGTCTCGGTTGTCTCTGGTTGCTCCTGGGGCTCTGCCTTCGCTCGACCGACTGGGCATTGATGGCGACCTCCCAGCTGGCCTCATCGGCGATCGCTCGGATCGTCCCCGGCGGGGCAGCCACCGCCACCGCCGTTCAGTACCGAATGCTCAACGATGCCGGCATCACCAAACGGTCCGCCGCCACGGGCCTCACCGTGGCCACCATCTTGAATTTTGCGGTGCTGTTCTCCCTGCCGGTCTTCTCGGTCCCCGCCATTGTCTTCGGCCCCCCGATCGCCCCACTCCTGCTCAGGGCGGCGGTGGCCGCGGTGATCGGCTTCGTTGCCGTCGCACTCGTAGGTGGGTTGTTCTTCTTCTGGGACCGTCCCCTCGCCCAACTGGGTCGGATCATCGACAGGATCGTCCACCGGGTAGGTCGTGGCGATCCATCAGCGACGCCTCGCTCGGAGACGTTCCTCGATGCGCGAGATCTCGTGCGCTCCCATCTCACCACGAACTGGCGATGGGTTGTGCTGGCCAGCCTCGGCAGGTGGGGATTCGAATACCTGGCCCTGGTGATGGCGGTGAGGGGCGTCGGGCACGACGAGCTCGGGTCGGTGCTCCTGCTGGCGTTCGTGGCGGCATCGCTGCTGTCCAAGATTCCGTTCACCCCCGGCGGCTTGGGATTCGTGGAAGCAGGCTTGACCGGCACGCTCGCCCTCGCCGGATTGAGCGCCGGCGACGCCGTTCTTGCCACGCTGGCCTATCGGCTCGTGTCGTACTGGCTTCCCATTCCGCTGGGCGCTTTGGCCTATGGGCTGCACCGCCGGTTCCTCCAGCACCGCGGCGTTGAGACCGAGTCGCTCGCCGAGTTCGGCCAACACGAGCTCGAAAGCCTCACTGGAAGGGGGTCGCCATGACAGCATCTGCTGATCTCACGTCGGACAGGGACTGGTGAGCGAAGGACTCCGGAGAGCTTCGTCTTCGCAGCGCCGGCCGAGGATCCCCGGGCGCGTCGACCCGCCGATGTGATGGTGCTCGGGCTCTGCTCGCTCGTCGTCGCTCTGGTGAGCTGGACCCACCGGGCTCCAAGTGACTTCGACGTCCGGATCCTCGACGTCTTCGCCGACCGGTTGCCGGGCTGGCTCTCGGCGACCCTGGCCTTCGCGTTTGCCCTCGGCGCCCTCTACTCGATCGGCTTGATGGTCGCCATAGCGGTGTTCGCCAAGGGTCGGCGAGCAGTGGCCCGGGACATGCTGCTCGCCGTCGGTCTCGCCTTCGGAGCAGCCGTTGCCCTGTCGTGGCTGGTCGGCCAACGATGGCCTCAGTTGCTACCCGAGATCGTCGAGCGAGAAGGGATACCCGCCTATCCGGTCGTCCGTCTTTCGATCGCCTATGCGCTGGTGTCGGTCGCCGGTCCGTACTTGTCGTTGCCGATGCGAAAGGTGGGGCGGCGTCTTCTGCTGGCCATGATCGTGGCAGCCATCGTGTTGGGTTACGGCACGGTGTCGGCGGTGATCGGAGGAACGGCCCTGGGAATCGGATCCGCTTCCGCCATCCGCCTGGTCTTCGGCTCCGGCGTTGGTATCCCGAGCAAACAACGAATAGCCGATGCGCTGGCCCGCAACGGCATCCCGGCCACGGCGCTTGCCTACATGGACGACCAGCCCGTGGGAACCACGCTCGTGCAGGCCGAGTTGCCCGACGAAGGGGCCGCCCTCGTGAAGGTCTACGGCCGCGACGCCAGCGAGGCAGCGCTGGCGTCGAGACTCTGGCGGAAGATGTGGTACACCGACCTGGACCGATCCCTGGCCGCGACCGGGCTCCAGCAGGTCGAGCACGAGAGTCTCATGCTGCTCGAAGGTGAGCGACGGGGTGTGCCTGCAGGTCGAACTTGTCGGGTGGGGCCGTGGGGACGAAGGCGATGCCTTCGTCGTGACCCGCTGGCCCGAGGGCCATTCCCTCTCCGAACTGCTCGATGACACCGGCGACGACGTCCTCGCTCGTTGCTGGACCGCTCTGAAGAGTTTCCATTCCGGAGGTCTTGCCCACCGACAGATCGACACCGACCGGGTTCGTGCGGTCGGTGACACCGTCATCCTGCACGACCTGTCTGCGGCGACCGTGTCACCGACACCGAGCACCCTTGCCGGCGATGTTGCCCAGATGCTCGTCACCACCGCTGTCGCAGCCGGAACGGAACGGGCCATCGTCGCAGCCCGACAGGCGATCGACGCCGACGTGCTTATCGGGGCCCTGCCATTGATCCAACGCAGTGTGTTGTGCAGTTCTCTCCAGGCCCAGGTGAAGGAGGCCGATCTCGGTCTCGGGCCGCTGAGGAACGACCTCGCCGAGGCCATAGGGATCGAGTCGCCGCCCGAACTGGCGCAGCTCCAGCGGGTCACCTGGGGCAACATCGCCATGGTCGTCCTGGCGCTGTTCGCCGCCTCCGCCCTCATCAGCTCGCTGGCCGACATCGGCTTCGACACGATCGTCGAGCAGTTCTCCGACGCACGATGGTCGTGGGTCGTGACCGCGTTCGTCCTCGCCCAGTTCACCAACCTGGCCGAGTACGTGAGCCTCACCGGCATGATCAGCCGACCTGTGCCGCTCGGTCCCACGATTCTGTTCCGCTACTCGCTGTCGTTCGTCTCCCTGGCGGTTCCCTCTGAGGCCGGTGCGATCGCCATGAACGTTCGGTACATGCGCAAGCTGGGCGTGCCGGCCGCCGCAGCGGTGGCGCAAGGTCCGCTGTTGACCGTGGTGTCGAAATCGGTGGACATCCTGCTGTTGCTCTTGGCGGGACGGATCATCGGAGAGTCGATCACACTGGACGACTTCGACAGTGGGCCGGTGCTGCGTCTGGTGTTGTTCGTCGTCGTGCTCGTCGTCATCGGCGTGATCGTCACGTTGGCGGTGCCTCGACTCCGCAATCGAATCCTGCCTCCGATCACGACCGCTTTCCACGACGTGAGGGAATCGGTCACCGATCCCGAGCGACTCATGCGGATTCTCGGTGGGGCGCTCATGGGCAGGCTTCTCTTCGCTGCCACACTGAGCGCGGCGGTCAGTGCGTTCGGTTCGTCGGTCAGCTTCGCCGAGGCGGTCTTCGTCAACAGCGCGGTCGGTCTGTTCGTGGGTCTGATGCCCGTGCCCGGCGGGATCGGTGTAGGTGAAGCGGCACTGACCGCTGGTCTGTCATTGGTCGGCGTGCCCGAATCGACGGCCTTTGCCGCCGCCCTGACCCACAGGATGGTCACGACGTACCTTCCGCCCGTCTACGGGTTCTTCACCACACGATGGTTGACCGAACGCGATTACCTCTGAGGTATTCGGTACACCGGATTGTGCACGTCGTGGCCCGCTGGCTACCGTCGTCGCATGCTCGGTCCAGTACAGTTCGTCGCCTTTGAATTCGACACCCTCGATCGGTTCCGAGGGGGAATACTCGACAAGCTCGAGGAGTTGACGGCAGTCCCGGCCGTGCGAATCCTCGATGCCCTCTTCGTGGCCAAGGACGATGTTGGGGACCTGATCGCGCTGGAGGCCAGCGACCTCGGAGCTGAGGAGGACGACGAGTTTCTGGGCATGGTCCTCGGCGAGCTGATGGGTTTCTCGTTCGTTGGCGAGGATCCCGCCGACGTACCCGAGGACCTGGCCGATGCGTCGGCCATCGGCGTCACACCGGCCGACATCCGACAGATCGGTCAGGACCTGGCACCGGGTTGCGCACTGGCTCTCCTGCTGATCGAACACCGGTGGGCAGCGGGTTTGCGTGATGAGATCAGGGCTGCCGGCGGCTCACTGGTGTCCCAAGGTTTCCTCACACTCGACGGGCTCATCATGGTCGGGGCCGAACTGACCGCAACCGCCGAGGCGATCGAATCGATGGAGATCGCCGCGGCCCTGGAGGCCGAAGCCACGCTTCGATCCATGGAGGCCCTTGCCACGATCGAGCTGGCTCAGGAAGTCGAAGCCGCCGTGATCGCCCGCACGGTGCTCGGTCTCGTCGAGGCCGGCGTGGTGGATCCGGGCGATCTCGCCGACGCCATGGCCGCAGTACTGGAACACGACATCGACCCGACCGAAGGGAAGCAGTAATGCCACCAGCCAGAAGATCAATGCGTCGCACCGCTCGGCGAGCCTCACGTCGAACGGCACGGCGAATGGATCGCCGCATGTCCGCTGCTGCGCCTCCACCCCAGGCTGCCCCTGCGCCGCAGGTTGCGCCGCTCCGCCGCCCGCTTCACCCGCTCCGGCGGCGCCCAGCTACATGGCCGAGCTCGAGCAGCTTGCCTCGCTGCAGGCGGCCGGGATCCTCACGCCGGAGGAATTCGAGGCCAAGAAGCGGCAGATTCTCGGTCTGTAGGATTCGCCAGGGCTTGGCCGAGGACGCCGGAGCGGTTGGCGGTCGGTCGATGCAGCGAACCGTGCTGTAGCGTCGGGCGGCGACTAGCGAACGACGAAGGTCGGTGCCGACACGCCGCTGAGCAGTGTGGAAACGAGAATGCCCACCGGCAGGGTTCCCCAGTACGACAGCTCGAGTCCGAGGTTGCCGAGGAAGAGCATCAGCAGCCAGGTGGCGGGAAACGTGGCGATGAGAAAGACGGCGACCACTGCGATAAGAGCACGTATCATAAAGGGTTTCTCCCGGGGAGGCGATTGGCAGCACCTCCATTCCATCACCTCAGCTCGCCGTGACCGGTGATGGTCGGCGATTTAACGCCGGCGGGTGATCCGTGCCTCTTCGGCTTTGGTCTTGTCGACTCGGATCCAGATGCCCGTGACGATGACGGCGCCCAGGATCGATCCGATGATGCCACTCGGGCGGAGATCGAGGCCGTCGCCGGCGATGAGGCTGAACAACAAGCCTCCGACGAAGGAGCCGGTGAGGCCGGCGACGAGTGCCATCGTCCAGTCGATCCGAGAGCTGGCCCGGCCGAGTAGAAGTTGAGCAATGGCCCCGGCGATCATGCCGGCGAGGAGGATTCCGATGATCAGCACCCGGCGAGCGTAGCGGGTTCGGTTCCGCCGAAGCGACCGCTCCTCACCGACGGACGCTGAAGGAGCGAACTCGTCGTGCATCACCCGGGCGGGGTGATGCATCGACTTGGATTGTGCCCGTAGGGTCCCAGAAACGGTCTCGTTGCCCATATGGGGCTAGGGTTTCGTTTCGACAACCGACGAAAGAAAGCAGGAAGTGAATGTTAGTTGCAGCCGAATTCGGTACTGGTCAGGTGCTCTGGTCCATCTTCTGGTTCTTTCTGTTCTTTGTCTGGATCATGCTCGTCTTCCAGGTCTTCGGGGACATCATCCGTGCCGACGACATGTCCGGGTGGAGCAAGGCGATCTGGGCGGCATCTCATCATCTTCCTGCCCTATCTGGGGATCTTCATGTATTTGATCGTGAACGGGGATTCGATGGGGGCCCGCCAGGTGCAGGCGGCCCAGCAGCAAGAGGCGGCGATGCAGGACTACATCCGTTCTGCCGCAGGATCATCGAGTCAGGCTGATCAGTTGGCGTCGCTGGCTGATCTGCACTCCAGCGGCAAGCTGAGCGATGCGGAGTATGCCGCAGCCAAATCGAAGGTGATCCAGAGCTGATCGCCTCGACCGAGGTCGGAATGGCCGGCCGCCCGGTCGGATAGGCAAGGGCGCCCAGAGGGTCATGCCAGGCGCACCGAGGTCGCCGGTTGGTTCGTCGATCGGTCGGGTGTTCGGCCCCGACCGGTTCGGTGTCCTGCTGGCTCTTCTCGTCGTCGCGTTCCTCGTGCCCGGCGAGCGCGGGAATCGAATGGCCACAATTCGTCGCTGCGTTGCTGAACCTCGCTGCCCTCATCGCAGGTTTGGGTGCCACCGGGCTGTGGGCCCATCCTCGGGCGACAGCGATGGTGGCGGCGGTCGGTGCAACAGGAGCAGTGCTCGTCGCCTCCTACCCGCAGACCTCAGCGGTGGCGGCGGTCGGCGCGATCTGCCAGGCGGTCGTGCTTGTTCGCCATCCTCGGAGCGGTCGTGGGTCGAGTCCTGGCCCATGATCGGGTCGGGCCCCAGACCATTCTCGGGGCCCTCGCCGCCTATTTCCTCATCGGCCTCGTGTTCGCCTGGGTCTTCCTCGCCCTCGAAGGTGTCCTCGACGGTCCGGTTCTCGATCCGCCGATCGAAGGGACTCCCGTCGTACTACTCCTTCGTGGTTCTGACCACGCTGGGTTTCGGCGACATCGCTCCGGTCAACGAGCTCGCTCGAAGGATCGCTGCGATCGAGGCGATCACCGGTCAGGTGTTCCTCGCCACCCTGGTCGCACGGCTGGTGTCGATGTACGGGCGACCGCGGGCTGCCGGCGAGCGATGACAGACCGCGGCCGGTCAGTCGGCGTTCGGGTGGATCCAATCCGAGGCGTCGTCGAAAGCCCGTCGGGCGGTGGCCCCGACCCACTCGTCGGATCGATAGATGTTCTCTTCGCCGATGATCGCCGTCACACCTGTAGTTGTCGAGCTGATCGAGGACGCGTTTGCTGTCGGAGATGATCACGAGTCTGCTGTCGGCGGCTTTGAGGGCGGTCGCATACCGTGACAGCGTCTCGGTGAGCGTCGAGCCGAGGTCGGTCCGACCCCGGAACCGGACGATGACCACCGAGTTCCGCGAGGCCTCGGTGACTTCGGGCAGCAGGCTGGCGAAGGTCGATGCCGACGCGAAGAAGAGGCTGCCGTAGGGCTGCAAGAGGACGACCTCGTTGGCTGGGATCTCGGGTGGCGGGCTCGGTCTCGCGGAAACGGTCGTCGACGATGAGGATCTGCTTGACGACGAGATCGTTCGATTGGCGGATGACGAACAGCAGGGTGGAGATGCCGACGCCGGCGAGAACGGCGAATTGGAGCGGGATGAGGATGGTGAGGATCAGGGTGATGCTCATGGTCACGGCTTGGACCTGGCCCGTCTTCCAGACCGCAAGGATCTCGGTCGGTTTGATCGTCCGGAACCCGACCACGATGAGCAGACCGGCCAGGGCCGGCATGGCGATCTCGCCGACAACGCTGGCGAACGCCACGATGATGACCGCCATGACCACGCTGGCGATGACCTGGGCGGCCCTGGTTCTCGACCCTGCGGTGGTGATGATCGACGTCGCCGACATCGAACCGCCGACCGGCATGCCCTGGAAGGTCCCTGACACCAGATTGCCGACTCCCTGACCGATGAAGTCACGCGAGGCGTTCGGGATAGGTGCGGTCCGGGTTCGGGAAGTTGGCCGAGATCCCCGCCCCTTGGATCAAACCGACGAAGGCGAGCGAGGCGCCCGGGAACGAGCAGTGAGGGAACCGAGCCGATGAGATGGGAGCTGCGGCGCCGGGAGGCCCCTCGGGATGTCGACGATGTCGCTGGAGTTGAGCAACGTCATCGCCGAGGACAATGGCCAGCGCCGAGCCGACGACTACGGCGACGACGAGGCTGAGCGCCCCCAGCCGGGTGCGTTCCAACCTGAGGATGAGGGCGATGGTCACAATCCCGACGACGATCGTCGCCAGATCGATCCGTCGTCGGATGCAGGAGCAGATCCAATGCTCGGGCCAGCCGACCCGACCCGCTGGCCTCGTAGCCGGTGAAGTCGTCGAGCTGGCCCAACACGATGTTGATGTCCGACGCCGCTGATGAAGCCGACCATCACGGCGTTGGACACGAACCGCAGCATCGAACCGAGCTTCAGCGAACCCGGCGACCATCATGACGACCCCGGTCACGATGGCCAGTGTGAAGAGCACCCGTTCGGGGTTGTCACCCTCACGGACCTCGGGTATGTCGGACACGACCGCCGCCATCGCCCCGGTGGCTTGAACGGTCATGAACTGACGAACTGGTGAACAGGGCAGCGCCGAGCATGCCGAACATGTAGGCGTAGAGCCCATAGACGGGGTTGACTCCGGCCAGCAGACCCGCGGCCAGGCCGTCGGGCACGCTCTGACCGCCCAGCACGACCCCGGCAACTGCGTCGTCCTTGTTTGTCTCGCGTGTGAGCAATGCTCTCAATCGACCGCGCATCGAACCGTGCCTCCGAGCCTCGGCGTGGACCCTATCGGGCCGACGCCCAGGTGGAGGGCACGTCACTGCCGCCCTCCAACGTCAACCGCCTGCCGCTCTTGAACAGGAGCGGGTCGGGTGCGATCTTGCCGGCGGCCAGCCCTTCGCCGAGGTCGAAGTGGGCTGCCTCGGCCACGAGCGCCGGAGGCACGAACGAGAATGTCTGGGTCAGCTCCGAATGTCGACCGCCGAGTTCATTTGCATCAGGAGAAGATTGTCGCACTGGGAGATGCACGTTCTGGTGAACCTTGGACGGCCGTTGGGTGGACAGAAGAAGGTAGAGCCCGAACTTGCGCCCCTCTCCGGCTATGCGGATCACGTGTTCGGTGGCCAGCGGACTGGTTGGCCGTCGTGGGGTTCTGAGGACACACGTTGTGCGCCTCGTCGATGACGATGATCGTTGGCCGACGCTCCCGCCGGTGATCCCACATGTACCCGAGAACGGCGGCGGCGGCGATGGACATCTCGGTCGCTGTCGGGGAGGCTGCCAAGGTCGGCGAGCAGAACGTGCCGGTGGTCACCGACGTCCATGATCGGTTCATCGGCTGCCCCCCAGATGGACTGGTTGGCCACGCCGAGATTGTCGATCCGGAGGCCGAGGCGACGTGTGTCCGCCTCGAACGACGCACGGGTCTGCTCGATGATGTCCTCGAGGCTGTAGTGGGGACCATCGAAACCACGGATGATCCGGACGAAGGCGTTGTACGAATCAGCGTCGGCGACGGGATCCAACCCGAGGATCATGGTCTGCTGCTGGAGCGAGAGGCGCCCGAACATGGCCTGCAGGGGGTTGTGTGGGCTGTCGCGACCCATCACCTGGACCAGGGGAGCAACAACGGCATACCGGTCGGACAGACTGCGGTACTCGTCGCCGGCTGCGTCGTTGTCTCCGCCGGGTTTGCCACCCTCGACCGGTGCCACGCGGTTGAGATTGACGTAGTCGGAGTTGGGGTCCAAGGCGACCAGATCGATGTCGGTTTCGAGCAGCAAGCGTTCGAGAATCACACCGAGCGTGTACGTCTTGCCGGAACCGGATTGGCCGCACAAGAAGGTGTGTCGACCGAAACCCTTGGCATGAAGTAGTGCCTTCACATCGGGTTGTCCCTGCACCACACCGATGTCCAGCGGGGCTCCCTTCCCCACGGAGGCGGCAAGGTGCCCGGAGACCACGCCGGAATCGGCCGGTCGAATCGACGCATCACTGAACGTGGTCGCGGTTTCGAGCCGGTTGAGGGTGTCGCCGTCGACCTGGGCCAGCAGCGTGCCTTCTCCCGCGAGCCGGTGGTCGCCACCGGATCCTCGGGTCGGGGATTCCGTGTCGACCGACATGCTCAGAATGCGGCCGAGGAAGCTGCCCTTGGCGCCGGCGTCCACCGTGACGTAGCTGCCAACCGGTTGTGCAGCGTCGAGCGCTCCTTCGAAGTGGAAGGTCCTGCCGTCGATCGAATATGCCTTCATGATCCCTCCCAGGTCGCGTCCATGTCGGAGCCGAGGCCACCGTCAATCAGTCGTGATCTGGCCTCGTCGACGTCATGGACGCCGAGTATGTCATAGCACCGTCGTCGCCGCCCAGTGCAACCCCTCAGACCCACACCACAACCTGCCCGTCTGCCCAAATATCGTGTGGAGTCCACCAATTGAGAGCACCCCACACGGCAGAACACGGTGGCGGTGCACTGGGGACGCCTTTTCGGCGAATGGTGGGAAGCTGCTGGTGTTCACTGAACGGGCGCTCGATCGGGTCGCCGCCGTCGCCACAGGAGGCCTCAGTTCCTGTCAGCCTCGTTCGGGCGGCTGAACCTCGGCAATCGTGCTCAGTGGGCCGTTGACGGCGTAGGCGCGAATGTTGTCGGCGAGGCCGGGGAGGTCGGCGACCGGATCGATATCCCAGTCTCGGAGTTGCTGAGCAACGTCTACATCGACCAGTAATTGACCGGCTTCGGCGAGTGCCGCCAGCGTGACGGCGACGCCGGGCGGATCGCCCCAGACGCCGAAGGCGAGTTGACTGGTGCCGAGGACACCCGTCGCCACGTCGCCGCACGACATGCCGGCTCTTGTGATCAGCGCATGACCGTACTCGACGCCTACCTCGGCCGCCACCTTCATCAGGGCGAGGGTGAACTCGGCCGCATCGGCCACCCGGGCGTCGCCACGGTCGAGGCCGGTTACGAAGAGCTGGCTGCCCGAGGACTGCTGGACACGGTCGACCCCGTAGCGCTGCATGGCCACTTGCACCTCACCGTTCAGCCGTTCGGCGATCTCCAGCTCCAGGTCCGGATCGCCGCCGGCGGCTTCGGCAGCGTCGAACGTGATCGACACCACCGTCGCCGTGTCGACGATGTCCTCGATGGCTCGCTCGCCTCGCCGGACCCGTTCGATCAGCCGGGCCGGTAGCAGCGCAGCCAGCATGTCAGTGATGTGCTGCTCCTCATCGAGGATCGCCCGTTCTTGCGATTCCAGTTGTTGCGCTACACCTTCGAGCTGGCGCCCGAGGTCGCCGAGCTCGTTGTTGCCGAGATCCTCGATTTCCTCATCGAGATTGCCGTCGGCGATCTGCGATGCGGTCTGCACCAGCGTATTGGCCGGCCGTGTCAGGATGCGAGCGAGGAACACCCCGACCAGCGCGATGACCGGGAGCAGCACCGCGAGGACCAGCACGATGCCGCGCGAGCAGCGAATTGAGCGCATCGTCGGTCTCGGACTCGTCCACCTCGACGACGACCACCCAGCCGAGGTCGGCGACGCGAGCCGGCGCTGACGCCGCGAGCGTCTCGATGCCGAGGTAGTTCGACACGGACCCGACGTACTCGTCGCCGTCCAGGCCAGCGGTCACGGCTTCATTGTCGACCTGTTGCAGGAGGACCGGAGAGCCGACCGTCTCGATCAGGTCGGCGTAGTCCTGGTCGCCGTATCGGTCCACGTACCGGCGCAGGTAATCGTCTGGGATCCTCGAGCCACGCCCGTGAGTCGGACCGCAGCTGACGGTCGTCGCCCACGATGTAACTCTCCCCGGTCTCGCCGAGACCGAGCAGCTCCCAATCCTCCTGCGCGGTCATGAGGGCGGTCACCCCCTCGACCGGCACCTCGGTGACGACGGCGCCGACCACCTCCGATCCCGATCGGATCGCCGCCGCGACGAAGAACACTGGGTCGCCCGCCGTCGGAACATAGAAGACGCTGTCGGACACGACGCTGTCACCGACCGCCACGGCGGTCAGTTTGTCGAGGACCTCACCGAGCCCCGCCGGCGCGCCGTCCACGTTGACCCTGTACGGCCCTGTCAGCCCGTTGGTACCGAAATCGATTCGCTTCTTCGTCGAGTACACGACATCGCCACCGGCGTCGACCAGGAGTAGGTCGGACATGCGGGCGTTCTCCATCAGGGACCGCAGCAGAGGGTGGTTGACGGCATGTACCGCGCTGTATCCCGACCCGTCGCCGGCATCGTCGAACCGGTCGCGCTCGTCGAAGCGGTTCGGGTTTCCCACGATGTAGTGATACTGGAGGTACTGACCGGCGGTGGACGCAGGCACGAGCCCGATCCCCGGGAGGTCGACGCCGGCGTCGACGAACGGCGGCAGGAACTCGGCGTCGTAGACAGCTACGAGATCATCGATGTCCTGGGATGTCACCTCGTCGTCGAGTTGTCGGAACTCGGTCGACAGGTCGTCGAGCGCGGCGACGACGCTCGGGTTGGCGGCCAGCGCCGAGACTCGGGATCGGACGCGGCCAATGCCGGTCTCGAGCGCCTCCACGCGTTCGTCGCGCACCACGGTGAGTTGGGACTTCACGGTGTCGTCGATCAGTTCTCGGGCAAAGATGAAGATGACACCTGACAGCATGAGCACCGAGACGAGGGCGAGGCCGATGAGTGCGGTGGAGAGGCGACGGCGGAGGCCGGTGGTGCGGGTTCGGCTCATGACTCCTCACCTGCCGGCGTTGGCGGCGCTGTCCCCTCCGGCGCATTCTCGTCGGCGCCACGCACCGTGCGGCGCAGCACGCGTTCGATGCGTCGCCGCCGCGTCACTGCGAGCTGGTCGAGCACGGCGGCGAGATCGGAGGCACGCGAGACCGCGAAGGCGGCAGCCTCCGGTGGGATCCTCACGACGTCACAGTCGCTGACGGCGACGACCACGGCGGCCCCACCGCCCCGAGGCGGCTCAGCGAGGACCCCGAGGACCTCGCCGGCCTCCAGATCCAGCACGTCGAGGTCCTCGGCGCCATCCCGCCGGAGCACCAGCCGGGCCTGGCCCTGATGGAGCAGCAGCAAGTTGCGCTGTGCGCCCTCCACGATGATCTTCTCACCCCGCTGGTACTGGTCGAGGGACGCTGCGGCCGCCAAATGGTCCAGTACTTCGTCGTCCATGTCAGTCAGCAGCGGTACGTCGGTGAAGCGCCGGCGGACGTCGGCGGCGGTGATCTGACTTTCGATCGCCGCCTTGGCGCCGTCGAACAGGTAGAGATCCTGCGCAGGATTGGGGAGCGGGACACCGTGGCGGTACGACAGATACCAGACGAGCGCGCCGAACTCCGCCTTCACCCTTGGAGCGATGGCGTAGTCCTCGATCCACATCTTCGCCTCGTAGTCGACGACCGGGTCGGCAATCTGGGTGACGACGGCGAACGGTGGCGGGTCCTCGACGACTCCAGGCGTCGAGCGGGCGGCGTCGTTCAGCATTTCGATCGCTGCGGTCGGCGGCGCTGATCGCTCGATCTGGACGGGCACCGACACCCGATGCAACCGCTTCGGCTCATCGAAGTTGGTGATGGTCGCATTTGCGAGCTTGCCGTTCGGGATCACGATCAGGTCACCGTTGCGGTCCTCGATCCGGGTGGAGCGCCAGTTGATGTCGATGACGCGGCCTTCGAGGTCTTCGGATTCGATCCAGTCGCCGGTGGCGAAGGGCTGATCGGCGAGCAGCGTGAAACCGGAGGCAATACCGCCGAGCGTGTCCTGCAGCGCAAACGAGATCACGAGCGAGGTCACGCCGAGGGCGGTGAGCGCGGCCGAGAGGTCGACGCCCCATACGCCGGCGATGAGAATCCACCCGGTGGCGAGAATGAGGAGCAGTCGAGGAAGCGCCAGCAACAGCCGAGGGATCGGACGCCGGCCGGTCCGCCGTGGTCGAACGGCGAGGTCTGCGGCGACTACCCGCAGCGCTGATAGACCGGCCGATGCGCTGGAAAGAACCACAGCGCTCGCCAGCAGCTGGAGCAGCGGGTTGTCGTCCTTGACGTCGAACAGCACTCGAGCCAGCACCCACACGGTGAGTAGCGGCACCACCCAGACCCGGATCGTCGAGACCATGGACTGGAACTGCGAATCGCGTTGGCGTAGTCGCTCCTCCAGCTCGCCAGCGCCGATGATCAGCAACGGCAACACGATGATGATCAGCCCTGCCAGCGCAGCGTTCGAATCGAGGAACAGTCTGCTCATCGCAGCGACGCTCCCTCGTTTGCCCGGCCGGACACTACGGCGGTGGGGTGCCCGTCGATCAGGTCGACGCGGTCCTCGATCAAGAAGCGCTTCGGCAACTGTCGCCGGACTGCGGTGGAGACGAGCACTTCGTTCGGCCCGCAGTGGCGGGCGAGATCGGCCGCCCGCTGTACGGTGGAACCCCACGCGTCGTAGACGAGGCCCGATCCGCCGGTGAGTCCGACGGTCACCGGACCGGAGTCGACACCCGCCCTCATCGAGATGACCCGCCCGTCGCCACCGAGATCGGCGACGAGGTCGCGCACGTCCAGCACGAACGACACCGCCCTGGCGGCGTGGTCGATGTGTGGTCGGACCGTCCCGCAAGCGGCGAAGAACGCGTCACCGGTGAGCCGAATCCGTTCGAGGCCGCGTTGTCTGGCCAACGCATCGGTCTCCTCGACGAACCGATCGAGCAGGGCGCGGGCTTCGTCCGTGGACCCGGCTCGCATGAGCGGTCCGAGCCCGCCGATCACCACGACGGCCACCGTGGCCTGCGCCACCTGATCGATGACATTCGTTTCCCCGGCCTCGGCCCGATGGGCGGCTTGCGGCGGGAGGATCTGCCGCAACAGGCGACGCCGCTCGGCCGCCCTTGCCTCCGCTTCTGCGTTCCGGGCCGCGAGCGTTTCCAACATCGTGTCGATGTCGTCAGCGAGCTCGATGAACTCCATCGGACTGTTCGCTGGAAGTGCGCCCGAGCTCACACCCTGCTCGATGCGGTCGCCGGACCGGACCGCCCTCAGCTTGGTGGAGATGATCCGCAGGGGCGCCAGCAGACGATCTGCCCACCGCACGGCGATGAAGGTGACCGCGACGAGAAACAACGCGATCGCCACCAGCAGATCCCGAACGAAGTCCTCGATCGGCTCGTCCAGCTCCTGAAGCTCGACCTCGGTCATCATCGCCCACTCGAGCCCTTCGATGTCGATGGCGCGGCGAGCCTGGAGGACATCAGCACCGAGGTGGTTGCTCGTCTCCGCCAGACCGGGTTCCCGGTCGAGGGCGCGGTCAACGTCCTCGTCGTCGATCGGCTGGAACAGAACGGTCGTCCCCAAGATCGCCATCGATCTGGTCTGATTCTCGGTCGCCGTTTCGGCGTCGGTCACCGCCGCCAAATACGAGTTCTCATCCTCGATGAAGCCGCGTAGCGTCGGAGCGCATCAGGCCGTCGCGGGCGACCACATACGTCTCGCCCGTGTCGCCCAGCCCTTCCCATGAGCTGTCGTTCGTCGTGATCGAGCTGATCTGAGCGGGACCGATTCGGAACGCAATGAATCCGGCGGGTGCTCCCTGAGCGACGACGGGGCTGGCGATGAACAGGCTCGGCTCGTAACCGGCCGGGGCATAGCTGGTGAAGTCCTCGATGGCGGTCACACCTGGTTCGGGATCGTTGCCGAAGGAGTTGATCAGGGCGGCCAGCGCAGTTCCGCTCTGCGGTCCGGTCCGCAGGCTGGTGGCGAAGTCGATGTCCTTCGACGTGGAATACACGATGATGTTGTCGTCCGGCTCGATGAGGTAGAGGTCGTCCACACCGAATCGTGTGGCGAACTCGGTGAGAGCCTGATTGAAGGAGCTGTGCAGCTCGGACCAGCGGCTTCCGTCACCTGCGTCGTTGAGGAGGCCTCCATCGTCGCCGCCGGGGACGGCGTAGTTCGTCTGGAGGTGGACGGCGGCACGGGCTCGAGGGACGAGGCGGGCGGCGGTGACAGGCCGTCCACGCACAGCCGACAACGCCGGCGCGACCGTGTCGACGTAATACGCTTCGAGGAGTGCCTGATCATCGAAGGACGGTTCTGCCGCCTGCAGCTCCTGATAGGCCCCGGCGAACTCGTCGATCGCCCGGGCGGTGCTCGGACTGATCGCTTGTGAGATCAAAGCCCGCTCGAGCCCTTCGACATAGAGCTCGACCTGGTCGGCGCGCGCCGCTCCGATCGACGTGGTGCGCTCCCGGAGAACGACCTCGGTGAGCTCGCCACCTCGCGCCAGTCCGACGACAGCGGTGATCACCAGCGAGATGAGAGCGACCAGGAGAACGACGAGGGACAGTCGAGTCGCAACCGAGGTGTTCCTGGCGATCCGACCCGGGGCGGCCACCAGCCGGGCCGGTATGGACAACTGGGCGTCGGTCACTCCATTGGTCACTTTGCACCGTCCATGTGCGGGTCGGCTCGGCGGGGGGCAGAGTGTGTCGTGAATCCTGTTCGCATCGTTTGGGTCTTCTTTGTGTCCACCTGCGCGGCGACGCAACTGTTCTCAGCGACGTCGAACCTTAGGTGACCTGAGCGGCGCCGACCAACTTGGTCGAGTTTGCCGGACGATTCGTCGCCTGGTTGTTGTGTCGTCCTGCACATCGTCTTCGTCATTGCTGGGGGTACATGGCCTGCGGACCAGAGCACTGGGCGATGTCGGGTCCAACTTCATCGTTGTGAGCCATGTCCTCCTCGGCGCCCGATCGCCTTCGCAGGCGCGGTCGGATGCGTTCGCCGAGGATCCATCGGGGTTGTCCGACGGCCGATGCCCTCTGCGGACAGCGCACTCCGGACGGTGACGCGAGTCGCGTGTTGCATGTGGCACGATTGGCGCTCGCAATGGCCGTAGACAACGACGCACCTCAGCCGGATTCGAGCCAAACCCTGGCATCATTGCCCGATCTTGCGGACGAGCCGCTCGACGCCCCCTGGTTGCGTCGCGGCCGCCAGGCGACGGACGAACCGCCCACCGTCGAAACCCCCGCCGTAGAAAAGGCAGTTCCGTCGGGGCGAACCGATACCGACGACGCCGGGGAGTCGAGTGCTCACGGTCCGAAGCGAGGACGCACCCGAGGGCGACGGGTGCTCAGGGCATCTGCGGTGATCGCGTTGCTCGGGCTCCTCGTTCTGGGTGGGGTCCTGATCTACGTCCAGCGGCAGTTCGCTTCGGTCGAACGAGTGCAGCTTGGAGGTGTGCTCGCCCCGGTCGCGGTCGGGGGTACGAACTACTTGATCGTGGGTAATGATTCTCGGGAGAATCTCGACCCGAACGTCGACAACGCAGGTGCGATATTCGGTGATGGCACGCAGGAGGTCGGCGGGCAGCGCACCGACACGATCCAGATCCTGAGGATCGCCGACGACGGAACCCAGCACATGCTCGCTCTGCCTCGTGACCTCTACGTGCCGCTCGGGGGAGACGGCGCTGCCAACCGGATCAACGCCGCCTTTGCATTCGGGGGTCCAGAGCTCCTCATCGCCACCATCAACGGAAGTCTCGGGATTCCGATTCACCACTACGCCGAGATCGATTTCGCCGGTTTCATCGAGCTGGTCGACTCCGTCGGCGGGGTGACGATCGATTTCCCCCACCCTGCCTATGACCGCAAGAGCGGTCTCGACGTGGCGTCGCCTGGCCCTGCGACCCTCGACTCCACCCAGGCGCTCGCCTTCGTGCGGTCTCGCAGCTATACCGAGGTCATCGATGGTCAACCGGTTGTCGATCCCCGGGGCGACCTCGGTCGGGTGAAGCGCCAACAGGTTTTCCTACGGTCTCTGTTCGGCGAGCTGAGCGACCCCCGCAGCCAAGTCTCGGTCCTGTGGAATCTGGATGCGTCGACCGGTTCGGTCAAGCTGGATGATCGCCTGAGCTTCGGCGATGCGCTGAAACTGGTCATTGAGCTTCGAGACTTCGAACCGAACAACGACTGGGATCTTGTAGTCTCGAATGCGACAGTTGCGAACGGCGCTCAAGTCCTCCAACTCGACAACGCTGCGTCGCAGCCGACCTTGGACTTCTTCTCCCGCTGACAACCGAGCATCATCGGTCGCGAAGGCCTCTGCCGTCCTGGATCTTTTCGGCGTACTTCTCCACTCGTGCCGCCCGGGTCTTGGCTTGTTTGGCGTCGGTGAAATACATGTTGTACTCCCGCTGTCGACCGGGCGTGAGCGCCTCGAACGCAGCCTTGAACGCCGGGTCTTGGTCGAGGCGATCCTGGAGCTCTTCGACCAACACGAGTTCGGGTGCCGGGCCGACCTCGAGGCCCGCATCCTCGACATCGATCGCCTCATCGATGTAGGCGGTGACGGTGTCGGTCAGCCGGGCCACGTCGTCGATCGAGGTGAAGCAGATGCGGCGAGCCGATCGTGAGTTCGGCCCTTGTTCCTCGAGAACGCCTTCAGGATCCTTCAACAGGGCCCCCTTGAAGAACATCAGGGAGAGGAACGCATTCATCTCCTGGAGGATGACGATGTTCCTGCCCTCATGGCTGTAGCAGGGCTTGCCCCACTTGATGTCCTCGGTCAGTCCACAGCTCAGAAGGATCGGCCGCAGCTCGGTCATCTCCTCCGGCCACTTCTCCGATCGCCCGATGTAGGCATCGACCTTTGGGTTCACCACCACTCCGTCCAGCGCATTCACGGTGCGTCATCTCCAGCGACGCCCACCGCAAGGCTACCGGTGGGTTGGTCTCGGAACGTTCGCCGATCGAGCAGCTTGGTTTGCCTTCGCCGGATGCACTCCGCCAGATCTCATCTACGATGCGATCATGCCGCTACACGGAGAGTACGAACCGAGCACCTGGGACTGGGTCCGTGAGCAGGTCGAGACCTACGAGCGCACCGGCGGCCGGGAGGCCAACACGCTGCGGGACACCGGTATCCCGATCGTGATCATCACCAGTCGTGGCGCCAAGTCGGGCAAGCTGCGCAAGTTCGCACTGATGCGCGTCGAACACGACGGCGAGTATGCGCTGGTCGCATCGAAAGGTGGCGCCCCCGAGCACCCGGGCTGGTATCACAACCTCGTGGCCGAACCACTCGTCGAGATCCAGGACGGTCCAACGCCGCAGGACTACACAACCGCCATCGTCGAAGGAGACGAGCGTGCGGCATGGTGGGAGCGAGCTGTTGGGGTCTACTCGCCGTATGCGGAATACGCGGAGCGCACCGACCGCCAGATCCCCGTGTTCGTCGCTCGACCCACCGGCTGAACCGACTCGCACTCCGGCGGCGTACAACCGAACACCCTTGCGATCGATCAGCTGAGGGGTAGGGGCTGCATGTTCAAGCGGCGACGATCGTCGCCGCAAGCGCCATGCGGTGATCCCTGGCCCACGGTGGTCCGAGCGTTGTTCGCGGGCCACGGAGGATCTCGTCGGCGCTCTCACCAAGGATGCGCTTCGCCTCGCTCTCCACCACCCTGGCGTCAAAGAGATGGACCTCCCACTCGCGTCCACGTGCGCACTCGGCCAAGATCTGGCGGTACATGACCGAGTCGGCGCGCGATTCGAAAGGTGGGCGGCGTTGGACGGTGATGTCGATAGGGAAGTCGACCGGCCAGCCTCGCAGCGACATCGACACGATCGGTTCGCGCACGCTGGTTGCAAGTTCGTCCAGCGAAGCTGATGTCGCCCGCCTCGCCGATGCACGCACCTCTGCAACCAGCTCAGCTGTGGCGGCGTCGTCCAGGGGTTTGCCTTCGTGGTGGATGGGTGCTGTGGGCATTCCGGGTTCGATCAGCTCGAGCCTGCGTCGGTCGACGACCTTGTGGTTGGCCGATGCGGTGACGGCGACCGCCCAGCCGAAGTGATGAGCAATCCCCACACGCACACCAGCGAGTATCGCCGCCGAAGCCAGGAACCGGTCGCAGGGAAGGTTGACCGGCCGAGGTGCCATGCGACGTTGCTGTTGGTGAGGCAAGGTGGCCAGGTGCAGACGTCGCGATTTCTACGATCGGTTGCCGGACTCCTCGTCACGGTCACGGTGCTGGCATCCTGCGGCACGGATCAACCCGTCGACTCTCCGGGTGCGCTCGTTTCGAGTGTTGTGGTGTCGGGACTCGACCGGCCGACGCAGCTCGCGATCGCCGACGACGGCACCTGGTACGTCGCCCAGTTGGCCGGGGGAGAGAACGAGGCGATGGGACAGATCCTCCGGATCGATCCGGCCGATCCCGTTGGAGCTCACGCACCGTCGTCCTCGACGGGCTCGACAAACCGACCGGGGTGGCGGTGTTCGCCGACAGCCTGTGGATCATGGAGCGACGGCGGCTCGTCCGCACCGACCTCGACGGTTCGGACCGGACGGTGGTCGTCGATGACATGGCGTTCAACGGCCGTTCCGAAGGTTCGCTGACCGTCGACGGTGACCGCGTGCTGTTCGACACCTGGCAGGGTCGGGCTGTCCGAGACGCACCGACGTCCCGGTCGATCCCGTCTCGTCGTCCGGTGTCCTGTGGTCGGTCGACGCCGACGGGACCATCTCCGCGGTGGCCTCGGGGTTCAAGCACGCCTACGCCCAGACCCGAGGGCCTGACGGTGTGCTCTGGACCACCGAGATCGCGGACGGCTTTTACGACGGCCAACCAGCTGTCGATGAGCTGGTCGCTGTCCAGCCGGGGGCCGATCATGGCTGGCCCCGGTGTGTCGGTGACAACCGCGCGGTCGCCGAGTTCGGTGGAACCGATCAGTACTGTACGCAGGTGCCGGCCTCGCAGGCGGTGTTTCCGGCTGGGGCTACACCGACCGGGCTTGCCGTCGCACCGTGGGATTCCGGACAACTGCTCGTGGCGCTGTGGGGAACCGGCGAGGTGGTGGCGGTGTCGGCTGACACAGCGGCCGCGCCGTCCACGCCGACGGTTGTGTACGACGGGGCGGACCGACCCCAACACCTCGTGGCCGACGGCGACCGGGTTCTGCTCGTCGACCACGCGACCGGTCGAATCCTCGCCCTCGAGTCGGGCTGATCACCCAGACGCCTCCGCCACCAGGTGCGTGTCCATCTCCGGTCCGCTGTCGAGCTTCAGCCGGCCGGTTGGCGTTGGCCGTTCCGGGGGGCCGAGGATGCGAATGCCACCATCATCGCTGGTCAGATCGCCGGCGTTCTCAGCCCGATTCCGCTCGACTCGGCGCTGGCCCATCCCGTGACCCGATCGAGTCGGCGTTGTCGGTCCGCAACGTTGGCGTCGGTCCGCACGAGCCGCCGATGTTGCAGACGAGGTCGCTGGCCGGGGTGTGGTCGATCGGCTTGGTGGTCCACCAGCCGTGGGGGCCGTCGTTGCTGAGGGCGTAGGCGTTGGTTCGGTTGGGGTCGCCGGCGACGGCGATCATGAATCGTTCGGGTCGGGTGACGATGGGGACGAGTCGATCGGGGTCGTCGGACTCGGCGAACACGCCGGGAAGGATGCCTTCGGCGACGAGGTCGGTCAGCCGACGCCGACCGGCGGTGAGGTTGCTCCATTCGCCGATCATCTTCTCGAACGTGATTGCGGGGATTCGGGCGTGTTCGAACAGCGTTCCTCTGGACGTCGCGTTTGGACCATCCGGCCTTGGCGAAGGTGCGGGCGAGGATCGGGGAGAGCACGAGCAGCGGCTGGAACTGGTCGTGGCCGAGCCCGTAGACGTGGGTCAGGTCCCAGGCCGCCACCCGGGTGAGCCCGTTGGCGAGGTAGGGGATGATCTCGTCCGGGGTCGACCCGAACACGCTGCCGATGATCGTGCCGCTGTTCATGCGGGCCATGGTGACGGCGTCGTCGTCGGCGGTGAAGCCGGAACCGGCGCTACAGCGGTGGCCAACCGATCTCGGTGAGGCAGTCCATGTCTTCGGCGAGCACGACGCGGGCCGAGTTACCGAAGGTGGCCTTGTCGTGTTCGTCGGTGGTGAAACCGAACACGTTGCGGAGGTAGAGCCGCAGCCACCGCCCGACGCTGGTGTTGGCGTGGGCGCCTTCGCGCATCGCCCCGGCGCCGGAGTTGAAACCGAGCTTCGCGGCGTTCGGGCCGTCGATGATGATGAGCGCGTCGGCGCCGGTGGTGTTGCCGGAGTGCTCGGCGCCGTAGTCCGGGTCGGCGAGGATCTCGGTCAGGGCGATGAGAACGGGAGGTGATGCGGGCTTGCAGCCGGCCATCACGGCGTTGACGGCGATCGACCAGATGGTGAGGTCTCGACCCGACGACGTGGCGATGCCGAGGGTCTTCCAGGGGTCGTGGCCGGAGTCGACGAGGTAGGCCTCGACCCGTTCCCGGGTCGGCGGGATGATCGGGTGACCATCGGTCCAGCCCTGTTCGATGAATACGTGGTGTTGATGTCGTCGATCGTGCCGGAGACGACGATATCGAGAGCGGTCGGTTCGCTGCTGCCGCCGTCCGTCGTCGCCATCGAGCCCGATCGAGCCCGTCGATGATCTGCGGGATGGTCGAGCGCGATGAAGTTGGTGATCATCTCGTCGACCGACTGGGCGTCGACGTGGCCGACCGTGACGGCGAGGGCGAGGCCGTCATAGCCGTGGCCGCGGGCGGTGGCCCGACGCCTGGCCTTGGAAGCCCTCGCAGACGATCGACACCGAGGGGATGCCGGCCGACTCAGCGGCGATGGATGCCCGCAACACGGCGGGCGTACAGCTGCCTCAACAGCCCATCCCGGAGACGACCGCATCGACGCCCCGGTTGCGCAGATCGTCGGGGAGTCGGCCGACACGTTCCTTTTCGTCGGCACCATGCAGGTTGCCGAACACGTCGTAGTTCGAGGATTTCGACCTCGGCGAAGCGTGCGGTCAGTTCACGTTCGAGTACGGGGAACAGTTCGTCGCCGCGGAACACGTAGTCCCACAGAAAGGCGACACGCTTGCCGTCGAGGCGCTCGAGGCGGCCGGCGCGACGACGGCGTTGCACACCCTGGGGTGACCGGGGCCAGACGACGTCGAAGATCGGTTCCATCCTCGCCATCGTGCACCAGAATCCACGGTCGTGGGCGCGTCAATCATTGGTTGGTCGATGGAAACGGGCGGCACCCGAGCCCAGTGCGGTTGCGTTCGGTGTTTCGATTTCTGGTTCGACCAGCGCCTCTCGTGTCCGGACACTAGTCTCCGGACACGAGAGGCGTCTCGCATTCGAAGCTCCGACTACTCGTCGAGGGGTCTCCATGGACACAACCGAGATGGCGTCGCCGACGTCATCATCATCGGCGCCGGGGTGATCGGTTGCGCGCTCGCCCTCGAGCTGTCCCGCCGAGGGCACCGGACCTTGAACATCGACAAGGCCGCTGCCGCCGGCGCCGGGTCGACGATCAATTCGTGCGCGATCGTCCGATTCACCTATTCGACCGAGGCCGGGGTGACCTTCGCCTGGGAGGGCGGCCACTACTGGCGGGACTGGGAGAACTACATCGGCACCGAGGATGAGCTCGGCCTCATCGAGTTCCACCAGGTCGGCCAGCTCGTGCTCACCACCGAGGCTCAGGACCATTCGGCCAAGGTCAAGAAGCTCTGGGAGCGACTCGACATACCTCACGAGTCGTGGTCACGGGAAGAGCTGGCACAGCGCTACCCGTTCCTCGATCACGGCTTGTACGGGCCTCCTACCCGGCCGGAGGACCCCAGCTTCTGGAAGGATTCGTTCGGATCGATCACCGGCGCGCTCTTCAGCCCGGACGCCGGCTACGTCTCGGATCCGCAGTTGTCGTGCCACAACCTCCAGCGCGGAGCCGAAGCCCTCGGTGGCCACTTCCTCTTCAACAGCGAGGTCGACGGCGATCCGCCGCAGCGACGACGCCGTGCGGCGGCGTCACGCTCGCCGACGGTCACACGATCGAGGCGCCGGTCGTGGTGAACGTTGCCGGACCGCACAGTTCGATCATCAACAAGATGGCGGGCGTGTACGACTCCATGAACATCAAGACAGTCGGCCCTCCGCCACGAGGTGCATCACGTGCCTGCGCCGGAGGGGATCGATTTCATGACCGCCGGCGTGGTCGCGGCCGACGACGACATGGGCTTCTACTTCCGTCCCGAAGTCGGCAACAACGTGCTGCTCGGCAGCGTGGACCCCGAGTGCGACCCGCGGGAGTACGTCGATCCCGACGACTACGACACCCGGCTCAACCGCGATCAGTGGCACACGCAGGTGCTCAGGGCCAACCGCCGGATGCCGACGCTCGGCATCCCTCACGAGGCGCGGGGGATCGTGGACCTCTACGACGTCAGCGACGATTGGTTGCCGATCTATGACCGCACCGACCTGGACGGTTTCTACGTCGCGATCGGCACCAGTGGCAATCAGTACAAGAACGCCGGCGTGGCCGGCCAGGTCATGGCCGACCTGATCGAGTCGGTCGAGGCCGGCCACGATCACGACGCCGATCCCGTCCGGACGACGGGCCGGTACACCGGTCGATCGATCGACCTGGCCGCCTACAGCCGCAACCGCGAGATCAACACCGACTCGTCCATGTCGGTCCACGGCTGAGAGGCCTCGATCGATGGCCGGCCGGCGCAAACGCTCCGCCCGTCAACGCCCCGAGCTCGGCACCGCACACCACCGCCGGCTCGTCAACCCGTTCGAGCCGCTGCGTGTGCTGTCCGATGATCACGTGGCGCACATCCATGACTCTGCGGTCCGCTACCTGGCTGACGAGGGCATCCGGGTGCTGCTCGACAGAGGCACGAGACATCTTCGATGCAGGTGGTTGCCGTGTCGACGACGAGATGATGGTTCGCCTCGACCCCGACCGCATCGCCGAGGCACTCCAAAGCGCACCGATCGGACTTCGAACTGCTTGCGCCCGAATCCCGAACGGGCGGTCCATGTCGGCGGTCCGAACCTCGTCCTGGCCCCGGTCGGGGGTCCGCCATTCGTGTCCGACCTGCGCAACGGCCGACGTCCGGGAACCCTGGCCGACCAGGAGAACTTCCTTCGGCTGACACAGACCTACGACGTCATGGCGGTCACCAGTCCGTGTGTCGAACCGGACGACATCCCGTTGAATGTGCGTCATCTCCGATCAGGTCTTGCGACCCTCACGTTGACGGACAAGTCACCGTTCGTCTACTCGAGAGGTCGCCGGACGAGTCCGGGATTCCCTGGACCTGATCAAGCTCCGCTACGGCATCGAGTCCGACGAGGAGTTCGCCGCAGCACCTCGGTGCTGGACGAACATCAACACCAATTCGCCCCGCCAACTCGACATCCCGATGTCGCTCGGGATCATCGACTTCGCCCGCATGGGCCAGGCGAACATCATGACCCCGTTCACCCTCGCCGGAGCGATGGCGCCGGTGACGTTGGCCGGTGCGCTGGTTCTGCAGCACATGGAGGTGCTGGCGGCGGTCACGCTTGCGCAGTTGGTGCGGCCCGGTGCGCCCGTGTTGTACGGCGCCTTCACCTCCAATGTGGACATGAAGTCGGGGTCGCCTGCGTTCGGGACACCCGAGGCGTTCAAGGGAGCGCGTTGGCGAGCGGGCAGCTCGCGCGGCACGTCGGCCTGCCGTGGCGATCGTCGGGATCGAGCGCATCGAACACGGTGGACGCTCAGGCCGGCTACGAGACGATGATGAACACCTACGGCGCCTTCCTCGGAGGCGCCAACTGGATCATGCACAGCGCGGGTTGGCAGGAAGGTGGGTTGTCGGCGAGCTACGAGAAGTTCATCGTCGACATCGAGATGTGTCAGATGATCGCCGAGGCGTGCCAGCCCGTGGTCGTCGACGACGACGAACTCGCCCTCGACGCCATCACCGACGTTGGCCCGGGTGGTCACTTCTTCGGCACCGACCACACGCTCGCTCGCTTCGAGACGGCCTTCTACCAGCCGGTCGTCTTCAGCTCGCACCAACTTCGAGCAATGGACCGAGGAGGGCAGCCGGCGGACCGACGAACGAGCCACCGCCGTGTGGATGCAGGCGTTGGCCGACTACCAAGCCCCGCCGCTCGACGAAGCCGTACGCGAGGCCATGAGCGAGTTCGTCGAGCGTCGGGGGCGAGAGGGCGGCGCCGCGCCGGACTGACATCACGGTCATGGCTCCAACGTACCCGAGACCGTAGCGAGGCCCGATTCCGGCCGCCGGTAGAGTCGTGGCCGATACCTCCCATCAAAGAGAGGCGTGTATGTCCGAGACGACCGCCAAGGTGCCACGACTTCCGCCGCGGTGGTTCATCCGCCTGGCGTGGTCGACCCATCGTGGCCTGTACCGCCTGACGGGTGGGCGTCTGGGTTTGTGGCGGCCCAAGCCCGACGGTTGGGGCGCCATGCGCCTGACGACGCTCGGACGCAGGAGCGGCCGGGAACGAAGTGTGATCGTCGGCTATTTCGAGGACGGCCCGAACCTGGTCACGATGGCGATGAACGGCTGGGGCGAAGGAGAGCCGGCGTGGTGGCTGAATCTCCAAGCTCATCCTCTCGTAGACGTTGAGCTTGCCGATGGAGCGCGCCGGGTCATCGGCCGAGCTGCCCACGGCGAGGAGCGGGAGCGCTTGTGGGCCCGGTGGCGGGAGATCGACGAGAACCTCGACGCCTTTGCCGCACGCCGCTCCTCCGAGACCGCGGTTGTCGTCCTGGAGCCCCGGCCCGGATCCTAGGTTCGAGGCGCCGACATTGTTTGTGCGCGAGCTCGCGACTTACCTCGATCCGCCGGCGTCTGGAGGTGCGGCGCCCACCGGCGTCGAAGAACGAACAACCTCACCTTTCGCGAAACGGGTGAACATCAAACAGGAGGGCCTCGTGCTCCAGGAATTCAAGGACTTCATCAACAAGGGCGGCATCTTCGAAGCCGCCGTCGGCCTGATCATGGCGCTGGCGTTCGTGCCGGTCGTCGGATCGCTTGTCGACGACGTGATCATGCCGATCGTCGCACGCGTCTTCGGCCAGCCCGATTTCAGCTCGCTCAGCATCGGGCTCGGTGGCAGCCAGGAAGTGACGCTCGACGACGGCACCGTCGTCATGCAGGAACCGTCGATCCTGTACGGAAGCTTCATCAACACGATCGTCTCGTTCGTCATCATCGGTTTCGTCATCTTCATGCTGGTCAAGGTCTACAACCGTGCGACCAACAAGGTCGAAGAAGAAGCCGGTCCGAGCGACATCGATCTTCTCACCGAGATCCGCGATTCGCTCAAGACTCCCTGAGTCGACCGCAGTGCCGGCAGGCGGCCACACGACGGTGTGTCGCCGCCTGCAGTACTCGGTTTCCCCAGGCGCGTGTGCGCCTTCAGATATCGAGGCCGGTCGCAGCGACCGGCGTGTACACCTTCATCTGCGGAGGGCCGGCCAGCAGGCTCATGAAGGCGGGCATGACCTCTTTGAGCGACTCGGCTTCGCCGTGAGCCTGCAGCGCTTCCTGCGAGGTGAACAGGGCGAAGAACGAGTACTGGTTGTCCTCGCCTCGGTGATAGGAGTACACCTCCACCCCGTCGAGATCTGCCGCAGCCCCAACTTGGGCGGCGAGCACGGCGTCCATCTCGTCGGCTTTGCCGTCGGCGCAGCTGAATGTGGCAACCATCGAAACCTTGGACATGTCGGAATTCCCCTTCTGACGTCGTCTCGACGTTACACGAACCCTGTGGATGGAGCGATGGCTTGCGGACGCAACAACGCCCAGACAGTTCGACCTGGCGGGCGGGCGAGCTACTGGCTCGTCTGCTCCAAGTAGGCCTTGTTCGACTTCACGACCGCCTTGCCGATGCTCGAACTGCCGAAACGCTGGTAGAAGAACCCAAGGAATCCCGGAGCTTCGACATCGGTCATCACAAGGTGATGTTGCACACCGCTTTCGGTGGGCGTGAACTCTTCACGCCAGTGGGAGTGAGCGGTGACCTTCGAGCCCGCTTTGTACACCTCGTCGAATTCGATGACCACCCCATCGGTCGTCACCGTCGTGGCGATGTTCGTCCGATTCATCATGCCCTCGTTGGTCTCGATCGTCACGGAGCCTTCGTCCTGTTCCACCAGCTCGACGCTGGTGAGGCCGGGCATGAGACTGACGACGCCAACGAAGTGCTGGCCGAGATCCTGCAGGGAATCCTTGACCGTCTCGATGCTGCAATCGATCTCGCCGTCGCCTTCAAACCATACCGACATGCGTACTCCTCCAGAGTTGAGTCGTCCAACGGGCAATCGATGTCATCTCTAGCAGGTTCCAGCCGCTGTTGCATCAGGCGCCAGCGCGCCTGCCGGCTCCATGCCGAGACGGTCGTCCGTGGTCGGTTCGTTGGCGTCACCACGCGACTACGCGGCCCTGCACTTGTCTGCAGTCCGTACGCAGGAGCGGTATCGACGCGGCCGACCCTGCGCGCCGATCCACCAGGCTGATTGAATGGCCGCGAAACCTATGACGAATCGAGGCAGAAGATGAAGGTCCTCTACACGACCACTGCGAATGCGACCGGTGATGGCCGCAACGGTCACACCGAACTCGAGGACGGGAGCGTCTCGTTCGACATGCGGGTCCCGGCCGAGATGGGTGGGCCCGGTGGTGGAGCCAACCCGGAGCAGCTTTTTGCGCTCGGTTACGCAGCGTGCTTCCACTCTGCGCTGAAGGTGGTCGCCGGCGCTGACAGATCCGACGTCAGCGACTCCGAGGTGTCCGCCACCGTCGGCATCGGCCTCACCCCCAAGGGAGGTTTCGCCCTCAGAGGTCGCGCTCGACGTCAGTATCCCGAATCTCCCCGCCGATCAGGCGCTGGCCCTCGTCGAGCGGGCCCACGAGGTGTGCCCGTACTCCAATGCGACGAGGAGCAACATCGACGTGAAGCTCGGCGTGGTCTGACGACCCGAGCTGGCCGTACCGCGCCGAGGCGATAGCCGACGATTCGGCCAAGCCCGGGCTGCGGCCCGCTTGTGGCTGATCACCGCAGGCGATACCAGCTGTCGATGTGATCGAGCAGTGCGTCAGCGACCACGCCACGATCCGGGATCGTGTTGGCCATGCCATAGATCGGGGCCATTCCACCTTCTGCGTCGGGATCGGATCGCACCACCTGCAATGGCGGTGCGCAGATCGGCGAGGAATCGCTCCGCGACACCGGGACTCGTGTGGCGCAGAGTGATGCAGAGGTGGAGTGCGGCAGGTCGGTGCAGGCCATTGAGACTCCAACCGAGCTCGGACATCGCATCGAAGACCCGGTAGATGTCGAGGTCCTCGTCGACGCTGCGGAACGCGATCACGTACAGCGGGTCACCGATGATCTCGAGCTCCGGGAAGTCCGTCTTCAACCCGGTCTTCACCGGATCGGCGGTGGCGAGGATACGACGGGTGGCGTCGAGGTATCCGTCCTCGCCGATGGAGACCAGCGCCGCCCAGCAGGCCGCGCTCAGGGCACCGGCACGGCTGCCGGCGAAGGACGGCGAGACGTACAGGCCACCCGGCCAGTCGGTGATGGCGAAGTACTGGAAGCGCCGCAGTGCGGCCGTCGGTAGAGCACCACCGATGTGCCCTTGGCGGCGTAGCCGTACTTGTGGGTGTCGGCGGACATCGAGGTGACCCCGGGCAGCCGGAAATCGAAACCGGGCACCGGGTAGCCGAGCTTCTCGGCCCACGGCAGCACGAAGCCGCCGAGGCAGGCGTCGGTGTGGAAGCCGATACCGCGCGAGCGGGCGAGTTCGCTGAGCTCCTCGATCGGGTCGATCACGCCGTGGGGAAACGACGGCGCCGATCCGACGATGACGATCGTGTTGTCGGTGATGGCCGCCTCGGTCGCGCGCACGTCGGCACGCCCGTCAGGACCGGTCGGGACGTGCACGATCCTGATGCCGAAGTAGTGGGCGGCCTTGTCGAAGGCGGCGTGGGCGCTGGTCGGCACGATCATGTCCGGCTCGGTGATCCCTCGGACCTCCCTGGCGTGATCGCGGTAGGTCTTCATCGCCAAGGCGATGCTCTCGCTTCCGCCCGAGGAAAGAGTGCCGGCGACACCGGAATCGGTGCCGGGTCCATCACCGATGCCGCCCGCACCCAGCATCGTCGCGGTCATCGCAACGATCTCGCTCTCGAACTTGATCGCGCTCGGCCACAGGTCGGTGTGGAGCGGATTGGACTGGGAGTTGAGGGCGTAGACCTGGTTGAGGAATGCGATGTGGTCGGGATCGCCGTGGTAGACCGAGCCCGACGCGTAGCCTTGTTGCCACTTTGCCGCTTCGAGCGAGGCGATCTCGGTCATCTCGGCAAGCACCTCGTCACGGTCACGCCCACTGCTGGGCAGTGCAGCGAATCGTCGGTACCTCTCGCGGTAGCCGTCGATGCTGGGCTCGGCCGGTCGAGAGTGCTCTGCGTCGGTGCTTTCGGTCATGAGTGCTGCCCTTTCGAGCGGTTGTTGAGTCGGGAATAGATGCCCTTGTTCTTCTTGTGGACGTCGAGGAAGGCATCGAAGAGACGGTCGTAGATGCCACGGTTCCTCGGCTCCGGTTCGAACGTGTCGTCGATCTTGACCCGTGCCGGTATGTCATCCCAGCTCAGGTGGCCAAGGGCGACCAGAGCCGAGAAGCCAGCACCGCGTGCGTTGACCAACAGCGGATCGGCCACTTGGCGTATGGGGCGATCGAGGACGTCGGCCATGATCTGACACCACAGCGGTGAACGGGCTCCACCACCCACGATGTTCAAGTACTCGAACGGTCGCTCGGTGAATCTTTCGACAGCCTCGTGCATCCATCGGGTGTTCAATGCGACACCCTCGAAGACCGAACGGACGAGATCTGCCCGGGTGGTCGTCATCGACGCGTTGTACCACCCTCCGCCGAGGTAGGGGTTGTCGACAGGCGTTCGTTCACCGGTCAGCCAGGGGAAGAAACAGGAGATCGTTGCTAGCCCGGTGGCGACAGTTCGGCCACGGCGTTCAGGCGCTCGTAGACATCCTCCGGTGGCGGCCCGAAGCCGAACGGATCGACCGAGTCCGTGCGACCGACGACGGATAGAGCACGTTGCTCGACGAGCCACGACAGACTCTCCTCCGGCGGTGTCCTGACTCGCTGCCACCCAGTACCGGCCGGGGATCCCCGACGGCAGCGAGGTGATGTTCGACATGAGATTCGTCTTCTTGAACGGCACGTGACACGTCACCCAGGACGAGGTCCCGATGTACAGATGGCCTTCATGGTCCCGCACCGCTCCGGCGCCGATTCCCGCCGACAACGTGTCGGCGAGTCCGGCGACGATCTGGACGTGACGGCCGAGGCCGAACTCGGTGGCCGCCGCCTCGGTGATCCTGCCGATGACCGACCCGGTCGGCACCAGTTCCGGGAGCTTGGCCCGGTCGATGCCAGTCCACTCGACGAGCTGGTCGTCGTAGCTCACGTTGTCCAGGTCACGGTTGTCGGTGACCCAATGTGAGACGATCGAATCGGTCGATGCGACGGTGCGGCCGGTGAGGCGAAGGTTGATGTAGTCCATCGGCTCGAGGAACGTCGCCGTCGCTTCGTAGACCTCGGGTTGCTCGTTCTTGAGAAACAAGATGTGCCCGACAGGATCCTTGCCGGAGCGCTGTGGCACACCACCGGTGGCGTGTAGCCAACGGCGCAGTTTGCGCACGTTGTAGCCGACCGTGGGAACGGTCAATCCACCTCCGGTCGCCGCCTGCGCATAGGGCGCACCCCGTGTGTCCATCCAACTGATCGCGTTCCCCAAACTGGAACCATCGGCTCCAACCGCAACGGTTGTCATCCACATCGTCGTGACCGAGATCGCGATCACCGAGTCGACGGGAACGAGGGCCCGGCCGAGCAGGCGCCGGGACGCCGTGACGATCGATGCCCACCACTCTTCCGGGTCCTGCTCGACCCCGTTGCCGGGCAACAGGATCAAGCGGTTTGGTTCGTACTCGTAGCCGAGTACATCGCCGGTGGTCGACACGAGACCAACCTTGGGACCGCCGGTGCCGAGGTCGATCGCAAGAACGTACACGGCGTCGTCGGTCATCGTGGCCCCACCTCTCGATCAAACCGGCTGAGCACAAACTAGGCATGACCTGGATCCTCGGCAATGGACTCGGTGCGCAGGCCGCTGGACCGCACTCCCGGGCGATCAGCAGGTCCGTCCTTGCCGATGGTCACGACCATTCCGGTCTTGAGGTGTGACACCTGCGCTTGGTCCTGGATCACGGCATGGCCCCCGGTGTCGGTACTTCTGCGTGCTCGATGCCGGCCCCGTGGAAGGACCTAGGAACGACTCGCCGACGCCGAGCGCTGCCGGCACGGCCTAGCCGAGTGGTGCGGGATCGCTCTCCTACACCGCTCGCACCAGTGCGTCGATCAGTGCGAGCATACGGTCGGTCGATGCGGCGGCGACCTCGAGCACCTCGAGGTGACTCAGGGAGCTGGTCATGCCGGCGGCAAGGTTGGTGACCAAGGAGACTCCGGCGACCTCGGCACCGAGGTGTTTGGCGGCGATGGCCTCCAGGACCGTGGACATGCCCGACCAGGGTCGCACCCATCGCACCCAGCATCCGGATCTCCGCCGGCGTCTCGAAGGCTCCGCCGACCAGTCCTGCGTACACCCCCTCGGTGAGTGAGGCGTCGTGGTGCGCCGCCGCATGGCGCAGACGTTGCGAGTAGAGCTCGGTGAGATCGCAGAACCGGCCCGGGAAGCCCGGGGGTGGTTCTCGCCCCGATCAACGGTGTCGTGCCCGTGAGGTTCAACTGGTCGCTCAACACCACCGGTGTGCCGGGAGGGATGTCGGGGTCGAGTCCGCCGGCTGCGTTGGTGAGGATGATCGTGCGACAACCCGCAAGGACGGCTGCTCGCACCGTGTGTACGACCTCGTGGGGGCCGCGGCCCTCGTAGAGGTGGCTGCGACCTCCGAAGATCCACACCGCCGTCCCGTCCACATCGACCGCTCGGACGACGTTGCGATGGCCGACGACGGTGGGGGCGACACAACCGGGGATCTCTTCGAGCGGCATCTCGGCCCGGACCGCACCGATGCCTTCGGCGGCGGCGGCCCAGCCTGAGCCGAGGACCACTGCGACCTCCGCCTCGCCGAGGCGATCGATCATCAACGGCGCCGCCGACCGGGCACGTTCGAGGGGATGGGCGGCGTCGGTCATCAGTTCCGTCGCCATTGGCGTGCCCGTCGATCGACCATGAGGTTCCCAACCTACCGGAGGTGATCGAATCGGTGAGGGTTTCAGTCGAGCGCTATGCGATGAAGTTCGCCGGTGATGGGAGTCGATCCCGTTGGGCCGATGACCATGCGACCCGGTGTGCCCTGCCCGAGCGAGACGTAGAGGGCATCGTCGGACAGGGTGATGTTGGTCGGCTGATCGAGCTTGTTGGCCAGCACGATCGGCTCACCATCGTCGGCCGGATACAGGGTCACACTTCCGGAAAAGCGCGCATAGCCTCCGGGATCCGGCGCTGCATCCGGATCGAAGAGATCGAAGTCCCGCGGCATCCGGGCCGAGGGCCAGATGCTCGTCAACTCGACCACGAAGATGTTGCCGGCGTCGTCCACCGCGACATCGACTGCGGTCGTCAACCCGGTTATCGCATCCGTTTGCCGCCCTGTTGCCGGATCGACGCGGACAACCTTGGCGTCGCCTGGCCAGAAGGAGAGAACGCTTCCGAAGTAGTCGCCGATCTGGCCGGAGAACAGGGCCACCAGAACATCGCCCGTGGTCGGGTCGATGGCGACTCCGGCAGGGACTGCTTGTTGCCCCTGCTCGAGTTCGGAGAACTCTGCGACGGGGCGAATCGCACCGTCCATCGTGACGGCGATCAGACGGTTCGCTCCGCTTTCGACGACGTAGAGGATCTCGGCTGCTCGATCCCACGCGAGTGCGTTCATCGTTGCGCTACGGATGATGAGGTTGCGTCCCAGACCGGACTCGATGTCGAGTTCGACCACATTGATTCCCGAGGGACTGCCATCGGCCATGTAGCCCTCGGATGGGTCATCGCGTGTGAAGAACATCCTTCCGTCGCCCAACCAGACGATGTCGCCCGCCCCACCGACCTCGTCGTGGCCGGTCCCGAATTGCGTCAGCGTGTTGTAGCTCGGGATCTGCGAGACGATCGGCTCGATCTCCCCAGGATCGTCATAGTCGCCGTCGGAATTCATGTCCTCGAAGACGCTCGACGCGCCCGGTCTCCAATGCGGTGTCGTTCGTTTCGATTCCATTGCCCGCTTCGACAACCACGAGCCGGCCGTCCGGCAGCACCACAACACCTCGCGGGTTCTCCAACCCGGTGGCCACTCTCGTCGTGGCGGATGCAGGAGCAACCCCGCCTGGATTCTCGATCGCAACTGCGGGACGGGGTTCCGCCGGCTTGCGCAGCTGGGCGACGACGACCATTGCGAACGAGAGGGCCAGCAGACCGATTCCGAGCCACAGATACCTCTGCCGGGGGTTTGTGCTGAAGAATGATGCGATGGGGGTGAGTCCTCCTCCGCCAGCCGGATCCGCGTGCTCGGTTCACCCTCCCAGTCTCGTCGAGAACCCGTGCCAACTGCGCCTGGATCTCTTTTCTGGATCGGCTACCCGTCAGTGCAGTTCGTTGCGCCACGAGTGTCGTGGGGCGAAGCCTACGAGTCGCTTGGCCTTGTCGTTGGCGTAGAACGTCTCATGGCGACCCATCCGCGCCGGCGCGGCACTCCGGCGTAGAAGCGATCGTACACCTCCTCGCTGGTGATCTCGACCGACGTATCATCATTCGAGACGTTGAAGATCTCATAGCCCAGGCCGTCGGTGCGGAGGCAGCAGTCGAGCATGTGGCCGAGGTCGCGGGCGTCGATGTAGGCGAAGATGTTGCGGCGCCGCAGTGCTGGATCAGCGACGAACGCCGGGAACATGGTCGTGTACTCGTGCGGCTCGATCACGTTGTTGATCCGTAGCCCGTAGAGGTCGGTCCCGGTCCGTGCCTGGAATGATCGCGCCGTCGCCTCGTTGACGACCTTCGACATGGCGTAGCTGTCCTGTGGAACGGTCGGGTGTTCTTCGTCGATCGGTACGTAGTCGGGCTTGATCTCGCCGTCGGCGAAGCAGATTCCGTAGGTCGTCTCGGAACTGGCGAAGATCACCTTCCTGATACCCAGCTTCACCGCAGCGTCGATGACGTTGTACGTGCTGATCGTGTTGATCCGGAACGTCTCGTTGTCGGGACGGACCAGGATTGCGGGGATCGCAGCGAAATGGACGACGGCATCGAAGGTGGGGACGCCGGTGCCGGCCTCGAGTTCGTCGAATCCTGCATATCCGGAGAGGGCATTGAAGACCTGGCCGGCGTCGGTCAGATCGACGCGAAGATCGGTGACGCCGGGATGACCGAGCGGCACGAGGTCCCCGTTGACCACACGGTGCCCCTTGTCGACCAGATGTGGGATCGCATGCCGACCGGCCTTGCCGCTGCCACCGGTGAAGAAGACTCTCATCCCCCACATGGTACGGAGGTGATCGCCGGTGCAGGGTGTGGGATCGCCGCGCTGGCCTGGCCGCTACTCGGACTCGATCGAATACTTGACTCGGCTCCGGAATTCCTGCTGGTATGGCCGTCGTGGCTGCCGATGTCGATCAACTCCTGCGCCAACACGGCGTGCAGGTGACCGCCCAGCGGCTGGCGATCATGCGGGCGGTGTCATCCGAGCCCTCACGCCACGGCCGACGATCTGACCGACGACGTTCGGGCGGTCATCGGGTCGATCTCCCGCCAGGCGGTGTACGACAGCCTCGGCGTCCTGGTCGACAAGAATCTCGTCCGCCGGATCCAGCCCGCCGGATCCGCAGCCCGTTACGAAGATCGAGTGGGCGACAACCACCATCACCTGATCTGTCGCGGCTGCGAGCACCATGTTCGACATCGACTGCGCAGTCGGGGCGGCGCCTGCCTCACCGCGGACGATGATCACGGTTTCGAGATCGACGAAGCCGAGGTCATCTACTGGGGGCCTGCCCGTCGTGCCGGACGGCTGCAGCTGGAGCAGAGGCCCGGCAGCAGCCCGAACAGCGTTGTCGGAGAACTCCGAGAGAGGGAGCGCAGCAGGCCAGAGAAAGAAGTAACGCCCGAAGAGATCTCACAGGTCTCGCCGATCAATTCACGCCAACACATTCAACTACCCCCATTGAACAGCTAGGAGCAGCAATGACTGACCAAGACGTCTTCGACGTCAACGACAGCGCCAAACGGTGTCCGGTGATGCACGGTCCCCACGCCGCCCACACCGCCATGGGGTCCACGGCCAACCAGCACTGGTGGCCGAACCAGTTGAACCTGAAGATGCTCCACCAGAACTCCCCGAAGGCCGATCCGATGGGCGAGGACTTCGACTACGCCGAGGAGTTCAAGACCCTCGACCTCGAGGCGGTGAAGCAGGACCTCGACCGCGCTGATGACCGACTCGCAGGACTGGTGGCCCGCCGACTACGGCCACTACGGCCCGTTCTTCATCCGCATGGCCTGGCACAGCGCCGGCACCTACCGCATCGCCGACGGTCGCGGCGGCGCCGGTCCACGGCACGCAGCGCTTCGCACCGCTCAACAGCTGGCCGGACAACGTGCAACCTCGACAAGGCGCGCCGCCTGCTCTGGCCGATCAAGCAGAAGTACGGCCGCAAGCTCTCCTGGGCCGACCTGCATGATCCTGACCGGCAACGTCGCGCTGGAGTCGATGGGCTTCAAGACCTTCGGCTTCGCCGGCGGCCGCGAGGACGTCTGGGAGCCCGAGGAGGACATCTACTGGGGCCCCGAGACCGACCTGGCTCGGCGACGAGCGCTACACCGGCGACCGCGAGCTCGACGAATCCGCTCGGCGCCGTGCAGATGGGCCTGATCTACGTGAATCCGGAGGGCCCGAACGGCAACCCGGATCCGCTCGCATCGGCTCGCGACATCCGCGAGACGTTCGCCCGCATGGCGATGAACGACGAGGAGACCGTCGCGCTCATCGCCGGCGGCCACACCTTCGGCAAGGCCCACGGCGCCGCTGATCCGGACGAGCTACGTCGGTCCCGAGCCCGAGGGCGCACCGATCGAGCAGCAGGGTCTCGGCTGGAAGAACAGCTTCGGCACCGGCAAGGGCGTCGACACGATCACCAGCGGTCTCGAGGGTGCGTGGACCCCCACCCCGATCACGTGGGACAACAGCTACTTCGACATGCTGTTCGGCTACGAATGGGAGCTGACACGCAGCCCGGCCGGCGCGCAGCAGTGGACCCCCAAGAATCCGGAGGCCGAGGGCACCGTGCCCGATGCCCACGATCCGTCGAGGACACACGCCCCGATGATGTCCACTGCGGACATGGCCATGAAGATGGACCCCGTCTACGGACCGATCTCGAAGCGCTTCCACGAGAACCCCGACGAGTTCGCCGACGCCTTCGCCCGGGCGTGGTTCAAGCTGACCCACCGCGACATGGGCCCCATCGCCCGGTACCTCGGCCCGGAGGTCCCCGACGAGGAGCTGATCTGGCAGGATCCGGTCCCCGCGGTCGACCACGAGCTGATCGGCGAGGCCGACATCGCCGCGCTCAAGGCGAAGGTCCTGGAGTCCGGACTGAGCATTTCCGAGCTGGTGTCGACCGCATGGGCTTCGGCCTCGACGTTCCGCAACAGCGACAAGCGCGGCGGCGCCAACGGTGCCCGCATTCGCCTCGCTCCGCAGAACGACTGGGAGGTCAACAACCCGCCCGAGCTGCGCAGGATTCTGGCAGACCCTCGAAGGGGTCCGAGCAGACTTCAACAGCTCGGGCACGACGGTGTCGATGGCCGACCTGATCGTTCTCGGCGGCTGCGCAGCCGTCGAGGCCGCGGCGAAGAACGCCGGACACGACGTCACGGTTCCCTTCACGCCGGGACGCACCGACGCATCGCAGGAGCAGACCGACGCCGAGTCGTTTGCGCCGCTCGAGCCGACCGCCGACGGGTTCCGCAACTACCTCGGCAAGGGTCACGCTCGCACGGCAGAGGAGCTGCTGGTGGACCGCGCGCAGCTGTTGACGCTGACCGCGCCCGGAGATGACGGTGCTCGTCGGCGGCATGCGCGTCCTGAACGCCAACGCCAACGGATCCGAGTCACGGTGTCTTCACCGACCGGACCGGGACGCTCACCAACGACTTCTTCGTGAACCTGCTCGACATGGACACCGAGTGGCAGCCGACCTCCGAATCCGAGGACGTGTTCGAGGGTCGCGACCGAGCGAGCGGCGACCTGAAGTGGACCGGCACCCGCTGCGATCTCGTCTTCGGATCGAACTCGCAGCTGCGAGCCATCGCCGAGGTCTACGGGTCCGCCGACTCCGAGGAGAAGTTCGTGACGGACTTCGTGGCCGCGTGGAACAAGGTCATGAATCTCGATCGCTTCGACA
>CAWCAF010000033.1:0-75096 GCA_963793385.1 uncultured Acidimicrobiales bacterium
CCGACGGCTACTCGCTGGCCAGGAGCGTCATCGCCGGCAAGGACGTGCATGCGCTGTTGCCGGGGGGTGCCGGCGAAACGATTATCGAGGCGCTCCTGGCCACACACCGCAGCTATCTCGGTGTACTGGGCGATGCCCTGGGGACACAGAAGGTGGCGGCGCTGGCTCACATCACCGGCGGTGGGCTGGTCGACAACCTGCCCCGGGTGCTGCCCGACGATCTCGGGGCGTTCGATCGACCGGAAGACGTGGCCGCAGCCGCCGCTGTTCCAGTATCTCATCAAGCAAACGAGACTCGGCGTCGAGGATGCGCACCAGATCCTGAATTGCGGGATCGGCATGGTCGTGGTGACCGCTCCGGCGGACACCGCTTCGGTGCGGGACGCTATCCCCGAGGAGACCTACGTGATCGGTGAGGTCACTGCAACACCGGGAATCGTCGCTCTCGTGACCTCTCCCGGTGGCCGTCCGCGACTGGTGATTCTCGCTTCGGGAAACGGTTCGAACGCGCAGGTCGTTGCTCGATGCGACCGCCGCCGGCGTTCTCCACGGTGAGATCGTTGCGGTGGTGAGTGACCATGCCGATGCTCATGTTCTGGAACGGGCAGCGGTCGCCGGCGTTGCCGCGAGTCGTGCTGGAACGGTTGCCGGGAGAATCCCGCCAGCGATACGACGCCCGACTGTCGCCGATCCTGGTGGCGATGCGGCCCGACCTCGTGATACTGGCGGGCTGGATGCGCATCCTCACCGACGGCTTGTGCCGGCAGTTCCCGATCGTCAACCTGCACCCCGCCCTGCCCGGCATGTTCCCGGGCGCCACCGCCATCGCCGACGCCTTCGACGCGTTCGAGTTGGGCATGGTCGATCGCACCGGCGTGATGGTGCACTGGGTGCCCGACGGTGGCGTCGACGACGGTCCGGTGATAATGGCCGCCGAGGTGCCGATCGATTCCGACGACACGCTCGACACGCTCACCGAGCGAGTCCATGCTGAAGAGCATCGAATCCTTCCCCAAGCGGTCGCGATGGCGCTCGAGTCGGGGCCGCCGACGAAGAACAGCCATTCCGACCGAGCCACTTCACCACGCCGAGGTTCCTTCATGAACACCCGTGACATCAACGCCCGCCTCCTGGATTCGTTCGAGTCGCTCACTTTCGATGACGTGCTCGTCGTTCCGGGCTGGAGTGAAGTGCTACCCCACGAGGTCGATATCGCAACGTCGATCTGCGGGATTCGGCTGGCGACGCCGTTGATGTCGGCTGCCATGGACACGGTCTCCGAGGCGCCGATGGCGATCGGGCTGGCCCGCGAAGGCGGGATCGGCGTGCTGCATCGCAACCTGGACATCGATGAGCAGGCGCTCGAGGTCGACCGGGTCAAACGGGCTCAGAGCGGCATGATCACCTCGCCGATCTCGTTGACGCCGAACAGCACCCTGGCCGATGCCGAGGTCTTGATGAACCGCCACAAGATCAGTGGTGTACCCATCTGCACCGAGGACGGTCGACTGCAGGGGATCCTGACCAACCGTGACATCAGATTCTGTGGTCCCGACGAGTTCGACCTTCCGGTCACCGACTTCATGACCGGCGAGGGCCTCGTGACCGCCCCGGCCGGGACCAGCCTCGACGAGGCGGTCAGCATTCTTCACCGCCACCGCATCGAGAAGCTCCCTCTGGTGGACGGCGAAGGCCGCCTCACCGGCCTGATCACCGTCAAGGACATCACCAAACGGATCGAGAAGCCGAACGCATCGCTCGACGACAGCGGCCGTCTCCGGGTCGCTGCCGCGGTGGGTGTCACCGACACCGCCGAGCGGACCGAGGCCCTGGTCGACGCCGGAGTCGACATGATCGTGATCGACACCGCCCACGGCCATACGAGAGGGGTCATCCATGCGGTCCAGACGATCAAGAAGGGTTGGCCCGACCTCCCCGTCGTCGGCGGCAACGTGGTGACCCGCGAGGGTGTCGATGCGCTGGTCGGTGCCGGGGCTGACGCAGTGAAGGTGGGCGTAGGAGCGGGCTCGATCTGCACCACGCGCGTCGTCGCCGGTGCCGGCATGCCCCAGGTGTCGGCGATCTTCGAATGCGTCGAGGCCGGTCGGGCTCTCGGTGTGCCGATCATCGCCGACGGTGGTGTCGTCAACAGCGGCGACATCGTGAAAGCGTTCGTCGCCGGTGCCGACGTCGTGATGCTCGGGAACGCACTCGCCGGTTGCGACGAGGCCCCAGGCGAGCTCGAACTCGTCGACGGAGCGATGTGGAAGACCTACAGGGGAATGGGTTCGGCGGGAGCCATGCGAGGTCGGGCGGCTGACCGCTACGGGTCCGGCACGGCGAGCAACGTCGGGGGCGGACCGCTCAAGCATGTACCAGAAGGTGTCGAAGGTCGTGTGCGTTACGCTGGAGCGCTCACCGAGTTGGTGTCCCAGCTCGTCGGTGGAATTCGCAGCGGCATGGGTTATGCCGGGGCCGCAACGCTCGCCGACCTGCAGAACAACACGCGGCTCACCAAGATCACCGGAGCCGGTTTGCGCGAGAGTCATCCCCATGACATCTCCATGTACGTCGAGTGACCGTGTGCGAGCGGGCGAGATGTCCGATTTCCGCTAGGTAAGCGGGCACAACCGAGACAGAATGAGGGAGTGGTTGCCCCGGCCGAACCTCTCGAAGCATGGATGCGAGCGGTCGAGAGCCGCGATGCACGCTTCGATGGCTGGGTGACGCTCGGGGTCACGTCGACCGGCATCTACTGCCGCCCGTCGTGCCCGACCCCGATACGACCCAAACGCACCAACATGCGCTTCTTCCCGACCCCGGCCGCCGCCCAGCAGGCCGGCTTCCGGTCGTGCAAGCGTTGCGCCCCGGATGCGACGCCCGGTTCGCCGGAATGGAATCGGCGAGACGATCTCGTCGCCCGGGCGATGCGAGCGATCGAGGATGGTGTCGTGGATCGAGACGGCGTCGCCGGTCTGGCCGAACAGCTGGCGGTGAGCTGCCGCCACCTGCAGAGAGTCCTCACGCAAGAGGTGGGCAGCGGTCCCCAGGCGCTGGCTCGAGCCCGGAGAGCTCGCTCGGCGCGAGCTCTGATCGAAACCACATCGCTGACCTTCTCCGATATCGCATTCGGTACCGGATTTCACAGCGTCCGGCAGTTCAACCAGACCATCACCGAAGTCTTCGCCGCCACGCCGTCGCAGATGCGCCGGCGAGGATCGCAAGGGGTGGTTGGCGACCCCGGGTGGATCGACCTCCGACTCTCGTTCCGTCCGCCGCTGGCGACCCGGGAGCTTCTGCGCTGGCTCGCCCTGCATGCGGTCGCCGGGATCGAGCAGGTCGAGGGTCTGGTGTACCGCCGCTCGCTGCTACTCGACGCCGGTGTTGGAGCGGTCGAAGTGGACTTCGGCACCGCCGGCCGGGGTCACCTCGCAGCGCGCGTTCGTCTGAGCGCCCTCTCCGATCTTCCGCAGGCGATCAACCGCGTCCGCCGCCTGCTCGATCTCGACGCCGACCCGCACGCCATCGCTGACGACCTCGGTCACGATCCCGTCATGAAGCGGCTCGTGAGAAGGACCCCCGGGTTGCGATCGCCTGGTGAGGTCGAGCGGGACCGATGCGGCGGTGCGTGCGGTGCTCCACCAGCAGGTGTCGCTGGCCAGCGCCGTCGCTGTCGCATCGCGTCTGGTCGCCGCCCACGGCATCCCGCTGACCGCACCGGTGGGCGATGTCAGGTATGCATTCCCGCCGGCCCGGACATGGGCCGAGCTCGACCCGACCGATCTCGGCATACCTCGTAAGCGGGCCACGGCGCTCGTGAACCTCTGTGCCGCCATCGACGCCGGTTGGATCGACGTCGCACCGTGGGCGGACCGCTCGACAGCGATCGCCGCCATGCAGCGGGTGAGCGGTGTCGGCCCATGGACGGCGAATCTCGTCGCCGCCAAGGCGCTGGCCGATCCCGATGCGTTCGGGGCCGGCGATCTGGCTCTCGTCCGTCAGGCCCACGAACTCGGACTGGCTTCCTCGGCCCCCACCCTCGACGCCCATGCCGAACGATGGCGGCCGTGGCGGTCCTATGCGATGCACCTCCTCTGGAACCTCTACCTCGACGAAAGAGAACAACGATGACCGACACTCTGTACCGCACGCTCACCGTTACGCCGATCGGTCGACTGCAGATCATCACCAGCACCGATGGTCTGGTGGCGATCCTGTGGCCCGATGATGATCGCTGGTCCTTCGACACGATCGATGGCACCAACGAGGTCGCTCGGGCCACCGCCGTCCAGCTTTGCGAGTACTTCGCCGGCGACCGGACCTCCTTCGAACTCCCGCTCGATCTGCGCGGCACCGATTTCCAGCTTCGGGTGTGGCGTTCACTGGCCTCGATCCCGTTCGGGCAGACCGTCAGCTATGCCGAGCAGGCAGAGAACCTGGGGCGGCCGACAGCGGTGCGTGCGGTGGCGTCGGCCAATGGCCGCAATCCGATGAGTATCGTGCTGCCATGTCACCGTGTGATCGGCTCCGGCGGCCGCCTCACCGGCTACGCCGGTGGCCTCGATGCCAAGAGATGGCTCCTGGATCACGAGGGCGGGTAGGGCCGGCTCTCCCGGTGGCGGCCGTCTACTCCATGTAGATGCTGCGCCGTGGGCCGTGCCCCATGACCTCGCGCACCGCCGGCTCGAAATCGGCGAGGGTCATGGAGTCGTAGGACGGATCGAACGCCATCTGGTCGTAGTTGTGACAGAACTCAGCGCAACGGTCGAAGTACTCGTGACCGGCGAACTGATCGCGGATGTTCTTGTCGAGGCCCACGTGGCCGAAGAAGTAGTACCCCTGGAAGATTCCGTGCTTCTCGACCATCCAGGTGTTGGCTTCGCTGACGAATGGTTCCAGGATCTTGGCGGCCACATCGGCATGGTTGTAGGGGGCGAGCATGTCACCGATGTCATGGATCAGAGCGCACACCACGTACTCGGTGTCCTTGTCGTCCCGGTACGCCCGGGTGGCGGCCTGCAGACTGTGCTCCAGTCGGTCGATCGCAAAACCGCTGCTGTCGTCGGCGAGCATCGTCAGGTGCTCGAGCACACGGTTCACGAAGCCCCGGTTGTACAGGTCGATCTGCTCGGTGATGTGATCCCAGTCCGCCTTGGTCCCGTCGGTCATCGCATGAAAGCTGTTGGGGTTCGGCGCTGAGGTGTCGACGACATCGGTCATCGGCACAGTGTTGCACAGGAGCGCTCCATTCGACCAGGGACCGACACTGCGCTGGAAGGCCCGGTCGTAGGCGCCCCCCGAGCCTCTAGCCTTGCCCCATGAGCCTGATATCGCCATCGCCCCGGACGCTCGGATCGCTCGATGTGGGTCCATTCGGATTCGGGTGCTGGCGATTCACCAACGACGAGCCGGCCGAGGCCCGCCGGATCCTCGAAACCGCCCTGGACCTCGGTATGAACCTCGTGGACACCGCCGATGTGTACGGTCTCGACTGGGGTGGGAGCGGGTTCGGCGACAACGAGGCACTGCTCGGAAAGCTCATCGCCGAGTCACCCGCCGTGCGGGGTCGGATGGTGCTGGCCACCAAAGGTGGCATCCGCCCACCGGTACCGTACAACTCCGGCCGCGACTACCTGACCGGAGCGGTCCACGACAGCCTCAGACGGCTCTCGGTCGATTTCGTCGACCTGTTCATGATCCACCGGCCCGATGCCTACACCCACCCCGAGGAGGTGGCTGGAACCCTGACCGCCCTGCGTGACCAGGGAAAGGTCAGAGAGTTCGGTGTGTCCAACCACACCGCGGCCCAGTCCGATGCGCTGCAGAGGTTCCTGGACTTCCCCCTCGTCGCCGACCAGATGGAGTACTCGATCACCCATCTCGACCCGATGCGGGACGGCGTCATGGATCGGTGCATGCGAGAGTCTGTGACGCCGTTGGCGTGGAGTCCGCTGGCCGGTGGCGCGCTGGCGACCGGCGACGGTGTCGACGCGGCCTTGGTGGCCAAGCTGGACGAACTGGCTGAGCGGGAGAACGTGAACCGGGCGACGCTCGCGATCGCCTTCGTCCTCGCCCATCCGTCCTGTCCCGTCGTCCTCCTAGGCACTCAGAGCCCGCAGCGTCTCGAGCAGCAGGCGGGAGCGGTGGGTGTACACCTCGAACGAGAGGACGTCTACGCCCTGATCCAGCTTTCCGATGGGGTACCTCTGCCGTAGGGAGTGCGTGATCCGTGCATGTGATCGATGGAGCGGCGTGGCACGACGAGGTCGAAGAGCTCGTCGTGCACTGGTCGAAACCCTCGGCGCCCTCCCGTACGACCCCACTCCGGGTGGGCTCTACACCGCCGCCCAGCTGTACACCGTCGGGTCCGGGTCACCTTTCACCGGTTCGATCGATCAGCAGATCTACCGGCGAGCGAGGCATCCGCCGGCGGTGTCGTTTTCGTGCCGGGCGGCCCGGGCACGGTCCAGGAGATCTTCCAGGACGCCGCCCAGAATGCCTACGAGACGCTCGGCCCGCCCAGTCCGATGGTGTTCTTGGCTCCCGAGGAAGATCCCGACCACTGGAAGGCCAACGGGGTTCTCGGCACCCTCGATCAAGTCTTTCAGGACCTCGACGGGGGGCGTCGACCCGGCTGGGACGGCGTGAGGACGGTGTCGACGATCGCTACCGCGGTGAGCGCCACCCGGGTCCAACGGCGATGAGGGCGGCCGCCTCATACCTCACAGGTCCGCAGGCGGCCACGCCGGTTCTCAGCCGGTCATGTCAAAGGCGAGGTCCGCTTCGGTCAGGATCAGATTCGCCGGCGGCGGAGTGATCCCGAGATCGGCACCGTAGTCCCAGATCTCGAAGACCATCTCGGCGCTCTCGATCTGGTCCTCGTCGGTGAACATGTCCGGATCGGAAAGGTCGATGACATACTTGCGCAGCAGGCCGTCGTCATCGAGCCAGAAGTCGATCGGCAGGTCGGCGATCGGACGGGCGCCGAGCTCCTCTTCGAATTCGGCCCGTTCAGCGGCGCTCATCTCCGCCGCCAACGCCTCGGTGTCGACCAGCGCCCTGTAGTGGGTGGTCGCAACACCCCGGACCTCCTCGGTACCCACTTCGTCGAGCCGGGCACTGGCCTCGCTCAACAGATCCAGCAGCTCGGTCGGTGAGCCGCTGCCCCCGAAGCCGAAGTCGGCGGTGAAACCGTCGGACTCGTCAGCTTCGGTTTCGAGCCACATCCCGTCACCGGCGCCGAACAGCGAGAGGAAACCCCACTTGATCCACGCCTTGTCGCCGATCGTGATGATCTCGAGCGGTTCGGCGAAGAACGCCTCGAACATCGCCATGCCGTCGTCTCCGCTCTCGCTCGCCAAGCTGGCGATGTCGCCGAAGTCCATCGAGACCTGCGACGCCTCGTTGGGCAGGTCATATGCACCGCTGAAGGTCAACGAAACCTCGCCCGGCGTGTCGGAGTCGGGGGTGCCGACGAAGGTGAACATTCCCATGAAGCGGGCCGACGACACACCCTCGGGTCCTTCGATGGTCTTGGCCAGGATGCCCGAACCGAGGGTTTGTGTCTTGAGTATGTCGACATCGGGAGAGGTGGCGGCGACCGTTGCGGCCGGTGGGCCTGGCGTCTCGTCGACGTCGACAGTGATCTGGTCATCGACGCTGTCGTCCGTGGTCGATGCGCTGGTCGGTTCGGTGGTGGGGGCAACCGCATCGAAGTCGATCGTTCCCCTGTCGACCGCGGTGTCGGTCTCGTTGCCGCATGCAGCGGTCAGGAGGGCGAATGCTGCGATTGCTCCGATGAGTGTCCTGGCCATGAAAAGGTTCTCCTCAGGTACGCGCCACGATTGCGTGGTCTCTGTTGAATCGGCGATTCACGCCCGAACCTTGAGACTGGAGACGGCTGTGGTCAGGCGAGAGTCTCGTCGAACCACTCGATGATGTCGGCCGCGAGCACGACGGCCATCGTCGGGTCGCTGAACAGGTGGCCACCGGTCGGGTAGCGGAGGAACCGTTTCGGTTCGGCTGCCGCTGCGTGCAGACGCTCGCCCTCGCTGACGGGGACGACGGTGTCATCTTCGCTGTGGACGGTGAGATACGGCCGACCGAGTCCGGCGGTGGCGCTCAGCACATCGTGGCTGGCGAGATCGTGAACGAAACCAGCCTCGAGTTCGAACGTCCGACCCCCGATGGTGACCTCCGCCCGCCCCTCGCTCAGGAGCAGGTCCTCCTCGTCGGCAAAGAGGTGGCGCACGTGGCCAGCGTCGCTCGGCGCTCCGATCGTCACCAACGACCGTACGGTCTTGAGCCGCTCGGCGGCCAACAGCACTGCGGCGCCGCCGAGGCTGTGACCGATCAGACCGCACGGGCCGAAACCCAGTTCGATGAGCGTCGTGGCCGCCCGGACTACATCGGACACGTTGGCGCTCAGCGTCTTCGTGGCGAAGTCGCCACCGGACTCGCCACGACCGGTGAAGTCGAAACGGAAAGCGGCATAGCCGGCATCACTCAGCCCCCTGGCCAATCGGGTCATCGTGTGGATGTCCTTGTCGCAGGTGAAGCAGTGCGCCATCAGCACCGACCCTTTGGCCCGCTGCTCCGGTCGATGGAGCACACCGGTCAGGGATGCACGCGAGCCGCCGACGAATCGGATGTTCTCGGTCCGTGGTCGTGGCGGCATGTGCCCGATGCTAGACGCCTGTGGTCACCGCCGACCGGGGTGTGCGCCAACGACTGCTCACACCAGATCCCAAACGGCCACGATCGAGTCGGACCCGTCTGAACTGCGTACCCGACCTTGGTCTCGCAGGGTGAGGAGGTGAGCGTAGACCGAGTTGCCCGCCGCCCTCCACAGCCGTTTGTCGACGTCGCTGTACATTCTCGGCACGATGTCGACGACGCTCGTGGGTCCGCTGCGGAGGATTTCGATGATCTGATCGGTTCGATGGTTGCGGTGTTCGATGAACGCCCGAACGTACGGCGCGGGATCGTCGATGATCGGCCCGTGGGTGGGGAAGTACCGGTCGTCGGGCGCCAGCAAGAGGCGGTTGAGGCTGTCGAGATACCGGGTCAGGTCGCCGTCGGGGGGCGAGATCACCGAGGTTGCCCAACCCATCACGTGATCGCCGGTGAAGAGAGCGGAGCGCCCCGACCCGTCGTCGGCCAGTCGAAAGCAGACGTGGTTGCTCGTGTGACCGGGCGTGTGGAGCACCTGAGTTGACCACCCCGCACCCTCGACTCGTCCGCTGACGCCGTTTTCATCGGCGGGTTCGTGACCGACCTCGACGTCGGGCACGAAATCGGTGTCGGGTCCTTCTCGTTTGAGGTCCTCGGGAAGTCGAGCCCACTCCTCAGCGAACCTCCGGTCTTCTTCGGGCGAGATGTAGGCGCTGAAATCGAGGCGATCCAGCGGGTCCACCGAGCTCACCGGGCCGTGGGGACCGTAGCCGTAGGTCAGGGCGCCGGTCCGTTCCTTGAGGGCGGGTACGCCAGCGGTGTGGTCGGTATGGGTGTGGGTGATCAGGATGTGGGTGATGCGTTCATGCGGCGCCAGAGCGGCCTCGATGGCATCGAGGTGCTCGGGCAGCGTGGGGCCCGGATCGATCACCGCAACATCGCCACGCCCGACCAGGTACGCCCCACTGCCGGTGAAGGTGAACGGATTCGGGTTCTGAGCGACGACGCGACGAATCTGGGGGGCGACCTCGACACATTTCCCGTAACGGGGGTCGAACTCGGTGTTGTGTTCCAGACCCATCGCTCAGCGGTCGGTCCCGTGGAGGGCAGGTTCTACCAGCCGTCGGAGCCCGTTGATGATCCACTGCGGTGGTTTGGCCGGTCGCCCGCGGTGGTCGGTGATGCCGGCGCTCATTTCGGCGGTCAGGTAGGTGGTGGAACCGTCGGGACTGACAATCTCCTGGGACCATACGCCCGAGATGCGCCGCAACGAACCGATCGAGGTACGGACGACGACGGGTTCCCTGGCGGTGGCGGGCACGAGGTACCTTGCGTGCACCTGGGTGATGACGAACTGAAAGCCTTCGCCGGCCACCCGCGAGAGCGAAAGATCGGCCGCCTCGAGGGCTTCGGCTCGCCCCTGTTCGAGATAGGTGAGGTACATCGCATGGTTGACGTGCCCGTAGGGGTCCAACTCGGCGAAACGAACCTTGATGGTGGTCTCGACGGGCAGCGTGAGCACCCTGGCAGGCTAGTCCCGGTCGTCGCCGGGTCGGCCGGCTGGCGGGATCGGCCCGGCGAGACCGGCGGCTTCGATGTCGTCCCGGCGAAAACCGAGCAGGAACAGAATGGCATCGAGGTAGGGCACATTGAGGCTGGTGTCCGCCGCGTCCTTCACGACCGGCTTGGCGTTGAAGGCGATCCCGAGGCCGGCGGTGTTGAGCATTGCGAGGTCGTTGGCGCCGTCCCCGATCGCCACGACCTGATCCACCGAGATCCCCTCCTTGGTTGCGAGCTCGTGAACGATCTGGGCTTTGCGTTCACGATCGACGATGTCCCCGATGACCCGGCCGGTCAGGACTCCATCGGCCACCTCGAGGGTGTTGGCGAAGGCGTAGTCGATGCCGAGGTCATCGGCGAGCGAGCGGGTGATGGCGGTGAAACCGCCCGACACTATGGCGGTGCTGTAGCCCAGGGCGTTCAGCGTGCGGACGAACGTTGCCGCCCCCGGGGTCAGCCGGACCTTGGCTCTCGCCCGGTCGAAGGAGGACTCCGGCAGATCCTTCAGCAGTGCGACCCTCGCGTGCAACGACTCGGCGAAATCGACATCGCCGACCATCGCCCGATGCGTGATGGCAGCAACCTCGGCTTCGTGGCCGGCCTCGGCGGCGAGCAGGTCGATCATCTCGTTCTGGATCAAGGTCGAATCGACGTCCATCACGATCAGCCGGGTGGCACGCTGGCCGAGGCCCTCCTGGACAACGGCCACGTCACAGCGCAGATCGCGGGCGGCGAGCAGCAGATTGCGGCGCAACTCGTCGACCCTGCCACCCCGCACGACCAGCTCGTAGGCCATCACCGGCTCGCGGGCCAGCCGGGTGATGCGATCGATGTTGCTCCCGGTCCTGGCGCACATGGATGCGATGGCGCCGAGCTCGAGCGGATGGATCTCGTGGCCGACCATCGTGACGATCAGCCCATGGCTTCGAGGCGTCGGAGTGGAGTCGACTATCTCGAAGTCGAGGTGCATCCGCTGTTCCCAACCGACGAGAAGAAGGTCCTTGACCAGATCCCGCCCGGGTGGGACCACGACCACGATCGACAGTGACAGCTTGCCTCTGGTGCTGGTCTGCTCGACGTCTTCGATGTCGGCTCCCGCCGCCCCGATGACGTCCATGATCCGGGCGGTGATCCCGGGTCGATCGTCACCGGTGACGGTGACGAGGATCGTCTGTTGTCGGGCGGTGGACGGGGGTCTTCGAGGGTTCATGAGAGATCGAGGGTAGCGAGCGCGCCGGAGGGGATAGGTGCACCGATTCTCCATGTCACATCGGCCCAACCAGCGTCGGTTCGCGTAGTTCGGTCACTTTTCATCGACGTAGGACCCGACCGGTTACAGCGGTGTGCTCATCCATCCGTCCGATCCTGGACTGCGCCGGCCGAACTGGATCGGTGAGGTGAAACCGGGTGGTTTGACCGCCAGAACGCCGCAGGAGACCGCGTCGAGCACCCGTTCGGCGGTGTTGCCCATCACCAGGCCGCTGACACCGCTGCGGGCGACGGTACCGATCACGAGCAGGTCGACGTTCTCGTCGTCGATGACTTTGGTCAGAACGGCAACCGGCTCGCCCTTCTCCACGTGCAGGACCCACTGGGTGGCGTCGGCGTGGACGTTCTTCAAGAGATCGTCCATGGCGGCTCGAACCACATCTTCCTGCCTCCTCGACAGCTCTTCAAGGTCTATGACGCTCGAGCCCTGGAAGTCGGGGCTTCGCAGGGTCGCTTCGCCGTAGAGCTCCCACGCATGAACGACATGGACCCGGGGATGCTCCGAACCCGCCGCCATCGTGGCGGCGAGCTCGAGGATCCGCCGGTTCAGTGCCTCTTCGGCGGGATTGGGATCGATGGCGACAAGAATCCTGTCGGTGGCGACCCGGGCTGGTCGGATCACCCAGACCGGGCAGGGACTCTTGCGGAGGAGCCGTCGGACGGTTGCGTGGTCCGACGCGATCGAATCGCTGGTGATGACGACCAGATCGTGAGCTTCGACATGGACCCGTCGGAGGACGGCCAGCGCAGCGCTGCCGATCTCCACTTCGACGTCGACGTCCGGGCAACCCGCTCGCTGGCACCAATGGCGGATCTCGTCCAGCATCGCCTGGGACTGGGCGTACTGCACCTCCTCGAAGAACGACGCATCGTGGAGGAGACGTTGCAGCCGAGATGGTTCGGCGATCGACGCCAGCACGCTGATCGTGGCTCGGTGCCTCTTGGCCAATGCGGCGACGGCGGCCAGCGCTCGATCGTTGTCGCCTCGGGCCAGCGGGGTGAAGAGGATGCGTCTGAATGTGCCCATTGAGAGTCCTGGTGAGCGGTAGTCGAAACTCACTCCTCGAACACGGATCTTAGACCGAGGAGTCGTTAGGCGTCCTCGACGAATTCAGTCCTGGTGTGTCAACGCTCGCCGGGCCCGCTCCAGTCCACGACGACCGCAATCGATCGTGTGATCATCGAGGCGCCACTCGTCGTCGAACTTTGGTTGGCGGCACCTCCGTCGATCGTCGGGCTCTCCCCCGGTCCATAGGCGTTGCTGCTGGAAGACCATCGGAGGTCGCTGTCCTCAAAACACCAGCGGTGCGGCGTACGGGCCGTGCCAGTGGTGGGCGGTCTCGAACTCATCGAGCGTGATCGGGTCACCGAAGTCGTACTGACCGTCGCCGACGGGATCAGCCAGGAACTCCTCGATCGCTGCGATCAAGCGTTCGGTGTCGATTTCGACGGTGTCGTCGTTCGGCATCATGCGGGGTATGGATTCGTGACCCGTGGATGTGTGGACGTTCATTCGCTCGACCTCCTCTTCGCATCTGGAGATTCGCTACCTTCCTTATACTCCGCCGGGGGTTTCTTGTCATCAAGAGTCCGAAGTCCCGCCCCGGCTGATCCGCCCAGATTGCCGGACGTGCTGACCCTCACCTGATCGGAGATGAGTGGAGCGGATGCGTTGTTGCTCCTACAGGTCGATCGTGTCCCAGCCGACGCGTTCGGCGAAGCCGCGCAGTTCAGCGGTCACGTCACCGGCGACGACCACATAGTGGTGCTCCAGCCCCTCGCGCATCATCGTTGCCAGGACGTCCTCGGCCGGCGTATCGAAACGTACAACCCCGCAGGTGCCGGCGAATGGCCGGTCGCCGGCGATCACCTCACCCTTCCCGATCAGGAGCCGAAGACCTCCCCGGGACTGCGAGATCCGAGCGATGGTCAGCGGACCTGGGGCGAATCCGAACTGATGAATGAGCGGGAGGTGCCGGTTCGAATGCGCAGCCGCCTCGACCGGACCGGAGGGGTCGGCCAGGGACAGCGGCGCCGATCCGCAGTGCCAGAAGACGCCAGTGTCGGTTCGGGTGTCCAGGTTGACCATGTCGGCGACGAACGCAGGCCGGTCGGCCGCACGCTGGAGAAGAAGTGATGTTGCCACCCCGAGGGCGTCGGCTTCACAGGACGCGGGAACGCCGTCGTTGGTCAGGCTCCCGATCGGACCGCAACACGCAGCTCCGAAGACCGTGAAACACTCGGGCCAGCACCTGACGGCCACCCCGTCCCACGAGTTCTCCTCGACGAGCGCATGCAGCCCCAGTTCGAGGCGGATGCTCTGGTGGAGTGCACCCTGGTCGAGCCGGTCGGCACCTTGCAGGGTCACCTTCACCTCAGCCGACGCGATCGGCGACGTCCACCGCCGGCGCCATGCGGGCGCGGTCGAAGAGACGGTCCAGCTCGAGTGGTTCGGTCCGAACCCAGCCTCGGGTCGATCGGTCGGTCTCGCATGGTTCGAAGCCGTCCGGCGGGTCGCCGACCACGCCGATGCGCCATCGGTCGAGGTCCTGTGCGGCGCGCCGTGGATCGAGGCGGCAGGAGGGGAGTAGGGAGTGATCGGAGGCTGGCCCACCGTCTCGGCGAGCTGGTCGAGCACTCGATCGTCGTCGGGGTCGGCATACAGGTAGTGGAACGGCCGGTGTGACCTGACCCAGCAGGTACCCGGCCAGGTTGAGCGCGGTGAGGGAGTTGAGCCGCAGCTTCTGTCCGTTGTGGGATTCGGGAAAGCCCCACAACATCAGAGGTTGATCTGTCGCATCCAGCACCGCAGCGAGCAGGCGAGAGTCGGTGAACGTCGCGAATGCGACCACAATGAGTTCCTGGGATCCGTCGAAGGATCGCACGGCCGGTCCGATGTCGGCGGGGTCGATGAGCAGGGTCGGGAACGATTGACTGGCCGGGTTCAGGCTCCGGAGGCGGCTCTGCGCCCGAGAGAACACCGACTGGCCGAAGTCGGTGTCGAACGTGGAGCGCCCGAGCGCGATCGCTCCACATGCCGGGAACGATTCTGTCATTCGCCCTCGATGATGATTCTGCGACCGGTCGTTCGTTCGGGAACGATCTTGACCCATCGATCGCTGTCATCCTCGTCGGCCCAGGGGAGGAGACCGAGCCGCTCCTTGTCCTGGAACTCCTCCCAGTTCTCGATCTCCTGGGCGTGGCCGTGGACGAGCACGCTCCAACCGGTGCGGTGGACCTCGTCCCAGTAGTCGGCTTCGAAGGCCACCGGGTGGTTGCTGGCGACCGCGTGCAGCTTGACCCCGGCTGAGGTTCGGAAAACAATCTCGTGGTTGAGGAATCGGAACGCCACCGGCAGAACCATGGGATGGCCGCCGAAGTCGAAGCCGAGGCGACCGATGGGAACCGAACTCAGCAAGTAGTCACATTCCGCTTGGTCGAGTTCGTGGAACGTATGGCGCATGGTCACCATCCCCTGTCAATGGTTGAATGGAGCTACCACCGTCATGGTGGAGGCGGCGCACGACCCTTGGAAGGGGCCTAGGTCCCGAGTGTGTCCCAAGCGCTGCCGACGGTTGGTTCTGCGCTGCTGCCCGGCATTCGGATCACCGAGGTGTCCGCGGCAACGATCGTCGGCGGGAAGACCTCGGTTGCCTCGGTGGCGAAGTCGGCGGTGTCGTCATAGCGGGACGAGAAGTGGGAGAGCACAAGCTGTCCGACCCCGGATTCCCTCGCCAGCCACGCTGCCTGTCGGGCGGTCATATGCATCCCTCGCTCGGCAAGGGTCCGGTCCCGGTCGAGGTAGGTCGCTTCGGTGATGAGAACATCCACATCCTTTGCGAGCCGAAAGGCGCCGCCGCACAGTCGGGTGTCCATGACGAAGGCAAACGCCTGGCCGGGCCGCTCGGTCCCAAGGTCTTTGACGGCGACCGGCCCGGACTCGGTCTCGATTTCTCCACGGGCGACCAGTTCCCCGATCGCTGAGCCGGCCAGCCCGGCCTTGGCGACCCGTTCCGGTTCCAGGTGGAGTCTGGCCGGTGCCTGGATGCGATAACCGATCGTTGGTACGCGGTGATGGAGGGGTTCGGCGATGAGGTCCGATGCGCCCAGCCTTCCCGCCACTCCAGGTCGGGACACCGGGCAGGGCTCGACCGGCCCATCGTCGTAGAGCGAGCTGTGCATCAGATGGGTGAAGGTGGCGATGCTCTCGGCCGGAAAGTACACCGGCAGCGGCCTGTTCTGCTGGCTGAGCGAGCGACGCTGGATGATCCCCGGTAGACCCAGACAGTGGTCCCCGTGGAAGTGGGTGATACACACAGCGGTCGCTTTGCCGACCGGAACCCCGGCCACGAGACACCGGTGGGCGAACCCCTCGGCCGGGTCGAAGAGGATCAGCTGGTCATCCCAACGAAGGGCGTAGCCTCCCGGGTCGCGTCCAGCGCGTTCCGACCTGACTGGCCGTGCCAACGATGGTCAGGTAGCGGCTGGTCATGTCAAACGGGGAGAGGTGGCCGGTCAGCTCTTCGTAACGGAGATCTTGCGCGCCGTCTGTCGCTGGGGATCGATCGGTACCCGCAAGTCGAGGATGCCGTCGGTGTAGCTAGCCTCGATGTTGTCGGGATCGGCACCGTCGGGCAGGGTCAGCACCCGTGCGTAGGAGCCGTAGTGGAACTCGGATCTGTAGCCGTCAGCGGTCGTCTCTTCTCTGTGTTCCCGGGATGCCCGAATGGTGAGTCGACCGTGATCGACGGAGATCTCGATGTCCTTTTCCGGGTCGACGCCAGGAATCTCCCCGCGGATCACCAGGGCTCCTTCCTCCATGAACTCCTCGATCTTGATGGCGCCGGGACCACCCGAGAAGCGTTCGGGCCACCGTGCGCCGAACCAGTCGGGTACACCGGCGAACGCGCCGGCGAAACGATCGAAGGGATCCCACGAGACTTGTGACGTGCCGGGCTCGGTTGCTCGAACTTCCGGGGACTCCGAGGGCGTGGTGTTCATCTGCGCAGTCCTTTCTGTTCTGAAACGGTCGCAGAACTTCTGCTCGCCCCCATCACACCCGGCGCACTGGCTGACCCCTAGGGCCGAATGTCATGAAGGCTTCGTACAGAGTCGTGTTCACGACACCGCTGCGGACAGGTAGCCGACGAGGTCGTCGATGGTCTGGAGTTTCGGGTAGTCGGCTTCGGGAACCTCCAGGCCGGTCTGCGTTGAGATGTGCTCCATGATCTGGAGCTGATCCATCGAGTCGAGATCGAGGCCGAACCAGATCTCCTCGTCGGGCCCGAGGTCGTGAGGATCCACCTCGGGTGCCACCTGGCCGATGGCGGCCAGGATGACGGCTCGGGCGTCGTCGGGGTTCATAGCTCCTCCGGTTTCTGCAGCAGTTGATCGATGGTGGTGAGAAAGCGGGCGCCGAGGGCACCGTCGGTGACCCGATGATCGGCGGCCAGCGAGATCGTGACCTGGCGACGGGGGACCACCTGGTCGTCGATCACCGCAGGACGCTTCGTGATCTTCCCGAAGCCGACCAGAGCCACCTGGGGCGGGTAGATCACGCCGTGCACGATCTCGACACCGCGGTCACCCAGGTTCGTGACCGTGATCGTGGAGTCCGACATCTCCGATCCCCGCAGACGGCCCTGGCGGGCCCTGCCGACCAGGTCGCGGAGACCGGCCATCAGCTCGGCGATGGAGAGCTGGTTCGCATCGTGGATCGCCGGTGCGATGAGGCCACCGCCGCGAAGCGAAACGGCGACCCCGAGATGGACGTCGTTCGATGGGTGCGGTTCGTCGTCGATCCAGAACCCATTGAACTGGGGGTACTTCGCCGCTGCGGTTGCAACGGCCTTGAGCAACACGGCGGCCGGAAGGATGCGCTCCTGCACGAGCCTTGTGGTGTTTTCCTGTTCCACCCATTGGAGTGCTGCCTCGAGGTCGATCTCTGCTCGCAGGTAGTAATGGGGGATCTCTCGCTTGGATCGGCTCATCAGGTTGCCGATTGCACGCCGCATCGCATCCGTGGACCGGTCCGTCGGCCTGACCGTTCGCCGGTCCGGCGCTGGTTCTTCAGCCCTCGATGCGCCGGCCGCGGCGGGTGACGTGACCGATCCCGACCGCTGGACGATGTCCCGCAGGACGATCGCGCCACCGGGTCCTGAGCCGGTCAGAGCAGTGATGTCGATGCCCTGTTCACGGGCTAGTCGACGTGCCAGAGGGCTGGCGCCGGTGCCGACAACGGCGCCAGTCACCAGCGGTTCGGGTGTTGTTGGGATGGGGGTGCGGGTCTCGACCGGGGTCACGTCGTCGTCGGTCGTCGGTCTTTGCGAGGCTTCTGTGCCAGCGGCCAACGGCGTCTCAGATCCCTCAGATTCGCCGTCGCCGGCAACCGACAGGCGAGCCAGAGGCGTGCCGACCGGGACCTCTTGACCCGGTTGGACGAGGATTTCGGCGACGGTACCGGTTTCCCAGACCTCGATATCGATGTCGGACTTCTCGGTCTTGACCACCGCCATGATGTCACCGCGCTGAACGATGTCACCCACGCCGACGAGCCATTCGGTCACGATGCCGCTGTCCATGTCGGATCCGAGGGAGGGCATCGTGAAATCGATGTTCTCGGTCATGACCCGGTGACCGCCAATGCGGCGTCGACCACCTGATCGACCTGGGGGAGGGCTGCCTGCTCGAGATGGCTCGGGTAGGGGATCGGCACCTCCTTGGCGCACACTCGGCCGACCGGCGCGTCGAGGTGATAGAAGCACTGTTCGGTGATCCGGGCTGCCAGCTCGGCGGAGAGGCCGACCGATCGCCAACCCTCGTCGACGATGACCGCCCGGTTGGTGCGGGCGACCGATCCGAGGATGGTTGCGTCGTCGATGGGGCGAAGCGAGCGAAGGTCGATCACCTCTGCCGAGACGCCCCGGCCGTCGAGCTCGGCGGCGGCGTCGAGCGCTTTGCCCAGCGTGCCACCCCAGCCGATGATCGTGAGATCCGATCCGGGCCGCATCACCTTGGCGGTGTCGAGGTCGACGGGCCCCGCGTCGTCGTCGAGTTCGCCCTTCATTCCGTAGAGCGTGGCGTGTTCGAACATGATCACCGGGTCCGGATCTTCCAGGGCGGCGGGCAACATCCATCGGGCGTCGGCGATCGTGCCCGGCGCGACCACTCGCAGCCCGGGGACGTGTGCGTACCAGGCTTCGAGACTGTGGGAGTGCTGGGCTGCCAGCTGTCTCCCTGCGCCGGTTGCCATCCGGATGACCACCGGCACATTGAGCTGACCACCGGACATGTGCAGGAACGTGGCGGCGGTGTTGACAATCTGATCCATCGCCAACAGGCTGAAGTTGACCGTCATCACCTCCACGATGGGACGCATCCCGCCCAGGGCGGCCCCGATGCCCAGACCGACGAAACCCGACTCCGACAGAGGTGTGTTCCGGACCCGGTCGCGACCGAACTCCTCGTACAGGCCCCTCGTCACGGCATAGGTGCCGCCGTAGTCGGCAACGTCCTCGCCCATCACGAACACCCGCTCGTCGGTTCGGAGCGCTTCACGATGAGCGTCGTGGAGGGCATCCCGATAGGTGATGGTCGTCATGCCAGCTCCCTCCGGTAGACGTGGCGACCGAGGTCCTCGATCGGCTCGAGGGTGCCCGCCTCGGCGAAAGCGATGGCCTCCTCCACCTCGTCGTGTGCCCGTTCCCACATGTGCTCGATGGCGGCGTCGGCCACGAGCCCGGCGTCGGTCAACCGTCGAGTGAACGTGATGATCGGATCCTGGATCTTCCATTTCTCGATCTCCTCTTTCTCGCGGTAGAGGTCCGGATCGAACATCGAGTGGGCGCGATAGCGGTAGGTGCGAAGCTCCAGGAACACCGGGGCACCGTTGCGAACGGTCGAGAGCGCCCGCCCGGCGGCGTCGTACACCGCAGCCACGTCCATTCCGTCCACGGTCCACGCCGGGATGCCGTAGCTGGCGGCTTTGACCGACAGGTTCGTCTCGGACTCGCTGGTCTCGAGCGAGGTTCCCATCGCATACAGGTTGTTCTCGCAGCAGAACAGGGTCGGGATGTCCCACAGGGCGGCGAGGTTCATCGTCTCGTGGAATTCTCCCTCGGCCATCGCACCTTCGCCGAAGAAGCACACGGTGGCCCGGTGCCGTCCCGACAACTTCTCGGCCAGACCCAATCCGGCTGCCACCGGAAGGTGGCCACCGACGATGGCGTTGCCGCCGTAGAAGCGCGTACCGGCGTCGAACAGATGCATCGATCCACCCCGGCCACCGCTGCAACCTTCGGCCATTCCGAACATCTCCGCCATGATCGCCTTGGCGCTGACGCCTTTGAGGAGTGCATGGCCGTGCTCGCGGTAGGTGGCCAGGACAGCATCCTCGGGTTGGAGCTGATGTATCACCCCGGTGGCGATCGCCTCCTCGCCGATCGCGAGGTGAAGGAACCCTCGGATCTTGGTCTGCTGGTACAGCTCGGCACAGCGTTCTTCCATGACCCGGATGCGGATCATGTCGCCGAGCAGCTGCATCGAGACTTCTGAAGGCGGTAGCTCTGTCATCGGTCGTTCTCATCTCGTTCGGTTGGCTGGTCCTGGGTCTCCAGGGTCGATGTGTCGCCTTCGTCGAGGCCCAGTTCCCTCGCCTTGAGCAGGCGACGCATGATCTTGCCGCTGCGCGTCTGGGGCAGCGAGTCGACGATCTCGATCTCCCGGGGGGCAACCGCCGCGCCGAGTCGCATACGGGCGTGTTCCATCAGGTCGGTGCGGAGGTCGTCGTCGATCGTCGGTGCCCGGCCGCAGGGTGACGAAGGCCTTGACGATCTCGCCCACCGTGTCGTCGGGCTTGCCGATGACCCCCGCCTCGGTCACCGCGGGATGCTCGATCAGGGCCGACTCCACCTCGAACGGGCCGATCAGATGGCCGGCGGACTTGATGACGTCGTCGCCCCGGCCGACGAACCAGAAGTAGCCGTCGTCGTCGACGCGGGCCAGATCGCCGGAGCAGTACCAGCCGTCGACAAACGCCTTGTCGTAGCGCTCCTGCTGGTTGAGGTAGCCGCGGAACATCGATGGCCATCCGGCCCGCAAGGCGAGCTCCCCCGAGGTCGCCGGTGTCGGTGAGCACCGCTCGGCTTGCCGTCGCCATCGATTTCGACGTCGCCGATCGGTTCGCTGGCGAGGATGCCGGCTTCGATGCCGGGCAGCGGCCGGCCCATCGACCCGGGTTGCACGTCCATCGAGCGGTAGTTGGCGATCATGATGCCGCCGGTCTCGGTCTGCCACCAGTTGTCGAGGAACGGCAGGCCGAAGGCTTCTGGGCCCCACACGACCGCCTCGGGGTTGAGCGGCTCGCCGACGCTGGCCATGAGGCGCAGGCTCGACAGGTCTGTGCGCTGCTACCGCGTCCTCCCCGACCCGCATCATCATGCGGATCGCGGTCGGCGCGGTGTACCAGACGGTCACCCGCTGCTCCTCGAGGATCGCGTACCAGCGCTCGGCGTCGAAGTCGCCCTCGTCGATGATGCTGGTGACGCCCGTGGGTCAGCGGCGCGATGATCCCGTAGGAGGTGCCGGTCACCCAGCCGGGATCGGCGGTGCACCAGAAGACGTCGTCGGGGTGCAGGTCGAGGACGACCGGCCGGTGAAGTAGTGGGTGACGACCGCGCCGTGTACGTGGACGGCCCCTTTGGGTTTGCCCGTCGTGCCGCTGGTGAAGTGCAGCAGCGCAGGGGTTTCGGCTGGCGTCGGTGCGATCGTGTACTCCGGATCGGCGCGATTCAACAACGTGTCGAGGTCGTGGAGACGCGGGTCGTCGAACCCTTCGTCGGTCGATCCCGATGAGAAGGACATGCCGAACCGAGTCAAGGTCGTCGAGCTGTGCTCGCACCTTGCTCTTGAACAGGCGGGGTGTGGTCACGAGCACCTCGATCGAGCCGAGATCGATGCGTTGGCGGATCGGTTCGGGCCCGAATGCGGAGAACAGCGGGCGTGAAGACGGCGCCGGCCTTCAGCGTCCCCAGGGCTGCGACGTACAGGTCCGGAATGCGGCCGGCCAGAGTGGCGACCCTCGCCCCGGGACGACAGCCGAGCGTTGTCGAGAGCGTTGGCGAAGCGGTTGGTCCGCTCGGTCAGCTCGGCGTAGGTGAGATCGACCGGATCGCCCCGGCGGGGCAGCCAGCGCAGCGCCACCTTGTCGCCGTCGACCGGCACGGACATGGCGGTCGACCGCCTCGTAGGCGATGTTGACCCCTGCGCCGTCGGGTAGACCGTCGAGACCACGCCAGGCCTGGTCCCATTCGAAGGTTTCCCTCGCCGTCTCGTAGTCGCCAAGGCTCGGGGCGGGCAAGTGAGGCGCCATGTCAACACTGGAATCGGTTTTCGAAGATCGTGTCAGAGTCGTAGGTCATGATTGACGATCGTGGCTTTGGTCTCTGGTCCGATCCGGCGCCAGCTCCGAGGCTTGCTTGATGGATGACGCACCTCTGCACCAGGAGCCTTCGTTGCGTGTCGATGCCGCGCGTCGGCCATTCCGGCACCCGGATCGACCTCGACGAGGTGACCAAGCGCTACCGGGTGGGCGAGATCGACATCACTGCCATCGATGGCGTGAGCCTTCACGTCGATGACTCGGCGTTCGTGGTGATCCTCGGTCCCTCCGGTTGCGGAAAGACCACGTTGTTGAACATGATCGGGGCGCTCGACACGCCGACCTCGGGTTCGGTGAACGTCGACGGGACCGACCTGACCAATGCCTCGGCCGGGGAACGTGCTGCCATCCGGCGCCAGAGCGTGAGCTTCATCTTCCAGACCTTCAATCTCTTTCCTGCGCTCACCGCGTACGAGAACGTCCGATTCGGGGCCGACGCCGCCCGGCGACCGGGCGCGAAGGAACGGGCGGTGGCGGCGCTCGAACGGGTCGGCCTGGGCGACCGTCTGTCGCACTTCCCCCACCAATTGTCCGGTGGGGAACAGCAGCGGGTGGCGATCGCCAGAGCGCTGGCCACCGGCAACCGCATCCTGTTGGCCGACGAGCCGACGGGAGAACTGGACTTCCGAACCGGTGTGAGCATCCTGGAGGTCCTCGAACATCAGGCGCGGGCGGGAATGACCGTCTTGGTGGTCACCCACAATCGTGAGATCGCTCGGGTTGCCGACCGCATCATCGAACTGTCGAGCGGGCGAATCGTCTCCGACCGGCCGCCCGAGGGTGGTAGGGCGAACATCGCGGAATTGCAATGGTGACGCCGGTGCCGTCGTCGCGCTGGTTCTGGCTGAGGTGGTCGTGGCGCGACCTGCGCCAACACTGGGTGGCGGTTCTCGCCATTGCGCTGGTGATCAGTATCGGTACCGGTGTGTACGCCGGTCTCGGCAGCACTTCCACGTGGCGCAGGTTGACCAACGACGAGAGCTTCGCCGCTCTCAACATGCACGATCTACGGCTTGAATTGAGTCCTGGAACATTTGCCGCCCAGGGCACATTGATCGACGCCGTCGAATCGATCGAGGACGCCGACGCGATCGAGGCGGCTGCCGAACGGTTGATCGTCGAGAGTCAGGTCGAGGTGGCAACCCCTGAGGGAGAGGTGATGGTGGTCGCCCGGATCCAGTCGGCTGAACGGCTCGAGGACGCCGAGGTCGATGGCATCTGGCTGCGGGACGGCTCCTCACCTTCGGCGGTGGACGGCGGAGCCGTGATACTCGAGGCGAAGTTCGCCGACTTCTACTCGCTGCCCTCGAGCGGTGCGCTGACCCTTGCCGGCGACCGATCCGTAGCCTACTCGGGCCTGGGCATCTCGCCGGAGGACTTCTACTACGAGGGACCGGACGGGAGTCTCTTCGGCCAGGGCGAATTGGCCATCCTCTACCCTCCATTGGAGATTGGCCAGCGGTTGTCGGGACGATCGGGTCTCGTCAATGACCTGGTGCTGCGATTGGGCGCGGGCGCTGACCGGGATGCTGTGGCGGCCCAGCTGGAGGAGGTGGCGACCGATCTCGGCGTGAGCGGGATGGTCACCACCCGCGACGACGCGGTCGCCTACCGGGTCCTCTACGACGACATCGAGAATGATCAGCGTTTCTGGAACATTCTCGCCGCTCTCGTGTTGGCAGCAGCCGCACTGGCGGCGTTCAATCTCGTGAACAGGATCGTCGAATCGCAGCGGCGGGAGATAGGTATCGGCATGGCGATCGGTCTCAGCCGCTCCCGTCTCGCCATCCGTTCATTGCTCGTCGGCGTCCAGGTGGCGATCCTCGGAACCGCGCTCGGCATCGGCGTGGGCCTACTTGTGGGCGATGCGATGGGTGACCTGCTCGAGACCTTCCTGCCGATGCCGGTCCGCCGGACGCCGTTCCAGTTCGGCGTATTCGCCGAGGCGGCAGTGCTGGGCTTGGCGGTCCCGATTCTGGCGGCCGCCGTTCCGGTCTGGCGGGCGGTCCGGGTCGAGCCGATCGAAGCGATCCGAACCGGCCACCTGACCGCCCGGACGAGCCGTTTCACCGACTGGACGGCGCATTTGAGTCTGCCAGGATCCACCCTGCTGCAGATGCCGATCCGCAACGTCTTGAGGACGCCCCGGAGGACGGTTCTGACCGCACTGGGGGTCGGTGCCGCGATCACCGCCCTGGTAGCTGTACTCGGCGCACTCGACAGCATCACGCTGGCGATGGACCGAACCGGCGACGAATTCACCAAGGGCGACACTGAGCGAGTGGTGATTCAGCTCGACACCTTCTATCCGACCGATTCCGACGTCGTCCGGGACATCCAGACCGCAGGCGGGGTCGACCGCTCCGACGTCGCCCTCCGCCTGCCGATCACCGCCGGCTCCGGCCACTCCGGCGAAGAGCTGTCGCTGCTCGTCGAGCTCGTCAGCTTCGACTCGTCCGAGTGGATTCCTACGCTCGAGAACAATGAGCCGTTGGCCGGACGGAGCGGTCTGGTTCTGGCTCGAAAAGCAGCCGATGATCTGGGTGTCGACGTGGGTGACACCGTGTCGGTTCGACATCCAGCACGGATCGAAGGGATCGGTTTCGGGATGGCCCAGTCCACCTTTGACGTGGCGGCCATTCATGTCAACCCCATGCGGATCTTCGCCTACCTGGACCTCGGGCAGGCCGATCGGTTCGGCCTCGAGTCGATGACGAACTTCGTTCACGCGTACCCGGACCCGGGTGCTGACCGGACCGCCGTCCAACGGTCGGTCTTCGGCCTTTCCGGCGTCGCCTCCAGCCAGGCGGTCGCCCGGATCAGCGAGGGGTTCGACCAAGCACTCGAACAGTTCGTGGGCGTCCTCCTCATCGCCGCTGCGGCGGGACTGGTGCTGGCGCTGTTGATCGCTTTCAATGCGACGAGGATCACCGTCGACGAACGGCGCCGTGAACATGCAACCATGCGGGCGTTCGGGTTACCGGTCCGCACGATCATCGGGGTGGTCGTCCGCGAGAGCCTGCTGGTCGGGGCGCTGGCCACGGCCATCGGAATCGTCGGCGGGCTCGGATTCCTGATCTGGATGCTCCGTTCGCTGGCGGCGACCACCCTTCCCGACATCGGCATCACGGCCCGTCTCTCCCCGACCACGCTGCTGGTAGCCGTCGGCGTCGGCATCGTGTCGGTGGCGGTGGCGCCGTTGTTTCTGATCGGCCGGATTCGACGGATGAGCATCCCCGACACCCTCCGGGTCATGGAGTAGCCGCTCACGATCCAACCTTTGGTTGGACCGGGTCGCGGTGGCGAGGCTCAGAGGAGCGGCGCGATCAGGTCTCGAACAGCCTCATCACGACGCGTCGGTGCACCATGTGCGAGCACCATTTGTTCGGTCGATCTGAGTGCGGGTCCCGGCGACAGCCCCACCTCCTTGAGCGCGTCCCGCGCTCTGGCGAAGGATCTCAGCGCATCGACCTGTCGCCCCGCCATCGACTGGGCCACCATGAGCAGAACCCAGCGCAGTTCCCGCAGCGGCTGGTCCAGGGCCAATCGTTCGAGGTCGCTGGTGGCACCCGGGTGCAGCATCAACCCCACAGCGCAGGCATGTTCCTCGGTCTCCAGTCGTAACTCGTACAGCCGAGCTTGTTCGGCCTGGCCCGATGATGAGGGTGCCAGGTCTTGCCATGCTGGGCGATGACCGCATTCGGCCAGTGCGAGCCGGTAGCCATGTGCGCTGGCGACGAGGTTGCCGGCCCTGCGTTGGACATCGGCCGCTTCGACGAACTGGACGAATCGGTGCGCATCCACACAACCGGGGTCGACCGACGCGTGGTAACCGTGATGGTCGGTCCCGATTAACGAAGTGCCGAGATGTCCCCGTAGGCGCATGACGTGGGTGTGAAGGGCATGGCATGGGTTCTTGGGCATCCGAGGTGCTGACCAGACGAGATCTGACAACCTGTCGACGTCCATCGGCTCTCCTGGGCTCAGGAGGAGGGCGCAGAGCACGGCCCGCTCGGTGCGCCCGCCGCATGGGACAGGACCGTCTCGTCCTCGCACCTCGAGTGGGCCGAAAACACTGAATTGCGTTGAGCCCTCCTGCATGAACGCTCCGAGTCTGGTGCGGCCACCGAATCGGTGACCGCCGGCCCCCTTGGCCGTCACAGCCGACGGTACCCCAACGCCGGAACCGGCGCGGCCTGACTCACAGGCCGATCGCGTCGAGCTCGCGGATCGATCCCGGGACTTCATTCGCCGGCCAGGATCGATCAAGGTCGGAGGGAAGTGGCAACCGGCCCTTCTCGCCATCGGAGGATGAGTCCATGTACATATTCAGTCGTTTCCGTCCATCGGAGGGAAGAAACAACAAAGCGATCCACGATGGCCTCGTCGAGGTTGCCGAGATGGTCCACGATCTCACGGGCGTACGTGTCTACGTATGGCAGGCCCAGTACCACCCGGCCGGCAATGGCTGGGTGGCATCGTGCCGGATCGATTCGTTCGCCGAACTGGAGGCCGTATGGGCCGACATGGCCACCTCGGCCGAACTCAGCGATCGGATCGAGTCGATATCCGAACTGATGCCGCACCCGCCGATCGACTCGCTCGACCAGATCCTGGCCGGCACCCTCGGGGAGCAGCCGGCACATCTCGTCAACATCACCACCGCTCGCGCCGCGAACGGGCACCAGCAGAAGGCGGTGACCTGGGGTGCTGAGCTGTCGGCGCGTGCGACCGAGACGATCGGCGTACCCATCGTGTTCACGCTGGGCGCCTATGGAGACTACGGGACATTGAAGTGGCTGGCCAGCTACGAGACCGCCGCCGACATGGACGCCGCCCACGGCAAGATGATGGCGAGCGAAACGCTCCAACATCTCATCGATGACGGCGGGGAGTACGTGCAGACCGACGCCCTGGCCTTCATGCTGCGTCGAGTTCATTGATCTCCTGATCAGGCTGGGTGGGGCTGGAGGCGGAAGATCCAGCCCCACCCGGACGACGAGGCTCCGGGTCCGCGGTCCCGGCGGAACGCACACGTCGGGGACCTTTTGCTCTGTTTGTGGCCGATACTGGAGCTGTGAATGAACGGGTGGACCTCTCGGATGTGACCGCGCCTGCGGGTTTGTCGGTCGAGGGACTGAACGCGAGAGCCGCAGCGGAACGGCTGGAGGAGTACGGACCCAACGAACTCGTCGCCAAGCCTCCCGAGCCGTGGTGGTCACGTCTCGTGCGACAGTTCGCCGACCCGCTGGTGTATCTGCTGTTCGGTGCGATCGGCGTGAGCCTGTTGGTGTGGGCGTTCGAGGATTTCGACGGATTTCCCTTCGACGTCACGGTGATCGCCATCATCGTGATCCTCAATGCGGCCCTCGGCTACGTGCAGGAAGCGAAGGCCGAGCAGTCGGTTGCGGCGCTGAAGCGACTGACTGCGCCGATCGCCCACGTGGTGCGGGACGGTCGGGAGCAGGAGCTGGAGTCCCGACTCGTCGTTCCCGGTGATCTGCTCGTCCTCAGGGAAGGGGACTCGGTCACCGCCGACGGCGTGCTGGTGGAGGCATCGGGATTGTTGTTGCAGGAGGCGGCCCTCACCGGGGAGAGCCAGCCGGTCAGCAAGGACAGCGTAGATTCGTGGGATCCCGAGGCGATCCTCGACACGGTCAGCGCGCATCGGGTGTTCAGCGGCACGGCGGTGGCGTCCGGTCGAGCGACGGCGGTGGTGACGGCGACCGGCATGTCGACCGAAGTTGGCCGAATCGCCGAACTGCTCGACCAGACCGCAACCGAGGACACACCGCTACAGATCGAGATCAGCCGGGTGTCCAAGGCGTTGGGCCTGAGCGTGATCGTCATCGCCATCATCGTTGTGGTGCTGTTGCTCGTGACCGGTGGGGGCGAGAGCGCCTCGGGAACCGTCGACGCGCTGCTGATCGGTATCTCCCTCGGCGTAGCTGCGATTCCCGAAGGACTCCCGGCGGTGCTGACACTCGTCCTCGCTCTGGGCGTCCAGCGAATGGCGCGAGAGAACGCCTTGATCAAGCGGCTGGCCTCGGTCGAGACGCTCGGTTCGGCCACCGTGGTCTGCAGCGACAAGACGGGGACGTTGACCCGCAACGAGATGATGTTGCGTCAGGCCGCCTTTGCGTCGGGTCGGGTCGAATTCTTCGGTCACGGGTTCGACCCGGCGGGAACCTACGAGACCAACGGAACAGCCCACAGCGAATCGGTCGAAGTCGAACTGCAACGGGCGCTCGTCGTCGGTGTCCTGGCCAGCGACGCCGACGTGGTCGTCGAGGAGGGAACCTGGACCGCTGTCGGCGACCCGACCGAAGCCGCCATCGTCGTCGCCGCCCGGAAGATCGGTCTCGACGTCGACGGCCTGCGTTCAACCACCGATCGTCTCTCTGAGGTCGGCTTCACGTCCGATCGGCGCCGGATGAGCACGGTTGTCGATGTGGGCGACCCGACCGCACACCATGTCATGGCCAAGGGCGCTCCGGATCGCCTGCTCGAGCTGTGCAACAACGAGTTCGTTTCCGGCGAGATCCGCCCGTTGACCCAAGAGCGACGGGATCACTGGCTTCGGTCGGTGGATCTCCTCGCCGATCAGGCCCTCCGGACGCTGGCCGTCGCCTACCGCCCGCTCGAGACCGGCGAACTCGGCGTCGACGATCCGATGATTCTGGAGAGCGACCTCGTGTTTCTAGGGGTCCTCGGCATGGTCGATCCTCCCCGGCCCGAGGCCGAGGCGGCGGTGGCGGAGGCCCAGTCGGCGGGGGTGAACGTGGTGATGATCACCGGGGACCATCCTCGAACCGCCGTACAGATCGCCCTCGAGCTCGGCATTTTCGAAAGCGGTGATCGTGCCGTGACCGGTGCCGAAATGGAGTCCTGGGACGATGCGCATCTGGCCCGGGTTGCCGACGAGACCACCGTCTTCGCCCGGGTCACCCCCGAGCACAAGTTACGGATCGTTCGGGCATACCGGGCCAACGACGAGGTCACGTCGATGACCGGCGATGGCGTGAACGATGCGCCCAGCCTCAAGGCTGCCGACATCGGTGTGGCGATGGGGCAAGGCGGAACCGAGGTCGCCAAAGAGGCCGCCGACATGATCCTCGTCGACGACAACTTCGCCACCATCGTCGCCGCCATCCGTGAAGGCCGAGGCATCTTTCACAACATTCAGAGCTTCCTCCGCTACATGATGTCGTCCAATGTCGGCGAGGTGCTCGCCGTCCTCTTCGGCGTGCTCGGGGCGTCAGCCCTCGGCCTGACCGACGCCACCGACGGAGGGGTGATCGCTCCGCTCCTGGCCACCCAGATCCTCTGGGTCAACCTTCTTACCGACAGCCTGCCCGGTCTGGCGCTCGGGGTGGATCCCGCCGAGAGCTGGCTCATGAAGCGACCACCGCGGGGGCGAAACGATCCCGTACTCGACACCAAGATGTGGTGGGCTGTGGGACTCGTCGGCGTCACGATGGGGGTGGTCACGCTCTTCATGCTCGACCTGCGCCTCGCCGGCGGCATGCTGGGCGGCAGTGGCGACATCGCCGAGGCCCGGACCGGGGCGTTCACCGTGCTCGTGTTCGCGCAACTCGTGAACAGCTTCTGCTCCCGCTCCTCGACCCGCAGTGTCTTCTCCGGCCATGGCTCCAATCCGTGGCTGTGGGGGGCGGTCGGAGTTTGTGTCCTGCTTCAGGTGGCGGTCGTGTACATCCCACTTCTGAACGAGGCGATGGGGACCGCTCCGATGTCCTGGGATGATTGGGCGATCGCTGTGGTCCTCTCGAGTTCGATCCTGTGGGTCACCGAGATCCAGAAATGGTTCCTGAGGAGAAAGATGAGGGTGTGACGCGTTCGTTGGTGCGTTGCTCCGGTGGTGTGCGTGCCGTCGTCATCGGGACGGCGCTCATCCTCCCCTGCGTCATGGTGGGTGGCCTGATGTGGTTCTTGGCATTCAAGGCGTTCAGCGAGTCGATCGCGGAGGCCGGTTTCGTGGCGGGTCTCGGCCTGGGCCCTGCGGTGGCCGCCTTGGTGACCGCTCTGCGGTTTGACGGGTCGGGGTGTGCGGGAGCCCTCTCCGGTCTGGTCTTCAGCGCAGGTCTCGGTCTGCTGGCCGCCGTCCAGGAAACGACCCCCGAAGTCACCGAGGTGGGTGGGCTGATAGTGATCATGATCATCTCGGGGGCGGTGGGCGGGCTGGTCGGCGACCTTGTCGCCAACGGTCGCCACGGCGCCGGACCGCCGCCCCCGCCGCCGTTGGCGCACACCTGACCTGACATCACCCATCATCGGGTCTTTGGTATCTGTCGCACAAGCCGCAGCTGGGGGATGGTTGGGTTGTGAAGAAGTGGCTGCCTGCCGCATTGCTCACGGTTCTGGTGCTCGTCGTGGCCCCGTCATGCGGAGCGGAGGGGCCGGTGACCTACACCGACGCCGATGCGGGCGCGGAGATCGAACTCGCCATCGGCGATCCACTCGAGCTGCGGCTGCGGTCCAATCCCAGCACGGGGTACCAATGGGTTGAATCGCTGTCCGACATCGGCGCGTTGCTCAGCCTGGTGAGCCAGACCTATGAGGCGCCCGACACCGATCTCGTCGGCGCAGCTGGCACCGAGGTGCTTCTCTATGAGGCCACCGCCCGCGGAGCGGGGATCCTCCGCCTCGAATACCTTCGGCCCTTCGATGACCCCGCCATCCCAGAGAGGGTGGTCGAGTACATCGTCCGGATCGACGACGCCCCGTGGCCACCGGTGATGACAGGGGATCCACCGAGCACCACAACGGTCGCAGCGCCTACGACGACCTCGACCGTCGCCACAACCACGACGCCGACGCCGACAACGGTCGAGACGACCGGCCCGGCTGTCGATGTGAGCGCCCTGTTCGATGGTGAGGGTTCGCGCCAGCTCACCGTCGGCGGATTCGTGCTCGTCGATCCGGGTGGCGCCCGCCTCTGTGAGATTCTCATGGAGTCCTTTCCTCCACAATGTGGATGGGCATGGGTCGTCGTTCCGAACATCGAAGGTCTGGACCTCGAGCTCGAGCGTTCCGGCGGTGTGGCGTGGACCCAGAGCCGGGTCGAGATCGCCGGCTTCTTCGATGGCACCCGGTTCCTGGCCGACGGCGGTTCGCCCGACGTCGTACCGAGCGCCGACGATCTCGTCCTGACCGAAGCGTTCTGGGGTTTCGCCACCACCGGCGATGGGTTCGAACAGATCCCCTTTGCCGGCGAGGTGGCGCTTGGACTCGGCGACCGGATCTACCGAACGGTGCCGGCGGATGCACTCACCAAACCCGAGGCCTGGGTGATCGACGAGGAGGAGTTCCGTGCCTATTCCGGACCGTTCACGGCTCTCGGACTGGATGCACAGCGCTATGCCACCACCGTCGGAGCTCACCCCCGATGTGCCGGCCCCCCCGTGCCCGCGCCGGAGGGTCTGACCGATCTGCGCCGGGTGAGCATGCAGACCGCAGAGGCCACCAGTTGCCTGGAATGGTGGACGATCGACTTCTTCGTTGACCAGAATGGCGAGGTGGTCGCGGTGACCCTCGACCTGTACGGCCCGTGATCGCTCGAACCGCTGAGGAGTAGCCGATGCTCACATTCATTCTCTGGTTGCTGTTGCTCGTCGTGGCCTGGCCGCTGGCGCTGGTCGCACTCCTGTTGTACCCGATCGTGTGGTTGATCAGTCTCCCGCTTCGCCTGGTCGGCGTCTCGGTCAAGGCGACGATCGAGTTGTTCGGCTCGCTCATTCGGCTCCCGGGGCGGGTTCTCCGCGGCCCGGGAGCGCTTCGACGAACCGACTGAGACTCGCTCCGGGTCCACATCGTCCACCGGCGGTAGCGGGCCCTTCGGCCCTAGGTCGGTGCGGTCCTCTCGATCAGGCTGGAGGACACGGTCGAGGAGGGACGGATGATCGTTCTCGTTGCGTTTGCGTCCAAACACGGGTCGACCCAGAGCATCGCCAACCACATCGCCGAGGTACTCGCCTCAGAGGGTCTCGACATCGAGGTCCGACCGGCCGGCTCCGACCTCGAGGTGAGCGACTACGACGCCGTCGTTCTGGGGAGCGCTGTCTACACCGGCCGCTGGCGCAAGGCTGCGGTCTCGATGGCGAAGAGCAGCGGGGCCGCTCTCCGAGAGATGCCCACGTGGCTGTTCTCCGTCGGGCCTCTCGGCGATCCGCCCGAACCGTGGGAGGACCCGCCAGCGGTCGCCAAGATGATGGCGGCAACGGGTGCTCGGGGGCATGCGCTGTTCCCCGGTGCCGCCGATCTCTCGGCGCTCAGCAAGGTCGAGAAGTACGTCTTGCGAATGGTCAACGCTCCTGAAGGCGATTTCAGGGACTGGGACATGGTGACCCGATGGGCTCGTTCGATCGCAACCGAGCTCCGATCCGGCGACGCCGGCGTGAGCGGGTCGGAATGGCGGCGCCAACCTTGAGATCAGCGGCGTCGGCGTGGACCGCTGCGCCGTAGCCGGGTCGGGGTGGCCGGCGCCCGTTCGTCGGCGATCTCCCCCACCAGCTCGGCCACCAGGTCCTCGACGGTGGCTAGACCGAGGGTCGATCCGTGTGGTCCGACTGCGATCGCCATCCAGATCCCGTCCCGCTGCATCCGGGCCAGCAGGGCCGAGATGTGATCATCGGGGGAACAGCGCAGGATCGGTGTGGTCACCGTCGCCACCGCCGTTTGGGGCGAGTGCCTGGCCGTCGCAGCCAGATCGCGGAGACGCGTGGCGCCCACCACAGAGTCCACATCCGAGCTGTACACGGGCAGCCGGCGATGGCCGAGAGCGATGGCCCGGGACAATGCATCGGCCACCTCTTGATCGACGCACACCGCGGCGATGTGGTCTCTCGGCACCATGACATCGCTGACTTTGCGGTCGCCGAACTCGAAGGAGCGGTGGACCATTGCCGCATCATCGTCCTCAATGCTGCCTGCCCGGGCGGATTCGCGGAGCACTGAACGCAGTTCCGCCTCGGACATCGATTCGTCGGACGGCTGGCTCAGGTCGCCGGGGATCTGCCAGTTGGCGAGGGTTGTCAGCACCCGCACCAAGGGGCCAAGTACGACGACCAGGACCAGCAGCGGTCGCGTTGCTCGTCGGGCCACCGCCTCGGGGTGGCGGAGTGCGATCGTCTTGGGGATGGCCTCGCCGTAGAGGAAGAGAACCCCGGTGAGCAGTACCGACGCCGCCGTCGCGCCGGGACCTCCGAAGAGCCGGGCGCCCAGGAAACCGGCGATCGTTGCGGCCCCCACCTGTAGGAACAAAACGCTGAGCAGCACCGTGTTGACGACCGACGGGAGGTCTTCTAGCAGTCGGAGAAGGCCGACGGCGCTCGAATCACCGGAGTCTCCAGCGACCTGGATACGACTTCGGCGAAGCCGGAGGATCGCCACTTCGGCTGCTGCGAGAGCGGCTGCGCCGGCGACCGCGATGACGAGAAGGGCGACCAACGTCAGCGCGAGCCAGTCAACCTGTGCCATCGCAGATCACTCGGCTGTGGGCTGCAATTCGGCCTCGGTGACCGGGGGCGTGATGAGTCCATAGTGCCCGTCGAAACGCTGATACAGCACATTGGCTCGGTTCGTACGCCGATTGGTGAAGAAGACGAAGGGTAGGTCGCCGCGGTCGCGCAGGTCGATCGCCTCGGCAACGCTCAATTCCGCCGGCACGCGGCGCGTGATCTCTATGTCGTCGACGATGAATTCGTCGGCCAGTGATTCACCGTTGAAACCGTGAAGTCGCAACATGCCGTTGTCGGTGCGTTCCAGAAGGCAGTCCCGCCCCGTGGTCAGTTCGACGAACAGGAAGAAGTCGTAGTCGAGTAGGCCCATGTCCCAGGCGGCCTCCTCCACGGTCATCTCCCCGGGAGCGAAGGACTTGTGGCGTACGACCTCCCGTTCGCCGACGGGAGGGATCGGCCCGGCGGCGCGGTTGCGTACGTTTCCGTGCCGCCACTCGCCGGGCGCGGGTGTGAGACCGGAGGGCTTGTGACGCTCCCGGTCCTGTCGACGCTCCAATTGGCTGTGGAGTCGCTGGGCCATCCTGTCGGTCGCCTCGACGATGGTCCGCCCACTGGAGTGGGCCCGCACGAGGTCACCGTCGAGGTCGATGGTCACCTCGGCGAGTGCGGGATCGGAGTTGGTGTCGTTGGCCGACATCGTGAGTTTGACCCGGCCGTAGCGGGCGGTCTCTCCGGTCGGTCGGATGGCGTCTTCGACCTTGGCGATGGCATGGTCACGGTCGGGCTCGGGCACGATCCCGCGAGCGACCACATGCAACGGCGACTCCTCGATCATCTCGTGGTTGATTTCCGGTTCGGTCCCGACCCACTGCTCTTCGATCTGGCCCAGTTGGATCTCGAAATAGGTCGACAGCTCGCCCAGTTCGGCATGCACGTACTCGTCGATTCCGTGAATCTCCACCGCCAGCGGATCGACCCCTGCCCATCCCCAGCTCTCGAGTTCGGCGCGGATGTGCTTGTGTGTCTCCACCAGGCCGTCGGTGGTGAAGACCTTCGCCGACGGAACGTACAACATCGCAGCACTGTCGAAGTCGTAGTCGCTCATCGCCTCGACCCAGGCCTGGGCCACCCGCAGCGGCTGGGTGGTGACATCGACGCCATAGGCGTCGTGAAGAGCGGTGCGAGTCTTGGCACCCGCCCGCTTGGCTCCGGTCAGATCACCGAAGCGCCGCTGTCGTCTCGAGGTTCGGGTACCTGAACGAAGTTTGACCGACTCGGCGCTCTCGACCCCGTTGTGTCGATGGAGGCTGAACCGGACCCGTGCACTCGGGACCCTGGCCGCTGGCTCGAGGTCGGAGAGTTGCGCCTCGTAGGTTCGTCCCTTTCGGACGATGTAGGCGACCTTTCGGGTCTCGTCGATCCTCAGGACACGGCCATCGGGCACCAGAACTACCTCCTCGAGATTCGGCCGATCCGAACTCAATCTCCAGGATTCTTGCCCGGGATGGTCCTGCTTAGGGCCGCTAGTCACTTTTCGTCGAACGGTAGCGGGCACGGCCTGACTTTGGACCCTTCAACCAGATCGCCGATTCGGTCCAACTAGACCTCGTATGAAGACGTGCGCCGTGGCCGATCCAATTCTCGGCGGGTTTGTGCCGACGTGATCGTCGTCTGGGCTGTCGTCTTGGTGCTGTGTGTGCTCGGCACATCGCTGTCGAGCAGCCGGGCGGTCACATCAGCCTTGCGCATCGTCGAGGCCACGCCGGCGTCGCCTGCTCTCGTGGGTTTGACCGTGATGGCCATCGGTACCGATCTTCCCGAGATCGCCAACTCGATCGTGAGTTCGGCAACCGGTCATGGCGATGTGGCCGTAGGGGATTCGATTGGTTCGGTGGTCACCCAAGTCACTCTGACCCTCGGCATCATCTGCCTGGTAGGGGGCAGGATCACGACCAACCGAAATTTCGTGATCTCGGTGGGTACGGCGACCTTCTTCGGCACCGTCGTGGTCTGGGTGTTGGCTCGCGATGGTGAGTTGTCCCATGTCGACGGGCTGATCCTGATCTTCCTGTGGGCTGGCGGAACGATCCTGCTCGGCCAAGGGGAACTGCGGCCGCGGGAAAGCACCACGACCCAAACTCGTCAGGTCAGGAATGATGTGGGTCGTACCCTTCTCTGGCTCGCCGTCGTCGGCGGCTTCGCCCTCGGCATGGTTCGGTCGTTCCTGGTTCTCGCCGAGTGGTTCGGAGTCCCCGAGTTCGTGGCGAGCTTTCTGGCGCTGTCGATCGGCACCTCGCTCCCGGAACTGTTCGTCGATCTCAACGCGATCACGCGTGGTGCGTCGTCGATGGCCGTCGGGGACATCTTCGGCTCATCCTTCGTCGACGCCACGCTTGCCGTCGGGATCGGGCCCGCCATCTTCTCCACATTCGTCAGTAGCGATGTCCTCCCGGGCACGGCCTTGGCGGCCGCCGGTATGTTGGTGGCGACCGTGCTCGTGGCGAGGGCCAAGCGGTACGACCGGAGACTCGGCCTCGCCCTTCTTGTCGTCTACGCCGCCGTCGTCGCCATCGCAGTGGTGCTGTAGGCAGGTCCTCAGGCGTTGGCCGGGACCCTCCATTCGAGTTCGGTGCCACCGCCGGGGCGTGAACGCAGGGAGCAGGAACCGCCGACGGATTCGGCTCGCTCGTTCATGTTGCGCAGTCCGTTGCCTCTCACGGGGCGATGCTGCCGCAGCGATTCCTCGATCCGGGCGACACCGAGCCCGTCATCGATCAGATGGAGCACCAGTTCATTGTCCTCCAATTGGAGGACGACCTGGGCGGATCGGGCGTCGGCGTGCTGGGCGATGTTCGACAACCCCTCCCGCAGAGTTGGCATGAGCTCGTTCACGACTCGATCACTGACCTCGCTGATCTGCACGCCCACCTTCACCTCGGGCACGAAGCCCAGAGCCGGTGTCTGCTCCTGCACCACCCCTAGTACCGCTCGCTTCAGTCCCGTCGGTCGGGCCCGGGTGTGGAGATCGTAGACGATGGACCTCAGCTGGTAGATCGAGTCGTCGATCTGGTTGACCGCATTGGTCAGGCGATCGGCCAGCCCTTCGGAAAGAGCGAGGTTGCTGGCTGCATTCAATCCCAGGCCTGCGGCAAACAGCTGCTGGATCACCGTGTCGTGCAGTCCACGAGCGATGCGATCACGATCGGTCAGGACGTCCAACTCGGCCCGAGCGGTGGCCAGTTCGGCCGCCAGCAGCGCATTGGCCCTCTCCAATTCCTCCTCGAGCATGTGTCGCACACGAATGTCCTGCATGATCCCGGCGAAGAAGACCACGCCATCGACAACGATTTCGCTGACCGAGAGATGAACGGCGATCGGGTCGCCGTTCTTGGTTCGTCCTTCGACGTCGCGTCCGATGCCGATGATCGACCTCACTTGGGTTCGTCGGTAATCGGCGAGGTAGGAAGCGTGAGCGGACCGCTCCGGCTCTCCCATGAGCACGCTGACGTTCAGGCCGATGAGTTCGTCGGGGAGGTAGCCGAACAGCTGCGAGGTCGCCTCGTTGATTTGCAGCACACAGCCGCTGCCGTTGATGACGATGATCGGGTGGACAGCCGTCATGACGATCTGCCCGGATATTCGTCGAACCAGCTCGATCTGCTGGTGAAGTGTCAACTCTGAGGACACACACCACTTTGGTGCTGTGGAGCGAACGAACGCAACTTGGGTGCGCAGGGCTCCCGTACTAATCAGACTTAGGTCCCTGTTCAGCCGGATGGGACCACGTGACGCTGGGTGTACACAGGAGGTCTGAGACTTGTTCACAAAGATCGTGATTCCCTTCGACGAGGGCGTTGACTCACTGCGAGCGGTGCCGGTCGGCGCATCGGTTGGGCGAAAGATCGGTGTCCCGATGGTGGCGGTGACCGTGGCCCGCTCCGTGACCGATGGTGCTGCGATGGAGGCGACCGCTACCGATTGGATGGCCAAGAACGGTTTTGGCGACGTCGAAGTGAGCTCCGTGGTCTCCAACTTCGGTGTGGTGCGAGCACTCGCCTCAATCCTCGATGAGGGTCGACCGCTCGTGGTCATCGCCAGCGAGACGCATCCCCACACCAAGACCTTGGTCGGGAGTGTGTCGGAGGACCTCGTACACGAGTCGCCGCTGCGTTTTGCGCTCGTCGTCGGGCCGGAGGTCTCCGACGAGTACAGCTTCGATGGGGCGATTCTCGCCTGTGTGGACACCACCGGCCACTCCGATCCGATCCTCGGACCATTCAGCGAAACCGTGCATGCGCTCGGTGTCGATCCGTGGTTGGTGACGGTGCTCGATCCGGCCGACATCCCAGCACTGACCGCCCGTGGCATCGGCGAACCGTCGATCGCGTTCGAGAACAATGCGCTGCACAACATCGCCATGCGGCTCGAGAAACTCGGCCTGCCGAATGTCAGTTACGATTCGCTGCACGGAGGTGACCCGGCGGCGGCGATCCTCGACTACATCGAGGTGGTGAAGCCGTCGTCTCTGATGGTAGCCAGCCGGGATCGGGGTGATCTTTCCCGTCTTGTCTTCGGTTCCGTGGCCATGAAGGTCGTCAAGAAGGCCAAGTGCCCCGTTTTCGTCGTGCATCGGGAGGAGTAGGACGTGGCCCGCCGCATCGTCGTCGCGATCAACGAATCGCAGTTGTCTCTGTCGGTGCTCAGATGGGCGTTGACCGAGGCACGCACCGGCGACGAAGTTGATGCGGTGCTCGTCTGGAACCTCGCCCGATTCGGTGTGCTCGAGAACCCCTTTGCCAACCTCGACGACGCAGCCCGCCATCACGCCGAGGCCGCTCGTCGCCTTCTGGCTCGAGCCGAGGCCGAGGTCGCCGGGGATATGGCCGATGGCGTGGGAACGCGCGTCGATGTCCGTCACGGCGATCCCGTTCAGGAAATCCGCCGTGCGGCCGAGGGGGCGACACTGTTGGTACTGGGCAATCGCCCCCACGGGACGATCGGTCGGCTGGGATCGGTGGCTGCCGACGTCATCTCATCGGTGCATTGCCCGACCGTTCTCGTGCCCGGATCCCCCGCCCGGGATCATGAGGCAACCGGTAAACACCAGGACATTCAGCTGTAGCGAAGAGGCGAACATGCTCCACCACCCCGGGTTGGCCGTACCGGCTGCCGAGGATGGCCACCCGTCTCAGACCCGGGTTGTCGAGACCCACATCTCCACGGTCCTCCTGTGCGGTAACCGGGCGTACAAGTTGCTCAAGCCGGTGTCGATGGGATTCCTCGACTATTCGAGCGAGGACGCTCGAGTCGAGGCGGTCGAGGTCGAACTCGAACTGAACCGTCGCATCTCCCCGCAGGTCTATCTCGGTACAGCTGATGTCGTCGAACGCGGCAGGGTGGTCGATCGATTCCTGGTCATGGAGCGAATGCCGGACGATCGACGGCTCCCGGTGATCCTGACCCAACCCGGGTTTGAGGCCCACCTTCGGGAGATCGCACGGGTCGTGGCCCGGTTCCATGCGGGGGAGCGGCCATCGGAGATCGCCGCACGGGTGGCCTCCCGCGACGGGGTCTGGAAGAACTGGGCCGACAATTTCGACATCGATGGCCCCCTTCGTCGGCTCGATTCTCGAGCCGAGGGCATTGGACCGGGCGCGACGCCTCGTCCGGCGTTACCTCGAGAACCGTGGCGGGCTGTTCGCAGAGCGCATCGAGAGCGGCATGGTACGTGACGGGCACGGTGATCTGACCGCTGACGACATCTTCTGCCTCGACGATGGCCCTCAGATACTCGACTGCCTCGCCTTCAGCGAAGATCTCAGGATCTCCGATGTTCTGGCCGACGTCGCCTTCCTCGCCATGGACCTCGACCGGCTGGCCGGCCCGAGCGCAGCCAAGTGCTTCATGGACTTCTACGTCGAGTTCTCCAACGAACACCATCCTGCATCGCTGGCCCACCACTACGTCGCCTATCGGGCTCATGTCCGATCGAAGGTGGCTCTCTTGCGTTTCGCCCAAGGTGACCACTCCGCAGCGTTCGACGCCCGTATCTACCACGAACTGTGCCTGCGCCACCTCGAGTACTCCGCGGTGCGGCTGGTGCTCGTGGGCGGAGGTCCCGGAGTCGGCAAGTCCACGCTCGCCAACACGCTCGGCGACAGCCAGGGGTGGGTGGTGTTGAACTCCGACGAACGACGCAAGGACATCACCGGTCACGGCCACGAAGAACGAACCCACTCCGAGTTCGGACGGGGCATCTATTCGGCCGAGACGACCGAGCGCGTCTACTGCGAGCTCCTCGATCAGTCTGCGCTGCTCATGTCCCATGGCGAGTCGGTGATCATCGACGCCACCTGGCCCGACGCCGAGATGCGGGCTCGCGCTCGCGAGGTTGCCGATCAGTGCGGGGCCACGATCACCGAACTCGAGTGTGTCATCGAGAACGAGACCGCCAAACGCCGGATCGCGACCCGCAATCGGACCGGAGCCAACGGCGCATCGGAGGCCACGCCGGCGACGTTCGATCGTTCGATGATCGGTCGCGATCCCTGGCCCGAAGCTCACCGGGTCTCCAACGAAGGTACCGCCGAACAGGCATTGGCCCATGCTCTCCGGTTCGTGGTGCGGCCTCCTTCGTGAGAAACCGGCTTTGACGGAGGCGGGGACCTTGGACTCTGCCTCACCTCTCAGCGTCCTTCTAGCGTCGGGTCAGACGGGTCGATAAAGGAGCAAACCGATGACCGCCGAAGAAAGCGCCCGAGTTACAGCCCCGGAATTCGAGGACGGGAGGGTCGTCACCCACGTTCTACTACCGGCTGCCGCAACACATTTGCACGAGAGGGGAGCGCCCTACGCGTCAGCTCTGGCGGAGGCATGGGGCGTGCCGCTGAGGCTCGTCCACGTTTCTGACTCGGTGTCGGCGACCGATCCTCATCTCGACGCGGTTGTGGACAATCTCCGCCATCGTCGCCCCGGCCTCGAGATCGAGTCGGCCAATGTGTACGGCGACGATGTTGCTACCGCCCTCGCCGGCTACGTCGAGCCGCATGCGTTCGTCGTGATGACCACCGAACATGCCGACGAATGGCGGTTCAAGGACTCTGTGGCCGAAGCGGTCGTGCACCATGTCGGTGCGCCACTTCTGCTGTTGGGCCCCAATGCGACCGACGTGAGCATGACGGGTGAGATCGTTGTCGGCGTGGACGGATCCTACGGATCCCATGGGGCGATCGCGTCTGCGATGAAGCTGGCCCAGGCGTTCGGTGTGCGAACCCGGGTGTGGCTGATTCGGATCGTTCCGATGCCCGGGCCCGGCGAGACGGTGCATCATCCCGAGATCAGCGACGACCTGCAGCGTCTTGCCGAAGAGAACGACGGTCCGGCCGACGTCCGGTGGGAGATCATCCAGAGCAACAATCCAGTTGAGGCACTCATCGATTTCGCTCGCCGGCGCAAGGCGAGCTTCATCGTGGCCGGTGCTCGCAGCCGGACCGATGCCACGCGGACGTCGATGGGCAGTGTGACCATGGGGCTGGTGCACGCCGCCACCCAGGCGGTGATGCCGGTCAACTCGCCCGAGGTCGACCAGTTGGCCAACGAGACGTAGCGGACACAGCGGCGGCCCACCCGTGGCCGTCGCGTTCGCTCCGGAGTGCTCACCCGGTCCATTCGGTGTGGGCCAACCCATCGCGCCCGGGGCTTCGCAGTCGTTGCGAGTGTTGGACCCGCCGGGTGGCCGGTCGTTCCTACCGAGCGCGAGGTGACGCGTCGGTGAGATCGATGGGGCGTCAGTCGGCGAGCGTGATGCTCGCCTCGGCAAGCTTGTTCTTGAACTGCTCCATCGCCTCCAACGCATCGATCCCATAGATAGCCGATGGGCTTCCTCCCATCAGCACGGCAACACCGATCGCTTCGACGATTTCGTCCGGGCTTGCTCCCTTCTTCAGCGCGTCGTGCACATGCAGTGCGATGCACCCATCGCACTGGCTGGTGATGCTGATGGCGAGGGCGATCAGTTCCTTGTACTTGGCCGGCAGAACCCCATCGGCTGTGGCTTCACGATGGAGTTGAGCGAACCCCTTCATCACTCCGGGCAGCACGCGTTTCATCTCGACGAACCCGTGATTGAGTTCGTCTCGGCGGTGCTGGTACTTCTGCGGCATGGCATCAGTACAGGAGCAGTCAGGGTGACGACATAGGGGCAGAAGTCCCAAGTGTCCGATCGGTTGTTGTCGGCATCGGTCAGTCGATGGCGAAGTCGGACAGCGGGCGGCGACCGTCGATCTCGCGGACGTCCACCTTCAGGAAATGGGTCGCACACGAGATGCACGGGTCGTAGTTCCGTATGGTCTGTTCGCACAGGGCCACCAGGTCATCGCGTGCGAGCCCGAGATTCTCCGTCGCCACGGTTCGCAAGTCGGCTTCGATCGCCGGCTGGTTCTGGGCGGTTGGAGGGATGATGTTCGCTTCTGCGATCAGACCGTCGTCATCGATTCGGTAGCGGTGGTACAGCGTGCCACGAGGTGCTTCGGTCGCCGCCCAGCCCGTCGATGGTCGAGCGGAAACGTCGACCGCCGGACGCTCGGGAGCGGTGTAGGAGTCGAGGATCCTGATCGCTTCGTCGATGGCGTAGACGGTCTCGATACCGCGCACCAGGATGCTCTTGAAGGGATTCCGTACGATCGGGGGCAGTCCGACCTTGGCGGCCAACTCCTGGATCGGAATCGGCAACCGGTCATGGTTCAGGGCGTACCGAGCGAGCGGGCCGACGAAGAGCTCCCCATCGCCGGCCCCCTCAAGCCGAGCGTGTTTGGCCGTGGAATGCGGCACCTGAAATTCGTCGATCACGCTTTCGTAGTCGCGGACGTCGATGTCGAGTCCATCGCTCGAAACGATTCGGCCCTCGTTGAATGGATAGTCGTGCGAGTGTCGAAGCGACACGAAAACGTAGTCACGTTCGTAGTCGGGGAAATCGAGCGTCGCAGCCCACTCGACCAGGTCGATCGCCTGGGTTCGCGCCGTCTCGAGTGTGGTGGCGAGGCGCTCCAGCCGGTCGGGATCGGGAAGTCGGTAGAAGCCTCCCACTCGCACGTTGACCGGGTGGACCGACCGTCCACCCAGAACCGTCATGATCTCGTTGCCCGTCTGCTTCAGTGACAGGATCGAACGGACGAGGTCGGGGTGATCGGCGGCGATGGCGATGCCGGACGGATACCCCAGGAAGTCCGGAGCATGGAGAAAGCCGATGTGCAGCGTGTGGCTCTCGATCCATTCACCGCAATAGAGCAGGCGTCGAAGTTGGCGAATCGGCTCGGGGATCTCTGTGCCGCAGGCTCGTTCCAACGCATGCGTGGCGCTCATCTGGTAGGCCACCGGGCAAATCCCACAGATGCGGGCGGTCAGATCGATCGGTTCTTCGAACCCACGGCCGCGCAGGAACGCCTCGAAGAAACGAGGTGGCTCGTAGATGCGAAGGTCTGCCCGCTCCACCGCCCCCGCATTGATGGTGAGGTGGAGAGCTCCCTCGCCTTCCACCCTGGCCAGGATCGGGACCTCGATGGTCATGTCCCGATCACTCATGAGTCGAACCGGTGGTGGGGGATGGTTGCCCGGCCAGGTCGCAGATACTCCTGAGGAATCGTGAGCGCTGGCCCTGCGGCATCCCGAGATGCTCGAATCGACTCGCCAGTGGTGCTGGGTTCGAATCCTCCATGGGGCCGAAGCAGCCGTAGCACCCTCGCCCGACCGAGGGGCACAATGCGCCGCATCCGGCCATCGTCAACGGCCCGAGACACGGCGTTGCCGAGGCCACCATCACACACGTCTGTCCCGCTGCCTTGCATTCCAGGCACACGCTACTGCGAGGCAGGCGTGGAGGGCGTCCGGACAGGAGTGCTGCGATCGTCTCCAGGAGCTGTCCTCGGTCGATCGGGCAGCCCCGCAGTTCGATGTCGACCGGGACGTGCGATGCGATCGGTGTCGAGGTTTCCAGCGTCGAGATGAACTGAGGATCGGCGTACACGGTGTTGACGACGCCGCCGAGGTCGACACCGTTACGCAACGCCTGTACACCACCGCTGGTGGCGCACGCACCGATCGTGATCAGCTGACCGGATTGACTGCGGATCTCATGGATCCGCTCGACGTCGTGCTCGGTCGTGACCGAGCCCTCCACCAGGGACACGTCGACCGGGCCGGGGATCATGTCGCTGGTCGCTTCCGGGAACCATCGAATGTCCACCCGATCGGCGATGGTCAGCAGTTCGGACTCACAGTTCAGGATCGTCAACTGGCAACCGTCGCACGAAGCGAACTTCCACACTGCGAGAGTTGGGCGTTGATGCATCACAACTCCTCGATCCCGACGTAGGGCTCGATGTCGGCGAAATTGACGACCGGACCATCCCGACACACGATGATCGGTCCGAACTGGCAGTGACCGCACAGTGCATTTCCGCACTGCATGTTCCGTTCCATCGTCCACCAGATCCCGGACGTCGCAACACCCAGACCGATCAGTCGCTTCGATGCGCTCGTCATCATCGCGGTCGGGCCCACAGATCAGGACGTGTGCCGTGACCCAATCGAGATCGGCTTGGGCTTCCTCGTCCAACAGGTCGGTGACCATTCCGATGGGACCGACCCACTCGTCGTCGCGGTCTTCCACGATCGTGGCGACGTGTGCACCCCGCTGAGCCCATGCCGCATACTCCTCTCGGAAGATCAGGTCACGGGGCGTCTTGGCGCCGATGAGCACGTGAAGGTCGGTGAAGTCGGTCCGGCGCCGAAGCGCCTCGTGGATGACCGCGCGAAGCGGTGCAACCCCCAGTCCACCCCCGACGATCGCCAGCACCCCGCCATCCAAGTCGTCGATCGGCCAGGGTCGCCCGAACGGACCTCTCGACGGTGACCATGCCACCGATCGGCGTGTCGATCAGCGCGTTGGTGATCGGTCCGGCTCGGCGGATGGTGTAGGAGTGCTGCGATCGTTGGTCGACTTCCGAACTGATCGACAAGGCCGCCTCGCCGACACCGAAGGCGCCGACCATGCCGACCTGGGCCGGCTTGAATGCCGGTGGTTTGCCGCCATCGGATGGCACGACGTGAAGTGTGGTGACATCGTAGGACTCCAACCGCTTGGCGATGACCTGGTAAGGCCGGGGAACGAGCAGGCTGTCCAGGATCGTGCCCGTGCTGTCGTGACCGGCCTGGGCGTTGGGCGCAGCGTTCATGATCCGCTCCTGCTGATGCGAGCGACCTCGCGGCGCACGTCGATTCCCACCGGGCACCAGGTGATGCAACGACCGCAGCCAACACAACCCGACTCGCCGAACTGATCATGCCAGGTGCTGAATTTGTGGACGAGCCATTGGCGGTACCGCGATCCGATCGAACCACGAACCGGACCCGGACCCATCCAGGAGAACGAGCCTGTGAAACAGGAGTCCCAGTCCCGGGTCCGGCGAGATGAATCCGAATGGATCGAGGTGGTGTCGATCAGGTCGGTGCAGAAGCATGTCGGACACGACATCGTGCAATTGGCGCACGCCAGGCAACGTTCGCCGATTTCGGCCCAGATCTCGGAGTCGAGGTGTTCCTTCAGGTGGGTGCCGGCCTCGAGCAGATCGATTTCAGCTCTCATCTCGTCCCGCGCCGCCGCCGCCAGTTCGTCGGCACGCTCGAGCTGTTCGGGCGTTGCCTCGTCGGTGTCGATGGACTCGAGCAGGCGTGCGCCGGCGTCCGTGCCCGCGGTGGCGACGAACTCCGAGCCCTCTTCTCCGGGACAATTCGGTGAGGAGGATGTCGAAGCCTCTCTCGGCGGTCGGGACCGTTCCCCATGGCCGTGCAGAAGCAGGTACCCGAGGGGTGGTTGCAGTTCACCGCAACGATGAACAGCCCCCGGCGATTGGCGGCGTAGACCGGGTTGATGTGAGGTCCGCCCATCAGAACGCGATCCTGTTTCTCCAGCGCGGCCAGCTCGCAGGGCCGCACGCCGATCACGGCCAGAGGCGCTGTGTCCGGTCGGTGCATCTCGATCGAGAGCGCGCCATCATCGTTGCGGGTGATGTCCCAGACCGTCGAACTGCTGGGGTGGAGGAGGGATTTCAGCGAGTGCGCCCCGACCGCGGCGTCGAAGTACGACCGGCGGTCGGAGTCGTGCAGTGAATACCGGCCCGGCATCTGGCGATCGGTCACGCCGATCGGCAGATCATCGAACGTATCGAGTGGTGCATACACGATGGCCTCGTCGATGCGACGTGGTCCGATTACCTGAAACCCCTGTCCGGCCAACAGCGCGAGCATCGCGTTTCCCGAGGTGGCAGCGAAGCTGCGCGGACTGCCATGCATGTTCTGAAGATGCACTCGGGACCCCCGAGACGGGAGGGCCAAAGGTCCCCGGGGACTTTCGACCCCATTTCAGGAGTTAGGGACCTTGTTCCCTGCCTGCTCCACGCGGCTTCGGGGAATCTGGTCGAGAGCTATCGGGACGAGCGCCGCACGCGGTGGCCATGAGGTGGAAGCAAGAATGAACCGCAACTCAGCGCAACCGAGCGGTCAACGCCGGGACAGGCCCATCAAGGTCGTTCTGCTCGATGATCACGAGATCGTCCGAATGGGCGTCGTCGATCTGCTCAACACTCAGGACGACATGGCGATCGTTGCCGATGTGGCGACGGGTGCCGAGGCCCTGCGGGCAGTCGGCTCGCTCGAGCCTGACGTGGCGGTGATCGACGTTCGGCTGCAGGACGGCAACGGGATCGAGGTCTGTCGAGAGATCCGCTCGCGGTACCCCGAGGTCGCGTGCCTGATCCTCACCTCGTTTGCTGATGACCATGCCATCGTCGATGCGTCGCTGGCCGGCGCATCGGGATACGTCCTCAAACAGATCCGTGGCAACGAGCTGGTCGATTCGATTCGCAAGGTTGCCGCCGGCGCCGTCCTGCTGGACTCGGCGATGGTGCGACGATCGATCGACCGGCTCAAGCAGAGCGAAGAAGGGGTCATCGCCACACTCACTCCGCAGGAGCGCCGAATCTTTCAATTGATCGGTGACGGGCAGTCCAATCGGCAGATCGCCGATGAGCTCTTCCTGGCCGAGAAGACGGTCAAGAACTATGTGTCGAACCTGCTGGCCAAGCTCGGGATGAGCCGCCGCACCGAGGCTGCCGCCTTTGCGGCGAGGTTGGAAGAACGCAGTCGTCTTCGCTATGAGTGATGACGTCGTGCTTGCCGGGTCCCTCGATCTCGGCACTTTTGCTGCGCATCTACACCGTTCGCCCGAGGCCTCACTCATCGTCGATGATCACGGCTTGATCTTGTGGGCGAACGAGTCGGCCTGCCGAATGTTCGGCTACGGCGAAGGTGATCTCGACGGTCGACTGATCGAGGTCCTGATCCCACAGCAGCTTCGGATGCTCCATCGAAGCTACGTCACGGGCCACGCCGAGCACCCCGTTCCGAAGGCGGGCGCCGACCGAGGCGCCAGCCTTCCCGCGGAACGGGCCGACGGCTCGCGCTTCGAAGCCGAGATCTCGCTCGGTCCGGTCCAAATCGATGGCCGCTGGACCACGTTCGCAACTATCCGGGACATCACCGATCGCGTGCGGGAACACGAAGAGACCACCCGTCGAATGAACGAGGCGGAGTCCCTGGCCCAGCTCGAACGAGATCGACGCGAAGCCTTCTTGCGCTTCCTGGGCGACATTCGGTTGTCGGTATTGGCGACCGAACCGCTCCAAACGGTTCTTTCCCTCATCCTGAACTTCGCCGATACGTCGTTGGGAGCGACGCACAGCAGGATCGTCCTGCCTGACACGGGCGGGAATCTGCGGATCCAGGCCACCGGTGCCAACCGCGTCGGTTCGGTTGGTGACCTGCTTCCGGAGGGCTCGATCGAATCTCGCGCCTATGCCGAGGCGACTCGGCTCGTCATCTCCGAACGGGCCCATCGGCGCGGCCTCGGACCGGCTTCGCTCCATCAGTTGTCCGACATCGGTCCGATGGTCGTCGCCCCGCTGCACTCGCTCGGCAATCCGCTCGGCGTACTCGTCGCCGGGCGACCCTCGGGTGCGGAGCCCTTTTCCGACGCGGATCTCGAGGTCGTCGACGCACTCTCCCGCGAAAGCGCGGTTGCGCTTGAGCTGTATGCCGCCGCCGGCGAGCGCCGCCGACTGCTCGTCGTCGAGGACCGTGAGAGGATCGGCCGCGAACTTCAGGACAGCGTGCTCCAACGTCTCTTCGTGATCGGCATGAGTCTTCAATCGGGACTCGGTTCGCCCGGACAACTGATCGAGCGCTGCGAAGAAGCCGTCGGTGACATCGACGAAGTCATCGCAACGGTGAGGAACTCGATCTTTCGACTCGGCGGCGGCCCCCGGGACTGATGCTCGTGCGGGTGAAGGACGTTTGGCCCTAATCCCTCCGAGCCATCTGGGATCAAATGCAGGCATGAGCCTGCAGAAGACAACACCAAAGCTGGTGGAAGACTTGATGACCGGTGACATGTTGACCGTGCGGGTCTCCGATACTCTCGAACGGGCTCGGGATCTGATGCTCAGCCTCGGTATCCACGCCCTACCGGTCGTCGCCGAGGGCGGCAATGTCGTGGGAATCATCACCTCCCACGACCTCGTCGACGATCAGCTCTCGTTCGAAGATGACGCGATCATCGAAGAAATCATGACTTCGCCGGTCGTGACGATCAGTTGCGAAGCGACCCTGCGCGAAGCAGCCGAAGTGATGAGGGGTGAGTTCATCCACCATCTGGTCGTGCTCGACGGTCTCGAGCCGGTGGGCATCCTGAGTTCGTTCGACCTCCTCCGACTCCTGACCTAGCCCTGTTGCGGGCACGCTCGTGACGTCCGTGGATACCGCGGCGATCGGCCCCCGGCCGACGCACGACTGCGCTACGAGGTGGCGAAGAGCATTCGGTTCAGGTGTCGGACCTGATCACCAGCACCGAGCAAGGAGCGTGGTGGAGGACCTTGTTCGACACGCTCCCATGGAAGATTCGCTTTCCGATTCGCTCACCCCGCGAGCCCATCACGATCAGGTCGGCGTCGAGCCGTTCGGCCGCTTCGATGATCGCGTCGCTGGGATCGTCGGCGATGTCGGCGAAGGTGGCCTCGACACCGACTTCGGCTGCGATTTGCTTTGCACCGTCGAGGTGTTGCTCGGCGGTGTAGCCGGCGTGGACGACCTGCCGGAACTCCTCGGGGAGCTCCCGGGTCATCTCTATCATTTCGGCCGGTGTGAGTGCGTGGAACGCAGTGACGACGTCTACCTTCGAACCCGGCGAGTTCTTGGCGAGCTCGCATGCCAAGCCGAACCGCTTCGTACGAGATGTCCGAGCCGTCGGTGGCTGCGAGGATGTGTTTGAACATAGGGAAGTGTCACCATAACCCAAGCTGAGCGACTAGGGGCCAATGACCCTTCCCCACGTTGGGCCATCGTTCCACTATCGCGGTGTGAAACAGGACGAGAGTCTCCGCACGACCACCACGGCTGTCATCGGGATCGATGGATCGGAGGCGTCCCGTCATGCGTTGCTCTGGTTGCTGCACCGCCCGTCGTTGGCCGATCAGATTCGACCGGTCGCCACCTACACGATCCCGCCGGTGGCAGCACCCTATGGCATGGGGGTGGCGACGCCCAGTGTCGGTCGCGTGTACCGGGAGTCGGCCGAGCTGTCGATCGATGAGCTCGTCGCCTCCATCGATGACCGCCGACTGATGTCCAAGATCGTCTTCGAATCCAGTGCCGGGCCGGGCCTCGTCGCCGCATGTGAGGATGCCAACCTTCTCGTCGTCGGAAGCCGCGGGAGAAGTGCACTGGCCGAAGTCCTCCTGGGTTCGGTGAGTTCCTACTGCGTCAAGCATGCGCCGATTCCTGTCGCCGTCGTGCCACCGACGGCGACGATCGAAGGCTCGCTGGGCCGGCTTGTCGTGGGCGTCGATGGTTCGGCCAATGCCCAAGCGGCTCTTCACTGGGCACTGGACAACTGTCGACGATGGTGGCACCGTCGTTGCAGCCCACTCCTATCAGCTGGTCCCGTATCCACCGGAGGTTGCTCACCCGGCGATCGAGTTGCTCGAGGAGGAGGCGACGGCTCTTCTCGAGATCGGCCCTGGCCGACGTGGCCCCGGACCCGAGGCGTGACGGTGGAACGGGTGGTCCGACTCGGCGATCCCCGCAACTTCCTGCTCGATCTCGCCGCCGACGCCGACCTGTTCGTGATCGGAGCCCGAGGGCACCGTGGTGTCGCCTATCTGCTCCTCGGTTCGGTGGCGACATCGTTGATCCACCATCCCGACGTGGCCACCGTGGTCGTCCCGGAGTTCTGAGCGACCGTTCAGGAGAAGAACTGCGCCGAGCCAGCGGCTCGGCGCGTCGGCGGCGACTTCGGCCGGCGGTGCGAGGCGACGACTCGACCGGCTTCGAGGGCCAGCACCAGATCGCATTCGCCGGCGTGGTCGGCACCGTGGGTGGCGACGAGCAGGATCTGGTCGGCTGGAGCCCATTCGGCGATCACCTTGCGGGTCAGACGCCGCAGTTCGACGTCCACCTTGCTGAGCGGTTCATCGAGGAGGAGCAGTGCTGGGCCTTCGGACGAGGGCACGTGCGAGGGCCACCCTCTGCTGTTCACCTCCGGACAGGTCCGCCGGTCGCCGACGGGCGAGGTCGGCGAGCCGACAGGTCGTCCATGATGCGGTCGAGGTCGGAGTCTGCAACCCCACGACCGAAACCGACATTGTCCCGGATCGTCAGTGGGGGATGAGAAGGTTGTCCTGAGGCACGTAGCCGATCGACTCGCCCGGTCGCTCGATCACACCGGCGGTCGCCTGCATGAAACCGACGATCGTCTCGATCAGCGACGTCTTACCCGCGCCGTTGGGACCGACGACCGCAACGGTCGTACCGGCATCGATCGAGGTCGAGACGTCGATCGTGAACTCGTCACGCTCGATCTCGACGTCGACGAGGCGAAGCCCGTTCATCGACTCGGAAGGAACCGGCCGCGGAGCGCGACGAGCACCGCCAGGCTGATCGCCAGCAGCAGGACGCTCAGAGCCAGTGCCCGGTCGGTGTTCTGCTCGTAGGCGAGCACCACCTCGAGCGGCAACGTCCGGGTCACGCCCTGGACGCTGCCGGCGAAGGTGATGGTGGCACCGAACTCTCCGAGGGCTCGAGCCCACGCCAGGACCGCGCCGGCAACGATGGCCGGACGAGCCACCGGAACCGAGACCCTCCAGAACGTCTCGAGCGGTCCGACACCGAGCGACGTCGCCATCAGCTCGAGCCGACCGTCGCTGGACCGGAAGGCACCTTCGACGCTGATCACGAGGAACGGCATGCTGACGATCGTGGCTGCGAGAACAGCGCCGGCCGTGGTGAGCGGAAGCCCGGTGCCGAAGAGCCGGCCGAACCAACCCTGCCGGCCGAATCCGGATAGACAGCGCGACACCGGTGACGACGGGGGAAGGACGAGGGGGACGGTCACGATCGCTCGTAGGATCCCTCGACCGGGGAAGTCCGCCCGGGCGAGCAGGTAGGCCAGCGGAACTCCGAGCACGACCGAGATCGACGCCGCCAGACAGGCTGACCGTCAGGGATACCCGGAGTGCGTCCAGGGAGTCACGGGTGCTGAGAAGGTCGATCAGCGAGACCCACGGGACGTCGATCAGCAGCGCCAGCAACGGGACGGCGAGAAGGAGAACTGCGATTCCTGCCCCGATGTGAACGAGAACCGGGGTTTGTGGACGAGTATGGGTCACGGCCGGCCGAATCCGGCGTCGAGGAACAACGCTCGTCCCTCGTCGGATGCCAGGTACTCGAGGAACATCCGGCCCATCGAATCACTGTCCGGGCCCAGCGGTCCAATGGTGACACCCACGATCGAGGTGTGAGGGCTCTCCGACCCGAGCGACACGATCTCGACGTCGCCGCGGCGATCAGGGCGTCGGTGCGGTACACCAGCCCGACATCGACTTCGTTCGTGCGTACCTTGGTGAGCACGGCCCGCACGTTGCTCTCGATCGTGATCGTTCCGGGACCCGGAAGCCCGGACGAGGCGGTGATCCATCGGTCGGTGGCGTCGCCGCACGGTACCCCGGTGGCGCAGCGGGCCAGTGATCCCGCCCATTCGAGCACCTCGTTCGGGGTCGGTTCGCTGCCAGCGGACGGGATGTCGGAGCCGGCGGGGACGATCATGACGAGGCGATTGGTTGCGAGCGCGATCGGTTCGACCCCCGAGCAGCTCGGCGGGAAGCGTCGTCGAGCACGTCGTCATCGGCCGGGATGAACACGTCGGCGCCGCCGCCGTCGACGATGTGCCGACTCAGGGCATTGGAGCCGCCGAGGTTGAGCCGAATGTCGACGCCTTCGTTGCGCTCCTCGAAGATCGGTTCCGCGGACTGGAGCACGTTGGTCAACGACGACCCCGCATACACGTCGACGGTCGAGCCGTCGACGAACACGCTGCGAGGATGATCAGGAGAACGCCGAGGTGCAGGGCCGAGCGGATCGGTGACGCGCCACGATGCGGTGGGTGATCAGCGGTCTCCCGGTTCGAGTTGCGCTGACACGCTGATCCTCTGGACGGAGCCGGGTTCATCCAGACGCACGTCGTGGTGGTCGATGTTGCCGCTGTCGATCAGGTCGTTGAGCGCCGCTTCGAGACGGGCCCTGTCTTCGGGGGTCACGATGAACTCGGCATGATGATTCGGGTCTTCAACGATCGTTTGGCCTCGGTCTTCGGCCGACGGAGCTCGGTGAGCGCAGCGCCGGCGACGATCAGTATCGTCGGCGTCGGCCTCGGTGCCTGCGGCGGCGGACAGAGGCTCGGAGGTCGGCCAAGAGGCTCGGTGGATGGAACCGGATCGCCACCAGCTCCACACCTCTTCGACGGCGAAGGGCAGGAACGGTGCGAAGAGCCGAAGGATCGTGTCGAGGGTTCTGGCGAGGGTTGCGTGAGCTGAAGCCGTTCCTTCGGCGGTGGCGGCCGCTCCCTCTCCGTAGGCTCTGATTCTTGGCCAGCTCGATGTAGTCGTCGGTGAACGACCAGAACAACGACTCGGTCCGCTCCAGCGCACGGGCGTAGTCGAAGTCGTCGAAGGCGGTGGTCGAATCGTCGACGAGCGAGCCGAGCCGGACGATCAGCGAGCGGTCGAGCGCGTCGGTGACGGGGAGCTCCAGAGAGGCCTCGTCGACGCCCATACCGAGAGCGAACTTCGACGCATTCAGCAGCTTGATGGCGAGTCGACGTCCGACCTTCATCTGACCTTCGTCGAATGCGGTGTCGGTACCCGGTCGCGCCGACGCAGCCCAGTAGCGGACGGCGTCGGCTCCGTACTTCTCCAGTAGGTCGGTGGGCACGACGACGTTGCCGACCGATTTGGACATCTTCTTGCGATCGGGATCGAGAATCCAGCCCGAGAGGGCGGCGTTGGTCCACGGGACGGTGTCGTGTTCGAAGTGGCTGCGCACGACGGTCGAGAAGAGCCAGGTCCGGATGATGTCGTGTGCCTGCGGGCGCATGTCGTAGGGGTAGACCCGGTCGAACAGATCGGATCCGACCGTGCCCCACTCTCCGGCGATCTGTGGGGTCAGCGACGAGGTCGCCCATGTGTCCATCACGTCGGGGTCGCCGATGAATCCACCGGCCTTGCCCCTCTGGTCGGTTGTGAAACCGTCGGGCACGTCGACCGAGGGATCGATCGGAAGACGGGACTCGCTCGGCACGAGCGGTACGTCGTAGAGCGGTTCTCCGCTCGTCGTCGAGGCGATACCAGACCGGGAACGGGACACCGAAGAACCGCTGGCGGCTGATCAGCCAGTCGCCGTTGAGGTTCTCCACCCAGTTCCGATAGCGGGCCCGCATGTAGTCGGGGTGAAAGGCGATCTCGTCACCCCGCGCGACCAGGGCGTCGTTGAGCTCGGTTCCCGTCCGCCGTTACGGATGTACCACTGGCGGCTGGTGACGATCTCGAGTGGTTTGTCGCCCTTTTCGAAGAACTTGACCGGATGGGTGATCGGGCGGGCGTCACCGACGATCCCACCGTCGGCCGTCAGCGCTTCGACCAGGATCTCGCGCCCGGTGTGGACGGTCTTGCCGATCATCTGCTCGTAGATGTCACGACCCCGACCTCGGAGCACGTCGGGGGTTTCGTCGGTGAAGCGGCCGCCGCGGTTGATCACGGCTCGAGTCGGCAGATTCAACTCTCGCCACCAGGTGATGTCGGTGGTGTCGCCGAAGGTGCAGACCATCGCCATGCCGGTTCCCTTGTCCGGATCGGCCAGGGGATGGAGCCGAAGGGGCACGTCGACACCCAGGGGAGTCGTGATCGTGGTGCCCTCGCGGGATGCGAACCGCTCGTCGTCGGGATGGGCGACCACGGCCACACAGGCGGGAAGGAGTTCGGGCCGAGTCGTGTCGATCAGGAGGTCGGCACCGTCGTCGTCGACGAAGCGGAGCGTGTGGTAGGCGCTGGGTCGCTCGACGTCTTTGAGCTCGGCCTGGGCGACGGCGGTCTGAAAGGTGATGTCCCAGAGGCTGGGCGCCTCCTGCTGGTAGGCGTGGCCGGCCGCCAGGTTGCGGAGGAACGCTTTCTGCGACACACGCCGGGATGCGTCGGAGATCGTCTCGTACAGCAGGCTCCAGTCGACGCTCAGCCCGAGGTGACGGAACATGTCCTCGAATGCCTGTTCGTCCTCGATGACGAGCTCGTTGCACAGTTCGATGAAGTTGGGCCGACTGATCGGAACCTGCTGGCCGAGCTTCTTTCCATCCTCACCCACCCCACCTCGCCCCGGTGGTGTGAAGCGGTTCTCGTAGGGCAGCGATGGATCGCACCGCACACCGAAGTAGTTCTGCACCCGCCGCTCGGTGGGGAGCCCGTTGTCGTCCCACCCCATCGGGTAGAAGACCACCCTGCCCCGCATCCGCTGGTAGCGGGCGATCAGATCGGTGTGGGTGTAGCTGAAGACGTGGCCGACGTGCAACGACCCCGACACCGTCGGAGGCGGGGTGTCGATGCTGAAAACGTCATTACGCCGGGCCGACCGATCGAAGGCGTACACATCCTCGGCGCTCCAGCGCTCGTCCCATTTGGTCTCGAGCCCCTCGAGGGACGCTTTCCGGGGTGCTCCAGAACCCTGCTGTTCCATAGCGGACAAGGGTATGCGCTGGTCCGGTGGACGCGCCGGTGCTCTGGCGATCAGCGAGGGCCTCGAGGCGCTTGCGAGGTGCCGGCGTCGTCAGGCGTGTGGCGGACTCGATCGAACCCGGCCATCACACCGGAGCGATTCTCTCGGAGGGCCTCATCGGCCGTTGCAGCCTCGTAGGATTCGGGTGTGATCTCCCTGTACGACACCGCCCGCGGTGAAGTGGTGGAGCTGGAGCTGCGGAACCCGGGCCACGTCTCGATCTACGTCTGCGGGCCAACGGTGTACGGACCGCCGCATATCGGTCACGGTCGTCACGCTCTCGTCTATGACGTGCTCCGCCGCTTTCTCAGGTGGTCCGGACTCGACGTCACGTTCGTCTCCAACGTCACCGACATCGACGACAAGATCCTCCAGCGGGCCAACGAGGAGCGGCGCGACTGGACCGATATCGCCGCCAAGTGCGAGGCCGTCTGGTGGAAGGCGATGGATCTGTACGACGTCGAACGACCGGACCACACCCCGCATGCCACGGAGTACGTGACCGAGATGGTCGACTTGATCGGATCGTTGGTCGACGCCGATCACGCCTACCGCACCGCCGACGGGGTCTACCTGCGAGTCTCCGACGTCGCCGATTACGGTCTGCTGGCTCATCAGAACCTGGATGATCTACGACAGGGTGGGGGCGATCGCACCCTCGTGGGCACCGAGAAGGAGCACCCGGCCGACTTCGTGCTCTGGAAGTTCTCCAAGCCGGGTGAACCGTCGTGGTCCTTCGCCGTGGGGTGAGGGGAGGCCCGGCTGGCACACCGAGTGTGTGGTGATGAGCCTCGACCTCCTGGGACCCGGTTTCGACCTGCACACCGGCGGGTTGGACCTGGCCTTTCCGCACCACGAGAACGAGCGGGCTCAGGCGGTGGCCGCCGGCCGCGGGTTCGCCCGCCACTGGATGCATCACGGGTTCGTCGAACTCGGGGGCGAGAAGATGTCGAAGAGTCTCGGCAACGTGAGGAATCTGCTGGATCTGGCCGACGCCTTCGATCCCCGGGCCTACCGGTTGCTCGTGGTGCAGAGCCACTACCGGTCACCGATGGAGGTCACGGACGTCACCATGAAGAACGCCGAGGCGGCGATCGGCCGGCTCGATGCGCTCGCCCGCCGGGTAGGCGGTCTCTCGGGAACGCCGGATCCGGCCACCCTCCAGGAGTTCGAGACGGTCATGAGCAACGACCTCGACACCGCCGGCGGCGCCGATCTCATGTTCAGAAGGGTTCGGGAAGCCAACACCCTTCTCGACGGGGGCGACCGGTCCGCCGGGGTCACCGCCGCCCTCACCGCGCTGGAAATCGCAGCGGTCTTCGGTCTGGAGCTGCGACTCGGAGGCGAGGAGATTCCCGCCGACATCGCCGGGCTCCTCGCCCGCCGGAGCGAGGCCCGGGCGGCGAGAGACTGGGCCCTCGCCGACGAGATTCGTGACGATCTCACAGCGGCGGGATGGACCGTGGAGGATGGGCCGGATGGACCCATCGCTCGCAGGATCGGCTGAACCGGATCGGGAGGCGGGCCCTCGCTCGGCGTCGTGACATCGGTGGCGAGCCTCGATCACCTAGCATCTAGCCGATGCCGGGAGTGACTGTCGACGACTATGTTGGTCGCGTTCTCGGTGAGCGCTACCGCCTCATCAGTCCGATCGGTTCCGGAGCCTCGGCCACCGTCTACACCGCCGATGACCAGTCCTTGGAGCGACGGGTGGCGGTCAAGGTGCTGCATCGCGCCCTGGTGAGCGACCCCAAGTTCGCCAAACGTTTCCGCAACGAAGCCCGGGCGGTCGCCCAACTCGCCCATCCCCGCATTCTCAACGTGTACGACTGGGCCGAGGGTGAGGAGTGCTACATCGTCACCGAACTCCTGAGCGGTGGAAGTTTGCGTCACATACTCGATCAGGGTCACCGGCTCTCGGTCAGTCAGGCGCTGGTCGTCGGACTCCATGCACTCGAAGGACTCGAAGCCGCCCACGAATCGGGTTTCGTCCACCGGGACGTCAAACCGGCCAACCTCCTGTTCGGTTCCGACGGGCGCCTTCGCATCGCCGACTTCGGTATCGCTCGGGCGGTTGCCGAAGCGGCGTGGACCGAGCCGGAGGGCGCACTGATCGGCACGGCCAGGTACGCCGCGCCCGAGCAGGGGTCCGGTGCCCGCGTCGCCGGCCCCGCAGACCTCTACTCCCTGGCCCTCACTCTCATCGAAGGGGTCACCGGCGATGTACCGCTGGTGGCCTCCAGCCCGATCGCCACCATGGTTCTCCGGCAGGACACCAACGTCGAGGTCACGGCGGAGATGGGACCGTTGTGGGAGCCCCTCAGCGCAGCGACCAGGGCCAACCCGAGCCTACGACCGATCGGCGTCGGACCTGATCCGGGCCTTCCACCGGGCCGCCAACGACCTCCCCCGTCCCTATGTCCTGCCGCTGCGCGATCTCGATGCCCCCGCCGAACTCGATTATCCCGAACCGACCGGCACCGGTGGCACCGAGGTTGTGGTCCACCCCAGCGATCCGACCTCGGAGAGTGGTGAGCAGATCCTCGAGCTCCATCCGTTCGCCAAGACGGCCCTGCACTTCGCCGACGATGACCTCGCTGCGATGGGGATGGCATCGGGTCAGAACGACGCGGTGCCCGGCGAGGTCGGCGATTTGAAAGACTTCGATGTCGACCGAAGGGTGTTGTGGCCATGGGCGGTCGCGGCGGTCGTTCTGGCGGCGGTGCTGACAGCGGTTCTGTCGTCGTGGGCCTTCACCGATGAGACAGCGCCGGTGCCGACACCTTCGGGCATCGACGGGCCCGAACTGACACCTCTGGTCGGCTTGGACGAGGGAGCAGCCCGGGCCGCCGTCGAGGAGAGCGGGTGGGTCGTGGCGGTGGTGCGGGGCCGCCAACGACAGACGGTGCCAGGACAGGTGCTGGCCCAGAATCCGATTGCCGGGCAACCCGTGGGCTCCAGGGCAGGTGGTGGCCCTGCTCGTCTCGGATGGCCCTCCGCTCGTGGCGATGCCGACCGGTCGAGAAGCGTCCATAGGCGGGACGCGATCGACGCCATCCGGGCCATCGGACTGACCGTCTCATCGGTCGAGGAGGTCTTCGACGAGGAGATCGAGCAAGACCTCGTGATCGGGGCGAGTATCGAAGCGAGCACCGAGGTCGCAGAGGGTGAGTCGGTGGCTCTGCAGGTGAGCGCAGGGCCCGAGCCCCGCACCACCCCCGATCTGCGGGGCGTGTCGATGGAGGTCGCCACCGACCAGTTGGCTGCGCTCGATGTGACGCTCGCCGTCGTCGGTGACGACTTCAGCGTCGAGGTGGACGAGGGTTCGATCATCAGCACCCAGCCGCTGCCCAATGCGTTGGTGGACAAGGGCGGGGTCGTCGAGGTGATCGTCTCGAAGGGCAAACCGTTCGTGGTGGTGCCCAGGACACAGGGCCTCGAGGTGGACCGGGCGACCGAACGCCTCGAAGGGGCCGGCCTGCTCGTGGTCGGTGTCGAGGGCGCACCCAATCGACCGGTTCTGTATACCGACCCCGCCCCGGGGGACAGCGTCCGCATGGGGACCGAAGTGCTGATATACACGAGACGGTGACCGAGAGGTACCTGTTCTTGAGTGCGGACTGGATCGTCAAAGCGACCGAACTGCGAGCCGAGGTGGAGGAGCGGTTTGGCGACCGGATCCCCGAACCCCCGGCCGAAGTGCAGATCAACGTGCGCGTCACCGATATTCCGCACCGAAGCGACCTCGATGGTCACATCGACTCAACGGGTGGAACGCTCACGATCCTCGAGGGCCATCTCCCCGTCGCCGACCTCGCCATCACCACCGACTACCTGACCGCGGCCGAACTGTTCACCGCCACCGGGCCAGAGGAGTTCATGCAGTCGATCATGCCGGCGATCCTTGGTGGCCGGATCATGGTCGAAGGGGACCTCAACCGGCTTCTTCCCCTGATGCAACGCCGGGTGGGTGGCACCGACTCGATTCCTCCTGAAGCGCGTGAGATCGGCGCCCGGATCATCGGCTTCACCGAGGTCTGAACAACGGCCCCACGTCGTTGGGAGCCGGCGTCAGGACCCTCGCCGGCGCCCGCCACCGCCCTTGTAGCCTGTGCCGGTGGCCCAACCATTGACCAACGACGAGGTTGCGAAAGTCGCCAGACTGGCGATGCTTCAGCTGAGCGACGACGAGCTGACGACCTTCACCTCCCAGCTCGGCGCTGTCCTCGATCATGCCCGGGACGTCGAGGCGCTCGACGTGCACGATGTCGAACCGACCCAGCATCCGTATCCGCTGGTCAACGTCTTTCGGCCCGATGTGGTCGAGCCGTTCGAGAACCGTGAGGATGCGCTGGCGATGGCACCTGATGTTCAGGACGAGATGTTCAGGGTTCCGCCCGCATTCGGCGAGGAACCGTAGTGCGTTGCGCCGTGGACATCGGTTCGCTCGTCCGCGCCGGAGAGCTGACCGCCACCGATGTGGTCGAGGAGAGTCTCGCATCCATTGCGGCCGCCGACGGTGAGATCCACGCCTTCAATCTCGTCACCACCGATCGGGCCCGGGTGGCGGCCGCCGAGATCGACCGACGGGTGGCGGCGGGTCACGATCCGGGTCCATTGGCCGGCGTCCCCGTGGCGGTGAAGGACAACATGTGCACGTCGGGTGTCGAGACGACCTGCTCGAGCCGAATCCTCGACGGGTGGAAGCCCCCGTACGACGCAACCGTCATCGAACGACTGCGCCTCGCCGGTGCGGTCCTGGTGGGCAAGACCAATCTCGACGAGTTCGCCATGGGTTCGAGCACTGAGAACTCGGCCTTCGGGCCCTACTCGCAATCCCCGCGACCCGACTCGGGTGTCCGGGTGGCTCCAGCGGCGGATCTGCCGCCGCCGTGGCGGCCGGCATGGTTCCGCTCGCCTTCGGGTCCGACACGGGTGGATCCATCCGCCAGCCGGCCGCACTCTGTGGGACCGTCGGGCTCAAGCCGACCTATGGTGCGGTCAGCCGGTACGGACTGATCGCGTTCGCCAGTTCACTCGACCAGATCGGTCCGCTGGCCACCACGGTCGCCGATGCTGCGGTTGCGTTCGAGGCGATCGGGGGTCACGATCGGCGTGATTCGACGAGCATTCCTGAGCCCATCCCGAATGTCGGCCAGGCGATCGGCGAAGGGGTCGATGGTCTCCGGGTCGGCGTCATCAAGGAGATGATGGGGGAGGGGATCGAGGGTTTCGAACCCGAGGTCCTGGCCCAGACCCGCCGGGCAGCTGATGCTGCTGGCCAACGCCGGCGCAAGGGTCGAGGAGGTGAGCGTGCCCTCGACGATCTACGGACTCTCGGCGTACTACCTGATCGCGCCGGCGGAGGCATCGAGCAACCTCGCTCGTTACGACGGCGTGAGGTACGGCAACCGTGTCCACGACGGCGTCACCACTGCGGACATGATGATCGCTACCCGTACTGCCGGGTTCGGCGACGAGGTCAAGCGCCGCATAATGCTGGGCACGTATGCGCTGTCGGCGGGCTATTACGATGCGTTCTACGGCAAAGCGCAGCGGGTTCGAACCCTCATCCTCGACGACTTCGACTCCGCCTACCAGAGATTCGATGTCCTTGTCTCCCCGACCTCACCCTGTGTTGCCTTTCCCTTCGGAGCAAAGGATGATCCGCTGACGATGTACCTCAACGATGTGTGCACGATCCCGTCGAACCTCTCTGGGCACCCTGCGATCTCGATCCCGTTCGGCACCGGAGCGAACGATCTTCCGGTCGGTGTCCAGATCCTCGGCCCGATGCTCGGCGAGGCCGCCATCTTCCGGGCGGCGGCGGCTCTGGAGTCGTTGCGATGAAACGCCCGACCCTCGGGGCCGACCCGTCGATGGTGCTGTGATGACGGAGTACGAGACGGTCATCGGCCTCGAAGTGCATGCCGAACTGGCAACCGAATCGAAGATGTTCTCACCGGCGCTCAACGAGTTCGGTGGCTCTCCCAACACCCATGTCCACCCGGTGTGCCTCGGTCTGCCCGGGACCTTGCCGGTGGTGAACCGCAGGGCGATCGAGCTCGGCATCCGACTGGGTCTCGCCCTGAACTGCTCCATCAATCGGTGCGTCTTCGCCCGCAAGAACTACTTCTACCCGGATATGCCGAAGGATTATCAGATCAGTCAGTACGACCGGCCGCTGAACACCGACGGATTCGTCGACCTGCCCGGCGGAACCCGGGTCAGGATCGAACGTGCCCACCTCGAGGAGGACACCGGCAAGTCAACCCACATCGGTACGTCCGGTCGGATCCACGGAGCCGACTACTCGCTGGTCGATTACAACCGGGCCGGCGTGCCCCTGATCGAGATCGTCAGCCATCCCGACATCCGCACCGCCGAAGACGCCAAGACCTACGTTCAGGAGCTGCGGGCGGTGCTTGTCGCCGTCGGCGCATCCGACGGGAAGATGGAGGAAGGTTCTTTGAGGGTGGACGCCAACGTGTCGGTGCGTCCGATCGGCTCCACCGAGCTCAGGACCAGATGTGAGATCAAGAACGTCAACTCGCTGCGATCCCTCGGTAGGGCGATCCTCTATGAGGCGAATCGTCACGTCGAGTTGTACGAGGCGGGTGACCGGCCGATGCAGGAAACGCGTCATTGGGACGAGGAGGCCGGTCGTACCCGGGCCGGCCGATCCAAGGAAGAGGCCGAGGACTACCGCTACTTCGATGATCCCGATCTCCTCGTCATCGATCCTTCCGATCAATGGGTCGAGGAGATTCGTGCTTCGCTCCCGGTTCTTCCCGCCCAGCTCCGCTCGGAGATGATCGGCTTGGGGGCCGACCCTGCGGTCGCTGACACGGTCACCGCCCGCGGACTCGGTGCACTGGTGCTCGACGCGACCCGTTCGGGCGCTGATCTCACCAGGGCCCTGACCCATGCGCAGAACAACATCGATCCGGAATCGGTCGGATCCCTCACCGCCCGAGGGCTGGCCGAGCTGATCCAGATGGAGATGGCGGGCGCGCTCACACCCACACAGGCCAAGGCCGTGCTCGCCGAGCTGGTCGAGGTCGGTGGGGACCCTGCGGAGATCGCGCAGGCGAAGGGATTCGAGGCGATGGACAACTCCGAGCTCGAGGGGATGCTCGATGGGATAATCGCCGATCATCCGGACGAATGGGCCCGGTTCAGGAGCGGCGAAACCAAACTGCAGGGCTTCTTCACCGGTCAGATCATGAAAGCGACCCGAGGTCAGGCCGACGGCAAGGTGATCAGTCGGTTGCTGCAGTCGAAGAAATAGCCGCTTCGACCGGTCAGCGATCGGCGATCCAGGCGGTTCTGGCCATCCATTCCAGTCCCGGTTCGTAGAGCGACTCGTGTCGCCCGTCGAACACGGCCAGGGTGACGTTGCCCGACGTCCGGCTCATCAACAGCGGTCGATCCTGGCCATCGAATGAAGCGAAACCCGACTTCTGTCCGAGCAGCTCGTTCGGAAGCGCGTGCTGATCCACCATCGCGTAGATCTCGGGTCCGAACCGGTCCTCCGCTGCGACGAGATCGTCGAACGCCCTGAACGACTGCGAGGTCGGGACGAGCGTGTCCCGCAGCCCTGTGCCGATGTAGAGCGGGATGTTGGATGCCTTGGCGTTGCCGATCGAGCTGACCGGGCTCCTGCTGTAGCACTCGTCTCCGGCCGAGGTCCCCGGTAGGGGCGCACCTCCGCACGAGGCCTCGAGTTGGCCTCGGTAGTGGCGCCGAGGCACGGTCAGCCGGTACTGATACCAGTCGACGAGATCGTAGACGGGCACCCACGCCACTCCTCCGGCGAAGAGTTCAGGGGCTTCACCAGCCATGTTGAGAACGGCGAAGCCACCTCCAGAGAACCCGATCATGAACACCTTGTCAGGATCGATGTCGTCGTTGGCGAGGGCGTAGTTGACCGCGTCCTTGATGTCGTTGATCGCGAACGGTGAGCCCGTGGCGACGGGTCGGTTGTTGGCACCTCGGAAGTCGGGGGCGATCATGGCCCAGTCGTTCTCGTCGGCCCACCGTGCAAACGGGATGTTCAGTTGCTGGTTGTAGTTCGAGCTCCATGAGTGGAGGACGACCAGCAGTGGGCGTTGCGGGCCGTCGGCGGGAAGCCAGTACGCCGGCTGCTGGTATGTGTCGATCGTGGAGGGAATCGAGATGTTTCGGACCCGGGTGTAGGTGGCCCACGCTTGTGAGCTGGACGAGCTGTAGTTCCGGAAGTCGGCGGTCCCGACGAAGCTACTGATCCCGGTGACGTCCTGGGCTCGATCGGCGCCGGGTTGTGCGGTGTCCTCGCCGAGGAATCGGTTGTTGTTCTTGAACTCGGTGTCGCCGGATATCCAGCGGACCACACCCCCCCGGCTCAGGCGGCGGCTCTGGAGGGCGTCGAGCCAGTAGGCGAATCCAGCGGGGTCGGGGCTTCGTCCGAGAACGTTCCGGTACACGGTTTCCAGGAACTGCTGGTTGGTCGTTTGACCGTAGGTGTTGAAGAATTCGTCGCTGACGGCGAAGTGGTTCCCGATCTCCGAGATGCTGGCGCCGCGTCGGTAGATCTGGATCCAGTACTTGGCGCCGGCAACGTCGGGGTCTCGGTCGAAGAATGCTCTGTACAGCCTTAGCACGTCGGCGTAGTTCTGGTAGAAGTCGGCGGCGGTGGTGATCTCGCCGAGGCTCTGGGCGTCGACCATGCGCGCTGCGACCGGTCGCTCGTTGTCGGCTCCGAGGCCGGCGGCGGGTGTGACCGCAAGGGCTGCTGCGATGACAGCACAGGCGACGACGATCGGTATACGGCCCATGTAGGAGACAACGTACGGCGCGGCCGGTGTACTGGATAGGTCGATCGACCCATCTTGGCTCGATTGAGCCCATTTCGTGCAGCTGACCGCCGGAGGCGGGCAGCACGCAGCGCATGCAGTTCTGTTCGAGTGTTAGCGAGCCGAACGACGTCAGGAGTGAGGACAATGTCACGGAGGCGGGCAGCACGCAGCGCATGCAGTTCTGTTCGAGCGGAGCGAGGCCGAAGCGACCCGCAGGCGAGCGGACGGTCTCACAGATTCGTGAGGCTGACCGCCGGAGGCGGGCAGCTCGCAAGCGCATGCAGTTTTGTTCGAGCGGAGCGAGGCCGAAGCGACCCGCAGGCGAGCGGAGGCGGTCTCACAGAGTCGTGAGGCTGACCGCCGGAGGCGGGCAGCACGCAGCGCATGCGGTTCTGTTCGAGCGGAGCGAGGCCGAAGCGACCCGCAGGCGAGCGGAGGCGATATTAGAGCGACGTGATGTGGAGGTGGTCCTGGTGGACGACGTCGCTGAAGGACCTGCCGCCGGTGCCATCGAGGGACCACGGGCTGCCGATGCTCCCGATCCCGCCATCGAAGAGGCTTCGGGTGAGGGTCCAGGCAGGCGAGCCTTCGAACCGGCTGTCCACTACCAGTTCGCTGTCGACCTGGTAGACGTCCATGGCCTGTCCGATGCTGTGCCGACTGACGCTCTGGGTGGCGAAGACGTGATAGGGGTGTCCCCGGCTGAGGACGAGCACGGCGTAGTCGTGGTCGTCGGCGATGTCGACCATCCTGGTGAGGAGAGCGTCGGTGGTGTGACCGCTGTAGATGTCCCATCGGGCCGAGTCGGGCATCGTGATGCCGGGATGATCGACCACGGCGGTCGCCAGTGGGGAGAGGTCCGGCGGGCGTGCGACCGAGGGACCGCCGGCCGATGCGAGGCGGTCGACGATCCAGGTTCCGTCGACGAGCGTGATCCGTACGTCCAGGACCCGGGATTCTTCGGCTCGTCGCCCATCGGCACCGAGTTGGGTCTGGTCCAGCCACACCATGATCGATGCCCTGTCAGGCCGGTGTCCTCCCATCTGCGCATAGCGGACTGTGGCCTGGGTCGAGCGGCCTGGTTTCATGGATTCGGTGACCATCTCGACGAACTGATCGGTCGCCTCGACACCGAACTCGGTGCTCAGGAACTCGATGTGTTCGCCTGCAGAGACCGCGGAGCCGTGGGTCATCACCGCCTGTGCGAATCGCCCGCCGACCTTCTTGAGATCTCCCAGTACGTCGGTCGGTACTGGTTCGAAGGGTGGTGGCGGATCCAGCTCCGTGTGGGTGGTGGTGGTGGCGGTCGAGTTGGCGGCGGAGCCGTGGTGGTCGATGCCGGTTCGGTGACAGGAGCGGCCGTCGACCGGACAGGACTGATGCTCGTGACTCCGGCCACCTCGGTGTCGCTGTCGGCGGTTTTCGAGCCGGAGCAGGAAGCGATCAGGGCAGCACCGGTGAGGGCCAGGATGGTTGCTGCTCTGCTGGTCATCGGTTGCACATATCTCCAGGACCGCTCAGCGATCTGCTGAGGTTAGGGGTTCGAACGGCCTTGTCGCCATCGGCAAAACCTCACCTTTACGACGTCCCGTGGCCGGGTTTGGTGGAAGTTGCGGTGGTTTCTGGTAAACCGAACACGGGTCTCGGGCGTCGGTACAGGTGATGATCATGGCTGGACTCGAGCGAACACCCACGGGAGAACTCCCGATCGTTCATCGAGTTGCTGTGGATCCTCGTGTCGATGTGCCTCTGCTGTACGAGACCCATTATCGCCGTTTGGTGAAGCTGGCGTCGTTCTACACCGACGACACCGAAACCGCCGAGGAGGTCGTCCAGGATGCCTTCGTCAAGCTCGTAGCCGGCAACCATCGGATCGAGGCCAACCCCGACGCCTACCTCCGCTCGATGGTGTTGAACGGTGCGAGGTCCCAGCTGCGGCGGCGGCGGGTCCGACGTGACCACGTGCCGGATGCGCAGCGGACCGTCGAGGCGGCGGAGGTGAGCGGTGTGGCATCTGCGACCGCAGCCGAGATCGTGGTCGCACTTCGCACCCTGCCCGAGAAGCAGAGCGCGGTTCTGGTGCTGCGGTACTACCTGGATCTGTCCGAGTCCGACATCGCCGACACGCTCGGCATCGCCCGAGGTTCGGTCAAGAGCCACGCCAGCCGGGGTCTGGCACGTTTGGCCGCTCTCCTGCCGGAGATACGGCTATGAAGGCCCGCCGGTTCTTCGACGACGACCCTCAGCTCGATTCCGTCACCGAGCGACGGGTGGGTGAACGGCTCAGGTCGGCTCTCGCGGACTATTCGGCCCGGGTCGAGCCTGCCGCCAACAGCTATCTCACCCTCGCCGATCGCGTACGTGAGAGTGGTCCGCCCGGTCGAGGTCGGGGCTCTCGGACTCAACGGCAGGTCCCTTGCAGCGGCGGCGAGCCTCGTCGTGGTTGTCGGGGTGGGCGCCTACCTGCTGACCCAGAACACCACTGGAGATGTCACCGCCGTCGGCGGCCCCGAGCCCAGCGAAGCAGTGGTGACCACGGTGACGACCGCACCGTCGACCACCACATCGGTGTCGGTCCACGACGACGTCGGCTGACGTGGTCGATTCGTTCACGCCCCAGGTCGAGATTCTGAACGCCGCCGATGTGGCGGCGTCGGACTCGGTCGCAGATGCGGCCTCGACGCTGGTCCGACTCCTGTCACTCCCAGGCCGATCACAGGTCGTTGCCGAGACCGACCACGCCTGGCTGTATCCGCCTCAGGATGTGACCGGCGACGAAGATCCACCGCCGACTGGCTCGGGTGACCACGGCGGCGGTCCCGGGCGGGGTCGTCGCCACGGGTGCATCTTCGGACACGATGCAGATCACCGAGGTGATCGCTGACGGTGACCAACTCGTGGTCCGGGGTCAGGGCACCGCCTTCGAGGCGACGGTCGAGGTTCACCTGGTCGGGACTGACGGTTCGCGTCATCTCGAGCACCTACACGACCGCTGGGTGCTGTGACGAGCTGGTCCCGTTCGAGGCACGTCTGGGCCTGGTCGGGGTTGGTGAAGCATTCGTGGTCGCCCACGGCGACAACGCCGGCTCCGGCACGCTGCCCGGCCTTTGCCGCCGTGCCCGTCCGGTTCGAAGGAGTGGCCGATTCGAGGACCTACACGGTCTTCCGGATCCGTCCCGACGATTCCGACCAGGGTCTCAACATCAGAGACCTTCCCGGTGCCGATGAGGGTGAGGTCCTGGTGACTCTCCCGCCAGGCTCTGCAGGCATCCGTCGCCTCCCTCGGATGCCTGCCCTCATCGGCGATTCGTTCTGGTGGTTGGTCGAGACCGGTGACGGCATCCAGGGATGGGCCCACAGTTCGTTCCTGACCCCGGACAAGGGATCGATCACCGACGACGAACTGGTCGACCGAAGCCGTTCCGTGGCTGCGGCCCTGGCGTCGGCGGAGTCCGGCGGCCTGGACTACCTGGGCCTGTCCCGACGCGTACCGGTGCGCGGTCGGTTGGATCGGTGATCCGGAGTTGCTGGTCGGTGCCGATCTCACCAGCGTGGCACTCTGGACCGAGTCCCGAATGTGGAGTGTTCCCGAGGCGACCTACGGCGAATCCGAGAAGCTGATCTCGCTCCGGTCCCTTCTGAATCTTCCGGACGTGTTCGACACCGAGGCTGAGATCCGGGTCGGGAGCACCCTGCCCTACGGTTTCGAACAGGACTGGGTCGACGGATACTTCGCCGGGACCGAGGCGGTCACGATCGTCGGCCCCGAGGACGCAGGATCAACCCTGGCGGTCGACGGTGTTGTTCTACGAGTCGTCGCCGACGGGCCCGGCACTGGTCGGGTGGTCGCCAGCATCTTCGTTCCCTGATGCCTGGCCCTCGACCCGGTTAGGGACGCACATGTCGTCCATGCGGCTTCGAGCGGTTCGACCGCATCGACCCGACCGATGATCAGATCGGCCCGACGGGAATCGTCGGTCTCATCGACGAGGTCCAGAGCGGTCGTCGCCGAGGAGTTCGAACGCTCGCTCGCACTCTCGGTGTCGGTGGTCGAGGCGGCGCCGTCCTGGGCCGCCCAGGCGACAGCGTCGGCCACCCGTTCCAACCGTCTGCTCGTCGTCGAGAACCAACTGCGGGATCCAGAGTCGACATCACGAACAGCGCCCGGCAGATCGGTCGTGGTCCGGTGGTGGACCGCACCGCTGATCGTCTCGCCGGGACCGGTCGACCGCAGCCAGGACCATCTCCTGTGCGTCGACGGCACGTTCCTCCTCCTCGGAGGTGAGCGTGCGGCACCGGGCGGCGACGGGCTCGTCGGGCGATGCGGAGTCGGTGACTGCCGATGTACAGGCTTTGTCACACATGTAAGCATTATGAACGTAAATAGACGCATATACAACGTAGATCGTATCCGAGAGGTCGGCCGTACCGACTAGGTTCGTTCGGTGCTGCTGCACATCATCAGCGACGAGGATCTCCGTGCCGCCCGGCGCTCCGGCGAGATCGCGCCGGATACGTTCGCCGCCGAAGGTTTCGTGCACTGCTCGTTCGGCGAGCAGGTTCTCATCCCGGCCAATGAGCGCTACAGGGGCCGATCGGACCTCGTACTCGTCGTCTTGGACCGGGACAGGATCCCCCACGAACTGATCGTGGAGGACAGCTACGCGAACCGGTCACGAGTTCCCCCATGTGTACGGGCCGATTCCGGTCGAGGCGATCGTGACCGTGGTCAGGTTCCCGCCCAACCCCGACGGGACCTTCGCGCTTCCGCCCTGCCGTAGTTGTCGGTCAGCGTCAACCCGGCCGTCGATGCGAGCGTCAGACCGTGCTCAGCCATCTCCGAGACCGCCATCGGCGCAGGAGGGGAACCATGCGCACGGTCATGAAGACCCACAGGCCCGCCCACAGCCAGCCAAGGCCTGCTCCGGTGATGAGCACCGCTGTCGCCGAGAGCCCGAAGGCCACGAAGGCGATCACCATCCATCTGGCCAGGAACCACAGATCACCGGCACCGATCAGGATCCCGTCCAGGGCGAAGACGACACCGTTGATCGGCTGCTGACCGGCCACATGGAGCAGGACCAGAGTGGTCAACGAGACGACCGCGGGGTCACCGGTGAACAGGCCGGCGATCGGCGTGCGAAAGACCACGATCGCCAGTCCAAACGTCGCCCCGACGATCGTGTTGACCTCGATCATGCGCCGGGAGGCCGCCCAGGCGACCGCCGGGTCGCCTTCGCCCAGATAGCGGCCGGTGAGGGCCTGGCCGGCGATGGCGACGGCGTCCAGTGCCAGGGCCAGGGTGAACCAGACCTGGAGCCCGACCTGATGGGCGGCAACCTCCTCGGTGCCGATCGACGCGGCAACCGCAGCAGCAAATGTCAACGCCCCTCGTAGCGAGGCGGTGCGAATGACCAAGGCCTGACCGCTGCGCAGGATTGCACCCATCGGGCCGGCGAGAGGTGTGAGGCCGACCCCCAGTGTCCGGGCCCATTTCACGACCATCCAGACGTAGGCGAGCCCGGCGACGACCTGGGCGATGACGGTCGCGAGGGCCGATGCTCCGAGTCCGAAGCCAAGCCCGAAGATCAGGAACAGTTCGATGACCAGATTGAGGACGGCGGAGATGAGGGCGATGACCAGCGGCCGGCGAGTGTCCTGGCGGCCGTGAAGGACCCCGGCGCCTGCCAGTGCCAGGAGGAGGAACGGGAACCCGGGCAGGCTGACCAGCAGGTAGAGCAAGGCGGCATCGAGAACCTCGCCTTCGGCTTGGAGGAGCGTCAGCAGCGGCCGGGCGAACAGGGCCATGGCGAGGGACGCACCGATGCCGAGGAAGGCGGCCAGCCAGAGCCCCTGGATCCCGCGGCTCGCCGCGTCGCCGGACCTTCCTTCGCTGATCATCCGGGCGATCGGACCGGTCGCTCCGTAGGCGAGGAAGATCATCAGCGCATGGGCGGTGAGCAGGACCGTGGAGGCCAGGGCCAGACCGGCCAGCTCGGTGGTCCCGATCCGCCCCACCACCGCCGTGTCGGCGAGAACGTACAGAGGTTCCGCGACGAGGGATCCGAGCGCCGGGATCGCCAGGGCGGCGATCGGCCGGTCGAATTCGGTCCGCCCGACCCGAAGACGGCGACGGCTAGGCAACGTCCATCCGCTGAAGGCGGACCGACGCCAGAAGTGCTGCCACCACCGTGACACCCACCGGGACCGCTACCGTCGCCCATCCCGCCCGGTCGGCGAGGGTCAGATCGAGATCGGTGGCCCTGGCCAGAATCGTCGATCCGTAGCTGTTGATGCTCAACCGGGCGGCGCCCGCAGCACCGCGGGAGACGAAGAACTCCCAGATGAAGATGTAGATCAGCCCGATCGCCAGCGGACGTTTCACCGTGATGCCGAGGAGGACGAACACGGCGGTATAGGCGAGGGTCACCATGGCCGTGGCGCCGATCGTGCCGGTGATGGCTCCATTACCGGTCTGGCCCGAGGCGACGACGGCGGCGAGCATCGGCAGCAGGTTGCCGGGAAGGGTCACGGTCAACGCCGCAGCGATCGCCGCGAACGCGACGATCGTGCGTCGCACCGGTCGCAACCACACGTACACCAGTGTCTCGTCGGTGTACCAGTCGCCCATCGCCGCACCTGCCGAGCAGGAGCGAGATCACCGGCAGCAGGAGGCCGAGACCGATGACGGAAACGAATTGAATCGTCGCTTCGAACGGGTCGGCCGCACCCCGCAGCACCGTGGCGCCCAGGAGTGTGAATGCGCTGATCGCAACAGCGATGAGGACGACTCGGCCGCGGGTGAGCTGATGTTTGATGACGAGGCGATAGATGGCCAGGAATTCACTCACGTCGTGCCTCCTATGCCACGAGGTAGCGGAAGACGCTCTCGAGGTCTTCGTCGAGAGGTGTGCACTCGTAGAGTCGGGCGTCGTGGTGCTGACAGAGATCGGCGAGACGCGAACGGAATGCAGGAGCGTTCTCGGTGGTCAACTCGATGACGTCTCCCTTGACGGTGACGCCGCTGGCCAGCTCCTCTGCGATCAGCGCAGCGGCAACTCGGCGGGTGTGCCCGCAACGGACTCGGAACCGGAGAGGTTGATCGTTCATCAACGCTCGAATCGCCCGGAAGTCACCCTGGGCCGCCAGTCTGCCGCGGGCGATCACGAGCACGTTGCTGCCGAACCGTTCGACCTCATCGAGCACGTGGCTGCTCACGACCACCGTCTTGCCCCGTTCGCCGAGCGTGTGGAACAGGTCGATCATCGAACGCCGTTGTTTGGGGTCGAGTCCGTTCAACGGTTCGTCCAGGAACAACACCGTTGGACCGTGCACGAGTGCAGCGGCGATCTTGGCCCGCTGGCGCATGCCCTTGGAGAACGCCCCCAGCGGTCGGTCGATCGGCCCGTCCAGTTCGACCGCCTGAGGGCGGCGTCGGTTGACCCGGTCCGGATCGTCGACGTTGCTGAGGACGGCGCCGAGCCGGACGAAACTGCGGACCGAGTCCCGTTCGAAGATGCCATCCTGCTGGGGCACCAGCCCGATCTGTCGGCGGGCCTCGGCGCTGGACCGAGGATCGCCCCCGGCGACCAGCACCTTGCCGGTGGTCGGGGTGCTGAGCCCGCACAGCATCCGCAACAGCGTGGACTTGCCGGCTCCGTTCGGCCCCAGCAGCGCGGTGATGCCGGGGCCGATCGAGAAGCTGACATCGCTGACGGCCACGAGGGAGCCAAACGCCTTGCTGACCCCCTGGGCGACAACCCGAGGCTGAGTCGGCGGTGGCGGAGGAGGACCCTGCTGGCCGGTGTCGGCGAACGGGGGAGTGGTGGGTGGCGAGCCGGTCATCGTCGCACCAGGAGCGGTCCGTATCGGCTCCACACCCACACCGCCGAGAGGCCGACGATCGCCGCCACCGCCAGTGACATCGACAGGGTGGAGATGTCGTCGGGTTGCCATTCGCCGACCTCGCCGTGGATGCGAAACGCCAATTCGGTGGGCAGTTCCAGAAGGCTTCCGAGACGGATGTTCTCCGAAACGTCGGTGTTGTCCGCCGTGATGTTGACCAGCGCCGAACTTCCGACCAGAAGGCCGAGTGTGCCCGCGGTCGCCGACCCCGGACCGTTCCGTGCTGGCGCTGACGGCAAATGAGATGGCGGTGTAGACCGTCGACATCATCGCGCCGGCAGCGATGATGCGGGCGCCGACGTCCGAGTGTTCCGAGGAAACCCTCGGGTCCCGATCCTTCGAAGGCAAGAGCGATCATCAGGAACAACGGTGGGCCGATCGTGACGATGCCGAGCATGATCGCCACCGCCAGCGCCTTGGCGATCAGATACGTACGTCGATCGAGCGGAGATGCCAGGTAGACCCCGAGCATGCCGGTCCGGCGATCGGTGCACAGAAGATCGGGGGCGATGAACGCGGCGAACAGGTAGAGCGTGGTGACGATGAAGCCGTAGTACTCGGCATAGGTGGGCAGGAACTCCTCGCCGATGGCGTCGGGGATCAATGCGGCGATGCCGACGAAAACGACCGCCGGGGTGAAGGCGAACAGGATGATGGCGATCGGGACGATCTTGTAACGGGCGGACCGTCCCAGGCCAAGGCTTCGCTTGACGGAGTGCCTGATCAGCGTGCGCATCGCTCCGCCGACGCCGCTCCGTTCGCCGGCGTACTGCCGGTAGCCGCGGTCGAAGATCTCGGCGGTCACGAGGCCCGTTCCAAGTAGACGTCCTCGAGGCTCAGCCGCCGCCGGTTCAGACGATGAATGCTGATCTCGGCTTCGACACACAGATCCCTGGCCGTGTCGAAGACCGAGTCGTCGTCGCCACGCATGACGACCGAGCGGCCTGCGATGCGATGGCCGATGGCCCGTCGTTGCAGTGCCGCGCCCAGCAGTCTCGGCCTCGTCGACGCTGCCGACTTCGACAACGACATCGGCACCGGTACCCCGGAGTGAGTCCAGAGATCCCGACGCCAGGGTGCGTCCGTCGCCGATGATGACCGCAGCATCGCAGACCCGCTCGACCTCGTCGAGGAGATGACTGCTCAGAACGACGCTGATCTCGAAGGTTGTGGCAACGGTACGGATCAGTCTGAGCATGTCCTCGCGCTGTTCGGGATCCAGGCCGTCGGTCGGCTCATCGAGCAGGACGAGCGCCGGGTCGTGGGCGATCGCCTGGGCCAATTTGACCCGCTGGCGCTGGCCGGTGCTCATCGTCCCCATCGGGCGGAATCGTTCCTCCGCCAGACCGACAAGCCACAGGGCGTCGCTGGCCCGGGTCTTCGCTTCACGGGGAGGCAGGCCGTGGAGTTCGGCGACGTGGTGAACGAAGTCGGCCGCCCGAACGTCGCCGGGCAGTGTGTGGTGCTCGGGTGCGTATCCCATGCGAGCCCGGATCTGATGTCCGTCGGTGAAGGGGTCGACGCCGAGGACGGTGAGCGTGCCGGCGCTGACCTGGTGCAAACCGAGCATCATCCCGAGAAGCGTGGTCTTCCCCGTGCCGTTGGCGCCGAGCAGTCCGGTGACACCGGACGAGATGGTGAAGCTGACGTCGCTGAGGGCGGAGAACTTGCCGTACCGCTTTGCGACCGCCTCGGCGGATACGAGCGTCTCCATCATCGTCAAGACTACGACGATCCACGTCCGCGGTCATCGGTCATGCCGATGTCGGACCCACTCAGACCGGTAGGTGGTTCTTCAGGAACTCGGCCATTCGGTCGAACGCCGCCACCGCAGCCTCGGAGTCGAAATTGGGGCCGGTTTCCATGAACCAGTGTCGTGCACCGCTGTAGACGTGGAATTCGGTTTCGTTGTCACCGAGGCGAAGGAAGGACTCGGTCACCACACGGTCCTCTTCGGACACCAGATGGTCATCGTCACCGAAGTGTCCCTGGAACGTGGCCCGGGCTGCCTCGAAGTCGATCGATTGGCTTCCGTAGAACGCAACGGCGGCACAGACATCCGCCGGGAGTCGAGCGGCCAGCCAGAACGCCAGCGACGCGCCCATGCTCAGCCCGACGACAGCGATCGGACGGTTGGGGTCGCTCGACAGCGCTCGCAAGGTCGTCGCCGAGCTCATCACCAGACCGCTCAGTTCGTCGGGACTGATTGCAGCGAGGACGGCTTCTCCGGCCGCCTCGTCCTCGGGATGGACGCCTCCGAGGAGATCGGGGCAGACGACGGTGTAGCCGAGACCGGCGATCCGTCGGCAGAAGTCCCTCGTCCAGTCGTTCAGACCCCACCAGCTGTGGAGCACGAGCACCCCCGGGCCCGAAGCGCCACCAGGGGGGTCGACCATGAACGCTTCTCCGGCCGAGTCGGTCGAGAAGAATCGGTCGTCCATCGGTCACGTTTGGACCATACCGATGGGCAAAAGACAAATGCGTGCGGATTGGGTTTGTCGACAGTACGCCACCGCCGGGCAAACATTCTCTACTATGACTCCGTTGTGACTTCTGTCGTTCGAGCCATCAGCGCGTTTCCCCGCTTTGTCTGGGACGTTGCCAAGATCTGGTACAACGGCGGCATTGGCGATCTCGCCGCCGGTGTCACCTTCTGGATCCTCATCACGGTGCCGGCTGCGGTGCTGGCTCTGGTCTCCTCGGCCAGCTTTCTCGGGGGCATCGTGGGCGCCAGCCTCGAGACCGAGATCAAGTTCGAGGTGCTGCAGTTCGTCAACGAGGTCTTCACATCGGATGCGCCGTCGATCCAGGACACGGTGAACGAACTGTTCGATCAGCAGAACACCGGGGTGTTCACCATCGCTGCCGCCCTCACGCTCTACACGATCAGTCGCGGATTCGCCGGCATGATCCGTGCGCTCGACACCGTCTACGACGTCGAGGACGGTCGCACGTGGTACCACACGCGCTTCGTCGGTCTGATCCTCGGGCTCGGCACGGTGTTCGTCGTCGTTCCCATCGTCTTGCTCGAGGTCTTCTTGTGGAGTGAGTACGAACTTCCCCGTGAGGCGGCCTTGCGGGCGCTGGCGTCCACCACACTGCTGGTCGGCTGGGCCGAGCATGCTGTTCCACTACGGTCCGTCGATCCGGACGAAATGGCGTTGGGATCTGCCCGGCGCAACGGTGGCAGCGGTGTTCTGGTGGGCGTTGAGCGTCGGGTACGCACGCTACGTGGGCGTGGTCAGCCGGCGGTAGTGACAGCAGCGATGTGCTCGGGATCATCGGTGGTTTCCTGCTGGCGTTGACGTGGATCTGGATCGCCGCTCAGGTGCTTCTCATCGGTGCGGCGGTGAACTTCGTGCTCGGGGAACGGCTCGGGCTGGACAGGGGTCGCCGCCGTTCGGTGCTCAATGCGGCGATCTTCAATGCCACTGGCGAGTTGAAGAAGGTGGTCGTCAGCGGGTCCCGCCACGGTGACGACCACACCCAGGAGTCATTCCCAAAAGCGATGGCGCAGCGGCTGAATCGATCTAACCGCGCCGGTTCGGTCCTGGCCGATCCGAACCGGACCGAGCGAGATCGATCTGCGACCGCGCTCTCCGCGTCGGCTAGCCGCCTTCGTGGCCGGGTCGGCTCCGAGGCCCACGTCGTCAGCCCTCGTTGCGTATGCGTTCCACCTCGGTCATGGCGTCCCTCAGCTTGTCGATCCATTCACTCCGGTTCTGGCCGACCT
>CAWCAF010000034.1:0-6298 GCA_963793385.1 uncultured Acidimicrobiales bacterium
CGAGACCACCATTTGCGCGATGCCGGCGGGGCGACGACCACGACCTCTCAGTGCTCGTCGCCCGACTGAGGAAGTCGCCAGGAAGTTCGGCGGGAAGAAAGCGGGTGAAGAAGGCGATCCGCCTGGCGCGCGGACAACAGACCGATCTCCGGCGCCGAGCGTTTCGTCTCGCCACGACCCTTTACGCCGAGACGCCCAAGGCGTTCGGGAGGCGACTCGGTCACTACTGGAAGCCACGTTGGAGGAAGGTCCGGAACTCGCCACTGGAGGTATCGCCGAATTGGTGGCAGAGGAACAGATCCGTCGCCGACGGCTTGACATCGGGCTCCTCGACCGATTCGGCCGACCGTCTGCTCGAACGCGAACGCAAGTATCCTGGTGACTCTGCGCACCGCCGTCGGTCACGGACGGTTCGACCCTCCGCCAGGGGTATCTGGCGATCGACGGGAAGGTGTCGGTCCGGGTCCGTGACTCCGGCGACAGAGCGCTGCACGCTCACGCTCAAGGCGGGCAGAGGTGCGGTCAGGACCGAACTGGAGTGGCCGATCTCGGTCGAACAATTCGACGCGGTGTGGGCCCAGACCTCAGGCCGACGGGTGCACAAGACCCGCTACGAGTTCGAAGAGGGCGGTCACGTGATCCTGCTCGACGTCTTCGCCGACGAGCTGAGCGGGCTGATCATGGCCGAGGTCGAGTTCGACAGCGACGAGGCGATGGCCGGGTTCGAGGCCCCGGACTGGTTCGGTCCCGAGGTCACCGACGACCCGGCCTACACCAATGCATCACTGGCCGTGCATGGTGTTCGGGGCATCGGCACCACGTGGACCGAGAGGACCAGCCGGGATTAGATTCCGAAGGTCAGGCGCCGACACCAGTCGCGTTCGACATCGGGCTTCGGTCAGCCGGCCTCCGGGTCAGGATGAGCGTCCAGGTGTGCTCGAATCGACCGACCTGACCAGCAGTTCGATGATGTCCTGGGTGGCGAGCGTCGCCGGACCGCAGACGGTCCTGACCGAACATCGGCCGGGCCACCCGGGCCGGACCTTCACCCAACGCGACCGCGCTGCCTGTGGAAGGCGATCAGCCAGCACATCGGCCAGACCGGGTCGACCGCAGACGCCGACGTGAGAACGACGACGTCTGCCTGGCTCGCCCTTCGGAGGAGTCCGGCCGGGTGGTCCGGCGCTCGGGTGCCGTAGCCTCGGACGACGTCGACCGTCGAGGCCCTTGCGCCGGAGGGCGGAACCGAGATCGTCGCCGGCCAGCTCGGCGACCACCGCCAGAACGACGCCCGGGACGGGTCCGGGAACGCTTCGGCCAGATCGGCGGCGGTGTGCTGGGAAGGCACCAGATCGACAGGCCGATCGAAGACCTCGGTGAATGCTTCGGCGGTCGCGGGACCGACCGCCGCCAGCTTCAGGCCGTCGGGCAGCCTCCAGTGGGCGATGGCCCCGACGCCGTTCACCGAGGTGCAGACCAACCAGTCGTACCGGCCGAGCCGGTTCATCACCGCCGCCAACGCTGCGCCACCATCCCCAGGCGGCGTCACGTCGATCAGCGGCAGGTGCACCACCGTTCCGCCGGCCTCGGCGATGGCCAGATGCAGATCGTTGCCTCGCCCGGCCTGGCGACAGGTGAGAACGGTCGTGCCGGCCAGCGGCAACCCGACAGGGCTCACCGCTCCCCTTCCGGCTCGAGTGGAACCAATGAACGGAGTTCGGTGGCGATCCGAGCTCCGGGATGCGACGAGACGTGATCGGTGATCGACCGTCGTTCGAGCGGCGTACCCGACCGGCCCGCCAGCATCGCGGTGAGGGTCACGGACGAGTTCGGACCGAGCTCGGCGAACGCACCCGCCGGAAGATCGCAGTCACCGCCCAACTCCACCAGAAAGTCACGTTCGGCGTCGAGGCGGATCCTGCTCGGCCGGTGTTCGATCGCCGCCAACAACTCGCGTACCTCGTCGTCGTCGGCCCGGCATTCGACCGCCAGTGTTCCTTGACCGACCTGAGGGACCATCGCCTCGAGGCCGAGAAGCTCGGTCGTCTGCGAGGTCACACCCAGACGTTCGAGAGCGGCGGCAGCCATCACGATCGCACCACCGTCGGGGATTCTGCCCAATCGGGTGGCGATGTTGCCCCGCAGCTCACCGAAGGAAATGTCGGGTCGTCGATGCTGCAGTTGGACACGCCGTCGCGCCGAGCCGGTGAGGACGGTCGCGCCCTAGGGGAGATCGTTCAACTTCGCGCCGACGAGCACATCGAAGGGGTTCCCTCGCCGAGGCACCGCTGCGAGTACCAGATCCGGCAAGCGTCGACGACGGCAGATCCTTGGCCGAATGGACCGCTGCGTCGGCCTCGCCGGCGATGACCAATCGCCTGAACCTGAGTGGCAAAGGCACCCTTTCCTCCCAGTTCAGCGATCGTGAGGTCGAGTCGCTCATCGGCGGTGGTCGAGATCGGCAGCACTTCGATCTCGATCCCGGGATGGGCGAGACGAAGCAGGCGGGCAACCTCGTCGGCCTGCCACAACGCCAGCGGCGACCGGCGGGTGGCCAACCGGAGCTTCACGACAGGTCGAACAGCTCCCTGATCGCCTCGGCCAGTCGGTCACCCCGGTGGGTACCAGCCGCCTTGCGTATCGCTGACGATGGTCCGTGCAACAACTTGATCACCACCGCTCTGGTGGCGGCATCGACGGCTTCCCACTGATCGGCGGTCAGGTCCTGATGGTATTTGCGTACACGGTCGACTTCGCTCACGCGGTCGGCTTCGGCGCTTCGGTAGAGCGCCGCCAGCAGAGGTTCCACCTCGGCGGCGGTGATCGTACGCCGGTAGCGATCCATCTCCGCATCGAGCAGGGACCGAGCGTGGTCGGCGGCGGCTTGGCGCTCGGAGATGTTCGAGTTGGCGAACGCCTGTAGATCGGCGAGGACGAGGAGATCGATCCAGTCGAGCGTCATGACGTCCGGGGACACGTCCCGAGGGATCGCCAGGTCCAGCACGAGCACACGCTCGCGACCGAGGCTCGAACATGGCGGCCTCGATCAGGAATCCCCGTGGCCCCGGTGGCGGTGACGATCACGTCGGCGCTCTGGACGAGCCGGGTCAGGTCGGCGAGCGAACGGGCCTGGCCGCCGACCTTGACCGGCCAGCGCCTCGGCCTTCTCGGCGGTTCGATTGCAGACGAGCAGCTCTCGTACTCCATTTCGGGCCAGCGCCTCGGCCACCGAAGCGCCCACCTCACCGGAACCGACGACCAGCACCGACTTGTCCGTCGAGGTCGTGCAATCGGTCCTCGGCGAGTTCGACGGCGGAGTGGGCCAGGGAGACGGTGCGCTGGCCGATGGCGGTCTCGGACCGGACCCGCCTGCCCGGCCACGATCGCATGCTCGAACAACGGGTCGAGCAGGGCCCGGCTGGTTCCTTCGGACCTGGCGGTGTCCCACGCCGAACGTATCTGGCCCAGAACCTCGTGTTCGCCGAGGACGACGCTGTCCAGCCCGGCGGTCACATTGAACAGATGCTCGACGGCCTCGCCGCCGTGGTGGACGTACAGATACTCGCCGAAGCGGTCCACGTCGATTCCCGACACCAGCGCCAGCGCATCTCGACAGATCCGAAACCCGTCATGGAATCGTTCCGCGTGCAGGTAGAACTCGGTTCGGTTGCAGGTCGAGATGACGACGGCTTCGTTCACGACACCGTGGGAGGTGAGCTCGGCCAGAGCCTTGAGAACCGTCTCGGCGGGCAGCGTCAGCTCCTCGAGGAGGTCGGTCGGCGCCGATCGGTGATTGAGTCCCACGGCGAGATACGTCATCGGTGGTCATTGTCGCCGGTTTCAGGAGCGATACGCCACTCGGTGACCAGAAAGAGTCAATGGTCACCGCGAAGGGCGCCGAGCACGATCGCTAGGCGTTCTGAACGATCACTCACCGACGTGCAGGCCGAGCGGCACACCGGTGCCACCGCTGGCAGCTCGCCCCCGCTGACTGTAGAAGCTGAGGATCTGGAGCTCGGTGGCGATATCGACCGAGCGACAGGTGACCTCGGGCGGGACCTCGGGCACCAGGGCGGTGAAGTTGAGGATCGAGCGGATCCCGTGGGCGACGAGCAGATCGACCGCCTCCTGGGCGACCTCGGGCGGTGTCGTCACGATCCCGACGACGATGTCGCGTTCTTCCACGAGGTCGGCGAGATCCTCCGGGGCGTGGACCTCGACGCCCGCCGATCCGGGTGCGGATCAGCTCGGCGGAGACGTCGATCAACGCCGCGATCGGGAAACCCCCGCTCGGCGAAACCCCGATAGTTCGCGAGCGCCTTGCCGAGATTGCCGGCTCCCGACGATCACCACGGGCCATTCGTGGTTCAGACCGAGCACGAGGGAGATCTGCGACACCAGATACTTCACGTCGTAGCCGACACCCCGGGTGCCGGCGATGTCCAGGTTGGCCAGATCGCGGCGCAAGGCTCGCGGGGTGAACCGACGCGACCTCGGCCAATCGCTCCGAGGAGACCGACGTTTCGCCCTTGGCCCCGAGTTCGATGGCGGCGCGGAGGTAGGCGGGAAGACGGCCGACGGTCGCGTCGGAGACAGCGGGATCCACGCCGGAGTGAGAATAACCGAACCGTCGCCGACCGTCAGATGCTCGGCGCCGGGACGGTGGCGGCGCGATCCTTACCCGGTGAGGTCGCGGCGACGGACCTTACCGGCGATGCCGACGGGCAGCTAGTCCATCACCTCGATGCTCTGCGGCACTTTGTAGCGGGCGAGGCTGCCGTCACAAGGGCCAGCAACCGCTCCTCGATGCCTTCGGCGTCGGCATCGTCGTGAAGCGTCACGAATGCCTTGACCCGCTCACCCGTGCCGCTGTCGGGGATGCCGACGACGCCCGCCGACTCCACCGCAGGATGGCCCTGGAGCACGTTCTCGACCTCGGCCGGGATGGACGTTGAAACCGGCGACGATCACCAGATCCTTGGTCCGACCCGAGATGCTCAGGTGGCCGTCCTCGTCGACGGTTGCCAGGTCACCGGTGCGGAACCAACCATCGTCGGTGCGGGTGAGTCTCGGTCGCATCGTCGTCCTCCCAGTAGCCGGGACTGACCATCGGACCCTTCACCCAGACCTCTCCGATGTCACCGATCAGCACGTCATGGCCGTCGGTGTCGACGAGGCGGCATTCGACACCCGGCATCACCACACCGACCGAACCGACCTCCATGGTCTCGATCCCGAAGCCAGAGCTGAGCACTGCGGCGGTTTCGGTGAGCCCATATCCCTCGCGCAGATCGACGCCGTGACGGTTCCGCATGTCCTTCGCCACGGTCGGATCGAGCGGAGCCGCGCCCGACACGGCGATGTCCAGGGTGCGGAGGGCGGCCGTTTCGGACGGGTCGAGCCGAGCCAGCGCACGCCACATGTTCGGGGGACCGGCCAGAATCGTCACGTCGTAGGCCGACACCTCCTCGACCAGTCGCTTCGGATCGAATTCGTCGTGCAGCACGATCGTGGCGCCGACGCGACAGGGCGAGATTGACGATCACGTTGAGACCGAACACGTGGAACAACGGGAACCAGGGCGATGACGGCCTGGGGGTGGGAACGCAAATCCACCCCGGTCGCCTCCATCGACAGCAGCGAGGCCTGCAGATTCCGATGCGTGAGGATCGCCGGTTTCGACGGTCCGGCCGTCCCGCTCGTGAACAGCAGGACGGCGACGTCGTCGGGCGCGACGGCGGCGGCGTCGATCATCGGATCGAAGGGTTCGGCGGTGACGTTCTCATCCTCGATGATGGTGACGACCACGTCGCGGCGCCGCGGAGCGGACCGAGTCCGCCTCGGATCGCGAGGACGGACCGATCAGGACCTCGGACATTCGCACGGTCGCCATGTCACGAGCCCGCTCCGGTTCGGGGGACAGGGGGTTCATCGGTACGACGATCATGCCGGCGGTCAGGCACGCGAGGTACCCCACGATGAAGGCCTCGTCGTTGCGACTGATGAGGCCGATCCGCGATCCCTGGTCGTGCCGGCTCCGGAGATGAGCCGCCCACAGCCCCACACGAGATTTCAGCTCATCGGCCGCAGTGATGTGGTCAGCGGTCACGATGCGCGACGTGGTGGCGCTCAGCAGGTGATGCACGAGGTTGGCGGAATCGGTCACGACTCCGATTTCAGCACATCGCTCAAGTCACGTCGACCTGCTCGCCGAAGTCTTGGGAACGTCCCCGACGACCGACAGACACCCCGAAACGCCCAAAGCTGCTCTTCTCCCACGAACCGTGACCCACCGCCA
>CAWCAF010000035.1:0-120290 GCA_963793385.1 uncultured Acidimicrobiales bacterium
CACCAATTGCCTGCCGATTGGGGGTGAGCCGCCGCCAGTGGCGGATCGCCACCGGTCTGCGGGCCGCCGTGGCTCTGTGTCTGGTACTCGTGTTGCTCAACCCGGGATTCAATCGAGCCACCGACACCGTCGGCGCCGTGTTTCTGGTCGACGCGTCCGACTCCCTCGGTCCCGCCGGGCGCAGCCAGGCCGCCGGATTGGTGGCCGAGGCGTTGGAGAACAGGCCCGACGGCGACCTGGCCGGTGTCGTGGCGTTCGGGCGAGACGCCCGACTGGAAACACTGGTCGACGACGACCCCCGTTTCGCCGGGCTGACCGTGCAGATCGACGCCACGGGCACAGACCTGGCGGCTGCGCTGCGTCTCGGGGCCGCGGCCGCTCCCGGCGATGCCCGCAAACGTCTCGTGCTGGTCTCCGACGGCCGGGCGACGACCGGCGACGTGGCCGATGAGGCTCGCCGTTTGGCCGAGGACGACATTCCCGTCGACGTGGTCGTGGTGGATCCCCCCCGGGGAACCGATCTCGCAGTGACCGGTGTCGACGTGCCTCCGGTCGCCCGCGATGGCGACGCGGTGGAGATCACCGTCCGGGTCGAGTCACCGGCGGTCACCCCCGCCCGGGTCGAGTTGAGCCGAGACGGGGTCCTGGTCGGTACCCAGGAAATCGAGTTGCGGCCGGGCGCCAACGACGTCATCTTCACCGACGTGGCCGATTCCTCGGGTGTGTTGCGGTATGGGGCCGAGGTATTCGGGCTGGCCGACGCGGTCGGAGCCAACAACCGTGGCTATGCCGCCGTTCCCGTGGCCGGTGCCGCCAAGGTGCTGGTCGTCGACGGCGGGGGCGACAGCGACGCCGCCGACTTCGCGTCGGCGCTCGAAGCCGGCGGTGTGATCGTCGACCGGGTCGGGGTCAACGCCGTTCCCGGCGTCGACGAGCTGGTGCAGTACGCGTCGGTCGTCCTGGTCAACGTCGATGCTCGCGATCTCGCCGAACCGCAGGTCAACGCCCTGATCGCCGCAGTGCGGGACCTCGGGCGGGGCATGGTCGTCGTCGGCGGGAACCACAGCTACGCCCTCGGCGGCTATCGCGACCACCCGCTCGAGGAGGTCCTGCCGGTGGTGAGCGAGATCCTCGACCCGCTCCGGCGCCAGACCGTGGCCGAGGTGCTGGCGATCGACACCTCGGGTTCGATGGGAGCCTGCCACTGCGCCGAGGAGGGCGGGAACAACGGTCTCGGTGGCGACAACCGCAGTCGACGGTGGCGTGAAGAAGACGAGCATCGCCCAGAACGCGGCAGCTCGGGCGATCAATGCACTGGCCGCCACCGACGAGGTCGGTGTGATCAGCGTGAACAACCGGGCCGAATGGGTGATCGACCTCCAGACCCGCCCCGGTCAGGACGTGATCGATGACGGCTTGGCTCGTCTCGAACCGGACGGGCCCACCAACGTCGAGGACACGCTGGCCACCGCGGCCGAGCAGTTGCGCACCAGCCAGGCCAATCTGAAACACATCATCTTCTTCTCCGACGGCTTCACCGAGCCGTTCCACCTCGACTCATTGCGCCGTGACGCCGCCGGGCTCAGGGAGGAGGGCATCACCGTCTCGGTCGTCGCCACCGGCGAAGGGGCGGCCGCCGAGCTCAAGAGCATCGCCGACGCCGGCGGCGGTCGTTTCTACCCCGGCCAGAACCTGAGTCAGATCCCCGATCTCATCGTCCAGGAGGCGATTCTGGCCTCCCGGGACTTCATCAACGAGGGTGACTTCCTGCCCACGGTCACCTCGAACGCTCCGACGGTCCGGGGCCTCCAGGCCGCTCCGTCGTTGGCCGGCTACGTCGCTACGACCGCCAAACCGACCGCCCGGGTCGATCTCCGCATCGGACAGGACCAGGATCCGCTGCTGAGCAGCTGGCAGGTCGGGTTGGGCCGAGTCTCGGCCTGGACCTCCGACAGCGGCGAACGATGGGGGTCGGCGTGGACCGCATGGAGCAACGCGCCCGACTTCTGGGCTGGAGTGGTGAAGGACACGTTCCCGACCGCCGGCGAGGGCGGTGGCGTGAGCGCCACGATCGAGGGCGATCAGCTCCAACTCCGGGTCGAAGGCGTGAACCCGTGGGCCGATGACGCCCAAGCCTCGGTGCGGCTGTCGGGCCCCGACGGTGACGGTGTCGACGTCGTGCTCGAACGAATCGATGGGTCCACCTTTGCGGCGACCGTGGCGATCGATGAGGCCGGCACGTACGCGATCGGTGCCACCGTTCAGAGCGGCGGCGAACAGGTCTGGAGCGGCGTCGGCCTGACCAGCAGGTCGTACCCGGCCGAATACGCTCCTCGCCCGCTCGGTGACGACACCCTGGGCCGGGTGGCGACGATCACCGGAGGTCGGATCGAACCCGATCTGACCGAGATCTTCGACCCGGTCAACACCGTCGCCGGGCAGCGCCGCATCGATCTCACCAGATGGTTCCTGTGGGCAGGGCTGCTCCTGTGGCCCGTCGCCGTCGCGGTCAGCCGGCTGGCGTGGCGTCGGGGGGTCCTCGCCGTCGGCGCAGCGAAAGCCCAGGGCACCGTGGCTCGGCTGCAGACCACGTCTTCCGAAGTTCGGGCAGGTCGATCCGCAGCCTTCGGCGTCCACACGCTCATCGCCGGTGTTACCTCCCACGATGCCGACGACGAGCGACCGAGACCCCCCCGCCGGCGACGACCCCGGCACGGCCGAGCACCGACAGGCACCTCGACCGCCGGTCAAGCCACCGGCAAACGCGGCCGGGCGACGACGGTCGACGAACTCCTCAAACGAAAACGGGACGGGCCGTCGTGATCGTGTGGGAGGCTCGTGGACATGCTCATACTGTCAGGAACGATCACCATGCCACCCGAGGACGTTGCCAAGATCACCGATGCGGCGGTCACGATGATGCAGGCGACCCGAGCCGAGGTCGGCTGCATCGAATACGAATTCGCCGAGGTGATCGGTTCGCCTGGGACCATCCGGGTGTACGAGCGGTGGGAGTCGGTGTCGGCACTCCTGGCCCATTTCGAGGCACCTCACATGGCCGACTGGCAGAAGGCGATGGCGACGGTGACGATCGGTTCGCGCCAGCTCGCCCGCTACGAGGGAATCGATGAGATCATCCCTCTCTGATCCGGCTCCGGCCGTCGGCGGGGTGGTGAGGCGATGGGCGTGATCGCTCTGGGCGTCGCCGTCATCGCGCTGGCCGTCGCCGTCGGTTCTCCCCCGAGGGTGGCTGATCGGGATCGGGTCCACCGCAGCGCTCGGATCGGTGGGAATCCTTGCGTCCGGATTCCTCACCGAGGACTGGGGCAACGCCTACGTGGTGGGCACGACCCGCCCGGGCTGTCATGGTTCGTCCGGTTGGCGGGACTGTGGGGCGGGGCCGAGGGATCGCTCCTGTTCTGGACCGCACTGATGTCGGTGGCGACGACGATCGTCTTCGCTCTGGGCGGTGAGAGCCGACCGGCCAGCGCCCTGACGGCGGCCTACGGGGCCGTGGTACTGGTGACCGCCAACCCGTTCGATCGGCTCGACGCACCGGCGGTCGGCGGGCTGGGCCTGCAACCGGTTCTGGAACATGCTGCGATGACATGGCACCCCCCACTGTTGTACGTGGGCCTCATCGGCATGATCGTGCCGTCGCTGCTCGCGCTCGGAGGAGCGACCCCGCCACTCGTCAGGCGGGCGACCGCCGTGACCCTCGCCGTCCTGACCCTCGGGCTGGCGACCGGGGCCGCCTGGGCACACGCCGAGCTGGGATGGGGCGGCTACTGGGCCTGGGACCCGATCGAGTCGGCGGGTCTGGTCGCATGGTTGGCGGCGGCAGCCACACTTCATCTGTGTTACGACCGTGGGGATCGGCGCAACCGGATGGTGTTCCTCGTGCCTGCGGTGGCGGCGGTGTGGGCGACAACCCTCACCCGGGCCGGACTGACCCCCTCGGTGCACTCCTTCGCCGACCGACCGGCGCTGCGGGCCGGGCTGCTCGTGACTGCGGTGGGGTGGACGGCGATGCTCCTCTATCTCGGGCTCAGGGTCGATACGGAAGTTCGGTCCCGTCCGGTCTCGGCTCGATCCAAAGGAGCGATGGCGGTGCTCCTGGGGTCCACCCTCATCGTGGCGGTGGGCACCTACGAACCGGCGGTCGAGACGCTCCTCGGCGATGTTCCGGTGTCGATCGCCGGTGTCTTCTTCGCTCGATCGCTCTGGCCGCTCATCGTGGTCGGGGCGACGGCTGCGGTTCTGGCCGATCGGCGGTTCGCCGGCGCGGCCGTGGGTGCCGCGGCGGGGGTCGCCCTCACTCCCCTGGCCAGCGGGCCCTTTGGGATCGCGGTGGCGGCGGCCGGAGGAGCGATCGCCGGTTCGGCTCTCGATGCGGCCCGTCGAGGCCGACCCGGTTGGCTGGCCCACACCGGCGTCGGCATCGTCCTCGTCGGCGTCGCCGGGACGATGGGCGCGTCGGTCGACCAGGTCATCCTGATCAAGGACCGACCGACCGTCGTGGCCGGTCAGACCGTCGTGCATCGGGGAATCGAACTTCGCACCTCTCCGACGCAGGAGGCGGCGGTCGCCACGATCGAGGTCGACGGTGCGGTGCTCCAGCCACAACTCGTCGCCCATCGTCTACGCAACATCCCGACCGCCGAGGCCGCCACCCGCCGCTCGATCCTGCACGAGACACAGGTCCTGCTGTCGGGCGGCACCGACGGCCAGGCGGACTATCGGATCCAACGGATGCCGAGGCTGAACCTGGTCTGGTTGGGCTGCGCTGTTCTCGTCGCCGGGCTCGGTCGGGCCGGGCTCAGTCGAACAGGGCGTTCACGAACTCGTCCGGTTCGAACTCGACCAGATCCTCGACCTGCTCGCCCAGCCCCACGAGCTTGACCGGGATCCCGAGCTCGGACTCGATGGCGAAGACGATGCCTCCCTTGGCCGAACCGTCGAGTTTGGTGAGGACGACCCCGGTGACGTCGACCGCCTCGGCGAAGATCTTGGCCTGACTCATACCGTTCTGGCCGGTGGTGGCGTCGATCACGAGCAGTGTTTCGGTCACCACGCCGACCCCCTTCTCGGCCACCCTGCGGACCTTCGACAGCTCCTCCATGAGGTTGGTCTTGTTCTGCAGTCGACCGGCGGTGTCGGCGAGGACGATGTTGCAACCCCGGGCGGCTGCGGCTTCGACGCCATCGAAGATGACCGACGACGGGTCGCCGCCCTCGGCGCCCCGGACGATCTCGACACCGGACCTCTCCGCCCACATCGTCAACTGCTCAGCGGCGGCCGCCCGGAAGGTGTCGCCGGCGGCCATCAGAGGGGTGTGACCCTGATCCTTGAGTCGCCTGGCCAGCTTTCCGATCGTCGTCGTCTTGCCGACGCCATTCACACCGACCACCAACCAGACGTTGGTGGTCTCGGGCGCGATCCGCAACGAGCGGTCCCCGTCGGCGATCTCGGCCCTCATACGCTCCTTGAGCAGGCCGAGGACGGCGGCGCCATCCTCAGCACCTGAAGTCGTGGCACTGTCCTGTACGTCGGCGATGAAACGCATCGATGTCTTTGACACCGACATCGGCTCTGATCAGGGCCTCTTCGAGTTCCTCCCAATCGTCATCGGAGAGCTTCCCCAGGCCGACGAGACCACCGAGGTACCCGGTGAAGGCTGTCCGGGCCTTCGTCAGTCGTTCGAAGAAGTTCGGTCGAAGGACCGGAGGCGGCTCCAGAACGACGGCTGGTTCGCCGACGACGACCTCGTCCAGGTCGACTCGGACACCGGCACCGTGGCCACCTCGGATGCCGGCAATTTGGGCAGGCCGGTCGGCGACGGGGGCTCACCCAGCTCCGCGTCGGTTCCACGATCGCTGCGCAGCAGGTAGGCGGTGAGCACCCCGGCGCCGATGAGACACACGGCGAGGATGACGACAAGAACAGGTTCCATTGCCCGAAAGCCTAGAAGGCGTGATCCGATACATGCCGGTCTCAGGACGACGATCCATGCGGCCGACACCCCGTCCTCACCGCCGCTCCACGCTCGGTCCGGGATGCCCGGCCGGAGCACCTCGGCGCGCCGGACCCGGCCGGAACTACTGCCGTTCGCCGAGGGTGGCGACGATCTCCAGAGGCTGATCGTCGCGCACGATTTCGAGCGTGATCCGGTCACCGGGGAAGTTGCTGCTGATCAGACCGGCCATCTCGGCGAACTCGGTCACCGCCGCACCGTTGACGGTCAGCACCCTGTCGCCGCTGAGGAGCCCGGCATCGTCGGCTCCCGAGCCCGGGGTGATGTTCTCGATCACGACGCCGATCTCGCCGATGGCCGGTTGACCGGCACCGACGCCCAGGAAGCCGGCGTCGAGGCTGTCGCCGTTCACGATTCGTTCGGCGACCCGATGGGCGATGTCGATCGGCACGGCGAAGCCGACGCCGACGTTGGTGTTGGAGACCCCGTCGGTGCGGATCGCGGTGTTGATACCGATCACCTGACCGTTCCTGTTGGCGAGAGGTCCGCCGGAGTTGCCCGGGTTGATCGGCGCGTCGGTCTGGATCATGGCGGTGTAGATGTTCTGAAGGTTCTGCAACGGCCGGTTGAGAGCCGAGATGATGCCGGAGGTGACGGTCCGGGTCAGATCGAAGGGGCTCCCGATGGCGATCGCGGTCTGGCCGACCGCCAACTCCTGGTTCAGGGCGAGGTCGGCGACGGGTAGGTCGAGACCGTCGACCCGCACGACGGCGATATCGGCTCGAGGGTCAGCGCCCACGACCGTGCCGGGGAGCGTGCGCCCGCGGCTGTCGATGATGAACACGTCGGTCGCGCCGTTGACGACGTGGTTGTTGGTCATGATGAATCCCTCGCGATACACCACACCGGAGCCCGTACCGATCCCGGTGGCGATCTGCACGACCGATGGCCCCAGTTCGGCAGCGACGAAGGCAGCGGGATTCTCCTCGCTCGACGGCACACGAAAGACTTCGGCAGGGGTGCTCGGCGTGGTGACGGGGGTCGTCACGGGAGTGGTCGCGGACGCAGCCGTGCCGCTGCCGTCATCGTCGACGATCGTGCCGGCGGTGAACGCAGCGCCGCTGAGGAGGCCACCGGCGATGAAAGCAACGAATGCGCGCCAGCCCCAACCACGTCGCTGCGGCGGCTCGGTGGAGGCGGCTGTGACCGCCGGGGCCGCGCCGAACGCGGGAGGAGGACTGGCGGGCGCGACGAATGTGGGGTCGTCGCCGAGGTAACCGGATCCTCCGAGCGTTGCGGAGGCGACTCGACCCTTGACCGGTGGGGTTCGCAGCGGTGCCGAGCGGCACCGCTCGTGGCACCCACCGGTCCGAACGGGTCGCGAGGGGCATCGAGGCCGCCGCGCCCGACGGGGGGCGCACCGGCTGGGGAGCCGACGGACGGGAGGGGGGTGTGGGCGATGTAGTCCCCGAAGGGGTGGAACGGGGACCCTCGTTCGATTCGAAGTCCCAGTTGGTATCGCTCATCAGTTCGTCAGCTCCTTGCCGCATCGATGCCTCTCCTTGTGTCGATGTTCGGCATCTAAGCACACCAACCTGAAAGCCCGGTTAAAGCTTCCCACCCACCGTAAGCTTCGGAGATGCCGTCACCCTCAGTCGAGCGGGTCATCGCCGCCGCCCGATCAGCTGGACTGTCGATCGAGGTGATCGAGTTCCCCGACGGAACCCGAACCGCCGCCGATGCGGCCACAGCGGTCGGCTGCGAGGTGTCACAGATCGTGAAGAGCATGATCTTCTCGACCGAGCGATCGGCTCGTTCTGGCCCTCACCAGCGGAATCCACCAGGTCGACACCGACCTGCTGGCGGTCGCCTTCGGTGCCGAGGTGTGTGTCCGAGCCGAGGCCGACAACGTGCGTACACACACCGGATTCGCAATCGGCGGCGTCGCACCGATCGGCCACCTCTCGCCGATCGACGCGGTCATCGACCCGCACCTCCTCACCTTCGACACGGTGTGGGCAGCAGCGGGGTCACCCCGTCACATCTTCGGACTGCCCCCGGCGACCATGCAAAGGATCGCCGGTGCCACAGCCGCCCGGTTCACCCGGGACGATCGTGTCCAGTCCTAGACAGAGCCTCCCGCCCAGGCTCCTAGCTGAGGTTCCCGACGCGGGGCAGCGACACGACGAACCGGGAACCGGCCCCGGAGGGTTGCACCTCGGCGTTGCCGCCGTGGCGCTCGGCGATTCGTCTGACGATCGCCAGACCGAGGCCGGCGCCACGCCCTTCCTGACCGGCGCCCTGCCAGAAACGGTCGAAGACACGGGCTCGTTCGTCTTCGCTCAGACCCGGACCTTCATCGATCACCGACAGTCGAGCGATCCCTTCGTTCGATTCGACCGACACGGTGATCACCGATCCCTCGGGGGCGAGTCTGATGGAGTTGGCCACCAGGTTGGTGGCGGCTCTGCGGAGCGCGAGTTCGTCTCCGACGATCCGAACCGGCTCGGCCTCGACGCGGATCTCGAGATGCCGTTTGCGGGCGACGGCCCGATGATCGGCTGCAACCCCACCAGCCAGCTGGGACAGATCGATCTCGTCGGTCGCGGTCACCGGCAGCGATTCCCGAGCCTGATCCGTCATCTGGTCGACCAGTTCGCTCATTCGTTCTGTGGCGTGATGGGCGATGCCCGCCGCATGGCGCACCTCCTCCTCGTCTCCGCCGTACAGGGCGAACTCGAGATTCGTGCGCGCCACCGCCAACGGGTTGCGCAGCTCGTGGGACGCTTCGGCCACGAACCTGCGCTGATCGTCGAAGGCGACCTCCAAACGGTCGAGCATCGAGTCGAAGGTGTCGCCCATGTCGCGCAACTCGTCGCGAGGGCCGCGCAGGCTGATGCGTCTGCCCAGGTCGGTGGCAGTGATGCCCTGAGCAACCCCGGTGATGCGCCGGACCGGTTTGAGCGCCCAGCCGGACAACCACCAGCCGGCCACGAACGATCCGAAGAAGAGGACGGTCAAGGCGAGATACGACGACGACCGGAGCGATGCCAGAGCCCGCCGATAGGCGTCGAGTTCGAGTTTCTCCATCATCACCCGCTGTTCTTCCTCGGGGAAGACGAGTCGGATGTCGGCGTCGATCACCTCGTTGGTGCTGGGGTTGACGAGGGTGACCGGCTGCCCCATCAGGACCGGCTCCACCAGGGTGTTGAGCTCCCAGAGGTAGAGCCCACCGATCAACAGCGAGCCGATGGCGAACACGACCACGGCGAAGGCCAGCGACAGCCTGAATCGAATCGTTTCCAGGACCGAGGGGAGCGAGATCCGATCCACGGTGTCAGCCGCCCGGCTCAGGAGCACCGAAGCGATAGCCGGCACCGATCACCGTCTCGATCCACGTCTGATCCGTTGCAGCGGTCAGCTTCCGACGCAAGGTCCCAACCGTGACCCGTCACGGTATTGGTGAACGGGTCGGCCGCTGAGTCCCACACGTGTTCGAGCAACTGTTCCTGGCTGTGAACCTCACCGCGGTGGGTCATGAAGTAGCGGAGGAGGGCGAATTCCTTGGCGGTCATGTCGATCTCCTTCCCGTCCCAGAGAACCCGGTGGGCAGCCGAATCCAGCGTGAGTCCTTCGATGCTCAACCGAGCACCCGAATCGGCCTCGGTGTCTCTGCGCAACAGAGTGCGGACGCGGGCGAAAAGCTCGGGTAAAGCGAACGGCTTGACGAGGTAGTCGTCGGCTCCGTCATCGAGACCTGCCACCCGCTCCTCGATGTCGTCGCGGGCGGTCAGCATCAGAATGCGCGGTTGATGCTCGTGATCCCGGCGGATCGTGCGACAGATCTCCCGACCATCACCGTCGGGAAGGGTGAGGTCGAGCGTGAGCAGGTCGTAAGGGGTGTAGGAGGTGACCTCGAGAGCCTCCGCCGCCGTGTAGGCGGTGTCGACGGCGTAACCTTCCCGTCGAAGCGACCTCGACACGGCGTCGGCCAATTCGATCTCGTCGTCGACGACCAGGATTCGCATCTCGCCCAGCGTAGAAGGTGATTCGGGGTCACTCCCGCTCGCAGAGATCGGGCGGCTTTCAGCCAACTTTCGGTTTTCCCAGCCACACTGGGGGTGTGACAAGCGAGCACCAGACAGCGGCCGCAGAGCTCGAGAAGGTGATCTTCGAGGTGAAGAAGGTCATCGTCGGCCAGGACCACATGATCGAACGGCTGATCGTTGCACTCCTGGCCCAGGGACACATCCTGCTCGAAGGCCTGCCCGGGCTCGCCAAGACGCTGGCGGTGTCCACGATGTCCGACGTGATCGGCGGCACCTTCGCCCGCCTGCAGTTCACACCGGACCTCCTGCCGTCCGACCTGACCGGCACACGCATCTGGCGGGGTTCGGACGAGACGTTCGACATCGAATGGGGGCCCGGTCTTCGCCAACTTCGTGCTCACCGACGAAATCAACCGTGCCCCGGCAAAGGTTCAGAGTGCGCTCCTCGAGGTCATGGCCGAACGGCAGGTCAGCATCGCCGGTCAGACCCGGCCGATGCCAAAACCGTTCCTGGTCCTCGCCACCCAGAATCCGATCGAGTCAGAGGGTGTTTACACCCTGCCCGAGGCCCAGAGGGACCGGTTCCTGATGAAGGTGGTGGTGGGCTACCCCTCCCCCGCCGAGGAACTCGAGATCGCTCGCCGATCCGGAGCGGCGGGAGTACCGCAGGGAACCAGCCGAATCCAGCAGGTGATGACCACCGAACGACTCCGAGGAGCTGCAGGACCTCTCCCAGCGCGTCGTACGTCGACACCGCCGTCGCCCAGTACGCCGTCGATCTGGTGATGGCAACCCGTGAACCGGAGCTCCGGGGCCTGCCCGAGCTGCGACCACTGATCGACTTCGGCGTCAGCCCGAGAGCGACGCTGGGACTCATCGACGCAGCCCGCGGGTTGGCCCTGATGCGGGCCCGCGGTTACGCCCTGCCCCAGGACGTCTTCGATGTGGCCCGCGATGTGCTGCGCCACCGACTGATGTTGACCTACGAGGCCCTGGCCGAGGATCGCACCGCCGACGATATTCTCAATCGCCTTCTGTCGGTCGTGCCGGCCGCCGATGTGACGTCGGTTCGGCCCGACCGAACAGAGCGACCAGGGTTCCCGATCGGGTGCTGGCCCGATCTTCCCCGAGGCCCCGAATCCGGCGCCGGACGCCGCACCGGCGTCCGTCAGCGGTCAACCGGACGCGTTTCGCGGCCCGGCGAAGCGTCCTGCGGCCCAACCGCGAGACAGCTCGTCCGATTGATCACGGCGACCCGACCGTCGCTGATCCACCGGCGCACCGCGAGCAGAGAGCGCCGTGACCGCCACGGTCGAACAGATCGCCGCCGACGCACGCACGACGCTGCGCCAGCTCGAACTCGACGTGACGCGACGGCTCGACGGGCTCCTCCACGGCGACCATCAGGGACTGGTTCCCGGACATGGCTCCGAACTCGGAGAAACCCGCCGCTACCAACCGGGCGACGACATCCGACGGATCGACTGGAACGTCACCGCCCGTCTCCAGGAGGCGTACATTCGTCAGACGATCGCCGAACGCGAACTCGAAACGTGGATGGTCGCTGACACCGGTGTACGCCTCGCCATGGGTTCGGCTCGGCGGGAGAAGCGGGAGCTGGTCCTGGCCGCCGCCGCGTCGGTGGGTTTCCTGACCCAGCGCGACGGCAACCGGATCGGTGCGATCCTGGCCGGCCCCGACCGCGACCGTGTGATCGCCCCGCGCGGTTCGCGCAAGCATCTCCTCCACCTTCTGCATCTCCTCGCGCGTGCCCTCGGCGGTCGAGGGATCGGGGGTGACCGACCTCGATCGGATCACTGCGACGGCTCGGATCTCTCGCCAAACGCCGTGGCATGATCGCGGTGATCAGCGACTTTCGGGTCACGACCGGTTGGGAAGAGTCGATCGCCGTGCTCGCCCGCCGCCACGACGTAGTGGCTTTCGAGATCGTCGACCCGCTCGAACTCGAGCTACCCAACGTCGGCCTGCTGCCGATCGTCGACCCCGCAACCGGCGACATGACCGAGATCCCCACACACAAATCACGGGTCCGAGACGGCCTACGCCCGAGCTGCCAGCGACCGGAGCGCCCATCTCGCCGGCACGTTCCGACGCCACGGAATCGATCACATCCAACTGCGGACCGATCACGCCTGGCTCGACGACGTCGTGACGTTCGTCGCCCGACGCAAACATCGTCTTCTCGCCACGGCCGGCAGGAGGCGACCGTGAACAGCGACGTCGATCCGTTCGGCGTGTGGGGATATCGGGTTCCTGAGCCCCGACCGGCTCTGGTTCCTCCTCGTCGTGCCGGTGCTCGCGATCGCCTACGCGATCATCCAGCGGCGCCGCCGGGTGTACGCAGCCCGTCTCGCCACCGCCGATCTGCTCGCCTCGGTGTTGCCGCGGCGAACCGGATGGCGTCGCCACCTGACCGCAGGGATACTGCTGGTGGCGCTCGTCTCGATGTTGCTCGGCGTGGCCGAACCGGCTCGGGAGATGGCCGTCGCAGCGGGACCGGGCGGTGGTGATGCTCGCCATCGACGTCAGCCTCTCGATGGAGGCCGGGGACATCGCACCGAACCGGCTGGCCGCAGCTCAGCAGGCCGCGATCGAGTTCGTCGAGAACCTGCCTCCCGGACTCGATGTCGGCCTGGTCAGCTTTGCCGAGACCGCCGACGTGCTCGTGTCGCCCAGCCGGAACAGGACCCAGGTGATCCGCGCCATTCAGAATCTGGAGCTGCAACCGAGCACCGCCATCGGTGAGGCGATCTTCACCAGTCTGGATGCGCTGCTGAACGCGCCGCTCGATGACGCCGGCACGATCCCACCGAGCACGATCGTGCTGTTGTCGGATGGGGAGACCACGCGTCGGGCGCGGCGACGACGAGGCGATCGCCGCAGCGAGCGAGGCGCAGATACCGGTCTCGACGATCTCGTTCGGCACCGCCACCGGCTTCATCTTCTATGACGACCCCGAGACCTCGACCGTCGAGCAGTTCCGCATCGAGGTACCGGTCGCCGAGGAGAACCTCAGGGTCATCGCCGAAGCGACCGGCGGGATCTACTTCCAGGCGTCATCGCTCGAAGAACTCGAGCAGGTGTACGCCGACATCGGCTCGGCGGTCGGCACCGACGTCGAGTACACCGAGATCGCCGATTGGTTCTCGGCGGTGGCGGCGGCACTCACCCTGATCGCCGCCGGGTTGAGCCTGTTCTGGTTCCAGCGTCTCGTCTGAGATTCAGTGTGCCGGCGGCGTCGGGGAGCCGGATCGGACCTGCTCGTGCTCGGATGCGTCGCCAGCCGAGCTGTCCCGAAGGTCGATGACGGACCCGGATCGGGGTCGTCGCACCTTCTCGCTGACGACCCGGCTGGAATCGCCGGGCTTCATCGAGACGCCGTACAGCACATCGGCTGCTTCCATGGTGCGCTTCTGATGGCTCACGATGACCAGCTGGGCGTCGTCCCGGAATTCCTGGACCAACGTCAGGAAACGGTTGAGGTTGAAGTCGTCGAGGGCCGCCTCGACCTCGTCCATCACGTAGAACGGCGAGGGGCAGGAACGGAACACTGCGAAGAGGAAGCCGAGTGCGGTCAGCGCCCGCTCACCGCCGGAGAGCAGCGACAGCTTCTTGACGTTCTTGCCCGATGGTTTCGCCTCGAGTTCCACGCCGGTGTTGAGCAGGTCGTCGGGATCGGTGAGCACGACCGACCCCTTGCCGCCGGGGAACAGCGTGGCGAACAGCTCGGTGAAGTTCCTGGACACCTCGGCGTAGGCCGGCAGCGAACACTCCGACGATCTGCTCGTCGATCGTACGAATGAGCGTGATGAGCTCCCGGCGTGAGGTCTTCACGTCATTCAGCTGTTCGCTGAGGAATTCGTAGCGTTCCTTGAGCTGTTCGAACTCTTCGAGGGCGAGCGGATTGATCGGGCCCATCGCCTTGAGCTCGCGGTCGAGGTGACGCAGCCGGGCCTCGGGGCTCTGGCCGTCGAGGTCATCGGGCTCCACGCTCGCCATCGCTGCGTCGGGCTCCAGGTCGAGATCTCTGCGTACGGTCTCGGTGAGCGTTTCGAGCCGTATGCGGTCCTCGGCCTCGGCCAGGTCGACGCTGACCCGGCGGGCCCTCACCTGTTCGAGTTCCCGCTCGGCCGCCGCCCGCTCGGCCCGGTGCCCGGTGAGCTGCAGCACCAGCGTGGCGGGCGGCCTCGCTCTGGGCTCGGCTGACCACGTCGAGGTCGCTCAACCACCCGTCGACCTTTTCGGTCGTGGAGAAGAGCTGCTGGGTCAGGGCTTTGACCGTGTTCAGCGCCGACTGGATCACCTCTCGCCGGGCGCGGGCGTCGGCCCGTTCGGACACGAGTCGCTCGAGCCGTCGTTCGATCTCGCCGCGTCGGGTGGAGATCATCTCGCGCCGTTCGGCGATGGCAGCCTCCCGCACACCGAGGTCGTTGGTGAGCTCTGCGACGCGTCCCGCTCGCTCCTCGAGCTCGGCGCGAGCCTCGGCGACGGTCCTGGCCTGGTCCAGTTGAGCCTTCTCGTCGGCTTCGAGGCCGGGGAGTTTGAGCTGCAGGGCGACCAGCTTCTTGCGGTCGGCTTCGGCCCGGACCGTGATCTCGTAGCGCTGCCGGCTCAGCTGTCGTCGGGTCTCGTCGAGCTCATCGAGTTCGGCCGTGGTCCGCTCCACGACCTCCTCGGCCGATTCGATGCTGCGCCCGTGCTCCCGCGTGGCGGTCTCGGCGTGTCGCTGCCGTTCCCCGGCCAGCGAGCAGCCGACCCTCGGCGTCGTCGACGGCGCGTTCGGCCTCGGTCTGATCGAACTGGGCAGCTCGAGCGTTGGCCTCGGCCTCTGCCTGGGCGGCGCCGGTGGCGCCGGTCCGGTCGCCGGCCAGCCTCCATCCGCTCGGGCCGAGGCGGTCACCGGCCTTGGTGACGACGGTCAGTCGCGGATGCCGGACGACGAGATCGGCCGCCTCCGACCACGGGCCCGTGATCGCCAGGGTGTCGGTGAACAGGCGCTCAAGGAGCGCGGTCACGTCCGGACGATCGGCGGTGACGAGCGACAAGAGCGTCAGCGCTCGGTCCACCGGGGGGTCCTCGGTGGCGTCGGCAACCCGGAAGCCCTGGCGACGCGACGAGGACGGCCCCGTGCACACCCGCCTCGCTCAGGGTGGCCAGCGCCGCCCGGCCGCGGCCTCGGAATCGACGAGTACCGCCTCGAGAGCGTCGGCGGCAGCAGCCTCGACCGCCCCTTCCCACCCGTCGGCGATGGCGATGCGGTCGAGCAGCGTCCCGAGGACACCCTCGGTGCCCGACAGCGTTTCGACACCCGCCCGGCTGCGGACGGCGTCGAGGGCCTGGGCGAGCGCATCGGCGCGGGCTCGCCACCGGCTGGCGTCATCATCGGCCCGGCGTCGGGATGGCCGCGCCAGGCGCAGAGCCGACTCGGTCTCGACGAGGTCGATGTTGGCGGAGTCGAGCGCCTCGGAGAGTTCCGCGGATCGTTCGTCGGCCGATGCCAGCCGTCGCGCGGCGTCGTTTCGTGCGGCGACCAGACGATCGTGACGCACCGACAGTGACCGGAGATCTGATCGTTCAGCCGATCGTCTTCGGCCCGATCCCGTTGCGCAGCGGACTCCAGGGCGCTCAGTTGGGCACGAACCTCGGCGGCCTCGTTGCCGGGGTTCGCGATCCCGTCGCCCCATAGTTGTTCGAAGGCAGATCGATCATCGCGAAGTCGACGTTCGGCTTCACGCGCCTCGTTCCGGCCGGCGCCAGGAGGGCGACGGCCTCTGCGTCCACGGCTGCCATGTCCTGCTCGAGACGGGCCGCTTCGGCCTCGAGCGATGCGACCAATCCGTCGTCGACGGCCTGTTGCAGCTCACCCTCGAGTCGACGGCGACGTTCACCGACCACGTTGGTCTGGCCGATGATCCGCTCCTTGATCGAGCGCGTCCGGCCCAGACACGTCGTCTACATCGGAGCCGCCGAGCGCCGCCAGTTCCGATTCGCCCTCGATGATGACGGCGTCGAGGCGGGCGAGTTCGTGTTGCAGTTCGCTCTCCCGCTGGGCGGCGGTCCACCGCTCGCGCTTGTGGGCCTCGAGCTTGCCGGTGAGGGCTCGCAGCTCCCGTCCGAGCAGGAAGGATCGGAGGGCGGTCGCCTCGGCGAGCACGGTTCCGTGACGTCGGGCGGCGTCGGCCTGCTTCTCCAGCGGCCGCAGCTGCCGCTTGACCTCCCGGACGAGGTCGGCGACACGATTCAGGTGTTCCTCGGTGGACAGGAGACGCCGCTCGGCCCGCTCCTTTCGTTTCCGGTACTTGAGAACCCCTGCAGCCTCCTCGATGATGCCGCGCGCGCTCCTCGGGCCGGGAATTGAGTACGCCATCGATCTGGCCCTGGGACACGATGATGTGCTGTTGACGGCCGACGCCGGAATCGGAGAGCAGCTCGGTGATGTCGAGAAGCCGGCAGCTCGTGCCGTTGATCTTGTAGTCCGACTCGCCGGATCGGAACAGGGTCCTGGTGATGGTGACCTCCGAGAACTCGATCGGAAGGACGCCGCGGGAGTTGTCGATGGTGAGTGAGACTTCGGCCCGACCCAGCGCCGGTCTGCTCTGGGTGCCGGCGAAGATGACATCTTCCATCTTCGCCGACCGCACCGCGCTCGGCGCTTGAGCGCCGAGCACCCACGCGATGGCGTCGACGACGTTGCTCTTGCCGCTGCCGTTCGGGACCGACGACCACCGTGATCCCGTCTTCGAGATCGAGCGTTGCGTGATCGGCGAAGGACTTGAATCCCTTGATCGACAAGCTCTTCAGATACATCGCCGCTCACAGTAGTTGCCGGCACCCGCTGGGTCGGTGTGGCCCCTCTTATTTCCCGGGTTGGGCCCGGCTCCGGTCGATCAGACCTGGGTGGAGCAGTAGAAGACCGTGTGTCCCTTGAACTTGGACTTCAGTATCGGCGAGCGGGATCGAGGGCTCAACTGCCCCTCTTTGCCGTAGACGGCGATGTGCTCGGCGTAGCTGCCGGGGTTGCCCTCGATGTCGTGGAACGGGCGGTCCGCAAGCGTGGTACCCCGGTACTTGATGGCATCGTGCAGGATCGTGGTGATCGACCGGTTGAGCCGTCGGAGTTCCTGGGTCGACAACTCGTTGGCCTTGCGGTCGTACATGAGTCCTGCGTCGAAAAGGATCTCGTCGCTGTACAGGTCACCGATACCGACGAAGTTGTCGGGATCGGTCAGGAAGAGCTTCAGCGGTTGATCGCTGTTCAGTACGAAACGGCCGAACACGTTCCACGGGACCGGCTCGCTGAGGAGGTCCAGTCCTCGACCGTGGTCCAGGTGTGCGTCGATGTCGTCATCGGGAACGACGACGAGCTCGCCGGTCGCTCCCTTGTCCACGAAACGGAGATCGCCGCCCTGGGTGAACGTGATGATCACCTGGGTGTTCGGCACAACATCGGTCCTGGATGGGACCCGGGAGATGACCGTCTCGTCACCCGGTCGCATGAGGAGCGTGTGCTCGTTGTTGAGTCTGGTGACGATCGTCATGCCCACCCGGGACGTCTCGACAAACTTGGCCCCTTCCAGAACATCCACCAGGCTCTTCCTGGTCTTGTGGGCTGGACTCGACTTGAGCCCCTTGACCTCGACGGACTTGACTTTGCGGCCGGCGGTGTCACGCTCGAGGTCACGGCGGATGACTTCGAGTTCGGGCAGTTCTGGCTCAACCATGGGTTTCCTCGGTCGCATAGGAGGCGAGCGGAACCGTCATCGACCCACCGTGTTGGCGTTGTGTGAGCAGATCCCAGGCGGCTTCGGCGGCCCTTTGCTCGGCCCGCTTCTTGGACGTTCCGGCGCCCTCACCACATCGGTCATCACCGACGTAGGCGTAGGCGAAGAAGCGACGATCGTGGTCGGGCCCGGTGGCGGAGAGCTGGTAGCCGGGGGCCGGGAGCTGCAGAGCGGACGTGAGCTCCTGCAACCGCGTCTTGAAGTCCTCGCCGCCGGGTCGAACCGCACTACTGCGGATCGTCTCGGACAGCAGGGAGATCGCCGCGCTCCGTGCTGGCTCCCAGCCTCCGTCGACGAAGACGGCACCGATGACGGCTTCGAACGCATCGGCGAGGATCGACTCCTTGTGACGGCCGCCCGAGCTGTCCTCGCCCTTACCCAAACGAAGGAGAGATCCGAGGCCGATCGAACGGCCCACCGCGGCCAGGCTCAGGGTGTTTACGACCGACGCTCGCAGCTTGGCCAACTCGCCTTCGGGCAGGTCGTCGTAGAACTCATAGCTGTAGTCGGTGACGGCCAGGCCCACCACGGCGTCGCCGAGGAACTCGAGTCGCTCGTTGGACTCCTCGACATCGTGCTCAGCGACGTAGCTGCGGTGCGTGAGAGCCAGATCCACGAGCGACCAGTCGGTGAACCGGTAGCCGAGGTGTCGGACAAGGGGTGAGTAGTCGGGCGTCAGGACCCTGCACCGACCCGGCTGTACACGTAGTCGACGGCGTCGCGAACCAAGCGCAGATCTTGAAGGTCTTCGTCTTCGATCCTGAAACCAACCGTCCGCTCGGCCAGTTCCTCCTCGATCGCCTCGACCAGCTCGATGAGCGCCAGGGAGTCGGCTTCCAGATCGTCGGCAAACGAATCGCCCTCGTTGATCTGTTGTGGATCCATTTCGAGGATGTCGGCCAGGCGGTCACGGACCAAGGTGACCACGTCGACACGGGTCATCGGGGTCGAATTCATGTGAGTTTCTGCTGGCATCGCTCACCTCCGAGCGCCGGATTGTATCAGCAGATGCTCTTGACGTCTACGACCGGAGCGTGCTAGGCGCCGTGGTGGGCCGCTCACCGCGTGGAGCCGGCTCGGGTATGTCCCCGTCCACGAGTTTGCGCAGTTCAGCGTTGATGTCCTCGGTGGTGACCAAGGGGCTGGTCTCCTCGGTGCCGAAGAACACTCGAGCGGCGTCCCGCTGCCGTTCGGTCGGCGCCAGACCGATCTCGGTGCCGGCCTTACCGTCGCCGCTACCTCTTCCGGCAGCGATCGCCTGCCGGTCGACCGGGACGGTGGCGGGGTCGATGAGATCGACCGGGAGAACAACCCTGGCCACCGTGCCCGTCGTCGCCCCCTCGAGAAGGCGAACGTCGATGCCGTGTCGCCGGGCCAGCGCCGCCACGATGACGAGTCCGAGCGAATCGGTCGGACCTTCGTGGAGTGGCTGAACGGTGCGTAGCCGGCGGTTCAGCTCGTCTCGCCGCTCGGCATCGATGCCAGCTGCGTCGTCGTGCACCGTGAACGCGAACCCTGCGGGCACCCAGTCGCCTCGCACGGTCACCTGCGTATGCGGGCCACCGGCGTGCGGGTCGCTTGCACCTAGGGCGTTGTCGATCAATTCGGCAAGGATGTGGGCCACGTCGGGCGCGGCACTTCCCGGCAGTCGGACCTCGCCCATCGGGGTGAGATCGACCCTCTCGTACCCGACGACCTCCCCGAGCGCCAGTCGCACCGTGTTGGTGACGCTGATCGGGTTGTTCCAGTGCCGGGCGGAGTGCGCACCGGAAAGAAGAAGAATCGCCTCCAGCGTTCGCTGCATCCGCGTGGCCACATGGTCGATGAGGAAGAGTCGACCCCTGGTGTCGTGGTCGGGCTCGGTGGCCCGCCAGTCGGCGACGGTGCGAACCAGCTCGTAGATGAGCGCAGCGTTCTTCCTGGCCAGCGCAGCGGACCGAGCGGCCAGCTTGTCCCTGGCGACAGACTGCTCGCGAGCGATGACCATAAGCGTGGTCTGGACCGCGTTCATCGCTCCGACGAGCCGGCCGATCTCGTCGTCGTCACCAGCGTCGATCGCGGCCGGCACCGGCGCCATGTCATCGGAGTTCTGCAACGACCGTAGGAAGCTGGGCAGTCGGTCCCTGACCCACTCCGTGGCGTTGTCGGTGGCGGTGATGATCGGCGAGGCGATCGACGCCGCTAGCACCATGCCGAGAGCGCCGAAGACGAGGGCGCCGAACATCCCGAACAGCCCGTAGTTGATCCGCGTTGCGTCGGCCGACACGATCTGAGCCGCGAGGTCTGCGCTCACGGATTCGTCCACCGCCGTAGCTGCACCAAGCCACGCACCTCTCACATCGGCGCGAGTCAGGACCGCAATGCGCGGAGCCACGCCGCCTTCGCTCGAATTGAGCAGGTCTTCACGAATGGAGAATCGGAGTTCATCGGCCGTCGCGCTGGCCGACACCGCCTCGTCGAGCCGATCACGAGTCCCCGCCCCCGCTGTCAGGAGAAGGTCGTCTTCGAGCCGTTCGGCAACGGCGAAGCGCTCGATGATCTCGGCCGTGGGTCGGATCTCCTCGGTTGGCCTCTCGGCGAACGCGATCCATGCTTGATCGGTTGCCTCGATCGACCGGTGGATCGAGCGGACGGCGGCGATTCCCTGCTGTGAGCCGCCGGACATCGGTTCGAGCGTGAGCTGGTCCGCCGCGTCGAGAAGGTGCCCGATGGCCGTGGCGAAGTTCGAGGAACGGCCGACGGGTGTGGAGCGGGCGGCGGTGAGCGCCGCTGCGCTCTTGTCGAGCGCCGACCGGATGCTCCCGACACGGGGTTGGTCGTCGACATCGGCGGCCAGCGCCTCCAACGAGACATCCGTGAGCTCGGTTTGGGCAGCGATGAGGGCGCGGTCGTTCTCCGGGTCGGCTCGGCCGTCCAGCTCGGCGATCTGGTACAGCATGCGTTCGGTACCGATGTCACGGGCGATCGCATGAATCCGGTGCATCGTCTGAACGAGCGCATACGTGTCCTCGTGCCGGGCGACCTCATCGGATGCCCGCTGATATCCGATCGAGCAGATCGTCCCCAGTACGACGATGGGTATGGCGAAGGTGAGCGCGACCTTGCGCCGGATGGTGAACGAACGAAACATCGACGCTCAATCGGCATCTAGGCATCAACCGTGAGAAAGGCGGACGTTTCAGGAGAACACGGCTCGGAAGTCCTCGACGATGGTCGAGTCGGCCATCTCAGAGGTTGTTCGTATGGCGTTGGCGATCGTCTCCGCACTCGACGAACCGTGCGAGATTACCGAAACCTGCTTGGTTCCGCACAACATCGCCGCCCCTCTGAGGTTTGGATCGAGCACATCGAAGAGCGGTTCCAGGATCGGATCGATCACCGGGGCGGCAGCCAGGGCGGCAGGAGTCGAACCGAGGGCCGCACGGATCGCATCGAGGGTCAGCGCCACCGCACCTTCGAGAGCCTTCAACACGACGTTGCCGGTGAACCCATCGCACACGAGCACGTCAGCAGCCCCCGTCATCAGGTCGCCACCCTCCTGGTTCCCCACGTAGTCGGCGCCGCACGACTCAGCCCAGTCCGGCCGCTCGAGCAGGGCACAGGCCTGCTTGACCAGCGCATTTCCCTTGCCGGCCTCGGAGCCGATGGTGAGGACCGCCACCCGCGGTCGATCGACACCGAATCGCGATCGGGTGTAGACGGTCCCGAGCTGAGCGAACTGGACGAGCATTTCAGGCGTGGCGTCGGGGTTGGCGCCGCTGTCGATCAGGGTGCAGGGCGTGGAGCCGAGCACGGGAAAGGGCACGGCGATCGCCGGCCTGGCAACGCCCTTGATCCGCCCGATTCGTACGAGGCTCGCCGCCAATGCGGCACCCGTGTTGCCTGCCGAGAGCAGCGCCGTCGCATCGCCGTTGCGCACGGCCTCTGCAGCTCTGACGATGCTCGAGTCCTTGAGCCGGCGAACCCCCACCGCAGGTTCGGCGCCCATGGCGATGACTTCGCTGGCGTGACGGACCTCGATCAGCGGGTGACGTTCGATCGACGGTTCGACCGCGACGATGGAGGATCGGTCGCCGACGAGGAGGGTCTTGATCGACTGCCGCTCGGCGGCCAGGAGAGCGCCCTCGACGACCGAACCGGGCGCGAGATCCCCGCCCATCGCGTCGACTGCTATCACCGATCCGGATGTCATCGCCGTCGTTGCTCCGCCTGGGGCCCCGGTCGAGTCTCAGACGTCGATGACCTGCCGGCCCCGGTAGTAGCCGCAGCTCTGGCAAGCCCGGTGCGGCACTTTCATCGCCCCACACTGGGCGCAGCGGCTCTTCGGGGCGGCGTCGAGCGTCCACGACGATGCACGGCGGCTACGGGTCTTGGACTTCGACGTCTTTTTCTTGGGGACAGCCATGCTCAGAACCTAGGTGGTAGCTCGCGGAATCGACCGGGGTGATGGTAGCGCCATGGTTCAAAGGTCCAACTGGTCCAGCGCAGCCCAGCGGGGATCGACCGGAGCGCTGTCGCCCTCCCCCGAGCGAGCATCGGTTCGGTTCGGATCCACGACCGGGATTCTGTCGCCGGCTATCCCGGTTCGATAGCGGCCGGGGTCGGGTCCCTCGCATTCGGGCCGACACAGCGGTGACAGGGGTAGGGACGCCATCGCATTCTCCCGGACGACCTCGTCGAGCACGATCGTGTCGCCGTCGAAGTCGACGATGTCGGAATCGGGTGGGGCGTGCACCTGGAAGATTTCGTCCACCACAGCGTTGGCCACCCCGGTCACCGGATCGAGGCATCTGCGACATTCGCCCTCCCACGCCACGGCGATCGTACCGGTGACCGACACGCCCCGCTCGATCGATTCGACGGTGAGGGTTCCGGTGACCGGCTGGTCGGCGATGCGCGTGGCGATGACCTGCACGGGCGCGATCCGTTGGCCGATCTCGACATCCATGCGTTGACCGAGACGTTGACGAAGAGCACCGACGTGGACTCGATGATGTGGCATTGCCGACGCCTCTACCGTCGAGCGGTCAGCCAACCGGAGGAGGGGGCTGAGAGCTCCGGCTGCCCGGCGGGGTCTCGCCTTCGCCGGCCGCCGTACCGAGCAGTTTCTCGCGTCCCTGCTGAAGGGTTCGTGAGGTGCGTTCGAGTACCGCCTCGAAGCTGGCGAGTTTGTGATCGCAGTAGTCCTCGACCCTGCGCTGAAGCGTTCGGGCGTCGGCCCGGGCCTCGGCGACGATCTGGCGGGCCCTGGCTTCGGCTGCTCTGGTGATCTCCTGGCGTTCGATCATGCGGGAGACCTGGGCTCGGCCCTGATCGATGATTTCCTGTCGCTCCTGGCGTGCCTGGGCCAGGAACTCCTCTTTCTCTTTGAGCAGCCAGCGAGCACGCCGCAATTCCTCGGGCAACGCCTCACGGATCTCTTCGAGCACCTCGAGCAATTCAGCCTTGTTGACCTTGACGGTCGACGACATGGGCAGGGGCCGACCCTGGGCGACCATGCCGATCGCCTCGTCGATGAGCGCTTCGAGTTCGGGAACCGCGTATTGATCGTGGGCGGTGGCGGTGAGATCGATCTCGACGCCGTCATCGCCGGTGACGTCGATGACGGCATCGCCGACGGGCACCGGATCCTCTGGCGACGCGTAGTCGTACGGCGGCATCCGTTGGTCGGTCATTGTCCCAGCGCTCCTGTCTTTCGTTGCATTGCTCTCCACACCGGTTCGGGCACCAACCCGGAGATGTCCCCTCCGCGTGTGCCGATCTCACGAAGATACCGGCTCGCCACCAGTGCTGCTGCGCCGACAGCAGGTATCAGTACGGTTCGGGCCTGCCCGGTCACGGCGTTGGTGTTCGCCTGGACGAGTTCGGCGTCGAGGTCGGAGGCTCCTCGTACGCCCTTCACGAGACAGTCGACGCCGAGCTCGGTGGCTGCGGTCGTCACGAGCCCTGTGAACACCGCCACCTCGACGTTGTCGAACTCGGCCACCGAGGCCTCGACCATCTCCTGCCGTTCTTCGGGGGTGAACAAACCGCTGGGTTTGGCCGGATTATGGCCGACGCCGACGATGACTCGATCGAACAGCGCAGCAGCCGTTCGGGTGACGGCGAGGTGCCCGTTGTGGAACGGGTCGAAGGAACCCGGAATCAGCGCAGCGGTCATGACCTCGGCCATCGTAGTGCATTCACGCCTCGTCAGAGCGCTCTCGACTACTGCCGGCGGCGGGCCACCACGACATGCGGTCGTCCATAGGCTCGGCGACGCAGCTCTTCCCAGTCCTCGCTGAGCGGCAGCGGCCCTTCGGTGTGGGCGATCAACAACTCGGCGGGAATCCGCGGGAGAAGATCGAGCCAGGGATCGGCATCGTACGGCGGATCACAGAAGGCCAGGTCGAAGTGTCCCTCCAACGAGGAGACCGCAGCGGCGACGTCACGGGCGTCGATCCTGGCCCTTGCACGGAGGCCGAGGGTGTCGAGGTTCGTCCGGATGGCGGTGATCGCGGCACGATCGCGTTCGACGAAGACCGCCTCGTCCGCTCCCCGGCTCAGACACTCCAGTCCGAAGGAGCCGGATCCGGCGTACAGATCCAGCACCCGCGTTCCCTCGAGACCCGGGGTGCCCTGTTCCATCCGAATGCTGAGGATCATGTTGAAGATGGCTGTCTTGGCTCGATCGGGTATCGGGCGCGTCGTCATACCTTGGGGTGCCACGAGTTTGCGCCCTCGGGCGGTTCCGGAGATGATCCTCACCCAGACCCCACCCACCCGGTCGATCGGGCCCCTTCGTTGCGAATCCCCACCAATCGCTGCACCGAGTCCGTCATCCCTTCAGCAGGAATTCTTCGTCGCTCTCGTCGGAGAAGAACCGGAGTTCCTCGGCCGAGCGCGACATGGTTCGGAGAGTTCGGGATCGGCGTCGAGCAACTCGATCGGCGGCGCGCCGGGCATCGACTACCACCTCCCGATCGCGGCGAAGGCTGGCGAGCTTCAGATCGTTTCGACCCTTCTGCCTCTCGCCGAGGATGGTCCCCTCTCCGCGAAGTTCGAGGTCGACCTCTGCCAGAGCAAACCCGTCGTCGGAATCGACGATCGCATTGATGCGGGCCTCCCCTTCGGGGTGGTGGGGCTGGCGACCAGCCAGCAGACCGATGCGTCCGCCCCTCGTCCGACCCGACCTCGGAGTTGGTGGAGTTGGGCGATGCCGAACCGATCGGCGTCCAGAATCACCATCACGGTCGCATTGGGCACGTCCACACCCACCTCGATCACCGTGGTCGAGATCAACACGTCGAGTTCGCCCCGTCGAAACGTGTGCATGACCGTGTCCTTGTCCTCGGCGGACACCCGCCCGTGGAGGAGGCCGACGCGCAGACCATGCGAGTTCTCGGGCGGTGAGCCGCTCGAAGGTCTCCTCGGCCGAGGCGACCTCGATCTTCTCGGACTCGTCGATCAGCGGACACACCACGTAAGCCTGACGTCCGGAGGCGACAGCCGCTCGCAGCTCCGACCACATGTGTTCGAGGTCGAGTGGCGCCTCGCCGTCGAGGGTGCCGGCACGCCTCGACATGACGGGTGGCGATTGGTGTTCTCCCCGGCGGCAGCTCGTCCAGAACTGACACGTCCAGGTCGCCGTAGACCGTCATCGCTGCGGTACGGGGAATCGGCGTGGCGGTCATCACGAGGACGTCGGGAACGGTACCGTCGAGGTTCTTGTTGCGGAGGGCGGCTCGCTGCTCGACTCCGAAACGGTGCTGCTCGTCGATGACGACCGCTCCGAGCGAGTGGAACTGCACCCGCTCCTGCAGTAGTGCGTGGGTGCCGATGACAACGTCGGTCAGACCCGAGGCAAGACCACCCAGTATTCGCTTGCGATCCGGTGCCGATGTGCGGCTGGTCAGCAGCTCGACGCTGAGCGGTCGACTGCCGAGCAGGCTCGACGGCTCGGGCACGTCGAGGCCCTGCAGAAGGTCGCGAATCCCGATCGCATGCTGTTCGGCCAGGACCTCGGTGGGTGCCATGAGGGCAGCCTGGTGGCCCCCATCGACGGCGGTCAGCATCGCCGCCACGGCCACGAGGGTCTTCCCGGACCCGACGTCACCCTGCAGCAGGCGGTGCATCGGCACCGGTTGGGTGAGATCGGCGGTGATCTCGGCGATGGCCCGTCCCTGAGCAGCGGTGAGCGCAAACGGCAGCGAGGCTGCAAAGGCTGCCATCAGCGCACCCCCGCTCCGGTGCGCGACCCCGCGTTGAGTGGTCTCCAAGAGGCGCTTGCGGCGCACCAGAGCCACCTGCATGCGAAACAGCTCGTCAAAGACGAGTCTGCGGCGGGCATCGCTGATCTGGCCATGGTCGTCGGGGAGATGGATCCCGACCATCGCGGTCGATCGACCGACCAGACCGCGCCGACTCCGAGTTTGTTCGGGAATCGGATCGGCCAACGATCGTGCGTCCGGGTTGGTGATCGTCCGGCGAAGCGCTTCTCCGATGAAGTTGGCGAGGTCGCTGCTGGTCACCCCCGCCTTCTCCGACTGTGGGTACACCGGGATGATCTTGCCGGTCTGGTCCCCGACCAGGTCGACGACAGGATTGGTCATCTGGGGCCGACCCCGGAAACTCTCGAGCTTGCCGAAGACGATCGCCTCGAGGCCGGCCTGCAATTGCCGCTCCCGCCACCTCTGGTTGAAGAACGTCAGCGTCATTTGGCTCTGCCCGTCGGTGACCGTGCTCGTCACGAGGGCCCGGTTGCCTCTCAGTCGGCGTGACTCGGTTCGCAGGACCTCGACGACGATCGTTGCCTCCTCGCCTTCCATCAGATCGGCGATGGCCGCCTGCCGGGTCCGGTCGAGGTATCGGCGCGGATAATGGGTGAGGAGGTCACTCAGGTTCTCGAGTTCCATACGGGACAGCGCGGTGCGCTTCTTGGGGCCCACGCCGCGGAGTTGTCCGACATCGATCTCGAAAAGGGCCCGCAGGCTCAGCGGCTCCAAGGACCCCACCTGTCACCTCCTCCCGGCCGGTCGCTCCGGCATTCACCGTAACCGGCTGCGATGACAACCCACGGTGAGCGGCGGTCTTGGCGACCCAGCGATCGCCGGTCCCCGAGGCACAGCTTGTTTCGTGAGCGACCGGGCGCCGGGGTACCCTCGCATAATGCAGGGAGTGGTGAAGTCCTACGATCCGATCACCCGCGACGGAGTCGTGATGCGAGACACCGACATGGCCGAGTTCGATTTGGCCCCCGACGCCCTGGACGGGTTCGATCTTTCGCATGTTGCGCCCGGGTCAGCGGGTGATCTTCCATCTCAACGACGCATCGCTGGCCACCGGCCTCGGACTCGGTTCGGAGATCGACATGGGAACCCCGCGTGGATGGAGCAACTCGATTGACTGAGGAAGCGTCGGGTCATGCGACCCGGTGGGTTGAGCTGGATGCTCATTCTTCCGATACCTCGGTGTGCGCTAACAGCAATCGTCGTCATCACGTCGCTGCTGATCTACACGGCCCTGGTCGGTTTTCCGGATCCGGGGAACATCGACGAGTGCGACGCGGACCGGTTGGGTGAGGCGTTCGGACCACTGCGCACGATCTACACCGTCGATGAGGGCGCCCTCCGGGCGTGTGCCACGGAACCGACGATGCGACCGTCTACGAGGCCTGGACGTCATTCACCGCGTTCACCACCGCCGAGGAACGTGCTCCCGATCGTGGGGTTCGCCGGTTTCGACAACACCAGCGGGGCCGACGTTGCGCGTTCGCCGTCGCACTCGATCGTTCGCAGTCGAGGTTCCTGATCGCGGTGAATCGGGAGATGGTCGAGTTGCAGGCCGCGACAGGTGAGACGGGTGGTCGGCCACGAGTTCGCACATGTACTCACCGGCACCGCCGAGGGCATCGACCGGGCGAGAGGTGGCGACTGCGCCACCGGGGACAACCGCTACGGTTGCGTCACCAACAACAACTACCTGAGTCTGTGGGTCGACCGCTTCTGGTCGGATACCGAATTGGAGTCCCTGCAGACGGACGGGTACCGCAACGAGGCCGCCGCCGCCCGTCGGTGTGCGGACGACCCAGGGTTTCCGACTCTCTACGCGGCGACCAACCCGTCGGAGGACTTTGCCGAAACATTCGAGTTCTTCCTGTTCAGCAACACGGTCGCAGCCAGCGTCCGACCGCGGGTCGAGTTCCTTTCGACCTTTCCTCAGCTGGTCCGCATGCGGGACCGGATCGCCGCCCTCGGTCTGTCCGACACGAGGTTGTACCAGCACGACTGTTCGGTGGAGAATCGTCCTCGGTGACCTGGACCAGTGCGGTTGATCCGTCAGCTCGGGAAACCACCGAATCCGTCGAGGCTCCCGGCACCGCGGAAGACGTGAGCGGTACCGTCGGATCGAACCAACAGAGCGGTGCCGGTGAGGGGACCCTCGGGCCCGCTCATCTCGAGGGTGTGGGGCGGACATCTCGATTCGGGTGTGCGCCGTGGTCCGGCACACCAACTCCCAGTCGAGGTCGGGTCGTCCCTCGAGCTCGGCAATGATGAGGTCACCACCGACACCGGACATCACCTGGCCCGAGACGGTCAGCTCGTCGATGACGTAATGATGATGACGCACTCGGCAACCGTACCGGGTCACTCGATGACGGACCGCCCCGCAACCCGCACCGGTGATCACGGGCGGCGGTCAACTAGAGCACCACGGCCCGTAGCGCCAGTCCCATGATGAACAGATTGCCGGCACCGTAGAGGAGATGTTCCCACTGCGGGATCTGTTGTCGATAGCTGTAGATGATCGCGATCGAGGCCATCGCCAGGAATCCGTAGAAGGTGTGGAGACCATCGATCTCCACGGCTCTCGGACTGGAGGACGATCACCCCGACCGTCACCTGGACCACGGTCAGACACCCAGCTGGCGTAGATCGCCGGCACGAGGGCCCGGCTGCGAAGCTCGGGGCGCCAGTGAGCGACGTCGACCAGATCCCGGTGATGAGCGTCGCGACGACGATCACCCAGGCCAGTCCGACGTGCAGGCTTCGCACCGGGACTACAGACCGGGCAGAACGACGTCGTTCTCGGCATCGTCCGCCCAGCGCATGGGACCACCGGTCGAGAACGCTTCGTCCTCGGGGTGAGCGTAGAAGCAGGCGAGGACGGGCATCCCTCGAGGATAATCTGGGAGTCGGAGTTCCGGCCGCTCAGCGGGCCTCGATCGTGAAGGATCGGTCGCCGAAGCGCACACGTTGGCCGGATTCGATCCGCACGGGGACACCGACCACGATCTGAGGTCCGGCCCCCGGCCGATCGTGGTCGTCGATGTAGCAGCCATTCAGCGAGTTGGTGTCGATGATCTCGGCTCCCCCATCGACGGGGCGCACGAGGAGATGGCATCGGCTGACCTGATCCCCGCTCACGACCATCGGAACAGCTCCCACCGGGACGAGATCGCTCCCCTCGGGAGCCCTACCGATCGCCAGTGTCCGACCGAGCTCCACGACGTACCCATCGTCGAAGACGACAACGATCCGAGGTCGTTCTTCGATGTGATCGACCGGTTCGGATGACGGCCACACGGGCGCCGCCGAAGATGCGGGAGGCGGCGGCATCGCCGCCGGCGGCGGTGGCGGTGAGGCCGATTCCGCACGACGGGGGACGGCCGACCCGACGGTGCGAGTTTCGCCACGACCGGCGGGGACGGATCCTGCTCGGCCCTGTCAGGGCTGTGGCGGACATCCGGTGAGGACGATCGCTCTGAGTGCGGACCCGGACCGTCGGTTTCGATGATCAGCGCGTAGCCGGGCGAGCTCGAAGCCCGATGCCGCAGCAACTCCAGCAGCGATCCAGTAGGGGTCGTGCTCGCCGGGCGCGATCGCGAAACGAACCGAGGATCCCGGAGTACGGGACCAGTCGGGCTCTCACCGGCGGGCGGCCCGGCTCGGCGAACAGGGCAAGGCCGTCGTCGCGAATCTGGAGGAGTGCCACGTGGGCGCCGGCGGGAAGTCCGCCGGCGTCAACGCGTCGAGTTCCGCATCGGAGGCCGGCGACAGAGCCAGTTCACAGAACTCCTCTCCGGCGGTCCGTCCGGGCGGAGCGACGAAGGCGACGACGTCGTTGGCGACCGCGAGAACACCGCCGCCGGGCGAGTAACGGATCGCTCCCGAATCGATCGTCACCACAGTCATCAACCGTAGGCCGCGACCGCAGGTGACGGAAGCTCGCACATCCAGCCGCCGGTCGCCAGGCAGAACGACCTACCGACGCCGGTGTGACCGATGTTACTTTTGGCTTTCGTAAGGTGCGGAACCAGGAGAGACGAAGGCGGCGGCCGATGCTGACAATCCCACTCGAGGGACCATCGATGGAACAACGCCAGGCGGTGATTCTGACCACGTGGGGCCTCTTGCGGGGATTGATCCTGTTCGAGGACCCGAGCGAGATCCGAGTGCTCATCAACGGCAAACAGCGGTCGATAGCAAAGAAGCGACATTCGTACCATCGCCTACCACCTGAGCCTTCCGCTGACGATTCGGCGGCCGGTGACAGCAGGCGATGGTCGAGAGACGTGGCCGATCCGCCCGAGCGGATCGGCCACGAAGGTCTCCCCAGGGGTTCGGGTACGGTTCTCGCAATGGCCACGCATCGGTGGAACCTCGCCCAGTTCAACATCGCCAGAATGCGGTATCCACTCGACGATGGCCGGATGGCCGGCTTCGTCGATCAGCTCGACGCGGTCAATGCCATCGCCGACGAGTCCCCCGGCTTCGTGTGGCGCCACCGGACAGAGGAAGGCCACAGTACGTCGATCCGGATGTTCGACGACAACGAGGTGATCATCAACTTCAGCGTGTGGGAGACGATCGAGTCGCTGCACGATTTCACCTACCGGCTCTCCGAACACAGAACCCTCCTGCGCCGCCGTCGGGAGTGGTTCGAGCCTGTTGCCGACCTGCCGGTGATGGTGATGTGGTGGGTGCCCGCCGGCGACATCCCGTCCCTCGACGACGCCCGGCAACGGCTCGAGCATCTGCGGGACAACGGACCGAGCGAAAGGGCTTCACCTTCCGACACCGACATGTCCGCACCTGACACCGAAGACTCACCTCAGAGCCCACCCAAGGAAGGACTCGCCCGATGAGCGACGCTCACTCCGTCATCACTGGCTGCGATGATCGATCACACACTGCTGGCCGCCACGGCCACCAAAGACGAGTTACGGGCCGTCTGCGAGGAGGGTCGACGATTCGCAACGCTCGCGGCACATCGGCCGATGCGGTCGCACTGATGCGGGCGACGGTCGGGACCGGGATCGGCGTCGAGGCATCAGGGGGAATCCGCACGCTCGCGGACGTCGAGGAGATGTGGCAGCCGGCGCGACCCGATTGGGGATGAGCGCCACCCGGGCGTGATGGCCGAACTGGGCCGGCCGTGGGTGAGCGTGATGCTCGCCGTCGGGCCCCGCTCACTCCGTACCGGGAGTCGACGAGGGACGCGTCACGGCCCTGATCAGCGATTTACGCGAGTTGCTTCCACGCCCTCTAGTGTCGGTCGGCGTGAAACCTCCCCGAGACTTCTACGCCCCACTGGCCGTCGGCGCTCCGCGACCGGTCATGGAGATCCCGGTTCGACCGAGTCGAATGATCCACTTCTTTGCGCCATCCAACGCAAAGATGGTGGCCAAGGTGCCCGATATCGCCCCGACGGTCGACATCCTCCTCGGCAACCTCGAAGACGGTGTGCCCGCCGGCGACAAGGAAGCGGCCCGGGCAGGGCTGGTCGAGGTCGGAACGACCGTCGACTATGGGTGACACCCAATTGTGGACCCGGGTCAACAGTCTCGATTCGCCGTGGTGTCTCGACGACCTGACGACACTTGTGACCGAAATCGGCGACAAGCTCGATGTGATCATGCTCCCGAAGGTCGAAGGACCCGAGGACATCCACTACGCCGATCGCCTCGTCGCCCAGCTCGAGGCCAGGGCCCGACTGGCGCGGCCGATCCTCTTCCACGCCATTCTCGAGACCGCCCGCGGTGTGGCCAACGTCGAGGCGATCAGTGGGAGTTCGCCGCGGATGCAGGGCATTTCACTGGGTCCGGCCGATCTCGCCGCCAACCGGGGGATGAAGACCACCCGGGTCGGCGGCGGCCACCCGGACTACGTAGTTCAGGGTGACCCGCCACTCGGCGCCGACGGGACGCCCGACATCCATGCGCCGAGAGACCGCTATCAGCAGGATCTTTGGCACTACACGATCGCCAGGATGGTCGACGCCTGCGTCACCTACGGGATCCAGCCGTTCTACGGACCGTTTGGCGACATCGCCGACACGGTGGCGTGCGAGGCGCAGTTCCGAAACGCCTACCTCCTGGGTTGTGTGGGCGCATGGAGCCTCCACCCCAAACAGATCGACGTCGCCAAGCGGGTCTTCAGTCCCCGACCCGAGGATGTGGCCCAGGCCCAGCGGGTGATCGACGCGATGGGCGACGGCACGGGTGCGATCATGCTCGACGGCAAGATGGAGGACGACGCCAGCGTGAAGCAGTGTCGGGTCGTGGTCGAGTTGGCAAAGCGCCTGGCGGCTCGGGACCCGGAATTGGCGGCCGGCTATGGCTTCTGATCCGTCGACCGCAGCGATGACCATCCTCCGCAGCGTTCTGTACATGCCGGCAGCCAACGAACGAGCGTTGGAGAAGGCGAAGACCCTCGATGCCGACGCGATCATCTTCGATCTCGAGGATGCGGTCGCCCTCGACGCCAAAGCCGACGCCAGGATCAGAGCGGCGGCGGCGGCGTCGAGCGGCGAGTACGGACGGCGCACGCTGACGATCCGCTGCAACGGGCTGGACACCCCGTGGGGAGCCGACGATGTGGCAGCTGCTGCTGCCGCGGCACCGGCCGCGGTCGTGATCCCCAAGGTCGACTCGGTCGAACAGCTCCGCGCTGTCGCCGACCTGCTCGAGCGGCACGGTGCCCCGGAGACCACCGGGATCTGGGCGATGATCGAGACGCCCCCACGGCCTGCTCAACGCCCGCCAGCTCGCCGCACGACGACCGTTGCACCGGCTTCGTCATGGGCACCAACGATCTCGCCAAGGAGCTTCGTGCACCACTGATCCGGGGACGGGCGAACCTCGTACCCCATCTGGCGGCGGCGGTGGTGGCGGCGCGGGCTGCTGAGCATCGTCGTTCTCGACGGCGTCTTCAACGACATCGGCGATTCCGAGGGGTTCGCCGCCGAGTGTCAACAGGGTTTCGAACTCGGTTTCGACGGTAAGACGCTGATCCACCCGTCCCAGATCGACACGTGCAATGTGACGTGGTCACCGTCGGAATCCGAGGTCGAGTACGCGAAAAGGGTGATTTCCGCATTTTCCGCTCGCGGAGGCCGAAGGCCACGGTGTCGCCACGGTCGACGGGCGCATGATCGAGAACCTCCACGTGGCAAACGCCCAGCGCGTTCTGGCGTTTGCCGAGGCGATCGACCAGTAAGTACGGCGCTGGAGCCGTTCGCTCGCTCTTCCGATGCACCTCTTACATTGCGTTTGCGATCTAAAGGAAGGGAAACCCTAGCGTCTGCCCGGGACGCGCGCGCGGATGACGGACGCACAACCTCGACCGACGCCGTGGCGGCTGTCGGAGGTCCCACGTGTCAACCTCTGTTGCGTTTAGGTTACGCTCCGTAATGCGAACGAAACATTTGGGAGCGGGTAATCGGGCGACGACCGCTTCATCCAATGCGACGGAGACATGGCGATGCAACCTGATGACCGGACCGAGAAGCTCGGCGCTGCCCCAGCACCTCCACGGAGTGCGGAGGAGCGACGGAGGCTACACGCACCTTCACTGATCGAACACGTCATCGCCCGGATGGCCAGCGGGAAGATGCTGAGCGATCGAATGCGCCGCGACGAACGCTCCCGGGTTGTCTCGAATCTGTTCCACGAGGGCGGCCGCCATACGCCATTCGTCCACAGGTTCGTCGCTCTGATGGTGCTCTCCTCACTCATCGCAGTGCTCGGACTGCTCGCCGACTCGACCGCCGTGGTCATCGGCGCGATGATCGTGGCCCCGCTGATGGCTCCCGTGCTCGGGGTCGCCGCCGCCATGGTGATGGACTGGCCGAGACGGGCGTTGGTGGCAGGCGCCACCGTCGCGCTCGGGAGCGTCATGGCCATCTTCCTGTCCGCTTTGACGGCGTTCATCCTGCCGTCCCCCGAGGAGATACCGGCGGAGGTTCTGGCGCGGACCGCGCCCAATCTGCTCGACCTCGGCGTTGCCGTCTTCGCCGGATCCGCCGGCGCCTACGCCCAGGTTCGTCGAGCCGCCGGCGAGGCACTGACCGGCGTGGCGGTCGCCGTGGCACTCGTGCCCCCGTTGGCGGTGATCGGGATCACCCTCGAGATGGGCCAGTGGACGCTGGCGGCGGGTGCGTTCCTGCTCTACCTGACCAACGTCGCCGGGATCATCCTGAGCGCCGCCGGGACCTTCGTGTTCTGTGGCTTCGTACCCCCCGGCCGCCTCCTCTCGGGTCGCACCCACGTCGCCCGCAGCCTGCGCCTCGCCGGTTTCGCCGTACTGCTGATCCTGGCTCCCCTGCAGCTCACCGACGCATGGCGCCAGCGCCGTCCGATCAACGAGGACGAGACCCGCAGCGCGGTGAAGGAAGTGCTCGAGGCGAACAATCCCAACGCGGCGGTCATCGCGATCGAGATCGATTCCGAGGAGGGTGAGCGCACCATCGACATCACCGCGTCGGACAACGAACAACCCATCGACCTCGAGACCCTGGCCGCGGATCTCAGCGAGAAGCTCGACGTGGACTTCAAACTGGAGATCACCACCCTGGAGGCACAGTCCCAGAAGGCGAGCGTCCGACGAAGCCGACGCCGAAGGTGACGTGGACGTCGAGCTCGAGGAGCCGAGCGAGAACGTGTCGGAGAACACCGACGCCGACGACCCGACCACGAACGACGAGACCGTCAGCGACGCCGATGGCGGCGAGCTGATGCCGTGGCGACGAGCCGATGCCGATAGCGGCGAGCCGGAGGAGCCGACGGCCGATACCGAAGACTCAGTTCACTCCGATGACGAGGCCCCCGATGGGGGCTCGCCGGAGGAAAGCACCTCCGGGATGCGGAGACCGAGCCCACGTTGACGAACCCGTGATGTCCGTCGGCGCCCGGTTCTGAGGACCACACCGCTCCCTCGCCCGTGCCGGAGTCGGCCGGCACCGGCGAGACGACCGGTCCGGAGGCGGTGAGCGTGAGCGCCTCGCCACCGGTCGTCAACCCGACGAGCGCGATCGTTCCGGGAAACCACGGAGCCACGATCGAGCCCAGGGTGCCGCTGCCCCGGGTGACGCCGGTGTGCTCAGCGCCGGCGAGAACAAGGCCCGAGCTGATCCCGGCCGGGCGTCCATCCCGGCGAGGAAGTGACCGGCCATGGCTTCGTCACGGGGGCGCTCGAGCTGATCGAGGCTGGGGAGATCGACCGGAGACCCCGGCGCCACCCAGGCCCCGTCGAGTCCGACGGTCGTGACCGGGTAGCCCTCGGCGCGCAGTTCGGCCAGGGTGGTCACGAGTTCGGCCATCGCCAGGCTGCTCCTGCCATCGGCGAAGCGCCGATCACGAGTCCAGAACGATCCCCAGTCCAACCCGTCGAGTGGTTCGTTGAACGGGACCTCCAACCCGACGACCACGGACCCACCGGCGGAGACGACCTGCGTGACGAGGTGGGCGACGAGTTCTGGGAACTCCCGGGTTCCGTGGATCTCCCCGATCAGCAGGACGCCGGTCGGGCACGAGGATCGGGACGAGGTCATCGATCGTCGCGGCGCAGATCACGACCGGGCGACCCCGTCCGCCCTTGCAGCTTCGGCGACGGCCGCGGCGACCGCGACCGGCACGGATTTGTCGAACACCGATGGAATCACGTACTCGGCGCTTCGTTCGTCAGGATCGACCGCGGCGGCGATCGCCTGCGCTGCGGCCAGCTTCATCCCCTCGGTGATGTCGGTGGCATGGGCATCGAAGGCGCCCCGGAAGATCCCGGGGAATGCGAGCACGTTGTTGATCTGGTTGGGGTAGTCGCTCCGTCCGGTGGCCATCACCGACACCAGACCCTCGACGTCCTCGGGCCTGATCTCGGGGTCGGGGTTTGCCATGGCGAACACGATCGCGTCCGGGCGCCATCCGGGCGATGTCCTCGGGCCCGACGATGCCGGGACCGCTGACACCGATGAAGACGTCGGCGCCGACGAGCATCTCGGAGAGGGTGCCCCGACCTGCTTCTGGGAGTTGGTGTGCTCGGCGAACCACTGCTTGGCATCGTTCAAACCCTCCCGTCCGTCGTGGATCGCGCCCTGACGGTCCGTGCCGATCATCGACGACACTCCGGCGTGCAACAGGATCTTTGCGATCGCCAAGCCGGCGGCGCCGATCCCGCTCACGACGACCGTCATCTCCTCGAGCGGCTTGCCGACGACCTCGGCGGCGTTCTGGAGCGCTGCCAGCGCAACGACCGCGGTGCCGTGCTGATCGTCGTGAAAGACGGGGATGTCGAGCCGACGCTTGAGCTCGGACTCCACGTAGAACGCAGCGGGCGCAGCGATGTCCTCGAGATTGATGCCACCGAAGGTCGGCGCGATGCGGACGACCGTCTCGATGAGATCGTCCGGGTTCGTCGACGTCGAGCACGATCGGGAAGGCATTGACCCCGGCGAACTCGTGGAACAGGAGCGCCTTGCCCTCCATCACCGGCAGCGCCGCCTTCGGCCCGATGTTGCCGAGTCCCAGGACGGCCGTGCCATCGCTGACGATCGCCACCGTGTTCTTCCTGATCGTGTACTCGTCGGCCAGGGACTCATCGTTGGCGATCGCCATGCACACGCGAGCGACCCCTGGGGTGTAGGCCATGGAGAGATCGTCTCGATCGCCCGACCGGACAGAGCGGAAGCACCTCGATCTTTCCACCTTCGTGCATTCGGAACGTGCGGTCGTGCCAACCGTGCAGCTCCACCGCCGGTACGGCTTCGACCGCCTGAGACCACCTCGTACTGGTGGGCCACGCTACGGCAGTTCACGACGATCTCGCGATCGAGTTCGGGTCCTTTGGCGACGAAGCCGTCGATCGCGTAGATGCTGCCGCCGGCGTCGCCGATCGCGGTCGCCAGCGCACCGAGCACGCCGGGTCGATTGTCCAGGGTCACGGAGATCGAGATCGAGAATTGAGTCGCCGGGGGCGACGACGTCGGGTCGGGTGAAGCCATGTGGTGATCGTACGGTGCCGGCGAACTCGAACCCGTTCGGATTATCGGTTGCGTCGGGATGAATTTGCCCTTAGAGCCGGCGCGAGAAGTTCGGCCTTCTTCGTCTTCGAATTCCGCGTCGGTGAGAATGCCCTTCTGTCGAAGGTCGTCGAGCTGGGCGATCTGTTCGGGGATCGTCGCCGACGATGCCGCCTGCCCGAGACTCCCGAGGTGGGTCTCGAAGCTCTGGCCGACCCGATCGAACTTGCGGTTCTCGTTGTCCTCCATCTGGCGATAGATCTCGTTCTGGACTTCAGAGGGGCCGGCGAATGTCGCTGAAGTCCTGGGTGCCCTCCTCCGAGGCCGACTCGATCTCGAGATCGCCCGACTTGATGATTCGCTCGAAGAGGCTCTGGCGGAAGAAGACGGTGTTGATCTTCTCGAGCGGGATCTCGATGCCCGACCGGCTGAGCACCCCCACCCGAGAGATCAGGCGGTCGGTGGTGACGATGAAACTCGTTGTCGTCCACCGCAGGTAGGTGAAGCCGAACCAGCCGAGTGCAGCGAGCACACCCACCGCCACGATGAGGTTGAGGAGGTTGGGTGCAGGGTCCGCAGGCGAGGACGGCGACACCGAGGACGATGGCGGCGACGAGAAGAATCAGTGGACGGGCGAAGAACCACCAGTGGGGGCGAAGGAAGAGAACCACCTCCTCGTTCGAGTTCAGCAGGTCGGACGGCACGGACATGCGCCAAGGATAGGTCGCCTGTCCGCCGGCCGCAGTCCTGCGATGTGACGCGTGCGGGCATCAGTGTCCCCGGCACCGAATAGGGTCTAGTCGATGGACCCCGATCGCCTTCTGGACGGGCTGAACGAGCCGCAGGTGACGGCGGTCACCGCACGCGGTGGTCCCGTCGTCGTCCACGCCGGGGCGGGCTCGGGCAAGACGAGGGTGCTCATCCGCCGCATCGCCTACCGAATCGTCACCGGCGATACCGACCCCCGTCATGTCCTGGCCCTCACATTCACCCGCAAGGCGGCCAACGAGCTCCAGTCCCGTCTGCGCCAACTCGGTCTACGCGATCAGGTGGTGGCCGGCACCTTCCACAGCGTGGCGCTCACCCAGCTCCGGCGACGGTGGGAGGAAAGGGGAATCGAACCTCCGACGGTGCTGGATCGGAAGTACGCCATGGTCGCCCAGCTGCTCGGCAGGCGTCGGGATGTGGAGGTGCAGGACGTCATCGGCGAGATCGAGTGGAGCGCAGCACGGATGATCGATCCCGCCGACTACCACGTGGAGGCGGAGAAGGCCGGGACGAACGCCGCCTCTGGGAGCCGACGAATTCGTCGATGTGATGCAACGATTCGCTCAGATCAAGAAGCGGCGTCGCCTTGTCGATTTCGACGATCTGCTCGGCCTGGCGGTCCGCGATCTGCAGAGTCGATCCGGGCTACGCCGATGCGGTCCGCTGGCGACATCGGCATCTCTACGTGGATGAGTTCCAGGACGTCAACCCGCTCCAGAACGCGTTGCTGAACCAATGGCGAGGTGGCAGCGACGACCTCTTCGTCGTCGGCGACCCCAACCAGGCGATCTACGGCTGGAACGGCTCCAATCCGTTCCTCATCACCGACTTCGCCCAGCGGGAACCGAGGACGACGGTCATCTCGCTCGCCGACAACTACCGTTCGACGGCCCAGATCCTCACGTTGGCCAAGGCCTCGCTCGGGGGCCGAGGTGGTGAACTCGTACCTCACCGCGGTGACGGACCGGTCCCGATCGTCACGGTCTACGACAACGAAACCGATGAGGCGGACGGCATCGCCGAGACGGTGCGCAGGACGCAAGGACGCTTCGGAGGGCTGGAACGGTCAAGCCGTACTGGTGCGTACCAACGCCCAGCTCGTCCCGATCGAACAAGCGCTGGCCGGTGCCGGGATTCCGGTTCGACTGCGCGGCGGAAAAGGGCCGCTCGCCACGCCCGAGGTCAGGGAGGTGATTCGCCGCCTCGGCCGACCCGGGATCGACTTCGGCCAGCAGGTCCAGGAGTTCGCCGTCGAACTCGACGAGGTCGGCGAGGACGTCTCGCCGGCCGAAGCCGAACGCCGCGCCAACCGTCAGGCCTTGTTGCGGGTGATCCACGACTACTCCGTCGTCGACACGACACCCGACCGGCCCGGGCTTCCTGGCCTGGCTCGCCACGATTCAGGCCAACGAGGTCCACCGGGACACCGATGCGGTCGACCTCTCGACCTTCCACGGAGCCAAGGGTCTCGAGTGGCCCGTCGTGCACATCGCCGGTCTGGAACAGGGTTTCGTGCCCGATCAGCTATGCCGAGACCGGGGCCCAACTCGCCGAGGAACGACGACTGCTCTACGTGGCGGTGACCCGGGCCGAACGGGAGTTGTATCTCAGCTACGCCCGGGAACGGACCTTCAAGACCAAACCGAGCGTCGCCGCCGACCTCGCCGTACCTCGCCGAGATCGAACGGGCGATCGAGCATCTCCGCCGAGGACTGGACCCCACCAAGTACAAGGTCCTCGTCGATCGGGCCCGCAAACCGCTGGGGGCTCGGAAGAAAGGCCCGACGACCGACGACGATCCGTTGTTCCAGAAGCTGCGGTCCTGGCGCTACGCCCAGAGCAAGGCCCACAACGTCCCGGCCTACGTCGTGCTGAACGACGCCACGCTGAAGGCGATCGCCGAGAAGCGTCCCACCTCCAAGGGAGCGCTGGCCACGATCTCGGGCATCGGTCCCACCAAGCTGGATCGTTACGGCGATGCGATACTCGAGATCGTCGGCGCCGAGTGACGCACCGACTGCGCTGCGCCGGCGAGTGCGGGCCTCAGTGCTGCCATACGGGGAAACCCGGGAACACGGTGAGCGGCGGCGGTGGCACGTTCCGCTCGGTGAGCAGCCGGATCGATCCCGGCACCAGATCCACGAGGACGAGATCCAGCAGCGCTGCTGTGTCGGGGATCTGGACGGCCACCACCATTCGTCGACCCGTCGGCGGACCAGACCGGGGGTGCCGCGGTCACCGACCACCCGTCGGGGAGCGGGTGGGTCACATCGAGATCTCCCTGACCGAGTGCCAGGATCACGAGCCGTGCATCGATCCCGATCGCCAGGAGCCCGCCGGGCGACCATGACAGACCGGTGATCAAGGAGGCAGGATCGGCGATCGGGTGCTGTTCGGTCACTCCCGTGTTCAGGTCGTGGACCGAGAGGGTGCCGGTCATCCCTTCGGCCCAGGCGAGGTAGCGACCGGTCGGATCGAAGGCCGGATCGGCCATCGTGCCGGTGAAGCGTCCGGACTCCTCGGGCGCTCGAACCACGTCGAAGACCGTCCGCCCATTCGACGATCGATCGATCACGACCACCCGGTAGAACTCCTCGGTGGTCATCGGATCGGGCGACCTGGTGGCCACGACCACCGCCTCCCCGGAGGGCGAGAACCGGGCGGTGCCGAGCACATCGTGGTTCGCCGGTAGATCGAACCGGGTGTACACGGCGCCACCGGTGCGCCGTGAGCCTTCGAGATCGACAACGATGACCGCCGACCGGTCGACGACCAGCAAGCGCGGCGCCATCGGGACTCCAGTCGAGCGGACCCGAGAAGGATGGGAGGTCGAGGGTGAGATCGGCCCGTCCTTCCGGCGTGCGAAGCACGACGGTGCCCTCCGACTCCCGTGCGTTCGGCGTAGGCGATCAGCGATCGATCCGGACTGATCACCGGCCGGGTGAGCGCCCTGAACCTCGTTGCCGAAATCCTCGAACGCACCGGTAGTGACGTCGAGCGAGCACCCCCGAACCTCGCTGGGGGAACCGGTTTCGTCGCCGCAGACGAGGAAGACCCTGCTGGATCCCCGAAGCGATCCCCAGCGCCAGACCGCTCACCCTCGTCGCCACCGACGAAACGCCCGCACCGAGGACCGCAACCCCGGCGACGAGCGACGCGACCACGGTGACGAACAGGAGTGCTCGCGGCCGTGGGAATCCCGTTCGGAGGACCGTTCATTCACTGGGCGGGAGCACCACGACCACGACGGTCTGGGGTGCGTTGTCCAGTACCGCCTGTACGTTCTGACCGAGGTGATAGGAGTCGCCCAGCCGCCGCAGTTCGGCACCGACGATGATCAGGTCGGCGTCCACCTGAGCGGCGTGGCGCACGATTTCGTCGCTGACGCTGGCCGAGAACCGCATCTCGGTCTCGAACGTCGCCCGCAGATCCACCGCCTGGTCCGATGCCGTCCGTCAGAACCTTCGATGCGGTGTCCTGGGAGTTCACCGTGGTGGCGACGCGCAGTCGTTCGACCAGACCTGCGCGCGACGGGCACCAACGTCGAGTCCTGATAGATCACGTGGCTCAGCGTCAGCCGTGTTCCGAGGTTGGCCGAGAGGTTCCCGGCCAGCTCCAGAGCGGCTCGACTCGACCGTGACCCGACGACGGGGACCAGCGCACGGGCGAAGACACCCGGCAGGCGGTTGCCGGTGTTGCGGGCTCTGCGGACGACGACGATGGGGATGCGAAGCTCGTTGAGGAGATCGTCGGCGAGGCGGGCCAGCGAGGCCACGCCGTCGTCGGCCACGCCCACCGCGGCGACCGAATAGCCGAGCTTGGACTCGGCGATCAGCCGTTCCGCCGCTTCGTAGTCGGCTGCGCGGAGAACCTCGACCTGGCGGTCGAACATCGTGTTTGTGACCGGCTCCAGATTGGGTTCGTTCCCGTCGACATCGTCGATGGCCACCACCGTGACGGCGGCGGACTCGGGCCACGCGAAGTGCACGACCTGGGCGGCGACGATCGAACTCTTAGAACCGGTCGACGGGATGAGGATGGGTCCGTCGCGAACGACGAGATTATTGGCCAACGCCTCCTCACGGCTGAGTCGCTCGCGTTCGGCGACCGAACCCTCGAGATTGTGGGCCAATGCCCGGACCCCGACCGAGGCGATGAGGGAAGTGACCAACGGAATGATCACGATCATCGTGAAGGTGGTCTGGTTGAACACCCCGAGACTCAGCGCCACGGTGGCGATGATGATCTCGAGTGCGCCGCGGGCGTTGAGGCCGGCGCCCAGGATCATCCCCTCGCGCCGGGACAGGCCGCCGAACAACGCGCCGGCGTAGGCGCCGACGAACTTCAACCCGAGTGCGACGCCGAGGAGGACCAGGGTCCAGGTGAGCGCGTCACCTCGCAGAAGGCTGAGGTCGACCCGGAGCCCTGCGGTGGCGAAGAACAACGGTGCAAAGACGACCGCCGTGAGGTCTTCGATCACGTGGACCGCCTCGGCCTGTTGGTAGCGCGACCGGGCGAGGACGACGCCGGCCACGAACGCGCCGAGGACCGCCTCGACACCGAGCCATTGGGTGATGACACCGAAGATGAACATCGCCGCGAGGGCCACGGTCAACGCGCCCCTCAGATTGGCGCCTTCGCGGCGCACTGCGCGTAGTGAACCGTCGACGAGGCGTTGCCCGATCGTCAGAGCGCCGGCGAGGAAGGCGACCAGTCCGAGGACCGTCACGACGGTGTCGACCAGGGAGAGACTTCCCGAAACGGCCAGGCCCGAGATCACGCCGAGGATGATCCATCCGATCAGGTCGTTGGCCATCCCGGCGGCGACGGTGATCTGGCCCACGTCACGGCGCATCAACCCGAGGTCGCCGAGCACCTTGGCCACGACCGCCAACGCCGACACCGCAACGCTCAACGCGATGAACAGCGTGAACGTGAGCCGATCGGCTTCGTCTCCCCAGAGGAACCGAGGGATCTGCGAGCCCGCTGCCAGCCCGCCGATGAAAGGAACGGTGATCGAACCGATCGTGACGAGCAGGGCCGGCCGACCCAGCCGCGTGATGAGGTTCAGATCGGTCTCGAAACCCGCCACCATCAACAGGAACGCAGCACTGAACCACCCGACACCGAGGAGCAGCGAACTCTGGATGAGGGCATCCTCCCCGCCGGGGAGAAACCAGTCGAAGCCCGCCCGACCAGGCGGCACCGAAGATCGAAGGGCCGAGCACCAGCCCGGCGCTGAGCTCACCGACGACCGATGGCAGCCCGACCCGGCGAGCACCGGCGCCGAGAATCCTCGCCGCCGACCAGAGGGCCAGGATCTCGACCCAGAACACGAGGAGCTCGTGATGGGGAACATTGATGACCCGCTGGCCCTCGGCGCTGGTGGCAACGTCGGCGGCGAACCCGACAAGACCGAGGTCAGGCACGTGCCGGCTCCGGTGCGTAACCGGCGAGAACGGGGGCGTGATCGCTCGGTTTGGTCCCCTTGCGGGCGTTGCGGTCCACCACGTCGAGGAAGCTGGTCCTCGCCAGCGGTTCGAGACGCCAGGAGGATAGTCGATGCGCATGCCCTCCCGCTTGTGGAATCGGCCGGCCTGATAGTCGTAGTAGCTGAACAGTCCCTCCTGGTCGTACCGCTGACGGAAGGTATCGATCAGCCCCCAGTCGATCACCTTCTGAAGGGCGTCTCTCTCCTCTGGCGTCACGTGGGTGGAGCCGATGAATCGGGCGGGATCCCAGACGTCGCGGTCATCGCGGCGCAATGTTCCAGTCGCCGGCCACGACGACCCGGTCGTCGGGGGACGTGGTCTGGTCGAGATGGGCGATCAACCGTTCGATCCAGGAGAGCTTGTAGTGGAAGTGATCGTGCCCGACCTCGCGACCATTGGGCACGTACACACTATGCACCCGGACGCCTCCACAGGTCGCTGAAATGAGGCGCGGCATCGGCATCGGGCTCGATACCCGGTGCGAAACCGTCGATCGGTCGCTCGACACCCACTCGTGACAAGATGGCCACTCCGTTCCATTGATTGAGGCCGTGGTGCACCGCTTCGTAGCCCAGACCGGCGAATACCAGTGAAGGAAAGTCCTTGTCGGCGAGCTTGGTCTCCTGCAGGCACACGACGTCGGGTCGGACATCGTCGAAAGCCATTCTTCGACCCGTGGCAGGCGTGCCTTGAGCGAGTTCACGTTCCACGTAGCAATCAACACAGACTCCAAACAGTAGTGGACCCGGGACTAGCCTGAGCTCGTGGCCTCAAACCAAGAACCGACCTCGCTGGGCCCCAACGCCTGGCTCGTCGAGGAACTCGCCCAGAACTACAAGGGCAATCCCAAGTCCGTGGACAAAGACTGGCGGGATCTCTTCGCCGGGGCTCAGGCGGAGTCGGGACCGGCGACCCTCATCGAGACGGGCGCGCCCACGATCACCCCCGGCGCGCCGGGGCACGCCGAACCGCACGATCCGGTTCCCCCGCCCGGGAACGGTGAGCACGCCGAGACCGAGAAGGCCGAGGCCTCGCGACCTCGCACCGCGCAAGCACACACGACCACGCAAGCCCACACGAAGGTCGCCCGACCCCGAAGTCCCCGCAGTCGAGAACCCGGTGAACCGTTGCGAGGTGTTGCCGCCCGGATCGTGACCAACATGGAAGCCAGTCTCGGCGTTCCGACCGCCACGAGTTTCCGCCAGGTTCCCGCCAAGCTCCTCGAGATCAACCGCAAGGTCCTCAACAACCATCTGCAGCGGATTCGCGGCGGCAAGGTGAGCTTCACCCATCTGATCGGCTATGCGGTCGTGCTGGCGATCAAGGAACAGGTCCCATCGATGGCCTACAGCTACCACCTCGGCGACGGATGGGACACCGAGGGTGATCAGGAACCAGAACAGATCAACGTCGGTATCGCGGTCGACCAGATCAAGGCCGACGGTTCCCGTTCGCTCGTCGTCCCGGTGATCAAGGGTGCCGAGACCATGTCGTTCCGGGAGTTCCTCGACGCCTACGAGGTGGCGATCGGCAAGGTCAGGAACAACAAGCTCACCATCGACGATCTGACCGGCGCCAACGTCACCATCACCAACCCGGGCACGATCGGCACGGTGCAGAGCGTGCCTCGGCTCATGCCGGGCCAGGGCACGATCGTGGGTCTCGGTGGAATCGGATTCCCCACCGAGTACCAGGCCGCCGATCCGATCACGCTGGCCGATCTGGGCATCTCGAAGATCATGACCGTGTCGAGCACCTACGACCACCGGATCATCCAGGGTGCCGAATCGGGCGTGTTCCTCAAGCGGATACACGAGCTCATCATGGGCGAGCACGATTTCTACTCCGACATCTTCACCTGCATGCACGTGCCGTACGAGGCCGTGCAGTGGCGCAACGGACCATGTCGCCGAATCCCAGGACACCGACCTGGCCCAGGAGAAACAGCACGGCGTCAACACGCTCATCAACCAGTACCGGGTCCGCGGTCACCTGATCGCCAACACCAATCCGCTCTCCGATGGCCCCAAACAGACCCATCCCGAACTCGATCCGGCGACCTACGGCTTGACGATCTGGGACCTCGATCGTCGGTTTCTGACCGGCAGCACCGAGGGAATCTACGCAGCGATCGACGGTGAAGCCAAGCAGATGAAGCTCGGCGACATCCTGGGCGTTCTCCGCGACGCGTATTGCCGGACGATCGGCATCGAATACATGCACATCGCCGACCCGGTCGAGAAACGATGGATCCAGGAGCAGGTCGAGACGCCGTCGGTCCGCTTCGACCGGGAAACGCTCCACCATGTGCTCGAACGGCTGAGCACCGCCGAGGCATTCGAGAAGTTCCTGGCCGCCCGATATGTGGGACAGAAACGTTTCGGGCTCGAAGGCGCTGAAAGCGCTGTTCCCATCCTCGACGCGATCCTCAACGACGCCGCCGACGGTGGGGTGGAGCGATCGGTGATCGGCATGGCCCACCGCGGTCGTCTCAACGTGCTCACCAACATCATGAAGAAGGAGCACCGCGAACTGTTCAAGGAGTTCGAAGGGAGCGGTCGACGAGACGGCGATCCAGGGCTCGGGCGACGTGAAGTACCACCTCGGCTACACCGGAACGCACACCAGTCGACAGGGTCACACCGTCGAGGTCGAGCTGGCGGCCAACCCCTCGCATCTCGAGGCGGTGGGCCCGGTCGTCGAGGGAATGTCCCGGGCGTACATGGACCAGAGCGAGGCGGGCAACTATCCGATTCTGCCGATCATGTTGCACGGCGACGCCGCATTCGCCGGACAGGGTGTCGTCGCCGAAACACTGAATCTCAGCCAGGTGAAGGGGTACAAGGTCGGCGGCACGATCCACCTGATCATCAACAACCAGCTCGGCTACACGACAGCACCCCACCACAGTCGATCATCGGAGTACTCCACCGACGTCGCCAAGATGGTCCAGGCGCCGATCATGCATGTCAACGCCGACGACCCCGAGGCTTGTGTCCGCGTCGGCCAACTCGCCTTTGCCTATCGCCAGCGGTTCAACAAGGACGTCGTGATCGACATGATCGGCTATCGACGGCACGGACACAACGAGGGCGACGATCCCAGCTACACCCAGCCGGTGATGTACCGAAAGATCGCCGACCGGCCCAGCGCCCGGTCGATCTTCACCCAGGCCCTGATCGACCGGGGCGAACTCAGCATCGAAGAGGCCGAGCAGGCGATCGAGTACTTCCAACAGCTCCTGCAGATGGCGCTCGAGGACACCCGCGAGTCCGCTCCTCCGGAGGGGATCCGCGCCAAACCGTCACCGCCGCCGGTCGGGGTGCTGCCCCATGTGGACACGTCGGTGGATCGGACCACGCTCGATGCGGTCTACGCCGCCCTTTCCTCGGTCCCCGATGGGTTCGAGGTTCATCCCAAGCTGGCCCGGCAGTTCGTCACAAGGGACAAGATGTGGGCCTCGGGTCAGGTCGACTGGGCCCTCGGCGAGGCGTTTGCGATGGGATCGCTCGTGGTCGAGCAGACCTCGGTACGGCTGGCCGGCCAGGACAGCCGGCGGGGGACGTTCGCGCATCGCCATGCGACCCTCAACCACTACCAGACCGGTGAGGAGCACACCCCGCTGACCACTCTCGGAAAGGGAAAGACAAAGTTCTGGGTCTACGACTCGACCCTGTCGGAGTACGCCGGTCTCGGTTTCGAATACGGCTACTCGCTCGCCAACCCCGACGTTCTGACCATCTGGGAAGCCCAGTTCGGCGACTTCGTCAACGGCGCCCAGATCATCATCGATCAGTTCCTCGTCGCCGCCGAGGACAAGTGGAACGAGAACTCACCGTCTGGTCATGCTGCTCCCCCACGGCTTCGAGGGTCAGGGGCCCGAACACTCTTCTGGCCGTCTCGAGCGTTTCCTCCTGCTGTGTGCGGAGGACAACATCCAGATCGCCAACGCGACGACGGCAGCCCAGTTGTTCCATCTGCTGCGCCGCCAGATGCGTGCGAGAGGTCAACAAGCCGTTGGTCGTGTTCACTCCCAAGTCGGGCCTTCGTGCAAAGTGGTCGCGCAGCCCGGTTGACCACTTCACGTCGGGATCCTTCGAGGAGGTTCTCGAGGCGGTGCCGGCACCCGATCCGGCTGCGGTGAGCCGGGTCGTGTTCGCCTCCGGCAAAGTTGCAGCCGAAGCCGAGGAGGTGCGCGACGCCATCGAGGCGCCGGCCGCCGTCGTTCGGGTCGAGCAGCTCTACCCGTGGCCCTTCGCCGACGTGGCCGCAACCCTCACCCGGTATCCCGAACGCTCACGAGATCGTGTGGCTCCAGGAGGAGCCCGAGAACATGGGGGCCTGGAACTCGGTGAAAGGTCGGCTCTACGAAGCGCACGGAGAAACCCACACGATCCGTCGCGTCAGTCGAACCGAATCGGGCAGCCCCGCCACCGGCTCCCGGAACATCCACCTGCAGGAGCAGGAGTCGCTTCTGGAGCGAGCATTCGGCGATCTGTGACAGCGATGGCGGCTGCCCCCATCAGCCTGGCGACGTCGCCCAACTCGAGGAGTTCGTACAGCTCGGTGAGGGCCGCGTCGGATTCGACCGCCAGCTGAGGGTCGGTGAGGTCGTCGAGGGTCAGCTCGGTCCGGTAGTGGCGCTGGACCCAACGTTCGAGCTCGTCGAACAACAAGGAATCGAGCACCACCCGACCCCGGAGCGCTGCCATCTCGTTCGTCGGTCATCACAACCCGAAGCCGTAGACACGCCGGTCCGCCGCCATTGCTCATGCTCTGACGAAGATCGACGAAGTGCACGGCGTCGATCGGATTGGATCGGTCGGCCAGAATGCGGTCGACCTCGCGGTGCGTGGCAACGTTCTCCCGCACCTCGACCGGGGCGATGATCGCCATCGAGCCCTCGGCGACGGTGACGAGCTGGGAGTTGAACAGATAGCTCTGCACGGCATCCGCCAGCGAGACCCGGGCATCGTCGACGCCGATCGCCACGATGTCGTCGAGTGTGGCGAGGTCGGCGGCCGCAAACGCCTCGGCGTGATACAGCAGCACGTTCTCGTTGGCGACGGCGACCACGTCGTTGTGGAACGCGCCCGCATCGACCGACGCCGCCTCCTGCTCCCAGAACCGGACCCGACCGGACCCGAGCTTGTGCCTCCGGGCGACGGCCTGGCTGGCGAGAAGGGTTTGACGTCGCGGAAACCCCGCCGGTGCGGCCGAACCGGCCGTCGAGCCGTAGACGAACACCTCGGTTCCCGGTTCGCCGTGAGCGGCGGCGAGCCGCATGTGGTTGGCTGCTCCCTCGTCACCGAAGGCGGGGGTTGCCGGCAGCGGATCGTGAACAGCGAAGTGGCGGTCGTCGCCGAAGACCGTCCGCAGGATCGACGCCGTCCGAGAGGCCTCGATGGAGCGGTGCGAGTTCGACACGAGGTTGGCGACCGAAAGATGGACCCGACCGTCGCCGGTGTCGGCCGACGGCGAAACCGTGGCTGCGTTGGCGGCCCACATCGCCGACGCCGAGTAGACCAGGGCCAACAGCTCCGGAGCGTCGACCGCCATACGTGTGACCGCATCGGGCAGTGACCCTTCGAAGCCGAGCGACGCCAGCGCCGGACCGTAGGGGCGGGGCTGGGGCGGCAGAACGGCTTGTGGAATGTCGAGCGTGGAGAGGAGCCGCATCTTGGCGATGCCCTGCAGGGCCGCCGCCCGAGGGCTCGAAGGATGCCCTCGATGCCGTCCGGATGCAAGATTCCCGAACGACAGTCCGGCGTAGTTGTGGGTCGGCCCGACCAGCCCGTCGAAATTCATCTCACGTGCGCTAGTCATCCCCGGCACCGTCCACGCCATGCAACTCGGCCACATCCCGCAAGCGATCAGCGACGAGGCTGGCGACGGAATCCGCACAGTAGTCGGCGGCGGAGAAACCGGCCGGCCGATGGTTACCCGACCATCCGATCCCGCCGAAAGGTGCTGACCCGGATGCGCCGACCGTGGGCTGATTCCAGTTGACGATCCCGGCCCGGAGCCGGGCCAGGGCCACGTGCCCGGTCTGCTGATTCGGCGAGAGCACGGCCGCCGCCAGGCCGAACCGCGTGGCGTTTGCGACCGAGATGGCCTCATCGAAATCGGCGACCCGCTGGACCTGGAGCAGGGGGCCGAAGATCTCCTCATCGGGGAGATCGGGGACGTCGGTGACGTCGATCAGCCCCGGCTGCACGAACGCCGAGCCGAGATCGAGTCGAGGGCGGGCAGCGAGGAGCGGCACGGCGCCCCGGCCGAGCAGCAGTGTCTGCTTGGACAGCACCGCAGCTGCAGCGCCCTCCGAGATCAGCGGGGCCGTGGAACGGCGGGGGTTCGGCGAGTGGGTCACCGATCCTCAGTCGCCCGGTCAGATCGATCACCTCGTCGACGAGGGCCGATCCCGACCCGGTTCGGGGCACGATCAGTCGACGGGCGCACGTGCACCGTTGACCGGCCGAGACGAATGCTGAGCGAACGATGATCCTGGCGGCCGCTGATCGATCCCCGTCGTCGTCGAGATCCCAAGCGATCATAGGGTTGTTGCCGCCGAGCTCCAGGGCCAGCAGCACCTCGGGACGGCCCGCCAGCAGATCGGTGTATGGACCGGCCGGCCGCAACACCTCCGGTGAAGAGGACCCCGGCGACCCTCCGGTCGGCGATGAGGTCCTGAGCGACGTCGGCCGGCGCCCGTGCACCACCTGCACGACGCCCTCGGGGACGCCCGCCTCGAGCCAGGCTCGGCCCATCCACTCGCCGACGGCGGCGGCTTGCTCACTCGGTTTGAAGACGACGGCGTTGCCGGCGATCAGAGCCGGCATGATGTGCCCGTTGGGCAGGTGCCCGGGGAAGTTGAACGGTCCGAGAACCACCATGACCCCGAGAGGTCGATGGGAGACGGCCAGTGTTGCGCCGCGCAGCGGTGACGACGAGGTCCCAGTGCGCTCATGAAATGACCGGCCCGACAGCTTCGGCCTTGCCGATCATGGCATCCACTTCCGACCGGGCGTCCCACCGCGCCTTTCCGACCTCGCGTGGCGATCAGCTCGGCCAGTTCGACCTTGCGGCCGGCGACGAGGGCGGCGAAGCGGTCGACCACCTCGATCCGTTCGTTCAGGCGGTCGACCCGCCCATGGCTGGGCTGCGCGGCCGCGAGCGCCATGGTTCGTTCGATGTCGTCGCCGGTGGCGACCGGGCCCCGCCAGACGACCGACCCGTCCGTGGGTGACGTGACTCGAGGGTCGTCATCGGATCGGGGCCGAGGTCGGCGGATGACGACGCCGGTGGTCGATAGGCGGTGACCAGCTCTCCTGTGGTCACGTTCAGGGCGACGGCGGCCGCTTCGTCGACGACGATCCGGTCCTCGGAGATCAGGCCGCTCGTAGCGATCGTGCGGAAGCTCCCGAGGCGGCCGGCGCAGACCAGGATCGACGGGCGCCTCCTCCGGGGCTCATCGATCGGGTCTCGATCGGTGCGGTCACGCTGTTGCGCACGGCGAGCAGGTCGTCGATATGGGCGTCCAGGGTGGGGCCTGCATCGAAGATGTCGACATAGCCGTGGAATCGAAAGCCTTCGCGTTTCAGCATCGCCAGCGCCGGCTCGGCACCCGGATGCGGCACACCGATCACGTTCTGGGCGTCGCGTCGGGAGGAGGTCGACGTAGAGCGGATAACGAGGGAGGAGGTCGGCCACGAAGCGGTACTCCCTGGCGCTGCGCACATCGGCATCGCTCAGCTCGAGCTGGAAGAACTTTCGTCCCGACCGCATCCCAGAACGGTGATCGGCCCTCGTCGTTGGTGAAACCACGCATCTCGGCCAGGACCCGCTCGGGGAATCGCTCACGGTGGGTGGCGAGGAAGAGGAACCTGCTCAACGAGATCAGCGAACCTCGACCCCGACCGCGTCGATCCGGACGCAGGTAGAGACCACCGACTTCGGTGACTCCTGTGTAGTCGTTGACCGGGCTCAGGATCTCGGTGTCCAGTCGCATCTCGAGTTCCGGCGACGATTTGGTGATCTTGGAGATCTTGTAGGAGTAGAAGGGCCGGTCGAGACCGACGTTGGAGTAGATGGCCGACGTGCCGATGATCTCACCGTCGTCGTCTTCGAGGACGAACATGTACAGCTCGTCACCACGGACTTCTCGATCGGGTTCGAAGCTGGTCGAGCGCCGCTGCAGTCGGGCGCTCATGCCGCTCGCGATCGCGGGGCATCGTGGTCATGTTCCCGTCGATCGATTCGGCCAGTTCGGCGAGCGCGTCGAAGTCCCCCTCGGTGACCGACCGGACCCGCCGCATCAGCCGACCCCCGGTCGAATGTCGGGCGAGGTGGCGACTCGATCGATGACGCCGACCAGCAACGCCACCGAGTCGGCGAATGTCGACACGTCGGTCGTTTCGGCGTCGGTGTGTATCCCCGATCCCCTGGACCCCGAGGGTGTCGATCACGCCCAAACCGAGTGCGGCCAGATTGTTCCCGTCGCACACCCCACCGGTGTCGAGGAAGTCGAGCGGTTGACCCAGCTCGGTGCTGACCCCGTCGACGAGGGAGGCGAGCCGGGCCGTGGCCTCGCTCCAGGGTTTGGCCGGTCGGTGGATACCGCCGTGCACGTCGATGTGCACGTCGTGATCCAGCGCGACTCGAGCCGCATGCGATCGGGCCCGGTCGACGGCATCCTCGAGATCGCCGACCGAACCGGATCGAAGGTTCATCCGCACGGTCGCCCGGTCGGGCACCGCGTTGAAGGCATCCCCTCCGTGGAGCGAGGCGATATTGACACCGACCGATGGCGTCGAGTGTCGCCGTTCACCCGGCCGACCAGATCGGCTGCGGCCACCACGGCGTTGCGACCGTCGCGGAGCGCACGACCGGCGTGGGCGGACCTCCCGGTCACGACGAAGGTGAGATTGGCCGAGCCCGCCCGAGCCCGGGCAACACCGCCGCCGACCATACGAGGCTCGACGACGAGAGCCGCGCACGCCCGCCGGCCCACCGCGTTCATCGTCGGAATGGAGCTCGGCGAACCGATCTCCTCATCACCGCTGATCACGACATCGATGCCGAGGTCGGGAGCGAGGTCTCGTTCCAGGATCACCTCGAGTGCTGCCAGCAGGGCGACGAGGCCGCCCTTCATGTCGGCGACACCGGGGCCGTGCAGCAGTTCGCCGTCCCGTCGGACCTCCTGAAACCGGTGGTCGGGACCGAAGACGGTGTCGGCGTGACCGGCGACCATCACTCGCCGGGGCTCGTCGGGACGGACCACCGCGTACAGGAGCGGACCGATACCCACCGCCTTCGATGTCCCGTGGTGGTCCACGGTGTCGATCGGATCCGGGTACTCCAGCCTGGTCACGGCACCGAGCGCCACTGAACGCGTCGGCGAGAACGTTCTGAACCCGACCGACACCTTCCGGATGTAGCTGAACCACTGTTCAGCACGGCCAGGGAGATGATCTGATCGACGTGTCGATCCAGCTCGGAGGCGACCCGGTTGCGCACATCGGACAGGAGCCCGGGCTCGGTCGGGTTCAACACGAGTGCACCCTCCCGGTCGACGACCTCAGCACACACTCCTGCCAGCTTCGACAGCCCGGCATCAGCATCGGCCGCCGAGAGGTTCAGCGGCGGCGCGATCCGTAGGACGTCGGTGCCGGCGACGAGCACGATCAGGCCTTGGCCGAGGGCAGCGATCTGGATCTCCTTTGCTCGACCGGCGAACGCGGCGGACAGCTCCAGCCCGATGAGCAGCCCCAGCCCGCGTACATCGGCGAACATGCCGGGCGGAGCGATCTCGTGCAGCCCGGCGAACAACTGCTCGCTTCTCGCCCGCACGTTGGCCAGCAGTTCCGGGCGGCTCACCTCGTCGAGCACCGCTCCCGCCACCGCGCAGGCCAGAGGGTTGCCGCCGTAGGTCGTACCGTGGGTTCCGCGGGCCAGGCTCTTGGCGACCTCCTCGGTCGCCAGTGTGGCCCCGATCGGAAAGCCGCCTCCCAGGCCCTTGGCCGAGGTGAGAATGTCGGGTACGACGTCGTACTGCTCGTAGGCGAACAGTGTTCCCGATCGCCCGACCCCGATCTGCACTTCGTCGAAGATCAACAGGGCATCGACCTCGTCGCACAGGTCGCGGGCGGCCTACAGATATTCCCGGGACAGAGGGCGCACACCGCCTTCTCCCATCACCGGCTCGAGGATCACCGCGCAGACCGACCCGTCCATTTCGCTCCGCAGCTCGTCGATGTCGCTCGCGCTCCACGTGGGTGATGCCCTCGATCGCAGGACCGAATCCCGACGAGTAGGACGGCTTGCCGCCCACCGACACGGTGAAGAGCGTGCGCCCGTGAAACGACTCGTTGAGCGCCACGATCTTGTGTTTGTCCGGTCCGTGGCGATCGTGGGCATGTCGACGGGCGAGCTTGAGCGCCGCCTCGTTCGCTTCGGCACCGGAGTTGGCGAAGAAGACCCGATCGGCGAAGGTCAGCTCTGTCAACCGTCGGGCCAGTGACAACGCCGGCTCGTTGGTGAACACGTTGGACAGGTGCCAGATCAGTTCGGACTGCCGACGAAGTGCGTCGAGCACCGCCGGATGCCCGTGGCCGAGAGCGCTCACCGCAATCCCGCTGCCGAAGTCGAGATAGCGCCTGTCCCGCGTCGTCGGTGATCCACGACCCCTCGGCCTTCACCGGCAGGATGTCGAGCGGGCGCGTAGGTCGGCATCATCACCGCCTCGGCCCGCTCGATCACCGTTTCTCGTCGGTCATCTGCCATCGTTCACACCCTCGTCGTTGCTCGACACCGGTTCCAGTCGTCTCCAGCATCGCCTGAGAACGGGTCCTTGGGAAGCGAGCTCGCATGCAATATTCCCTCCGGTGAGGAATACTGCACTCACGTCATCCCTGGCGGCGTCGCCACTCGGCCCCGTCAACGCGGCTGACCCACAAGGAGACCTCATGGACAGCCAACGCTTCTCCCTCTACGGGAACACGATCACTGCCGCACAGGATCGTAAGGCGCTCGAGTGGCAGGCGATGTTCCGCAAGCAGTTCGACTACGACCCGAACGAGCGGTACGAACTGAGCGTGCACGACAACGCCCAGCTCGGCGACGTGCTCGGAATACGGGATATCCGGCGGGACTCCGAAGGGGATCCGATCGATCGTGACGCCGGTGTCGTGATCTCGACGATCCGCATGGGGTACGGCCACTACCGAATTGCGATGGCCGGAGCCTCCGCGGCGCGAGCGATGGGACACACGCCCTACTGGCTCGATCTGCTCGCCATCCCTGGCATCACCCAGGATGCGATCAACTGGTGGAACACCAACTACAGCAAGTACTCCCGGGTATCACAGCGGAGCGCTCTCTTCGACAAGTACGTCTGGGAGTCGGTGACGTCGGGCGACAGGACACTCCCGGGGTTGAACTGGCTGCTGAACAATCAGGCGATGGGCTGGCCGTGGCGGTTCCTCAAGGCCAACGCCCGGGACTACCGCAAGAGCGAATTGTTCGCCAACCTGCATCGCGCCATGCCCTCCGACATGCCGATCCTCACCGCCCACATGTGGAACTGCATGGGGGCCGTCGCCGGAGGCATGACGAACGTCGTCGACATGATGTTCGACAATTGGCCGATGGCGTTCCAGTTGACCGAGGGCGCAACCCACGCCGTCCAGTCGCCGTCGGGCTACTACGGCTTCCGGATCATGAATCAGTTCGACGAGGACGACCAGATCCTGAATCCGACACCGGCTGATGCGATCGAGTACGTGGGCCATCACGTCGACCACGAGTTGGTGGAGAACATCGAGGTCGATTGTGCGGCTCGGATGGACCGGATGCGAAAGGGTGAGCCGCGTCGTTTCGTGCTGACGATGGGCGGCGCTGGAGCCCAACGCGAGCTCTTCAAGGCGATCATCGACCACAGCCGGCCGATGATCGAGCGCAATGAGCTGACACTGTTCGTCAATCTCGGCGATCACGCTGACAACTGGGACTGGCTACGGGCCGAACTGGGATCGGCGGCGTCATCGGTGCATACCCATCTCACCTGGGACGACGCTCGTGGATTCGCCGACAGCATCCGGGATGGGGAGGCTCGGGGCCTGCACGTCTTCCTGTTCGACAACACCTTCCACGGCGTCTACGCCACCAACTACCTGATGCGCGTCAGTGACGTGTTGATCACCAAGCCGTCGGAGTTGGCGTTCTACCCGATCCCGAAGATCTTCAACGCGCGGGTGGGCGCACACGAGGCATGGGGTGCGATTCGCAGTGCCGAGCTCGGTGACGGAACGATCGAGACACGGACCATCCCACGCACGTTGCAAGCGATCGACCTGATGACCCGCGAGACGGATCTTCTCGAGCTGTTCTGTGATTCGATCGTGAAGAACAAACAGATCGGGATCTACGACGGCGCCTACAAGTGCGTTGCCCTCGCAACCGGCTCGACATGGGAACGCTCGCCCAACGGAAACATCGTCGACCGTGGCGCCTGAGGGTGCGGTCGAGTCACGCCCGATCCGTGAGCGCAAGCGACGGGCCCGAAGGAGGGTTTCATGCTGCCCGTCCTCGGTGACACCGAACCTTGGACCGATCCCGCCCCGACCCAGATCAATCGCCTGCGTGTGCACGTTCCGCTGTCGGAATTCTCTCGCCACCGGCTCGACGGAACATGGTCGCTCGAGAAGTTCGAACATCCCGGGAAGGTGCTTGCCTGAGCTCTGACCGGCGAGCGACCCGCGGCCGTGAGGGTCGACGTGCCCCGCAACCGGACGATGCAGCATCTCGACGGTTTCCACGACCTGCCCCACTACACCAACGTGCAGTACGAGATCGGACCCCTGCTGTCGCGGGCGGCAACGAGCTGGCGATCGTGGTGCTGCGATACAGCGCCCAGAGTTGTGTCGAAGACCAGGACCATTCTTTCGGAACGTTCACGGGCCTTCGTCGAGTGTTGAGTCGCCGGACGGGCCCAGCGTGGTGCCATGTGCCTGCAACGATCGCACTAGCGCTCGATTGCGTCATCGGCCAGCGACTCGGTGATGATCGACGGTTCACCGAGGACAGCCGCCAGGTCTCCCAGGGCCTGACGCACGGAGATGAACTTGATCGTCGTCATTCCCATTGCCTTGCCGGCTTGAGGTTCACGCCGAGGTCGTCCAGGAAGACGGCCTCGGCCGGCTCGATCCCGAGATCGGCGAGCACGGCGGAGTAGAACGCGACTTCGGGTTTGCGAAAGCCGATCTTCGATGACTCGTAGACCCTTTCGAACAACGACATTGCAGATGCAATTTCGGCACTCGGACGATCCGAAACCGGCCACGTTGTTGGTCAGGCAGGCGATATGGAAACCAAGCTGCGGCAGCAGCTCTAGGGCGTTTCTCATCGACTGACGGACCGGCCCGTGCAGGAGACCGAGAAGATCCGCTCCCTCGGATTCGATGACCAAGCTTCTCCGATTCTTCCGCGAAGAGCTCGCTCGAACTGTTCGGGCGTGACATCATTGCGTTCGAGCATCGCCCATGCATTGTCGTTCGGATTGGTCGAGTTCACCAACCGCAGGAAGCCCACCGGGAGATCGTGTTCGTCCTCATATTTCGCAAATGCAACAAAAGGCGACTCGATCACGACGCCGCCGAAGTCGAACAGCACCCAGGAGATCATGCAAGAAAGGTTAGAAGTACTGCGTAGATGCCGACGCAATCAGCAGACTTCGGTGATTGACTGGTAAACCGCATGCCCACACAGCACAAACGCCACCTCGTGGTCGACGGCTCCAACATCGCAACGGAGGGTCGGACGACGCCCAGCCTCGCCCAACTGGAGGAGGCGGTTGCCGCTGTCGCGCAACAGGGATTCGATCCGATCACGGTGATCGTCGATGCGACGTTCCCTCGCAGGATCGATCAGTCGGAACTCGATGAGTTCGAGCAGAGGATCCTCGATGGATCGCTCGTGACGCCACCGGCCGGGGTTGTCGGTAGAGGCGATGCGTTCATCCTCCAGGTTGCGGCTCAGGTGAATGCGATCGTCCTCTCCAACGATTCGTTCCAGGAATTCCACGGCGAACACGAATGGTTGCTCGACGAGGACGGTCGGCTCCTCGGAGGAAAGCCGGTACCGAACGTCGGTTGGGTCTTCGCCAGGCGAGGACCGGTGCGCGGCCCCAAGAGCCGACAGTCGATTCGCGAGGCCAAGGACGCCAAGGAACCAGCCGGCAAGAAGCCACCTCAGAAGAAGGCTGCGGCATCCTCACCGTCAGACACGTCCAAGCGGGAAACGCAAGCGCGGCGGTCGAGACAAGAAGAAGGCGACCCAGACACCGACTGGCGAGCCCACGCTGCGCAGCTGAGCCCGACTCGGCACGACGGTCCACACCAAGATCCAAGGAATCCGCTCACCTCAACGACGTCGCCGAGTTCCTCACGTTCGTGAGAGAACACTCGATCGGCGACACCGTCGAAGGTGCGGTCGAGCGATTCTCCAGTCACGGTTGCTACTTACGGGTGGCGACCGCCCAGTGTTATCTGCCAATCAAGGCGATGGGGGATCCACCGCCGAACAAGGCCAGGGACCGAGTGTCCCGCGGCGACATTGTTCGGGCCAAGGTCGAGTCCCTCGACGCCCAACGACGAGGGATCAACGTTTCGCTGGTCAGCGTGACCTCTCGGGCAGATCGCAGCGACCAGAAACACAAGCCGCCGACGTCAAAGGACGCGGCGATCAGCAACACGCCCCGTAGGAGCGAATCAACCATGGCAACACCCAAGAAGGCTACGAAGAAGCGGACCACCAAGAAAGCACCGGCCAAGAAGGCGCCGGCCAAGAAGGCCGCCAAGAAAGCACCGGCCAAGAAAGCTGCACCCAAGAAAGCAGCCAAGAAAGCACCGGCCAAGAAGGCTGCACCCAAGAAAGCCGCCAAGAAAGCACCGGCCAAGAAGGCTGCACCCAAGAAGGCCGCCAAGAAGCGGACCACCAAGAAAGCACCGGCCAAGAAGGCTGCACCCAAGAAGGCCAGCCAAGAAAGCACCGGCCAAGAAGGCTGCACCCAAGAAGGCCGCCAAGAAAGCACCGGCCAAGAAGGCTGCACCGAAGAAGGCCGCCAAGAAAGCACCGGCCAAGAAGGCTGCACCCAAGAAGGCCGCCAAGAAAGCACCGGCCAAGAAGGCCGCACCCAAGAAGGCCGCCAAGAAGCGCTAGCGGTCGCGGACCTTCCCGATTGGTCCCCTGTGGCGGCAGGGGCAACAATCGGCCAATACGCTCGTGTGCCATGTCGGCACAGTTCATCTACTCCATGCACAAGGTCGGGAGGTACTACCCCCCGGACCGTCAGGTGCTCGAGAACATCAGCCTCTCGTTCTTCCCCGGCGCGAAGATCGGTGTGCTCGGCTCCAACGGTGCCGGGAAGTCCTCGTTGCTGCGCATCATGGCTGGACTCGACGACGGTTACGTCGGGGAGGCCCGGCTGACGCCCGGCTTCACGGTGGGCTACCTCGAACAGGAACCGAGACTCGATCCGACCAAGGACGTTCGAGCAATGTGATGGACGGTGCGGGCGAGACGGTTCAGCTGTTGGCCGACTACGAGTCCTTGATGGAGCGATGGGCCGATCCGGAGGCTGATTACGAAAAGCTCGGTGCCAGCCAGGCCGATCTCGAGGCCCGGATCGAAGCGGCACAGGGGTGGGATCTCCAGCGGACGATCGAGATCGCGATGGACGCACTCCGACTCCCGCCACCCGCACCAGTCCGTGGAGCACCTCTCGGGTGGCGAGAAACGCCGAGTGGCCCTGTGCCGACTCCTGCTCAGCCAGCCCGACCTCCTGCTGCTCGACGAGCCCACGAACCATCTCGATGCCGAGAGCGTGCATTGGCTCGAGAAGCGACTGGACTCGTATCCCGGGACGGTGGTGGCGATCACCCACGACAGGTACTTCCTCGACAACGTCGCTCGATGGATACTCGAACTCGATCAGGGGAAAGGGGATCCCGTTCGAGGGCAACTACTCCTCCTGGTTGGAGCAGAAGCAGGCTCGCCTCGACTCCGAGCAACGTTCCCAGGCAGCCAAGCAACGAACCCTCGCACGCGAGACTGGAATGGGTTCGACTGGCTCCCAAGGCACGACAGGCCAAGGGGCGGGCTCGCCTGACGGCCTACGAGACGCTGCGAAAGGAAGCCGAGGCATACGACCCGTCCCAGGAGCGCGTCCAGATCCACATCCCGCCAGGTCCCCGACTCGGCGACCAGGTCGTCGAGGTCGACGAATCTCGCCAAGGGATTCGGCGACAAGCTCCTCATCGAGAACCTCTCCTTCCAGCTTCCCAAGGCCGGCATCGTCGGTGTGATCGGCGGCAACGGCGCCGGAAAGACCACGCTGTTCAGGATGCTGATCGCCGCCGCGACCGGGGACGGCGAACGCCCTGACGCCGGTTCGATCACGATCGGTTCCACCGTCCGGTTGTCCTACGTCGATCAGAGTCGTGATGTGCTCGACGCCGGACAAGTCGGTCTACGAGGAGATCACCGACGGCAAGGAGGTGATCGACCTGGGCGGTCGGGAGGTCAACGGCCGCGCCTATGTGGCCGGTTTCAACTTCCGCGGATCGGACCAGCAGAAGGAGGTTGGCGTTCTCTCCGGCGGTGAGCGGAACCGAGTCCACCTGGCCAAGGTGCTGAAGGACGGCGGCAACCTGCTGCTCCTGGACGAGCCGACGAATGACCTCGACGTCGACACCCTCCGAGCGCTCGAGGACGGACTCGAGCGCTTCGCCGGCTGTGCGGTGGTCATCAGTCACGATCGGTGGTTTCTCGATCGGGTCGCCACGCACATCCTCGCGTTCGAAGGCAACAGCCAGGTCCGCTGGTTCGAGGGCAACTTCAGCGAATACGAGGGATTCCGTGAGGCTGAACTCGGCGACGCAGCCCTCCCCCATCGAATGGAGTACAAGACGACGGCGTGACTACGACGCAGCGGCGGGTGAACTTCACCGACCGGTGGAGCACATCGGTGCCCGACATAGCACACTCGAGTTATGGTCCAACGCCTCACGGCAAACTCGTCGCCGGCACCACTTCGTCCAGCCGGCCATCCGGCGACCGGGCGACCTGGCGTGGGGCGCCTTCAGTGACAGCCCTCCGTGGATCCTGACCGACAGGAACCCTGAATGGCGAATGAGCGCCGACCGCCGCCGGCAGCTTCAGGCCCAGGATCTGCCGACGCTGTACCGAGCGCCCAGGTTGCCGCCGCTTCGACGGGCGCTCACCGTACTGCGCGTCATCGGCAGCGCACTTCTGATCTGGGCGATCCGTGAGCGCGGGACACCCAGGTCGAAAGCGGCGATCAGTCGGCGCATACGAGTGGCGGCCGAGAAACTCGGCCCGACCTACATCAAGCTGGCCCAGATCATCGCCGCCGGTGAGGGTGTGTTTCCGGCCGAACTGGTCACCGAATGCAAGAGGTGTCGAGATCAGGTTCCAGCGGTCGACTACCAGCAGATGGTGAGGGTCGTCGAGCGAGATCTTGGACGACCGATGCACGACCTGTTCTCCTCGTTTTCTGCGACGCCCATGGCCGCTGCTTCGATCGCCCAGGTGCATCGGGCCACACTCCTCGATGGCACTCCGGTCGTCGTGAAGGTTCAGCGACCCGGAATCGACGAGCTCGTCCGTCGAGACCTCAAAGTGCTGTCCTGGTTGGCTCCGTTCCTCGTCGGTCGGATACCGGTGTCGGCACTCGCCAATCCCCCGGCTCTGGTCGAACTGTTTGCCGAGACCATCGTGGAGGAACTCGACTTCCACCTCGAAGGCGACAACATGCTGGACGTCGCGGAGATCATGGTGAAGCTCAAGCAGGACGGTTTCGTGATTCCCCGTCCTCATCCCGAGTTGGTGAGCACGAGAGTTCTCGTCATGGAGGAGCTGTCCGGCTTCGGTTTCGACGACGTCGTCGGGATGAAGGGAGCGGGTGTCAACACCCACGATGTGATCCGGACCGGGATGATCGGCTTCCTCGAAGGTGCCTTCCTGCACGGCGTGTTCCACGGCGACCTCCACGGCGGAAACCTCCTGGTTCTTCCCGACGGTCGAACCGGCCTGCTCGATTTCGGTATCACCGGCCGGCTCAGCGACACCGAGAAGCAGGCGTTCATGAAGATGATGATGACCGCCACGATGAACGACGTGCACCGGCCAGGTGAGTGCACTGAGGGATCTCGGCGCGTTGCCACCCGACGCCGACGTCGACGCGGTCGTCGCCGATCTCGGCCTCGACGGTCCCCCGCTCGACCCGACCAAGATGTCACCCGAGGAGCTGGTCGGCTGAACTGCAGCGAATCATCAAGTCACTGCTCGGCTACGGGGCCAGAATGCCCAAGCCGTTGATGCTCTACGTGAAGAATCTCATCTTCATCGACGAAGCGATCGCCACGCTCGCACCCGATCTCGATCTGTTCGGCGAGGTGACCTACATCGCCACGCACTTCTTCACCGCACACGGACAAACGATCGCCGACGAACTCGGCGTGGCACAGACCGAATGGAAACTCGACCTCGACGGGATCAAGGCCGGCTTCGGTGTGGATCCGAGCCAGATGGAACGCCTGAGCCACAACGAACTGCAGGAACGCCGCGCCCTCATCAACAAACGGCTGGCTAGCCAGTCGCCCCTCAAGCGACTGACCACCTGAGGTTCCCGGCCACAGCCGCTCAGCCTCGAAGGATTTCGAGACATCTGTCGGCCAGCTCGGGCCGGCAGATCAACAGATCAGGCAAGTAGGGATCGGGGTTGTTGTAGCGCATCGGCGAACCGTCCAAACGGGAGCAGTGGAGACCGGCCGCGGTGGCGACGGCGACAGGCGCACAGTTGTCCCACTCGTATTGGCCCCCGGAGTGCGCATAGATGTCCGCATGACCCCGAACGACCGCCATCGCCTTGGCTCCGGCCGAGCCCAGCTCGAGGTAGTCCGCCCCGAGGGCGGCGGCCAGCATCTGTGCCGCCGGCGGGCGACGGGTCCGGCTCACGATCACGCGCAGGGTCTCGCTGGGCATCGGCGGCACGACCGGCGGCGTATCGGTTCCGAACACCAGATTCTCGGCGGGCAGCGCAACCGCGCCGGCGATGGGACTGCCGTCACTGACCAGGGCGATGTGGACCGCCCAGTCGATGCGAGGCGGTTCGGCGTATTCGCGGGTGCCGTCCAGCGGATCGACGATCCAGACCCGGTCGGCATCGAGGCGATCTCGCCGGTCGGCGCCCTCTTCGGAGAGAAGGGCGTCGCCGGGCCGTTCCCGGGCGATCGCGTCGGCGATGAAATCATGCGCAGCGGCGTCGCCGGCATCCTTCATGACGAAGTGATGGGCGCCGTCGTCGACCATTCGTGAACGCAGCTCGGTCAGGATCCGTCCGGTGTCGGCAGCCAGCCGTGCGGCAAGGGAATGGTCATCCGGGGTTGCGTTCACCTGCACACCCTAGGAGCCAGACCGAAGCCGGCCCACCGGCGAGCGAGGCCCGGTGGAGTGGTCAGTCCTCGGCGGGCCCGAACGGTTCGTCGGCCAGGACGTAGCAGTCCTCGTGATAGTGCTCCACCCGCTCCCAGACGCCTTTTGTGTAGACGTTGCAGATCACCTGAACGTCACGGTGACGGGCCCGGAACTTCACCCGATCTCCGCAATGCTCGCACTCGGTCATCGATCCGGCCTCGATCAGCCGTGTCACTGCTCGCGACTTCCACCTCTGCGTCTTGGGCTTGGCAGCGGCCTTCTTCTTGGTTCTGGACGTGGACGCCACCTTCGTAGCCATGTGGTTCTCATCGGCACCGGACTCTCCTCCTTGAGAATCCACCCGGCGCCAGTCGCTCGCCACGGATAGAGTGCGCCGGTGCGATTGGTGGTTGCAGTGTGCACCGTGACCTACGACGGTCGACTCACCTCGCGGCTGGAGCGGGCCAGAAGGCTCCTGATGGTCAAGGCTGACGGCTGCGTCGCAGTACACGCCGACGGTGGTGCCTACAAGCCGCTGAACTGGATGAACGCCCCCAACACCATCAGCATGACCGATGAGGGTTGGCGGGTCGCCAACGACAAGGGCGAGGCGCTCGTGATAGAGCTCCACGCCGTCGAATCCGACATCACCATCGAACTCGGCGTGGACCCGGGGCTCCAGAAGGACGGGGTCGAGAACCATCTCCAGGAACTCCTCGCCGAACAACCGGAGGAGATCGAACACGGCCTGCAATTGATTCGCCGCGAACACCGGACCGAGATCGGTCCGGTCGATCTGCTCTGCCGGGACTCCGACGGGATGACCGTCGCGGTCGAGGTGAAACGTCGAGGTGAAATCGATGGTGTGGAACAGCTGTCCCGCTATCTGGAGTTCCTGAACGCCCAACCCGACCTGGCACCGGTGAGGGGTGTGTTCGCAGCTCAGTCGATCAAGCCGCAAGCAAAAGTGCTGGCCGGCTACCGAGACATCGGATGTGTCGAAGTCGACTACGACCAGCTCCGAGGGCTCGAAAAGCCACAACAAACACTCTTCTGACGTCCACCGTCACGATCCCAGTATCCCGAGGCGCTGGCAGGCCACAACGCCGAGCTGACCCGATCGAACGCCTCGGTGGGAACGCACCGACGTCGTTCAGATCTTCCCCAACACCGAAAGTGTGATCCGCCTCGTCGGCGCACTCCTGATCGAGATCAACGTCGAGAAGATCTCCTCCGACCGTCGCTACATCGCCGCCGGGAGCCCCGAACCTCTCGTCGACCACAAAGGAGACCAGCTAACCTCACTACCCGCAGCACCAAGAACCTGAGCAACAGAATCACACGCCACTCCTACACCCGCACAGCACTCCATCGTCTACTTGATCCCCAGCCTCACCCCATTCAGTTCTCTAAGCTCATTTCTCCGACGTCACTGTTTCTCATTCTCCACACATAGTCTCCGCTGAAAGATCCCGAGATGTTGATCCCTGAGCCATCCAATTCACAACCTCTGTCCGTCGCCCTTGTCGGCGGAGAAGCCGCCGGAACACAGACGCTGAAGCGTCTGGTCTCCCTCGAAGTGAAGGTTGCGTTCGTCTGCGCGTCCGCCTCTGATTCATCGTCGCTGGTCGAGGTTGCCAGATCACACAACGTGCCTGTGCTGGATTCTTCCGCTCTTCGGTCGGGCTTGGCGACCCAAAGCATCGCTGACCACGACGTTGATGTGCTCCTGAACATCCACTCGCTCCAGCTACTGCCGGAAGACCTTCTCGTTGGCCCCAAGATCGGCAGCTTCAATCTGCATCCTGGCCCTCTTCCTTCCTACGGCGGTCTCGGTGCACCGAGTTGGGCGATCTACAATGGCGAATCGCGCCACGCAGTGACGCTGCACTGGATGACTGCAAAGCTCGATGCCGGCGATATCGCGTACGAACGCTGGTTCGAGTTAGACGACAAAGCGACCGGATTTTCAGTGAGCACTCAATGCGCCAAGCTCGGACTCGAACTGGTCAGCGAGCTCATTCGACAAGCGGCAATCGACCCTGAGTCAATTCCGAGAACGCCCCAGGGTCTCGGCGAGCGCCGCCTGTACCGCCGCGATCAGATCCCTGGCGATGGGAAGATCGACTGGCGGCAATCGGCCCGGTTGATCAATCGACTGGTGAGAGCGTCGTCCTATCGACCCTTCCCGTCCCCCTGGGGTGATCCCCGGACCTTGCTCGGCGACCGTCCGATAGACCTTGTGGCAACCACGTTGACCGACGAACACGACAGCGGCCAGCGGGCCGGCACCGTCATCGCTTTGGCCGACGGCAACCTTGCCGTGGTGACCGGCGAAGGTGTCCTCCGAATTGACCGGGTGATTCTGGATGGTCGAGTGGTGGCCGCATCTGAGGTGCTTTCGTCTGGCGACATCCTCAGTTAGTTCGCACGATCCAGTCGCGCCGTTCACTCGTCGCCAAACACGCCCATCCATGCTTCGCCGTCGAATCGACTCAAAAGGACGTGCTACCTAGAAGAACCCGAAGCAGTTCGGGATCCGGAGAGTGCACAAGCGGGTGTGTGGAATGTCGCCGAAGCAGAATGCCTCGACGGCCCACAACCTTGCTCAAATGGTGCTCCCAACGCCCGTCTACAAGCGCTGCGCCGTTGTCATACGCATCGTGGAGAAGATGCGAGAAGACGTCCTCGAGATAGGGATCCTTGCCACCAATCTGCAGGACCCGCGAGATGCTTCCACGTCCGAGCAGGTAGAGGTACCACCCGCAGATCACACCCTCGTCGTCTCGAAAGAGGGCGCCCCTCAGCTCTCCCTTCCCCACCCGGCCCAGCGCGTCGAACTCCCACTTGAGGAAGTCCTCGTCATATGCCGGCTTCAGGACCGTGTCTCCCGAAAGCGTCGAGATCGCTTCAACAAGCGTACGTGGCACAAGCGTCTCGGCAACAAGTGTCGAGCGTGCAGGCAACAACCAGCGCGACCCTTTGCTCAACACTCTGTCGGCCAGTATCGCCAGCCCTTTCGACCGTTCGCCCAAGGCACGTTTTTCGAGAGAATAGCTATGGGCGAAGGTCATCGGGCGCATGACGACGGTCCATCGCCGGGCCCGCTCGTCCACCCGTTGACCTCCCAACCCGGTCCACATCTCACGACCCAGATCGGTGGCGCCATCGGTGATACTGAAATCCTGAGGACCAGCGAGGTAGCGCTCCATCAGAAAGGCTCCGATACCGAACTTCCGAGATTCAGGGTCGACAATCAGTGGACCCGAACAGCCCATGCGGACTTGTGATCCCTTGTACTCGAACAACCGCGTATTCGAACCGATGAAGCCGATCAGCCTTCCGGTCTGGTCACTTGCGATCAACGCTGGAATCCCGGGATCGGCCTGAGGATGATCAAAGAAGAGTTCGGAAAGGAAATCCGCCAAAACATCGGCGGAACCTGACCTCTTGGTCACCTTCACCAGCAGCGCCGCCACCTCAGGAAGGTCGTCACGCTTCATAGGCTTTATCTCACCACCACCGGGCAGCGGGAACGCGGCCAGCGGTTCAGTGGGCGAGTCCGGCTCGACCGACTCGTCACGCACCGACACGAGACGAGCCAAACTGACGGCCGTGCGCAGGTCATCGAACTCCAGCGAATGTAATGGGATCTCGACGCCGAACGCCGACTCCAGTTCTGCCATCACCTCGATCAATCCGAGCGAATCAAGGGTTCCCGAGTCGAGTAGATCGACATCTGCCGAGGAGATGTCCACGCCCAGCTTGGCCTCGAGGATACCGATGACCCGGCCGACGGTCTCGGAGTTCGCGGGATCAGACATCGGCTTCCTCGAAAGACTCGCGAATGGCCCGTCGGTCTATCTTGCCGTTCGCGTTCTTGGGGAGCGTCTCGTAGGACCGCCAACGGACCGGAATCATGTATCGCGGGAGCGTCGACGCCAGCTGTTTGCGAAGTGTCAGGACTGCTTCGTCGAACTCAAGAGCGACGCCGGTATAGGCACACGCCACTACCTTGCCAGCGTCGGAGTCGTCGACACCGACGACTGCACACTCCTTCACCATCTCGATCGCATCCATGGCGGCCTCGATTTCGCCCAGCTCGATCCGGTAGCCCCTGCTCTTGATTTGTGAGTCTGACCGACCGAGCAGATAGAGCTGACCGTCAGACCCGACGCGGGCGAGGTCACCGGTGCGGTACAACCGATTCCCCCCGCTGTCGAGAAAGAAGGCGGCGTTGGTCTTCTCTGTGTCCCGCCAGTAGCCGGCGGACAGGCCAACACCCCCGATGACGAGATTGCCAACGTCGCCGTCGGGCGTCTGAGCGTTGTCGTCGTCGAGGATCTGCAGGGTCTCACCGGGACAGGCGACGCCGATTGGAATGGGACTCGTCGGGCTGGCGGGCGGTTCGTCAAGTGTGTAGAAGCTTGATGCGATGGTGGCCTCGGTCGGGCCGTACAGATTGGTGAATCGGACTCGCGGCAGCCGCTCCATCAGGTATTGAAGAGTCGGCGTCGGCATCATCTCACCGCACCAGAGAAGGCGGGTGAGAGATGGAAACTCGGCTCGGTCCATGGCACCGGACCGCATCATGAGCGTGAGGATGGAGGGCACGCTGAACCATTGGTTGAGTTCGCTATTCCGTATGAAGTCGACCAGCTTGCCCGGCAGCAGGTTGAGAGTGGATGGCACAAGATGCAGTTCCGCACCAGCGCCGATCGTTGAGTAAATGTCGAACGTGGAGAGATCGAAATGGAGCGGCGGATGACCTGAGACGCGCTCTCCTGGGCAGGTACCGAAATAGTTGGTCGCCCAGTCAACGAAGTGACAGACGTTTTCGTGACTGATGACCACACCTTTCGGATCGCCTGTTGACCCGGACGTGTAGAGCAGGTGCGCAGGATCGGAAGGGGCGGCGGGGCTTGTCACCTGATCCGGATCGCTTCGAACGACATCGTCGTGCTCGAACTCGAGGGGTAGGCCGACGACACCGGGTTCAAGCGCCCCGATACGAAGCGACCCATCGACACCTGGTTGGTTGAGTACGTCAGCCAACAACCCGGCACCGGCCGAAGTGGTCAACACGAAGGCCGGATCGGAGGATGCGAAGATCCGGGCGAGCCTTGGCGCTGGAGCGGAGATGTCGACGGGAACGTAAACGGCCCCGGCCTTGAGTACCGCGAGAAACGCCGTGATCGCGCGAGGGCTCTTCGGTGAGAAGACCACTACTCGATCATTGGAGCGGCACCCAGCTGCAACCAACGTTCGAGCCAGGGAATTACTCTGCTGGTCGAGCTCCTCGTAGCTCAGCACAACATCGCCCGCCACGATCGCCCGAGCCGAAGGCTGCTGCTTGGCCGTATGAAGGAACCGGTCCTGGATGAGGCCTGTCATCGGGACTCCGAGGCAAATTCCGTCGAGGCGTCGGCGGCCATGTTTATGGCCCTGGTAGCGTGCTCAATGTCATTCATGTCGACGGGAATATCCAGAATGAAAGTTCCGTAGCCGGCGGTGATATATCGGCCGATTTCGGGCACTACCTCGTCGAAGCTTCCGACGAGATACGGACAAAAGGTGTTGTAGTTACGGAAGGGGTGGAGCCAATAGACACCCGCATCACCAGCTTCACTCAGTTGCTGGTGCCACTGGGAGTCGGATGTTTTCATGGCCATGGCGTGGGCCATTTGGCCCTTGCGATCCTCAGGGAATCGACCGAAAGCGATCTCCCACGCGTCTTCGGAACGATCACGTGCAATGATCCCGATTCTGATCCCGCAAGGGACCGCAGCGCCGTTCATATCGTCCTCGACACCTGGCGGACCGGGATATCGGATGGCCGTCGCGCCGATGCCCTCGGCGGCGTGCATGCCAGCGTCTGACGAGCCTGAAATCAGGAACGTTGTCCGAATGCCGTCGGGCATCGGAGGCTTCAACGACAGTCCTTCGAGCTGAAAGAAGTGACCGTCCTGTGTGATGGATTCGCCGTCGAGCAGCCGCCTCATAATCGTTGCATACTCCTCGGCCCGGGCGTAGCGGTCGTCGTGCGGCGTGGTGTCGCCCAGCGCTTTCAGATCGTTTCGAAAACCTCCAGCCACGATGTTCACATCAGTGGCCCGACCGTGCATCAACGCCAAGCTGGCGATCTTCTTGGCCGCTGCGTAGGGGTGCATGTAGGCCGACTGAACGGCGACGAGGGGCCGTAGTTTCGAAGTGAAGCCCATCACCGAGTGAGCGATCAACCATGGATCGATGAGACTGTTATCGGTATATATGAGGGTCCCGACGCACCCGGCTGCCTCACTCCAAGTCGCCGCCTCATGAACCATCGTGAGGTAGTCGGAACCTTCACTAGGTGCGTCCGACGACTTCGGACACGTCGAATAGATCTGTATTGTCAAGCCCGTTCCCACGCTTTCTGTAGAGGCCACCCTGTCGATTTTAGCATGGACCCCATCAACTACCAAGGTGCAGGGTCATCAGATAATGGGTTGCACGTAGGGCATCTTACCACCCGTTGAACAGGCGCGAATGGTTACAAAAGTCTCTCCAACCAAGTCGACCTTATGACCGTGATTAAGGTCTGCGGTTGGAAGCACACGGACGTCTCGCTTCGTGGAGCCGGCGTTCGCACTCACAGCTCTTCGCCTGGCATACCTGACACTCAGCGACGCCTGCCGACTGGTCATTTCGACCGGGTCACGTGCACACGGCCGCGCTCTCGATCAAAGCGGCAGTTCTCATCGGCTTGTGCCGAGTCGGCGCTCGAAACACAGCTGCTGATGTCTTCCGACAGCATGCTCCGACGCAACCGCAGCTGCATTCGTCTTGATTGGGTGATCGTGTGGACCACGGGAACCTCTCCCCGGATCAGAGGCCGGTGTCGCTTCGGGTCTTTACGCAAGCGTCCAGCACACTGGTCGGCCAAGACGCCCGGTGTGGCCGCTTTGTCGACAGCCATGCGTCGACAGAGTTGGCTGCAAGGGTCCACACCGACCCCTCCCAGTGCGCTCCGATGACGTTCCGAAGACCTCCGGAACGAGCGTGATGCGGGCCCGCTAGAAGTCTCTACAAACAAGAAGTTGGTCATATTTGGCAGCCTTCACATTTGATTCAATCTCACGCCAACTCTCCGAAGGACTCTTTCCATCGGACCAAGCCAATAGCATTGCCGGTACATTTGCGCCTGCTACATGAGTGAACGGATACCCACCACCGAACCGTGGATTCATCTCCAGTACGTAGACACTCTCGTGAGTGACGAAGACATCACAGTCGAGGTTGCCCACATGCGCAAGCTTCCGCCCAATCGTCTCGCCAAGCCTTTGAAGTCGATCATCTTCAACCGTCATCGCCTGACTTGTCTCTCCTGAACGCATGCCAATCTTACGTTTCGCAAAGGTCGACACGTAGCGACCGTTCAGATCATTGATGATGTCAAGACCATATTCTTGCCCGGGCAATTTCTCCTGTATGAGGACCGATCGTTGGTGATCAGTAGCGCTCACCTCTGAGAGGATTGTTCGTTTGAGCTTCTTCCTGAGGAGTCGATAGGCCAACTCCAGCTCCTCGCAGTCCTGTGGGAACTCGATGCCAATCGAGGCAGTCCCCCATCGGGGTTTGACCACCAACGGAAAAGCAACTTCCCCTTGGGACAACGCCCTACGCGCCTCTACCACACTCAGATACGTCTTGGGGAAGGGAAGTCTCAATTCCTTCAGAAACTCAACCGTCGCCAACTTGTCAAAGCTGGCCATAACCACATCTGGTGACGACACGACAGGTATCGTGCCAATTTCGAGGAATCGATCGCGCTCCCGGGCCAATGGCAGCAACTCCAGGTCGTTCAGCGGGATCAGCAAGCGAACCTGGTGCTCCTGACAAATGGCTATTAGGCGATCAATGTAGCTCGTATCGCCGATGGCAGGAACGATGAAGGCCCTGTCTGCGACCTGTAAAGCCGGCGCATCAGCGGAAACATCGGCGGCGTATACTTCTCCCTTTTCTGGCAATGCAGACCGAAAGTATTCCACAAGGTAATTGCGGCGACCTGCACAGGTTAGGAGTACGTTCATAATGAGAGAAAACTGCTCTTAGCTTCTTGCAACTGGCTTCCCGATGGCTCTCATGCGGTAGAGGCGGCGCTAAATAAGATACGTCGCGAACACGTCCGCAAGTTCTTCCTGTCGCTTGACGACTTCGAATTCGTCTAGTGTTGATCTATAGGCGAGTATAGGTGGGCACGGATGAATGAACGGCGGCTTCATGACCGTGTTATAGGCACCAACATTATCAAAGATCAAGTAGTCATTCAATGTTAGAGGACCGGAGTAGCCGCTGTGAAGACAGTCATGCTCCATGCAGGTAGTGCCGACAATATCAATGAGGTCACCGGATCCGGTCGCTCCCGATCCGGCGTGTGACGAAACCACCCTCATTGGGAGGTTCCGTTTGTGTAGCGTTGGCTTCACGTTGTGAATGCTGCCCGAGGAAAGAGCTATTGTTCGCGAACGTACGGTCTTTATATCAACTATTTTGGCTACGAATTTCATCGTATTTGCTGTAATAGCTGTACCAGGTTCGAGGATCAGCTCAGGTGCCAATTGATCAGGAAACTGGTCACGAAACAAATGAGCAATGGTTGTCGCATAGTCTTGAAAAGTCGGTATTGGTTGAGTGAATTGCTCTCGCAACGCAAATGGCACGTCGCTGAAAAATCCTCCACCCAGATTGATGAATTGAGGTAGCGTATCCGCAAAGTGATCAGAGGCCAGAGCTAACATCTTGTTCGCCCTCAAAGCATACGAATCGAGGCTCTTGTGCGAGGTTGAGAAATGGCAATGCAACCCACCGACGGTGCAGTTGTCCAGACGACGGAGTCGGTCAAGCGCATCCTGAAAGTCGTCTCCATCGACGTCAAATCCAAATCGAGAAATATCATCGGAGGCAAGCTCAAAGTTGCAACGGACGCCAACTGTCATCTGATGCTCAGGTGATCGTTTGGCTATTGCCTCGACAATCGCTACTTCAGAGCATGAGTCCAGGTTGACTATCGAGCCAGCCAGGAGCGCCTTTTCAATATCTGGCTCGCGCTTGTAGGGACCATTGAAGATGATTCGGGATGGTATGACCCCAATACGCAGGGCCAGATCATATTCCATGACGGAGACAACTTCAGCATAGCCACCCATAGCATTGACAGATTTGCAGAGTCTTGGCGTATAGTTCGTCTTATACGAGTACCGCGATGTTGCTCTTGGGGTATATTGATTTGAAGGCCCCTAAGAACTCTTGATAGTTGGACTCAAACAGGTCGAGGTCGAGTAGATAGAATGCATCCCCATACGACTCTTCCAGCCCATGAAGTGAATGCCAGGAAATACTCATGCCAAGGCTTCTTTCGTGGTCGGCGATCTCATCGTGCTCGGTGGTAGTGCGCAGCTCTGAGGTCGTCCCGCAAATCCGCTGACACGATCTTCAAGTCTGGTGGACCGCCTATTCATCAGAGCCGGACTGTGCCACGAGCGGTCGCAGACCTGACCCAAAGCCCATCACCCACTCAGGACCCAGCAGCGGATCGGTAAGGCTGTTGCCGGCATCGGCGAGGGTGACGCAGCCGACTGTGTCGCGCCGGATCGCCGGATCGCGCACCGCCGAGAGGTAGCCGCTGCCTCCGATCACTGCGTCCGAGGGCGTCGGGCACGTCGAACAGATCTGCACCTTCACATCGATACACCCTCTCTGGGGACCTTCGGGGACAACACTCTCACCGGTTCCAAATCGTCGCTTCTGGCAACCTCAGCTCGATTCGCCACTTTACGTGGTCGTCCCAGACTCACAATAGGTACTTGTCACAATAGGCACTTGGCACCAGGACGTCGAGATCAGCTGTCGGCCTTCGAAGGCCTTCGTCCGCCTCGAACGGGCAACCGACGCAATGACCACCGCGTTCGAGGTGAAACGGCGAGGTGAAATCGATGGTGTGGAACAGCTGTCCCGCTATCTGGAGTTCCTGAACGCCCAACCCGACCTGGCACCGGTGAGGGGTGTGTTCGCAGCTCAGTCGATCAAGCCGCAAGCAAAAGTGCTGGCCGGCTACCGAGACATCGGATGTGTCGAAGTCGACTACGACCAGCTCCGAGGGCTCGAAAAGCCACAACAAACACTCTTCTGACGTCCACCGTCACGATCCGGGTGCGACACTTTGATGATGCACAGCAGCGGCGAGGGTGCACGCATGACGCGCCAGAGGTTGACGATTTCGCTGACCATCGTCGTCGGTTTCGTCGCATTGGTTTGCCTGGCATGGGCCATCGATTCGGCACTGGGCGCCAACACGGTCGCTCGAAACGTGAGCGTCCACGGCGTGGACCTCAGCGGCATGACCTCCGAAGAGGTTCGCGGGGTGGCGACGGATTTCACCACCACCTTGGCCCAGGACCCGGTCACGATCTCGGTCGAGAACACGACCGTGGCTACCGACCTCGTTCGGCTCGGGGCCCGGGTCGATCACAAGGCGCTGGTCGGGGCGGCGTTCGAGGCCCGCACGGACGGATCGTTGCTCGGTGGTCCTTTCCGCTGGCTCACGTCGTTTCGCACCCCCGTCGAGCTCGACCTCCCCTATCTGGTCGAGGCCGACACGGTCCAGGCGGCGGTCGAGAGCTTCATCTCCCCACAGCTCGACGGCCCGCAGCAACCGTCCGTGGCGATGAGGCAGACCCGGTTCGTGACCGAACCCGGCGTCGAAGGCGTCGTCGTCGATCCGGCTCAGCTCCTCGATCGGATCGTGGGTGCAACCGGCACGCCGGGACCGCATCGATTCAGCCTCACCCCATACCCGCAACGACCTGAGCTATCACTGGACTCGGTGGGACGGGTCGCCGTCGAGTTGAACAAAGCGACCGGCGATCCTCTAGAGGTCACTGTCCTCGACCAGAAGACCCTTCTCGAGCCTGCCGATTTGCGGGACCTCATCGAGGTCGACAACACCGATGACGGCGTGTTCTGGCACGTCGACCAGAACCGAGCCGTGGAGCTACTGGGCGATCGCTTCGAACGCCTCGGCGACGAGTCGCAGCAGGCCCGCTTCATCGTCGTCCAGGATCGGCCCGAAATCGTCCCCGCCGACGAGACGGTGATCTGTTGCGACGACAAGACGGCAGCTCTGCTACGAGCGGCGCTGCTCTCCCGTCCGGCCGCCCCGACGACCGACGACGAGAACGCCGACACCGAGGCCCCGGAGGCTATTCGTTCAGTCGAACTGATCCCGATCGTGACCGACGGCGACAAGGGGGTTGCCGAACTGGAGGAGCTGGGGATCGTCGAGTTGGTGTCGACGTTCACCACGAGTCACCCGTGCTGTGCGAACCGGGTCGTGAACATTCAACTGTTCGCCGACACGATCCGTGGTGCGATCATCGAGCCGGGAGAGACGTTGAGTCTCAACGGCTACGTGGGCCAACGCACGAAGGAGAAGGGATATCTCCAGGCGGGAGCGATCTCGCGGGGGAATCTCGAGCCACAATACGGTGGCGGGGTCTCCCAGGTCGCCACCACTACGTTCAATACGGCGTTCTTCGCCGGTCTCGACATCGTCGAGTACCAGGCCCACTCGCTCTACTTCAGCCGATACCCGGAGGGTCGGGAGGCCACGATCTCCTACCCCCGCCCCGATCTCAAGATCGCCAACAACACCCCGTACGGAGTGTTGCTGTGGACCGAATACACCCCGACGTCGATCACGGTGTCCATGTACTCGACCAAGAACGTCGAGGTCGAGGACCTCGGAGTCTCGAGACGGGCACAGAACAAATGCCGGCGGGTCACGACGACCCGACAGCGGACATTCTCCGACGGAACCGTCACGACCGACACCTTCTTCGCGGTGTATCGACCTGGCGAGGGGCTGGACTGCAACGGCGATCCGACCGTGCCACCCGAAACCGACGGCGAGGACCCCGTCCCCGCTGAGCCACCCGAGCAACAGCCGCCGACCACCGAACCGCCCGCCGCCGAACCCCCCACCCCCGAACCCCGACCCGAACGAACCCGAACCCCCCGCTCCCGAACCGACGCCGGAGGAACCAGCACCGCAACCACCGGCCGATCCCCAGCCCCAGGATCCAGCCGATGGGGCATCAGACCCTGCTCTCGAGGTACAACCGGGTGATGGCTCCGACGCTGCGGGGTGATCGGCAAGCCCCGGATCCGATGACCGTGCCCGACACCAAACCAGTCCACGAGGAAGCGACGCCAACCGACGCGGACACGCTGATCGTGGGCGGCGGCCCGGCCGGTGCTGCCGCTGGTATCACGCTCGCCCGAAACGGGCATCGCGTCGTGATCATCGACAAAGCCTCCTTTCCCCGGGACAAGTGTTGCGGCGACGGCCTGACGACCGGTGCCCTGCGGCTACTCGACGGCCTCGGGCTCGACCCCGTCGACGTGCCGAGTTGGAAGCCGATCCGAACCGTCCAGGTCGCCGGGCCCCGCGGCGACGCGATCCAATTCGATCTGCCCACCGGTCCGGGTCACTTCGCCGCCATCGCCCGCCGCTCCGAACTCGACCATGCGTTGCTCCTGCGGGCCAGAACCGCAGGTGTGGAGGTCAGAGAAGGCGTCACGATCACCGGAATCACCACGACAGAAGACTCGGTACTCGCTCGACACCAGCGCCGGGGACTACCGGCGCACGCCATCTGATCGCCGCCGACGGGATGTGGTCGACCACCCGCAAACTGCTCGACCTCGGATCCCCGGGCTATCGCGGTGAGTGGCATGCCTTCAGGCAGTACTTCACCAATGTGTCGCCGAGGGCCAAGGACGAGCTGTTCGTATGGTTCGAACGCGATCTCCTTCCGGGCTACGTCTGGGCGTTTCCTCTCGCCGACGGGACCGCCAACGTCGGATTCGGCATCCGACGAGGTCACGGCATCGGCGTGCAGGAGATGAAGGCGCTGTGGACCGACCTGCTGGCAGCGCCCCCGCATCGCCGAGGTGCTCGGGTCCCGATGCGGTCGCTCTGGATCGCCACACTCGCCTGGCCGATCCCGGCACGACTGGGTCGGTTGCCGGTCCGGAACGGTCGGGTGATGTTCGTCGGCGACGCCGCAGCCGCCACCGATCCGATGACGGGCGAAGGTATCGGCCAGGCCATCGAAACAGGCATCTGGGCAGCCGAGGCGATCCACGCCCATGGTGAGGACGTCGACGCAGTCGGCAGGTCCTACGACGAGAGGTTGCGACGGAACATGCAGAAGGACCATCGACTGGCCGGGCGACTCAGCTGGCCTCCTGGCCCATCCTCGCCTGGCCGAAGCGGCGCTCCGTATCGCCGGAGCATCGAACTGGACACGCCGCAACTTCGTGCGGTGGCTCTTCGAGGACTACCCGAGGGCGGTGCTCCTCACCCCCAGCGTTGGCACACGAGGCTCTTCTCCCAGCCGGGGGCCTTACATCGGCACCGACGAGGGCGGGACACCCCGCAGGCGTGTGCGGATCCACGACGAGAACGCATCCAGGACCTGGCCGGACGACGTAGGAATAGCACGTGGCCACAATGACCGCTCCCGTCCGCTCGAGGGTTCAACCAACGATCATCGAGCTGTATCGTCCTTTTGTGCTGTCTCCGTCACCGAGGATCCCGAGCTCGATCTTCGTTCGAGATTCATCGCCGGCGATCGCGACGCGCTCAAGACCCTGTACGACCTGCACGGCGACGCCATCTTCACGTTGCCAAGAAAGCGCTCGGTCCCGAACACGCCCAGGACCTCACCCAGGAGGTCTTTCTCTCCGCATGGCGGGCACGTGGATCGTTCGATGCCGTCGAAGGGAAGCCTCGGTGGATGGCTGATGGGCATCACCAAGAACCGTCTCATCGACTCCTACCGCCGAACCGGCCGCCGCGTCGACGAGGCCGAACTGAGCGAACCGGTCGAGCAGCGATCGGCCAACGAGGACCACCTTCGCTTCGGCGTTCTCGCCGACCGGTTGGTGCTCACCGCAGCACTCAACTGCGCTTCCCGACCGGCAGCGCCAGGTACTGACGCTGGCGTTCTGGGGAGACCGGACCCAGCAGCAGATCGCCGACGAGTTCGGACTCGCCCTCGGCACGGTGAAGAGCGACATGCGTAGAGGTCTGCTGCGACTTCGAGCAGAGCTCGAGAGAGAAGATATCAATGGTGTCTCGACGACCGGCAGGGAGGCGTCGATGAACGACAGAGAGCTTGACGAGCTCCTCACCGAAATGCGGATGCGCATCGGTGATCGTCAGGAGGATCTCGAATCACCGCCACCAGAGGTATGGGCTGGGATCGAGTCGCACCTCGACGACGCCGGACCCTCGATCGACGACTCACCGGTCGACGAGGCGCCTCCCGAGGAATCGAGGACCGACCACTCGAACGTGACCTCGCTGGCCCATCACCGCCGCCGGCGCCGGCCCGCCGGCCTGCTTCTCGCAGCGGTGGCGGCATCGGTTGCCGTTGCGGTCGCCATCGGCACGATGTCGATCGCGACGCCACCACGATCGGCGAGGTCGAGCTGGCGGTCCTCGACAACGGCGAAGCGTTCGGTGTCGCAACCGTGCTCGACAGCGACGACGGGGTGCAACTCGAAGTCGATCTCGACGAAACTCTGCAACCGGAACAGGGCGAGTTCTACGAGCTGTGGATCATCGATACCGACGTCGATCGAGATGTTTTCGCTGGGACGCATCGATGCCGGGGGCACATTCGCTGTTCCCGCCGGGGTCGATGTGGCCGACTTCCCCATCGTCGACATCTCCGTCGAGCGCGACGACGGCGATCCGACCCACAGCGGCAACTCGGTCTACCGGGGCCAACTGTCTATCTGAGCCTTCACCTCAGCGGCGCAGCCGAAGCGGTGCGTACACTACCCGACTGTGAACGGTTGGGATTTTGCCACGGTCTGGGAGTCGGTGGCGGCGGTCCAACCCGATGCACCCGCCCTCGATCCACGGTGACTTCGTGCGGACCTGGACGGAGACTTGGACCGCAGAGCCAACGGACTCGCACGCTTCCTACTGTCGCCGTGGCTGTGCCCATCAGGCCTCGATCGGGTTCTACCTCTACAACGGGCCGGAGTACACCGAGCTCTTCCTGGCCTGCTCCAAGGCGTCGCTCGTGCACGTCAACACGAACTATCGCTACGGGGTCGCCGAGCTCACGTATCTATGGGACAACGCCGACGCCGAGGTGATCGTGTTCCACGGTTCGTTCAGCGAGACGGCGGCCGAGGTCAGACCCGAGATCCCGGCATCCACACCTGGCTCTGGATCGACGACGGCTCAGGTCCCTGTCCCGGGTGGGCGACACCGTACGAGGAGGCCGTCGCCACGCCCACGACCGAGCACCGTCGTGCTCGCCCGAGGGACGTTCGGGCGATGATCTGGTCCTGCTCTACACGGGCGGCACGACCGGAATGCCCAAAGGGGTGATGTGGCGTCAGGATGACCTCCTGATCGTCACCGACGCCAAGAACAAGGTGCCACTGCCGGTCGAACCCGATGTCGGTGCCGACGGACACTCCGAGGCCGCCGCCGAACGCGTGGCACAGCGGCTCCTGGACCGCGCAGCATTCCGGCGTGCCCGTTGATGCACGGCACCGGGCTCTTCAATGCGCTGAACACCATGAGTCTCGGCGGGACCACTCATCACGCTGACCGCTCACCGGCTCGACATCGCAGAGCTGTTCGACACCGTCGAACGTCACCGGGTCGAAGAGCATCTTCATCGTCGGTGACGCCTTCGCACGGCCGATGCTCGACGGCGCTCGACGCCGAACCCGATCGCTGGGACATCAGCTCGCTCCGGGTCCTCATCTCCTCGGGTGTGATGTGGTCAGCGGACTCCAAGGCGGGTCTGATGCATCACAACGACAGGATGGTGTGCGTCGACACTTACGGAAGCTCCGAGGCGATCGGTATCGGCTCATCGGTGACCTCCAAGGATGCATCGGCAGGACCGCGTCGTTCTCGTTGAGCAAGAGGTCAGCGGTGATCACCGACGACGGCCGCCTGGTCGAAGCCGGCAGCGGAGAGGTCGGTCGTGTCGGCATCGCCGGCCGCGTCCCGCTCGGATACCACAAGGACCCCGAGAAGACCGCCACCACCTTTCCCACCGTCGACGGGATTCGGTACTCGGTTCCCGGCGACTTCGCCACGGTTGAGGCCGACGGTTCGATCACGCTGCTCGGCCGGGGTTCGGTCTGCATCAACACCGGCGGCGAGAAGGTGTTTCCCGAGGAGGTCGAAGAGTCGCTCAAGGGCTGTTGTCGGGGTGCGGGATGCGATCGTGGTCGGTGTGCCCGACGATGCGCTTCGGCCAGCGGGTGGCCGCGGTCGTGGCCGGTGAGCCGGCGTCGGTGTCGGAGGCGGATGCGATCGCCCACGTCAAGGACCAGCTCGCCGACTACAAAGCCCCCCGGCACGTCATCACCGTTCCTTCGTCTGGAACGAGCGGCCAACGGCAAGGTCGACTACAGCCGTTGGACCGCCTTCGCCGAGCGTGCGGTTTCGAACGAACCGAACGAGACCTAGCCTCCAGCGCCCCACTGCTCGAGCAGCTTGACGAATTCTTCGGCGGGATTGGCCGGAACCACATAGCCCTCTTCGTAGTTGATTGCGTCCCAGTCGTCTCGAACGGTTTCGGCGGTGATGCTCGCCCCGCGAGATGTGCCCTGGGTGAGTCCGACGAAGAAGCGGGCGACCGTCCCACCAGCTACGGAATAGACGTTGCCGCTCGTCGGGCAGGAGTCGTGGGCGAGGTACATGACCAGCGGGCTGACGAATCTCGGATCGAGCTGTTCTGCCATGCCGCCCAGCAGGTCCTCGGTCATCCGGGTCTTGGCGACCGGGGCGATGGCGTTGGCCCGGATTCCGTACTTGGCCCCTTCGGCAGCGAGGACGCCGGGTGAGTCCGACCAGGCCCATCTTGGCGGCCGCATAGTTGGCCTGGCCGAAGTTGCCGAGGAGGCCCGAGTTCGACGATGTGTTGATGACTACGCCGCTCTTCTGCTCCCGGAAGTGGATCCACGCCGGGCGGGTGACGTAGAACGCACCCTTGAGGTGCACGTCGATCACCGGCGTGAGGAGGTCGTCGTCGAGGTTGTGGAACGTCTTGTCCCTCAGGATCCCCGCGTTGTTCACGACGATGTCGACCTGGCCGAACGCGTCGATGGCGGAGGCGACGATGGCCTCACCCCCCTGAGGGGTGGCGACCGACTCACCGTTGGCAACCGCTTCTCCTCCCAGGGCCTCGATCTCGTTGACCACCGACTGGGCGGGTGAGTCCGAACCTCCGGTTCCGTCGAGTGAACCCCCGAGGTCATTGACCACGATGCGTGCGCCGCGTCGGGCGAATTCGAGCGCATGTTCACGTCCGAGTCCTCCACCTGCGCCGGTGACTATCGCAACCTTGCCGTCGAATCCCAATTCAGCCATATCGTTCCTACTCCTCGGTAACATCTTCGCGGTTGGATGGTATCGAGGGAGCAGCGCAGGCCCTATGCCTCAGCTCTCGACCGTGTCGAGTTGCGATTCGGGTTTGGTGCTCAGAATGGCGCGCACATCGAGCAGTAGGTCGGTGACCTCATCGGAGGAGACCAGCTTGCGGGTGGTCAGACCGCCGAGACCCGCGTCGATGATCGCTAGGGCTTCGGCGATTTCAATGGGCTCGAGTACGTTGGTCACTGCGCCTCCAAGTCGATCAGGGGCAGGAAACCCGGGCTGTCGTGCTCGCCCGTCCTGCACCGCCTCAGTCTACTCGGCATCACGGCGTAGACGAGACCGGGAGGTGACGTAGTTGAACCGATCCCAAGCTGGCTGCGGACACTCAAGGTCCGGTTCTGGCGTGTCGAATCCTGTGGTGAGTCAACCGCTCACTGGGCCCCATGTCTGCACCATCCCTCACACCCGAGCCAAGCTGGACAGCCGAGGACGAACGCGCCCTGGAAAGCCGCCAGAAACACCATGTGACCGCAGTGCGATTCTCGTCGGTACTGTCGGCCGTGGCAACCGTCCTGGCTGCGTGCCTGGCGGTGCTCGGCCTCTTTCAGAATTCCAGTGCCGGCGAGGTCGCCTCGGGACCCGTCGACCCGCTCCCGCTCGACGGTTCCCCGCTCGCCTACGAAACCACCGCAATCGAGTCGGTCGCCGAATCAGGGTTGGAGCTGATCCGCTACCCATGGCGGTCCGAACTCGAGGGCTGGACGATCACATTCCTGGAACCGCGAGGCCGGGCCTCGGGCTACACCTGGAGCGGCGACAAGCGAATCGAGGTGTTCGTCAAGGACACCGACAACGGTGCCAGGGTGGCCCGAGTACTGGCCCACGAACTCGGACATGCGGTCGATGTGTCACTCAATACCGGCGACGAACGACGCGCCTGGCTTGAGGAGAGAGAAGCTCCCGAGGCCACACCGTGGTGGCCCGGCAGTGGGCTGCCGGACTTCGAAAGCGGTGCCGGTGACTTCGCCGAGGTCTTCGCGGCATGGCAGGTCGGCTCCGCCGACTTCAAGTCGGAGGTCAATCCGACCATCGACGGAGGAGACTACGACCTGCTGGCCGAGCTGTCACTGCGAGGGGGCTGACCTAGGCCGAACTCGGCGCGGCTCCATGCCCTCGAGGTGAGGGAGCGGGATCCTGGAGCCGGGACTCAGCCGGCTGGGTCGGGGTCGGCCTCGGCCGTTTCGGCTTCACCCTCAGGGCTGCCATCGATCTTGTCGGCGAGTTCCTTGACCTTTTCCAGCGGTCCTTCAAACCTGCCACCGGTCGCCGAGTTCACGGCGTCAGCAACTTTGTCGATACCCTCTTCCAGCTTGCCGCCCACGGTCTTGCGCACGTCGCCGGCCTTGTCGGTGACGCCGTGAAGCGTGTCTTTGGCCTTGTCGGTCATCTTTGTCGGTCATGCCTTTGTCGGTCATGCCTTTGTCGGTCATGCCTTCATCAGTCATCCCTTCATCAGTCGTTCCCATGTAGTCAGTCCTTTCGAGACGGGTGAACGGCCATTCTGCCCGATTTTTGTGGACATATCTGCGAACGGGTCAATCCTCGTAACACAATGTGGTCATGGCGACACAGAAACGTACCGGAGAACTGCACGTCGGCGAGGAGGTGGATCCGGCATCGGGCGATCGCAACGGACAGCCGACCCTGCTCGACAGTGCCGATTTCACCACCCACGGCGTGATCGTGGGCATGACCGGTTCGGGCAAGACCGGCCTTGGCATCGTGCTGCTGGAGGAGGCGCTCCTCTCCGGGGTGCCCGTGCTGGCCATCGATCCGAAAGGCGATCTGGGCAATCTGGCTCTGACCTTTCCGGACCTCGACGGACCCTGCGTTCGAACCGTGGATGGACGATGGCACGGCCCGGGTGAAGAACACCTCGGTTTCCGATCTCGCCGCATCCACCGCCGAGATGTGGAAGACGGGTCTGTCGGGATGGGGTCTGGACGGCTCGGACATCCAGCGGCTGCGGACGGCGGCCGACCCGGTGATCTACACGCCTGGCGCCGACTCGGGCATTCCCCTCGACGTCCTCGGACGCCTCGATCCCCCGGCCACCGATGATCCGGGAGCTCGCCAGGACGAAGCCGACGCAACCGTGAGCGGTCTGCTCGGACTCGTCGGCGTGTCGAGCGATCCGCTGTCGGGCCGCGAACACATCCTTCTCGCCAACCTGATCAACCGATCGTGGGACTCAGGTGTTGTGCTGGACCTCCCATCCCTTCTCGGCCAACTGCTCGATCCGCCGATCCGCAAGCTCGGCGTGCTCGATCTGGACACCTTCTTTCCCGCTGCTGATCGTCAAGCGTTGGTCATGAAGCTCAATGGGCTTCTGGCTTCGCCCAGCTTCGCCGCCTGGGCCACCGGTGCCCCGTTGGATCCCCAGACGATGCTGTGGGATGGCGAGGGCAAGGCTCGGGCTGCGGTCGTGTCGCTGCGCCACCTCGACGAGACCGAGCGTCAGTTCGCTATCACGATGATCTTGAGCCGGCTGATCTCCTGGATGAGAACACAGTCCGGCACGGGTCAGCTGCGGTGCCTGGTCTATATCGACGAGGTCATGGGATTGGCGCCTCCGGTCGGCAACCCATCGACCAAGAAGCCGATCCTGACACTGCTCAAACAGGCTCGTGCATTCGGCGTCGGTCTGGTCCTCTCCACCCAGAACCCGGTGGACCTGGACTACAAGGCGATCTCGAACGCCGGGACATGGATGATCGGTCGACTGCAAACCGAGCAGGACAGGAACCGTCTCGTCGATGGCCTGCGATCCGCCGACGGTGCGGTCGATGTCAAGGAGATCGAGGCGACGATCGGCAGCCTCGACAAGCGCCAATTCGTTCTCCGGACAACCAGGTCGTCGGAGACGCCGCTGTTCACGACCCGCTGGGCCATGAGCTATCTCGCCGGGCCCCTGTCACGCGATCAGATCACCGAGCTGATGGCCCCCGAACGCGAAGCTCTGTTGGAGAGCCAGGGCGCAGCAGCGTCGGGGGGCCAGGCAGTTTTCTCGTCCTCTGCTGCGGACTCACCCGCACCCCTTGGCGAGGACGAGTCCAGCGTCGCTCCGGGCGTCCCGGACCACACCCCGGTTCGCTACGCCGTTGCCGCAGCCCCGTGGCTGCCCACCGTCGGGGGCACACCCGGCGGGCTGCGGCTCGTGCCGGTGATCGCGGCTCGGGTTCAACTCCTGTTCGACGACACCAAAGCCGATCTCCGCCACGTCGAGGAATGGGAGGCGATCGTTCCCGATCGTCGGCGAAGGATTCGACGCCGATGCGCTGGTCGAAGTGGACTTCGACGACCGCGACTTCACCACCGATCCTCCCGATGGAGCCCGCTATGTGGTCCCCGAGCGCAACATCACCAAGACCGCCCTGTCGGCGATCGAGCGAGACCTCAAGAATCGGCTGTATACCGACGAGCAGATTCAGTTGGTGCAGAATCGTGAACTCAAGCTGTTCAGTCGACCGGGTGAGACCTCCGGAGGACTTCGCCCGTCGATGTCGGGCTGCGGCCGACGAAATGAGCGATCAGGCAGCCGACAAGCTGCGCCAGAAGCTCGAATCACAACTCGACCGGATCCGGGATCAGATCGCCGTGGCCGAAGACCGCGTGCGACAGGCCGAGATAGACGCCGGTGGACGTAAACAACAGCAGGTGGTGGACATTCGGAGCGTCGCTGTTGGGCGGGCTGCTGGGAGGCAGACGCCGTTCTCGTTCCCTGGCGTCTGCCGCCCGACGAATGAGCAGCGGAAGCAGGCAGGCTGCATCGTCCAAGAAGCGGCTCGACACCGCGCTCAACCGGTTGGATGGAAAAGAGCGATGACCTCGAGGAGTTGGAGGCCAAGCTGGCCGACAGCCTCATCGAGATCGACGATGAGTGGAACGACAGGGCTGAGATGATCGAAGAACTCGCCGTCGGTTTGGAGAAGACGGACATCACCGTCGACGACCTGATGATCGTCTGGATCCCGACGTCATGATCCCGGGACCGCGAGCGCGCCGGCTCGATCGAACCTAGACCCGACTTGTTCGAACCCACGCCTGGTGATTGGAACCGGCGAGGATACGGGCCGATGGTGTGCGCCCGGTCCACGCCCCGATGAGCAGGGCCGGTCCGCCGCTGCCGATCCGAAGGCGCACAACGTCGGAGGGGCGCCCCAACCCTACTTCGGGATCGATTCAGATCGAGGCCACGTTCGGCCGCCAGGTAGGCGAGGACCGGCCGACGGGACTCTTCACCGATGCCGTGCGGGTACACCGCGACCGCTCTTGTCGACGGTCCTGCGAAGGCCGCGTAGCGCCATCCGTGCGCTCGAGGCGTCGCTGCGACAGCCACCGACCGATCGAACGCACCAGGTCGAAAAGCGAACTCCGGACTGCCCATCGCCTCTCGGACCAGGCCCGTCACTTGCTCGATGGTGGCGCCTTCGATGAGCAACCCGAGTCTCAGGCGTTCCGCTCCCAGGGCCGGGCCGATACGAAGCCGGCGCGTCTCCAGGACGACCCAGCAATCAGGATCCAATGCGTGTTCGATCCGAAACAGGGCCGTTTCGTGACCGATCAGCCCCAGCGACCAACCCCGCAGCTCGCCGGCACCGATCCATGTTCTGATCGGTGAGTCCGGAGCCGGTTCGGGACGGATGTCGTTCCATCGCCGTTGCGCATCGAGAAGCCGGACTCGGCGCTGGTCCTTTCTGTTTCGCAGCTCGTCGATTTCCTGCGATGCCGGTTCGGTCAGCGGCGTCGTGCCGGCGCTGCTCGTGGCGTTGGCCTGGCCAGCGCCTGTTCGTAGGCCTGCACCGATCGCGTGAAGGCGGACCGGGCGTTGATCACGGCCCGGTAGGCGATCTGCTGGCGCCGGCGCCGGCGTGACGTGCGCCATGGTGCGACGTCGACGTCGGGCTACGCGCTGGCTGAAGAAGGCGAACACCAGGATCGGAACGGCCAGTCCCGCCACCAATGCGAGACCGATCCACGGGAGCACGATCGAGATCGTACTGTGGGACCTCGATCCGCTGGAGGACACTCGTCAGGGAACCGAGCGAACGACCATTAGACGATCAGAAGACTCGTAGTTCCCCGAGCCCGGCAGCGTTGAACGGCAAGCGATCGTCGTCTCGGAGGACCTCGATGACCACCACGCCCTTCGGTGCCCGAAGGTCCCCACCCTCACCCATCACCGGTGGCACCTCGGCCAGTTCGAGCGCGCTACCGACCTCGAGCAGATCATCCAGGACCTGCGAGAGCGCTGGGGGTCTCGGTGGCGATGCCGAGGAGACGACCGACGGCGGCGGAGGAGTCGATGACGGCGTTCGCACCGCTCTGCCGCAGGAGGTGGAGATTCTCCTTGACCCGGCCGGCCGCAACGATCTGGGCATCGGGATTCAGTTCTCGTGCGGTCAGGGTGACGAGCACGGCGGTGTCGTCTCGGTTGGGCGTGACGATCACCGCCTTCGAGCGGTCGATCGCTGCCTGGTGCAGAACGGTGACCCTCGACGCATCCCCACGAACGGAGGTGAAACCGTCCTCCTGGGCTTTGGCGCAGACGGCACCATCGGAGTCGACGACGACGATCGACGTTGATGGCACACCCTGTGCCACCAGCGCGCTCGTTGCGCTCTGGCCCGTCGAACCGAACCCGCACACGATGTAATGATCCTTCACGCGTTGCCTCCAACGTTGGGTGAGAATGAGCTGGCGCGACCGTTCGGTCAGCACCTCGACCGTCGTCCCCACCACCAGGATGAGGAAGAGGATCCTGGCCGGCGTGATGAGCAGGAGAGCCGCCAGCCGGGTGGGCGTCGTCACCGCCGATATGTCGCCGTAGCCGGTCGTGGTGACGGTGACCGAGGCGTAGTAGAGGGCATCGACGATGCCGATCTCTCCGCCGGCGGTGTCGACGTAGCCGTTGCGCCCGATGTACACGACGACGGCGATGAACACGAGCAGCGACGCGGCGTAGGCGATTCGAGCGCCGATCGCCGAAAGCGGCGGTCTCGGGCGAAGCGGCAGTCGGATTCGATCGACTGCGAGCTTGGGCTGAGCCACTCGCACACACTACCGGTCGATCCCGCGGCAATCGATGGTGTCGCAAATGGCCGTCGGGCGGCCCAACGCGCCGAGCTGGCCACGACGCTGCCGGCGGTCGGTGATGCGATTCGAAACGGGTCCGCCGCGATCGAGAGCTTCGACGCTATGGCCGCCGCCCGCCGCCGGTTGCGCCACCACGACGATTGGATCTTGCGGTTCGACGGCCCCTGTCGCACCAATCCAGTCCAAACCTATGCATGTGGGTCTGCGAAGTGCGACGAACAGCGTTCTGACAACCGCCATCTCGGGACCGGATCGGGCGGCCGGACTCTGCCGCCGAAACCCGGGTCTTTCGACCCTTGGGAAATGGTCGTGCAGCGCGCACAGTTCAACTGTGCACACCGTGAGTTGGGTCGATTGCGGGGCCATCCGCCGGGCCCCCACGGCTCAAACACGGGTGCACATCGTGGGCGACAAGGCGACGGGGATCAACGGCATGGCACGCTTAGCGGTAAGCGTGTCATGCCGACCCCGATGACGGCGCAAGCCCTCGGCCTCCACGAACCTGGGTCATCGCCGCGTTTCTGGCGCTGAACACGGTGATGAATCTGCTGTCGAACAGCCTGGTCGAGCGGTGGGGGTTCGGCGTCGCCACGGTGATCGCGCTCGATCGTGTGCATGATCGTCGCCGGCAGCTCCGTAGAGCCAACCGATCGGTAGGCCCGGGCTCGGGAGGCCAGCAATGCGGCCGTGGCCCTGCGGAGACCCGGTGCCGTTCTCGGCGAGCTCATCGTAATCGTCGACGACGACACCGGCACTTCGACACACGACCGGGCAGAGCTCAGGGGCAGATCTCGATCCAGTCGATCTCGAGCTGAAACGGTCCGTCGCGTCCGTCGCTGATCATGATGCCCATGCGGGTGGCGAGTTTCTTGTCGAACGGGAGATCGTCGATCCGCTGTCCGAAGATCGCCGGGAAGAGCTCCGAGAACGCAACCGAAACCGTCTGCCATTCGCCAGAGTTGCCGAACTCGAGAGGGGCCCGGTGCGACACTCGTCTGTCACGGGCCGGGACGCTGTCGTCAAAGGTGACCATGTAGCCGCGATCGTCGGGTCGAGCTCGAAACCTGACCTGTCCGAACCCGGAGAGAGCCCCCGGATCCAGCGGCAACCGCAGCGACGAGAACCCACCGCCGTCGGTGTTGATCTCACCGGCAAACACCAACCGCCCGTCGATGAAGGTGGGGCCACCCAGCCGATCGGCCGCCCATGACGTTGTCGTTGACCGTCTGCCACGCCTGCTGTTCGGCGTCGGTGGCGAACTCGGTGAGTCGGATGCAATCGGAGCGTTCGTCATCAGGATTCGCTTCTCTCTCATCCATGGCGGTGGTCTCGTTCCTCGTCGTTGGTGGCGTCGTCGAAGGAACGGCGGTTTCCTCATCGCCGGTCTGCGGCGACTCCGGAGAGGGGCCAGAGGTCGGCAGCGAAGGCGAGCAGCCTGCAAGGAAGAGACCGACCCCCACAGCGCCCATGTGGCCGGCGAGCACACCAAGACCTCTGCCCGTCACCATCGCCGTAGGCTATCGAATGATGGTGGGCGGGTGTCTGACGCAACGCCGGTGAAGCTGGCTCAGGAAGGCTCAACCACGATCTTGGCTCCGGTATGGCCGGTGCCGATTTCGGCGAGGCCGACGGGCGACTCCACAAGGCTATGTCAATAGCTATTGTCGCATGGCTCGTGGGCACAACGGTCATCAGGACAGCCCTAGGGGCATCGTTGTTTCGCCATGCACCATCAGCGCCTCGCATCCCGATCTGTGGTGAGCCCCGCCCGGCGGGCGGCGACTATCGCCTCGGCCCGATCGGCCAGTTGCAGCTTGGTCAGGATGTTGGACACGTGGTTGGCCACGGTCTTGGGGGCCAGGTGGAGGCTGCGGGCGATCATCGGGTTGTTCTGGCCCTCGGCCACCAGCTTCAGCACGTCGCGCTCGCGATCGGTGAGCTCGGGGAACAGCGGCTGGGTGCGCCCGTCGGTGGCGAAGGCCGCCATCACCCGCTCGGCGGCACCCGGACCGAGGGTGACGTGGCCGGCAGCCACCGCAACGATCGATCGGACGACGTCGTTCTGGTCGGCGCCTTTCAGGAGATAGCCGCGGGCCCCGGCCCGAAGCGCAGCGAAGACGGTGTCGTCGTCGTCGTACATGGTGAGGACCAGGACGGCGACGCTCGGGTGGCGAGAGGTGATCGTGCGGGTGGCTTCGATACCGTCGCCGTCTGGCATCTGGATGTCCATGAGAACGACATCGGGGAGAAGATGATCGACCAGAGCGACGGCCTCGGCACCGGTGGCCGCTTCACCGACGAGGTCGATGTCGTCGACCGAGGCGAGTAGCACTCGCAGCCCGGAGCGGACCACACCGTGGTCGTCGGCGATGACGACGGTGAGTGCGGTCATGAATCGACCGGGAGAAGAGCCAGAACCTGGCCACCGTGAGCGCCGGGTCCTGCGGTGATCGTGCCGCCGATCTCCCCGGCCCGCTCGCCCATCGAGGTGAGGCCGACGCCCGGAGACCAGGGTTCGGTGTATCGCCCGTCGTCGGTGATCTCGAGTTCGAGGTTGCCGTTGAGGTGGAGCCTCACGGTCGCTTGGTGAGCGTCGGCGTGACGGGCCACGTTGGCAAGGGCTTCGGTCGTGATCCGGTAGGCCGCCACCTCGACCGCAGCCTGCAGCGCAGGGAGGTCGCCGTCCTGGTGAACTCGAATCATGAGCTCGGGAAAGCGATCGGCATGCTGACGGATCGCCCCGACCAGTCCGAGCTCGTCGAGCGAGGGCGGGCGAAGGTCCTCCACCAGGCGTCGGATCTCGCCGATGGCCCCGGTCAGTTCGGTCCTCGCCGCAAGCAGCAACGCCGATGCACCTTCGGGATCGCGTCGAATCGTATTGACGGCGGCATCGGTCGTCAGTGCAACACCGGTGAGCACCGGCCCGAGGCCGTCGTGGAGATCCCGGCGAAGGCGGCGGCGTTCTTCTTCACGAACGTGCACCAGCCGGTCGCGGCTCTCCTGCAGTTTCATCGTGACGAATGCAGCATCGACCATCGCCGCCAGGTGCGCCGACAATCCCTGGAGCACCACCCGGTCGGTGGCATCGAGATGATCCTCACCCGGACGGGGTTCGGCATTGAGCACGCCGACGAGGCGCCCCCGGTGAACGAGGTCGAACGCCTCGGCCTGGTCGATCCGTGGCGGCTCCGATCTGCACCATTACCGCTCCGTCGGGTGCGCAGACCGCGAGACGATCGAACCGCAGACCGGTTGCGATCTCGCCGAGAACGTCGTGCACCATGTCGTGGGGCCCAGCCGCCAAGCCGGAACGGCGGATGACCGAGTCGACGATCCGCTGGGGTTGATCGCGATCGCCGTACATGAACCTCGCCACCAGCCGAGCAAGGAAGTCCCGAGCCGGGAGAGCGGCCATCGCCACGGCCACCGCAGCAAAGGGGCCGACGGACCCCTCGAACACCAGATCGCCGGCGGCGACCAGCCCGACGTACACCGCCAGCAGCAGGCCGGTCAACATCGAGTAGAGCACCGCCCGTTCCAGCACGGTGTCGACCCCGAACAAGCGATGCCGCAACACGACGGCCACCAACGCCAGTACCTGAAGGGCCCCGACCACCTGAGCCACACCCACCGCCACCTCGGGCCGGGCCAGGAACAGCGACGGGATCACGAGGCCGAGGACCGAGATCACCACGATCCGCCGCATCGCCAGGCGTACATCGCCGACCGAGGCACGCCATCTGACCCACACCATCACCAGCACGATCAACGCGGTAGGCGCGAGTAGTAGGACAGGAAGGGTCTGGGGAAGATCGAGGCCGCCACCGATCGGATGCGTTGCCTGGGCGAAATCGGTGTCACTCAGGTCGAGACGAGACGCAGCGGCGGCGGTCAGCCCGGCTACGGTGATGAGGGCGGTCGCAATCGTGAGCCAACGCCACCGCCGGTCGGCAACAATCCGTCAGGCAACGTCATCGCCATCCAGTTGAGGGCCAGCACCTCGAACGGGAGCATCGCCACCGTGAGCCAGACCGCCACATCGCCACCGGAGGTTGCCGTCCCTTCCACGAACACGCAGACCGCCCAGCCGTAGCCGACGGCAGCCCCGGCGTGGCTCAGCCCGGTCAGCGCGCACAGGATCGACCAACCGATCTCCGGACGGCGCAGGAGAATAACCGCAGCGACGCTCCACACGATCGCGGAGATGAGCTGCACCCAGACGAACGCCCCCACCGGCTCCGGTACCGGGGCGTCGGCCGCCACGTTCCGATTGAGCACAGCCAGCCACAACCCGAACACGATCAGGACGACCGTCAGCCCACTCACCACCAGCGTGGAGGAGCGAACCAGCGGTGATTTCACGACTAACCCGGTTTCGAGCGCAGGCTCATCACCGAAACGTACACCTTGCGATGTTGCATCGAAGCGTCGCCGCCAGGCAACCGGCCACGATCTCGTTTCCGGGCGCCCAACCAACCAGGCCATGAGGCCAGTCTGAACCCGTCGGGTTCCCGTTGGCTAGGGACAGTATCCCGAGCGGGCCGGGAAACCGGAGCACCGAGCGGGATCTCGACCCCATGACAGCGGGACCGCCGATGGCGCTCACTTGCTTTCACACCTCAAGCAAGAAGGAGTCCGTCAATGACTACCACAACCACCCGCCCCGCCGCCCGCTCGCATATGGACCTGCTGCACTGGGCCATCGCAGGATCGGTGCTCACCAACATCGGTGGCATGGTCGGCTTCCTGCTCCCCGGCCAGGACGGAATTCCCGCCGGCGCCAAGGTAGCCGGCGTCGTCTTCGCTCTACTCGCCGCCGTCGGCGCATGGGGTCTGACATATCATCACCGTTGGGCTTCTCGACTTACGATCGCAGTGACCGCTCTCAACACACTGTCGGCCTTGCCGGGTTTGATCGATCCACCCAGCGCCTCCATCGCGGTCCTTATCGCCGCCAGCGTCCCCATCGGTATCGCCATCATCGTCGCCCTCACCCGCCCCTCGGTCCGCCGGCAGCTGAGCTGACCAGCACCGCTCCGTGACCGACTCATCCAACGAAGGGAACACCTCATGAAGATCCACTACATCGCCGGCGTCGCCGCCCTCATACTCGGCATGGCCGGCTGCGGTAGCGACAGCACCCTCTCGGCCAGCGAGTACCGAACCCGGGCGGGCGCCATCTGTGAGCGCATCGACCCCGACATCACCGCACTCTTCATCAGCCTGGACAGCAAGGGCGACGACGCCACCCCCGAGGACCTCCAGGCCACCGTCGACGGACTCCTCCAACTCGTCAACGACGAGATCGACGAGATCGCCGCCCTCACGCCTCCCGATGAGCTCGCCTCCGATGCTCGGGCGATGATCGCTGCCGCCAGGACCGCCGCCGATGCCACCGAGGCCCAAGGCATCGGGTTCTTCGAGGACGAGACGAACCCGTTCGCCGAAGCCGATCGCATGGCGACCGAACTCGGGATCACGGCCTGCGCCGGCGACTAGCCCGTCCGGCAACGTAAAGGTTGTCGTACAGCACCGCCGTACCGATGCCGATGACCTCTCCGTGGAGCAGCCGGGCGAAGCGGATCGATGCAACCGGAGGTCGTAGACGCAGCACCTGGAACCAGGTGGACGCCGGTCGCCATCGCTGCGATGGGCGTCGGTGCTGTGCTCGGCAGCCTGGGCCGGGGTCTACCTCTGATCGTCGCCGATCTCCTCTACCGGGGAGAACCGCTGCCGGAGTGCGGGGATGGGGGTCCGGTCGGCTGCGATCTTCTGGAGGTGATCATCCGCCGACGGTGCGGCTCCTCAGACGTGCTCGCATTCGGCCAAGCCGGTCATTGACAGCATCTCGCAAGAGGAACAGAGTCGATCAACGCCAATTCGAGCACTCCTGACGAAAGATGGGGTCCATGACCACAGTGATGATCAGCCACCAAGTCGACGACGTTCAGCACTGGCTCACGTCCCCGGTTCGCGAGCAGATCATGGCGCCGCTGGCATCACGCTACGGACCTTCGTGGATCCGAACGGCACCAGTCAGGTCGGCTTCGTGGCGGAGATACCCGACATGGACGCCTTCGGTGAACTTCTCCGCAGCGAGGCCGGGGCCGAGGCCATGAAGCACGACGGTGTGCACCCCGACACGATCATGATGCTCGTCGCCTCCTGAACAGTCTCTCACGATCCAACGGCCGTACCGCCGGCTCGTGTCTTCCCGGCCCGGAGCAGCAGCCACAGCCCGAACCATCCTTCGCCGATGACCGAGGGCACCGCCACCACCGTGGTGAGAAGCGTCTCGTAGTCGGCGTAGCTGGACAGGAGCGAGTGGGCGACGGTATCGATCACGTAGGCGACGCCGGCGACCATCATCACCCATCCGAGCACCCTCGGCCCCTGACCTGATCGGATCAACAGGTAGCCGAGGAACACGAGATGGATCCCGAACACGGCCAGCCCCACCAGCCAGGTGGAGTTGAACATCTCCAATGCAACGAGCGCCTGGGCGTTGAGTTGCCCGCTGGGAATCACGCCGAGGAAGTCGGCCCCGCTGAGCAGCTGCAGGGCCTGGAAGAAGAAGACCAGGGCTACGCCGAGCAGCACGGTGTAGACCAACCGGAACCAGGCGGTGAGCAGCGACAGGTCCCGGTTGGTGTCCCGGAAGAAGACGTACAGCGCCCAGGACACCACGATGTCGATGGCGAAGATAGCCAGGAAGCTGACCAGGCCCAGCCGGAACAGGCCTTCCGATTCGGCAATGTTGGCCGCCGTCGCCTCGGCGTCGCCCGATTCGATCAGGCCCTCCCGCACCATGAAGTTGGCGAAGATGGCGAGAACGAAGAGCAGGACGTAGCTGATGCCGGCGATCTTGGCGGCACGCCGGCGTGCGACATCGCCGGCTTGGGCAACGGGCGTGTCGATGATGGTGGGTTCGCGAGTTGAGAGTGTGGTGGTCATCGGTGGGCTCCGTTCTCCCGCACGACGATCACCGTCTTGCCGGCAAGGGTGCCGGCCTCCATCTGGCGGATTGCCTCGGCGGTGTCGGCCAGGCTGAATCGCTGCCCGATCGCCGGCACCACCTCGCCGGAGTCGATGTACGCCGCCGAGCCGCTCGATGAGCGAGTGGCTCTCCGTGCTGATGAACATGGTGAGGCGCTGTGCGACGAACGGTGACAGCAGCAGCGCCCGGAGCTGGCGACCGATGCCACCGGTCAGCCGGTCGCCGTCCTCGCCACCGACGATCACGAGCGTGCCCGTCGGGCGTCAGCGCCCGGCGGAGGCGGGAGATGCTGTTGCGGCCGCCGATGTCGAGGATCAGGTCGTACCGGCGATCGCTGTCGACGAAGTCGTCGCGGGTGTAGTCGATCACGTGGTCGGCGCCGAGCGAGCGGACCAGGTCGAGCTTGGCGGTGCTGGCGACGCCGGTGACCTCGGCGCCGAGCGCCTTGGCCAGCTGCACGGCGTAGGTGCCGACACCGCCGGAGGCGCCGATGACCAGCACGTGTCTGTCCGGCCTCGAGCCTGCCGACGTCGGTCAGGGCCTGGAGGGCGGTGATGCCCGAGACGGCGACGACGGCGGCCTGCTCGAAGGTGACGTTGGCCGGCTTGTGGGCCAGCTTGTCCTCGTTGGCGGCGGCGTACTCGGCGAAGGATCCCTTGGCGATGCCGAACACCTCGTCGCCGGGGGCGAAGCGGGTGACGCCGGGCCGACGGCGACCACCCGGCCGGCGACGTCGAGGCCCGGGATCGGCTGCTTCGGCTTGGTGAGCCCGAAGCCGGCGAGGCGGATCAGGTAGGGCGTGCCGGTCATGAGGTGCCAGGTGCCGCGGTCGACGACCGGCGGCGTGCACCTCGATCAGCACCTCGTCGGCGCCGATCGTCGGCCGGTCGACGGTGCGCCAACTCGAGGCTGTCGGCCGAACCGTAGCGACCGCTGCACGATCGCCCGCATCGTCGATGCCTCGTGGCCGCCGTCGATCGGCCGCGGCTGCGGCGTTGTCGGTTCGATTCGGTGCGTTGTCGTGGTCATGGTGTGCTCCTCATCGTGGATGCTCTTCTCGCTGTGATCGTACTTAGTACGATCAGGTTGACGAACCGTACTCGTACTTAGTACGATTGTCAACCAGGAAACGGAGAAGACGTCCGATGGCACCGCACCGCACCACGACGACCAAGAAGCCCAGGCGAGCGGCTCGCGTCCGCACTCACCGCGAGCGGGTGATCGAGGGGCGGTCGCCCTGGCCGACGCGATCGGGGTCGACGCGCTGACCATCCGCAAGCTGGCCGCCGAGCTCGACGTGAAGCCGATGACGATCTACCACCACGTCCCCAACAAGGAGGCGATCATCGACGGCATGGTCGACCTGGTCTTCAGCGAGATCGACCTCCCCCCGACCGACACCGACTGGAAGACAGCGATGCGTCAGCGGTGCGGCGTCGGCCCGGGCGGTGCTGGCCCGCCACCCGTGGGCGGCACCGCTGATGGAGTCGCGAACGATCGCCGGGACCGGCCACGCTGCGCCATCACGACGCGGTGCTCGGCTGCCTGCGCAGCGGCGGGCTTCTCGGTCGAGATGACCGCCCACGCCTACGCCCTGATCGACGCCTTCGTCTACGGCTTCGCCCTGCAGGAAGCCAGCCTGCCCGCCACGGCGGGCGAGGACATGGCCGATCTGGCCCAGTCGATGGCCGGCCGCCATGCCCGCCGGCGAGTACCCGCACCTCGTGGAGTTCACCACCGAGCACGTGCTCCAACCGGGCTACGACTTCGGCCGCGAGTTCGACTTCGGCCTCGACCTCATCCTCGACGGACTCGAGGCGGCCGCGAAACGAACCCTGGTTAGCCCGACCTCAGCCGAGCTCGTTCGCTGGCGCGCATCGCTCTCATTGCGTCGGCGGTCCCCCGTGATCCGCGGATGTGCATAGCGACGATCTTGCGCTTTCGCTGGCCGCTCGGGCCGGGTAGGTTCGACGGAGGTGTACCCCGACCGAACTCTCGGAACTGGCGGAGTTCGAAAGACCCCGACCGGTAGGCGAACCTAGGCTCGATCGCGTGGAGAACGCCCTGATCGTCGACGGGTTGCGCAAGCGCTACGGCCACACCACCGCCGTCGACGGCGTGTCGTTCGAGGTCGCGACCGGCGAGATCTTCGGGATCCTCGGCGCGAACGGTTCGGGCAAGACCACCACCGTCGAGTGCGTCCAGGCCCTGCGCCAAGCCGATTCGGGATCGGTGCGGGTCTTCGGCATCGACCCCCAGACCGACCGGGCGTCGCTGCGCAGCGTGGTCGGCAGTCAGCTCCAGGAATCGGAACTGCCGGACCGGTTGCGGGTGTGGGAGGCGCTCGACCTGTTCGCATCGCATCTCGCCGGCTTCGGCCGACTGGCGGGAGCTGCTCGCCGACTGGGGTCTGGCCGACAAGCGGGACACCGCGTTCGCCAACCTGTCGGGCGGCCAGCGTCAGCGGCTGCTCGTCGCCCTCGCCCTCGTCAACCGGCCCCGGCTGGTGTTTCTCGACGAGATGACCACCGGCCTCGATCCCGGGGCCCGTCGTGTGGCGTGGGACCTGATCGATCAGATCCGGGACCGCGGGACCACCGTGGTGCTGGTGACCCACTTCATGGACGAGGCCGAGCGGCTCTGCGACCGCCTCGCCGTCTTCAGCCACGGCCGGATCATCGCCGAGGGCACGCCGACCGAACTCGTCGACGCCCACGCCGGCGACGCCACGGTGCACTTCACCACCGACGCCAGCCGATCTGTCGTGGCTGGCCGACGTTCCGGGCGTCGAGCGGATCGAACGGGCCGGCTCGCACGTGAGCGTGCACGGCACCGGCCCGCTGCTGGCCTACACCGCGGCCGCGCTGGTGGACCACGGCATCGCGCCGACTCGATCTGCGGACCGAACGCAAGTCGCTCGAGGACGCGTTCCTGGCGCTCACCGCCGACAGCGAGGCGACGCCGCATGAAGGCGCTGCGCAAGCTCACCTGGGTCGAGCTCAAGCTGTTCACCCGCGATCCGCTCAGCCTGGTGTTCACGCTGGCACTGCCGTTCTTCTTCCTGATCGTGCTCAACGGCGTGTTCGGCAACGAGCCCGAGATCGACCCCGTCGAGGACGTCTGGCGGGGCGTCGGTCCAGCCGACTACTACGTGCCCGGCCTACCTCGGTCTGGTCATGGCGGCGATCGGCGTGCTGAGCATGCCCGTGCGGCTGGCCAGCTACCGCGAGCAGCGGCGTTCTGCGACGCTTCCGCGCCTCGGCCATGCCGCTGTGGGCGGTGCTCGGCTCCCAGATCATCATCGCGCTTGCTGACCGCGGTCGTCGGCGCCGTGTCGATCACGATCGCCAGCTCACTGATCTACGGCACCGACTTCCCGAGCGACGTCCTGCTGCTCATCCCGGCCTTCGTGCTGGCGGCGTTGAGTTTCGCCGCTCTCGGTGTGGTGCTGGGATCGGTGCTGCCCACCTCGCGATCCGCCCAGGGCGCCGGGATCATGCTGTTCTTCGTGATGTTCCTGCTGTCGGGCTCCGGGCCGCCCCGCGGCGTGCTGAGCGACGCGATGCGACAGGTCGGGCAACGTCCTTCCGCTCACCCACGTCGTCACGCTCCTCCAGGATCCGTGGCTCGGCTTCGGCTGGGCCACCAACGCGTCGCTGATCGTTGGCGGCATCCTCGTCGGCTCGGTGGCGCTGTCGTTCCGCTTCTTCCGTGGGAATGAGCCCTCAGAAGTCCACGTCGACGTCGTCGGGAACCATCGGGTCCGCACCGGGAGGCCCTCCACCGGTGGGGCGGTAGAGGGCCTCGGTCAACCACTCCTTCACCTCGTCGTCGATCGTCGGCCGGGTCGTCGACGTTGATCACGTGGAAGAACTTGCCCTGATAGTCGATGACCTTGCGGGACAGCCGCGACGAGCTGAGCCTGCGGTCCAGGACGAATCCGAGCGCCACCCATTTCTTCATGCTCCGCAGCTCACAGACCATCGGGCCGTGTTTGAACATGATCCCCATCGTGATCGGATCGATGATGAGATCGTCACCGGCCAGAGCCGAGAGGTGCTGTTCCACCACCTCGAAGATGGGTTCCTCCCACGGCTGGGCCTGGGCGAAGTACTCCTCCAGCGTCATGCCCGGCGCACACATGTGGCCCTGCCGTCACCTTGCCGAAATCGCGCCCACACTCACCGCAGGTCCAGCGCACCATCGACCGATCGTACGACCTCTGCGCCTCACACATCCGCTGGACGGTGATAGCCGATGCGGGTCGTGACGAGAACGGCGATGGCCGTCAGGAACGACACCGTGATGTTGATGGCGAGCGTGCCCTGGGCCACGAACTCGCCGACGATGTCGACCAGGGCCAGCAGCGTGAGCAGCCAGGCCACTCGTCTCGAGTCAGAAGCCAGTAGGTCCACCGAGTGGTGGCAGGCGTCATGGGCGCCTCGCCCTTTTCCTGCGTCGTAGTTCTTTGGCGATCCGGCGCCGCACTCTCGCATAGGAGGGCGGAGCGCCCCGCTGCAACGGCCGGCCGCCCACCAGGACCTCATCGGATCGGCCGCATCGGATCATCGTGTCACGGTCCGAGGTGTCGATCGTGGTGAGATGGACCTCGGTGCCCAACTCCTCGGCCGCCCGGCGGGCCCGTTCGTAGACCAGGTTGGCGGCCGGGCACCACCCGTTCTTGAAAGCGATCACCTCGATGCCATCGGCCTCGATCGCCGGCGGGGGCTGCTGGTCGATCCAATGGGGTTCGGGAGCGTCAGGGACGAAGGGTTTCCACACCAGCTGACGCATCCCGGTCCGGTCGACGCGGCGATAGCCGTGTTTCTTGAACCACGACGCCTTCATCCACACCGGGATCGAGAGCCCCCAGGCCGCCATCCCGGTCGCCCCCAGGGCGCGGGCATCTTCCTCGGCGGCGGCCAGCAGCGCCGATCCGATCCCCCGGCCCTGAGCGTCGCCGACGCCTTCTTCATATCCATGGACCCAGACGCATAGGACCATGTAGACCCCCTCACCCTGGGCCGGCGACAGCTCGACGGGAGCGTACTGGATCATGCCAAGGGGGCGATCTCGGTGATCGAGGGCCAGTTTGACACGCAGGCCCTGGTCTTGCGCCTTCTCGTACCAGCGGGCCTTGTGATCACCGGCCTCGTCCATCTCCGAGGACCAGTCCTCCAGGCACACGAGGTACGAGCCCAGGTGGCGATCGGGAAGATCGACGACCTGCACCGGACCCGAAGGATGGTGTTGATGTTGTGGCACGAACATGCTCGTAGCGTCCACCCCGCCGGCGAACCTGGCCAGAGCACTAGGGCAGCTTCTTCAGCGATACGTTGAGGATCGATCCCCGTGACTCCATACCGGATGCAGCAACAGCCATGTCGATCAAAGAGCGCCTGACCGGGGGTGATCCTCGGACCCTCCACAACGTCGACACCGTTGTCGACCTGGTGCTGGCCGAGTTCGGGTAGGCCAGGGGTGGGATTTCATCACCCATCGCCACGCAACATCTCCGTCGGTGTCGCCCGCAACGCAGATCGAGAACGGCCGAGCTCGGGACCCACGACCCTTCCCGCGGTTCGCCTGGTCTCATAGCTTCGACCCATGAGGTCGATCATCGCGACGCTCAGGCCGAAACGCACCACGTCCGGACCACCGGACCCCGCGATCACATCCCCATCACCTGGCGACATCGCCTCAGCCGACGTCGGGCCGTACCTTCTCACGGGCCTGGCCGCCCTCGCTGCTGCGAGCCTGTTGCGCTGGGCGGGCGACGACTCCTTCGGACGGTACTTCGGGCCGGTCCCACCCGAACCGGTAATCCTTGCGACAGCCGGCGCAGGCGTGGTCTCGCTGCGCGTGTTGGCCCGTCACGGCTGGCCACGAACTGCCGAAACACCCGGACTCGGCACTGGTGCACGCCGGTCCGTCGGCGCCGCGTTCGTGTTCGCCGCAATCGTGATCCCGTTCGATCTGACACTCCGGTTTCCCGAGGGCATCAACGCTCCCTGGCCGCAGTCCGTGCTGTTCTACCCGGCCATCGCCTTCGTGGCCGAGACCGTGTTCCACCTCGTGCCCCTGGCCGTGTTGGTCGGGCTCGGCGACCGCAGAGGTCGTCCCATCAAGAGAGGGAGGCGTCGCCGGTGGCCGGTCGTGGCCGCGATCGCATCGATCGAGGCGGTTTTCCAGGTCGTCGCCGCCATCTCGGGATCCAGCGCCGGACTGCTGGTCTTCCTGGCCTTCCATCTCTTTGCGTTCGGCGTCGTCGCACTCGTGACCTTCCGGCGGTACGGGTTCGTCCCGATGTACGCCCTTCGCCTCTGCTACTACGCGCTGTGGCACGTCGCCTGGGGTCATGCCCGACTCGGGCTTCTGTTCTGATCCACACCTTCGGTGTGATGACCTTGGCCCCTTGCCAGCAGCCAACGCACGGATCGAGGGTCGTTCCATGGCCACCATCACCCCCCAAATCGTCGAAATCGAAGAACAGGAAGCGCTCGCGTTCCGCGGCGAAGTGATGATCCCGGAAATGCCGGACTTCTTCGGCAAGGCCTTCACGGCGGTGTGGGCTGCGGCCGGACAGGCCGGAGTCGAGATCATCGGTCCGCCGTTCGCCTTCTACCCCGCCATGCCCACCGACACCGTCATCATTGAGGCCGGCGCACCGGTGGCGTCGGCGCCGGAGGACATCCCCGGCGAGGTCCACCGGCTCGTCCTACCGGGCGGCCGGGCCGTCGTGGCCATCCACATCGGCCCGTACGAAACGATGGAGAAGACCTACGCCGCGCTGCAGGCTTGGATGGCCCAGAACGGTGTGGTCCCGGCGGCCGGAATGTGGGAGATCTACCTGACCGACCCCGAGACCGAGCCCGACTCCTCGAAGTGGCAGACGAAGATCGTGTGGCCGATCGCCTGACCGTTCCCAACGGGCGGGCCGGCACCTGGTTGAGAGGCATCAGCTACTTCGCCGTTCGGATGCTGGAGGAGTTCGCTCCGGTCATAGACGCTAACGCGTGACCGGACGGCGATCAGTCAGATTTCCGGTGGGCGTCGATCTCGGCCCGAAGTTGGGGCGGGATGTCCACCTGGGTCATGGCGTCGCGATGTATCGACAACCGATCGGTGACCGTTTCTGGATCAGGCAGCGACAGCACCGACAACACCAGCGCGGCCGAGCCGGTTTCCACCCGTCCGGCCACCGTGTTCAGGACGGCATCCAGATCCTCGGCGGCCTTCTCCACCGCCTTCTTCGCAGCTACGCCACCGATGGCCAGAGCGCCGAGCACGGGCAGACCGACGATCGCTCCGGCAGCCAGGCCGATCACGGCGCCGACGGCCGGCTTGGTCGTCACCTCGCTGGTCCCCATCGGCGTCACGCTCACCTCGCCGCCCTCGGCCCGGGTGATGAGGGCAGCGTCTTCGAAGTTCGATGAATCCCTCGGCTTCGAGCGATCCGATGGTCGACATCGTGGCCTCGGCGGCATCAGCGGTGTCGAAATGGAGGACAACCAGTTGGTTCTGCATGCCACACGCTCCGTTCGGTCGCCCCGATCCTCGCACAGCCGGTCGACCAAACCAACTCGGCGTCAGCGGCTTGCCTACCGCCTCCCCCGAAGGTCCTGGTGATGTGACCGGGTTCAGCGGGCGGGGGTGCCGATGAGCAGCTGGATCGAATCGGGTTCGGCGTCTTCGAATTCGCCCGGTTGCCAGGTCATGCGGCCGATGATCACCGCGTCTTCGCCGACCGCCAGCTGCTGATCCGAACCCTGGGCGTCGACCGGGACCGGTGTGGTCTCGAACCAGGTCTCGCTCGGGAGTCTTCAGGAACAGCACCTTGCGGACCTGCTGGTCGATCGCCTGGGTCTGGGCGTCGTAGGCGGCGTACACGTCGTCGTCGGGGATCATCACCACCAGCCGGCCGTCGGCATCGTAGAACGACGGTGGCACCGTCGCGGTAGATCACCGGTGGGGCGCCGGCGGGGTTCTCGATCTGATCCCAGGTGAGCGCCAGCACCACCTCACCGGTGCCGGCCTCGATGATCTCGACCGCCCATTCGGGGCCGAAGCGGGCCGTCCTCCCGCCGACGGTGACGGCCAGCCATGGGGTCGTGTTGGCCGGGTAGATCGTCCCCGACACCGCCGTGCCCAGAGGACCGGCGCCGATCAGCTCGAGCCAGGCCTCCCGACCGTCACTCTGGACACCGATCGACAGCTCCTCCCGCCACGTCAAACCGTCGGTCGACGACACCGCACCGCGACCCCCGACCCCGTCGGCCAGCGCGGCCAGCGTGTCGGGCAGGGCGACGATCTGGCTCAGGCCCTCGGGTCCGATCGTGCCGACGTTCTCCCACGATCGACCGTCGTCGGACACCCAGGCCATCCGGTTACTTCCGCTCCCGTAGTGCTCGACGACCGTGATGACGAAACGCCCGTCGACCGCGGTCACCGCTTCGAGATGGCTGTTGGGTGCGAGGTTGAGCGTCCGGACCTCCCACGTGACCGAGTCGGCGCTGAAGAACACCACGGTCTCGGTTTCGTGGGGCTCATGGCCCTCGACATTCTCCTCCCATGAACGGCTCATCATCTCGTCCCACTCGCCCCAGGTCAGCGCGAGAATGACCTCGCCGGTCTGGTCGTCGAGGAACCTTGGGCCGACGCCCCGGTAGAGGTCCTCGAGGCTGCCTCCGATCACCTCACCCGATTCGAGCCGGACGATCTCGAAGACACCATTCACGTCGTCGATGGTGATTCTGAGCCCGTCGTACTCGAGTGAGGGTGGCTCGGCCGAGGGGTCGACCGGCACCGCGATGGGCAGTGGGCTCGAACCCGGGTAGAGCTCGCTCCAGCGCTCCCACGGCACTTCGGCGAGCACATCGCCGGTGCCGGGGTCGTAGAGGATCTGGCCGGTTTCGCTCCAGCGGTAGATGTCCGACGTCGGCCCTGAACTGCGCATCCGGCCGGTGGCCTCCTCGGTCACGACATAGGTGCCGGTGTTGTCATCGATCTCGATGCGGAAGCCAAGTGTCGACAGGATCGTCGGCTCGATCGGAATGTAGGGTTGGCGGTCACCGGCCAGGACCAGTCCGGCGTCGGTGGCGGCTGCCCCGTAGAAGTACAGCGAGGAGTCGGGGTCGGTGGGCAATCCGAGCTCCCTGACCTCCCACCCCGAACCGTCGTCGATCCAGAGGCGGGGCTCTCCAGGACCGGTGGGGTCGGCGCTCGAGCCCAGCGCGATGAGTCGGTCACCAACCGAGAGCACCTGGTGAATCCAGGCGTCGGTGAACACGGTCTCGATTCGTTCCCAGGAGACGGTGTCGGCCGACCGCCACTGCAGCACGGTCTGGGAATCACCTTCGGGGTCCCAGGCGATGGCGGTGGCGACGAACTCTCCGTCGACGGCCACCAGCGACATGAGCCACGCGTTGGTGGTGTCCTGTTCGAGCTCGACGGTCCGCCAGTCCATGGGCAGGAGGGGGAGGTGGGAGATTACCTGGACCTCGGTCTGGCCCACGGCGGCGCTGGGGGCGGCCGCCAGCGAGGTCAGGACCGGTTCAGCAATGGTGGTCGTGGTGGCGGCATCGTCGGGCACCGGGTCGTCGGCGACGCAGCCCGCGGCAGCCAAAACGAGGGCGAACGCAACGGCGACCGTGCGGACGACTCGTGAACTCCTCATGAGATGATCGTGCGCCCGGCGGGTGCACTCGATAGAGCAAAAGGTCAGATCGCAAATGCGGGGATCTCAGACCTTGTGAGCAACCAGCTGGTGTGAACAGAACGGGAGCACGTGAGAACCCCCGCTGCGACGAAATGCGGCCAGGTTCTGGACGAAATACTCAGCCAGACGCTTCTGTTCGCCGTCGCCCAGGCGTGCGATCGCAGGAGCCCACGGCGTCGTTGCCGTCTGGGCCAGAAAGAACGAAGCCAGGTCGGCGATCTCGACCTGGTGTTCGAGGAGCGACACGGTGAAGGCGGCGAACCCGGCCTGCTTTGCAATCGATTCCAGTCGTTGGCGTGCATCGGGTGGGGTGGCTGCCTGGACCGATGCCGCCAGCGTCGGATCGAGTTGTGCCAGCAGCTCGAGCTGTGTCTCGATGTACGGATTCCGGCCCGGTGTTGCCCACACGGTTGCGGCCAGGACGCCGCCATCGTGCAGTGCCCGCAGAGCTTCGGCGGCGGCGGCCACCGGATCGGCGAAGAACTGGAAACCCTGCTGGCACAGCACATGGGTGAACGATGCGTCCTCGAAGGGCATGCTTTCTGCCGGGGACTCGAACCATTCCATCCCCGGCCCACCGAGTGAACGGGCGACGGCGAGCATGGTGGGGTTGACATCGATGCCGACAACGCGCCCGCCGGGTGAGACACGGCGCAACGCGGCGCGTGCCACCAGCCCGGTTCCACACGCCACGTCGAGCACGGCGTCACCGGCGATCACCCCGGCGCCAGCCACGATCAGCTCAGCGGACGGCCCCATGAACGCTGCGGTGTGAGCTTGGTAGCCCCCGGCTTGACCTCCGGCGAGCTGAAACCCCGAAGCCATCGATTGCCTCCATTCTCGTTGTGAAGAGCCGAAAGCTACACCCGTCTTGACCGGGCCGCTGGTCAGGCGCATGCCTACGTCGCCAACAATCCCCACGACCGGTTTTCACCATCGCAACAGCGCTCATCCTGCGTTCTATCTCCTGCAATTGCGGGGTCTCCGCCGGACCGTCACGCCCGGGCCGGGTCCTCGATCAGCGATCTTCTGAGCCGAGGACCTAGGCACCTACCCCTGCGGCAGCACGCTGCCCAACATAGAGGTATGAATGCTCCCAACCGGGTGAAGAATACGGACAGGACGACGAACCTCGAGGTAGCGGTAACCGATGACCTCTCCGTCGACGAGATGGAGGCGATGCTCGAAGAGGTGGCAGCGGACATGGGCCTGTACTTCTCCCACATCACGACCCTGGGCACGAAGCGGTACCCCGGCAATCGCCATTGGCATCTGAAGCAGAACCCGAAGACGTCGGGTTGTCTCGACGTCACCTACTGGCCTCGGGGAGCGTTGATGTGGATCTCGATGCGCAAATACGAACCCGCCTGGGTGCACGAGGCCGGGCGAGCGCTCGGGCCTGCTCTCGAGGGCCAGCTCGCTGAAAGAACGGCTGCCACGTAGCCGTGACGAATGCCGGTGGGCGTTCGGTCGACTCGATGAGCATCGGGTCTGCCTAGGCTGCACGCCGGAGCCGATCAAGAAGGGTGATCCATGGGCGTCTACCGCGAGCACGTGCTCCCCCGTCTGGTGGACAGAGCGTGTGGCACCGGCGAGCTGCGACGCTGGCGTAGGCAGGTGACCGCCGGCCTGTCGGGCACGGTCGTGGAGATCGGGTTCGGGTCGGGCCTCAACATGCCGGCCTACCCGCCCGAGGTGGAGCTCGTCTACGCCGTCGAGCCGGCGGCGACCGCCCGGAGGCTGGCCGAGGAACGGATCGCCGAGTCCCACGTACATGTCGAGCACGTCGCCCTTCGGGGTGAATCGATCCCCCTCGACGACGCCAGCTGTGACGGCGCACTGTCAACCTTCACCCTATGCACGATCCCAGAAGTCGAGGTGGCGCTGGCCGAGGTCTGGCGGGTGCTCCGCCCGGGCGGTCGGTTCCACTTTCTCGAACACGGCCTGTCGCCGGACGCGCCGATCGCCGGCTGGCAACGCCGTCTGGAACCGTTCCAGAAGCGACTGGCCGACGGTTGCCATCTCACCCGTGACCCGGCCGAACTCGTCGGTGTGGCTGGGTTCGAGATCGAACGTGTCGAATCGCGCTATGCGACCGGCCCCAAACCGTGGACATGGTTCACCGAGGGCGCCGCGATCAAGCCCGGGTGATGGGCACCTCCCGATCACCGAGCAAGCACATGGGCCAGGCCGATCTGCTCCCCGAACGAGGCGATCGCTGTCTGGGTCAGATGATTTCCATCGACGATACAGAGTCAATAGGTATTGCTTCTTCCTACTTGGCGGCCGGATTCGTCATTGTTGTTGAACATTGAAATACTTTGGGCCGACTTGGAGTTCAATTTCACGAACAGTGCTCGTGGAACTCGGGCATGCCAAGGTCACCCCCCCCCCCCCCGAAAGGACACAGAAAACGATGAAGATCCTCGCTTTCGCCGCCACCAGCAGTAAGAACTCGATCAACAAGAAACTGATCGGCTACGCCAGTCGACTGCTCGAAGAGGACCTCGGCCTCGACGCCATCGTGGAGACCATCGATCTCAACGACTACGAGATGCCCATCTACAGCGTCGATCGCCAGGAGGAAGGTGGCATTCCCGAGGCGGCCCAACACTTCTTCGACAGGATCTCGGCCGCCGACGCGGTGCTGATCTCCTTCGCCGAGCACAACGGCCACTACACCGCCGCCTACAAGAACCTCTTCGACTGGACCTCGCGTATCGACATGAGGGTCTACCAGGACAAGCCGACGGTCATGCTCTCCACATCCCCGGGCGGGGGCGGCGGGGTTCGGGCCCTCGACGCAGCGCTCGCATCGGCACCGTTCTTCGGCAACGACGTCAAGGCCAGCATGTCGATCCCCGGCTTCACGGACAACTTCGACTCGGCCTCTGGCCGGCTGATCGACCCCGAACTCGACGCCCGCCTTCGGGCAACGCTCAGCGCCCTCGACCGCCAACCGTCGCCCGTAAGCTGACCTTCGGACGCATGCGTCGGAGGTCTACTCACCGCCCAGATCTGCTTCTCCCGATGAAACCCGGCGTTCCGAACGGCGCCTGATACACGTCCCCTGGTGGCCAGGAGTGCCTATGCGGGAGGCCCACCCATCAGCTGTTCCATCATCGCCGCCCGGTCCATGACGCCCCAGTGGGCGATGGCCTTGTCGTCACGAAACTGCAGGATGTCGATGGCGTCGATGGCGAACTGATTCCCCGTGGCCGGCATGCCCATGAACTCTCCCCGGTGCGTTCCGGCCATCGTGATGCGGGCCACGACCTTGTCGCCCTCCTGCAGCATCTCGTGAACGTCCACGCGGAAGTCCGGAAAGGCGGCGTGCATCATCTTGAACAGCTTCCCGAAAATCGTGTCCAGCCCACCTTCCCGGTGGATTCAGCACGACAGAACGGGGTTGATGTGGACTGACGACGACAGAAGACCCAGCGGATCGGTACGAGAATCCAGGACAACGCGGTCATCGGCCCGTGTCCCGCTAGGAACCGTCCTCGATCAGTCGTGCGATCTCGTCACGTTCGGGCATGGGCAGCAACCGGCCTCGGGGATCGCGCACGCCCTCTCCTTCTTCGATCATGCCGATGACCGACACGGGCCGTTTCGGCGCGCTGAGACCGGCCAGCGCAGCGGGGGCGTCGTCGGGATCGAAGGTGGCCAGGAGTGCGCCCGAGGCCAGGGTGGCCCAGGGGTCGATGCCGAGCTGCTCGGCAGAGGGCGACGCCGGGTTCGAACCAGATCACAGCCTCGGGATCGATCCGTAGGGCGACGCCGGAGGCCAGGGCAAGCTCGTTCAGGGCGCTCTGGAGACCGCCTTCGGTGGGGTCGTGCATCGCGGTCGCTCCGAGTGCGGCCGCTGCCAGGGCGGCGTCCACGACGCTGATGCCGGGGTCGTCGCGTGCGGCGGTGGCCCTCTCGATGATCGGCGAGCTGACAGCGATCGGGTCGAGAAGCGTCGTTCGCGGCCAGCACGGCCGCTCCCTCGATGGGTACACCCCCGATCTGCACCACCAGGTCGCCGGGTCGGGCGCCACCTGTCGTGACCACCTTCACCATCGAGGGCGAGGCCGAGCATCGTCCCGACGATGACGGGTTGGATCACTGCGGCGGTGACCTCGGTGTGACCCCCGACGAGAATCGCTCCCACTTGGCCGACGGCACGGTGGAGGTCACCGAAGAGCGTACGAACCTGCTCCTCGGTAGTGCCCAGGGGTAGAAGCACCGTGGCCAGGAACCATGCGGGTCTGACGCCCATGACGGCAACGTCGTTGGCGTTGACGATCACCGCGAAACGGGCGATGTCGGTCCCGGTGAGGGTGATCGGATCCGACGCCGCCACGAGGGCACCGGCATCGACATCGATGACACATGCATCCTCGCCGACCCCGGGACCGACCCGAACCTCGGCGGGCTGTGGCCCCAGTTGCCCGAGGACCTCGCTCAAGAGGCGGGCGGGCAGCTTTCCTTGCGCGAGACGACCAGCTGCCATGGGGATAGAGCCGATCAGTCGAGGACCATCGGCGGTAGAGCCCAAGGTCCTCGGTCGCACGCCGATCCCGCAGGACTCTCGCCCGAACAGCCAGACTGGGCCCGTGGCGCTCAGCGTGAGACACCGAGGGAGCGAACGGCTCGGGCAGCCGGCGGCGGGTCGTCATCATGGGCGCCGGCGGTCGCGATTTCCACGACTTCAACACCGTGTTCCGCGACGACGCCGACCACGAGGTCGTCGCCTTCACCGCCGCCCAGATCCCGGGCATCGACGACCGCCGCTACCCCGCCTCTCTCGCCGGACCGCTCTACCCCGACGGCATCCCGATCGTGCCCGAAGTCGCAACTCGCCGACCTCGTGCACGACGCCGCCATCGACGAGGTCGTGTTCTCCTACAGCGACCTACCCCACGACGAGGTGATGCACCGGGCGTCCATCGCCATCGCCGCCGGCGCCGACTTCCGCCTGCTCGGCTCCCGGTCGACGCTGCTGGACAGCACGGCAAGGGTCATCGCCGTGTGCGCCACCCGCACCGGTTGCGGCAAGTCGCAGACGAGTCGGGCCATCGCCCGGATGCTGCGCGAATCCGGGCCTGCAGGTGGTGATGGTGCGCCACCCCATGCCCTACGGCGACCTGGAATCGATGGCGGTGCAGAGGTTCACCACCCTCGCCGACATCGACGCCACCAATCCGACCGTCGAGGAACGGGAGGAATACGAGGCGGTCGTCGCCATGGGTGTGGTCATGTTCGCGGGGGTGGACTATCACGCCATCCTTCGAGCCGCCGAACGCGAGGCCGACGTCGTGATCTGGGACGGCGGCAACAACGACCTCCCGTTCTTTCGGCCCGATCTCATGGTCACCGTCACCGACGCCCTCCGTCCCAGCGATGGCCGCAGCTACCATCCGGGCGAGATCAACCTGCGCCTGGCTGACATCGTGGTCGTCAACAAGGTGGACGCTGCCGCCGACGAGAGTGTCGAGCTGGCGATCGCCGACGCCCGCTGCGTGAATCCGTCCGCCGAGATCGTGCGCACGGCGTCACCGGTGCAGCTCGACCGGGGCCCGCCGGTCGAGGGTCGGCGGGTACTCGTGGTGGAGGACGGTCCTACGATCACCCACGGCGGTATGCCCTACGGTGCTGGCACGGTCGCAGCCCGCGCCGCTGGCGCCGGCGGGCTCATCGACCCCCGCCCGGTGGCGGTCGGCTCGATTGCGGCGACCTTCGAGCGCTATGCCCACATCGGCCCTGTCCTCCCGGCGATGGGCTATGGCGCAGAGCAGCTCGCCGAGCTGGCCGCCACAATCGCCGCCGTCGACTGCGATGTGGTGGTGATCGGCACCCCGATCGACCTGTCGCGGCTGATCGACATTCCGCACCCTGTCCGCCGCGCAATCTACGGTTCGGCCGACGCCGGCTCACCCACGTTGACCGAGGCGATCATGGCCCGCACCCGCAACTGGACAGACTGATCCCGTCCCCCAACCCAAAAATCGTCTCCTGCCCACCTCCTGGGTGGATTCAGCACGCCAGAAGGGGATCAATGTGGACTAGCGACGACAGAAACCCTCACTTGGTCACGACCGAGCAGGCCGGCGCCTCAGGCCACCGGTAGGTGAAAGCCGACCCGGGCGCCGCCGAGGGCCGATTGGGACACGCTGACCTCGCCCCCGTGCTGCTCAACGATCCCGGCAACGATCGAGAGCCCCAATCCTGATCCCGGTTTGGACCGATCCTGATCTCGTCGGTAGAAGCGTTCGAAGACCAAGTTGTACTCGCTCTCGGGAATGCCCGGCCCGGCGTCGTCGACGAACACACCGGCTGGGCCGAACTGGAGAAGGATCGGCGAGTCTGCCGGGCTGTATTTGTCGGCGTTGCTCAACAGATTGGTGATCGCGCGGGCCAGCGAATCAGCGTCGCCCATAACCGCGGCCGGCTCGGCCTGCACGACTACCTCCCGACCCGACAGACGTCGGAACCGGTCCACGGTGTCCTCGACCATCGGCGCGAGATCCGTCGGCACCAGGCGGGGTGGCCGGTGTGAATCCGTGGCCAGCTCGATGATCTCCGCCATCACATCGTTCAGCTCGCCCAGCTCACGACGAACCCCCGCCAACGTCTCGCTCCGAGTCGCTGGATCCACGTCGGGCGCTCGCATCAGCCACTCGACATTGGCCGTGAGACTGGTCAGCGGTGTCCGCAGCTCGTGCGCAGCGTCTTGCACCAAGCGGCGCTGCTGCTCCTGCGACAACTGGAGCGCTCCCAACATGCGGTTGAACCCGCGGGCCAACCGCCCCACCTCGTCACGCCCCGAGGCCGGGACCGGCACGGAGAAGTCACGCGTCTCGGCCACCTCGTCGACCGCATCGGTGAGCGCCCGCAAAGGGCGTGTGGTTCGTTGTGCAACGATCCAGCCAACTCCGGCTGACAGCAATGCCACCGCGCCGGCGATGGCGACGATCCGTGTCTGCAGCACGGTCGAGCAGGTCGGCCGACTCTTCGAGGGACCGAGCTACCTGAACCGCGCCGCCGTCCTTGAGGTGATCGGTGATCATCCGATACTCGATGCCATCGATGGAGACCGTCCGCAGCACGGCACGTCCCTCCGCGATGCGAGCTCGCGGTCGATGTCGTCCACGGGCAACGCCAGGCCGGTGTTGGACACGATCGCTCCGGCACGATCCAGAACCTGCACCTCGGAGTCGGGACCGACCGCCACGACAACCCGCTCGTTCGGCCTGCCATCGCGGCGGTCACCAGGCTGTTGTCGCTGCCCCCCGGTGATCTCGTTTGCTCGTCTCCTTCAAGAATCTGTCGACCTCAGCGGTGACCTGGCGATCGGTGGTCACATAGGAGGCACCGCCCACGAGCAGTGCCGTCGCGGCGGCCACGCCGGCGAAGACGATCGCCAACCGTGCGCCCAAGCCCATCTCAGTCCTCCACCCGCAACACGAATCCGACGCCCCGAACCGTCTCGATCACCCGAGGCGTACCGTCGGCTTCGAGCTTGCGGCGCAGATAGCCGACGTGGACGTCGAGCGACCTCGACGAGTCGCCGAAGTCGTAGCCCCAGATCCGGTCGTACATCACCGATCGTTCCAGGACGATGCCGGCGTTGCGCATCAGCAGTTCCAGAATGGCGAACTCGGTGCGGGTCAGATCGATCTCGCCGCTGGGTCCGGTCACCTGTCGGCGAGGAACGTCCATGGTGAATGGGCCGGCGGTCAGCTTGTCGCCGCCCTCGTCGTCGACTCGACGCAACAGCGCACGCACTCGGGCGAGTAGCTCGTCGAGTTCGAAGGGTTTGGTGACGTAGTCGTCTGCTCCGGCGTCGAGCCCGGCCACCCGATCGCTCACCTCGTGTCGGGCGGTCAGCATCAGAACCGGCGTGCGGTCGCCCCGTTCCCGCAGGCGCCGGCAGACCGCCAGACCGTCGACGAAGGGCATCATCACGTCGAGCACGATCGCCTCGGGCTGGTGTTCCCGGCTATCGCTTCGAGTGCTGCCGCGCCGTCGTTGACGGTGATCACGTCGTAGCCCTCGTAGGTGAGGATGCGGTCGAGCGCCTGTCGGATCTCGGCGTCGTCCTCGGCGACGAGCAGGCGGTGGGTTCGTTGGACAGAAGTCACGAGTGGCTCCGGAGAGGTCGATGGGCGGGTGTGAATCGCTCACGTTGAGTCTTGCGCAAGAACGAGGCTGCTCCGGACCACCAGCGATGGTCCGGAGCAGCAAATCCTGCGCTCATTGGGGAGAGGGTGGCGGGATGAGCGCAGGATGATCACTCAGGCCCGAACGGCGGCGACGCCGTTGACCCGATCGGTGATGCGGCCCTCGAGCTCGGCCAGCTTCTCGTCGGCCTCGTCCTGAGTGATGCGACCCTCGGCGACCTTCTCGGCGATGCGGTCGGCCTTGGCCTCGACCATCGCGTCGACCACGACGTCCACCTCGACGCCGTTGGCTTCGGCTACATCGGCGATGCTCTGCCCGTCCTGCACTGCAGAGCGGAGGTCTGCTTCGTCGACGCCGATCGCCTCAGCGGCTGCCTCGAGGTTGCAGCCGCCACGGTGACCGCGTCGCCCGCGCCGCTCACCGTCGACGTCGCCTTCGGTGTCGGATTCCTCGGTGTCGGTCTCCTGCACCTGAACGGTGAGATCGTCGATAGCACCGCCGTCCTCCACCGTGTTGTCGGTGGAGGTTTCGGACTGGGGAGCGGTTTGATCGCTTCCGTAGCTCTGCGCCGAGGCGACCGAGGCAGCCGATAGGCCACCGACGGTGAGCCCGGCGATCGCTGCCATGATTGCGAACTTCTTGTTCTTCATTTCTTTGTTCTCCTTTGGGAGGGGTTGGTTGGTGTTGAAGAGCAGTTTCCGGCACCGCCGGCAACCGGCCGGCAGGCCAGTGACAAGACCCTGACAAGTTCCGACTCAGCCGATGCGCGCCGGTCTCGGGCTTCCGTCGTGGACTGCGTGCAGGCCAGACCTGTCGGCGAAGCGCCGAAACATGGACCGGATGATCCGGATGGGTGTCCGGATGACCCAGGCTGAGACCGGCTAGGAAATCGCGAGATCCGGGCGGGTTCGCACGAGGTGTTGCCAAGAGGCCTCGGCACAGATTTGCTCAGCGACCTCACCGGCCTCGGCGGCTACGCGCTTCCACTGGGAAGGGGCCCCTTCGCCGGTCTCGATCCACTTCCGCCGCCGGAGGCTCCTGTGTGGATTCGGTCGTGGGAGGCCTGGTGGCGCCGCCGGGCTCGATGGGGACGTCGCCCTCGGAGGAGCTGGCCGACACCGACGGTGCCTCGGACGCGGACGAGGCGAAGAACACGTTCGCCGGAAGGTCGGCGGCATCGACGTCGGTGTTGTCGGCGATGACCGATGCGAGCGTGCGCCGATAGTCGACCCCGTACTCATCGAGGATGGACTCGAGGATCGGGTCGTTTCCGTAGAAGAAGCGATCGCCGTCTCGGAGTGCTTCGAACTGGGTCTCCCACATCGCGAGTTGGAGTTCGCCGAATTCGGTGCCGGCCACGTGTGGCTCGCTGACCATCCCGGTGAAGGCGTCGACCTCGTCGACGGAGCCGAACAACGCCTTCAGACGAGCGGCGACCGTCGTTCTGCGCTCGGTCATGACGGTTTCGGTGTCGGCTTCGATCGTGCCGGGCTCGAGCTCGTTTCCGGTGAGATCGGCGAGCCGGATCACGTCGAGGATGTCGGGATCGTCGATCGGATCGCTGGAGTCGATCAGGGGATCCTCGGGAAATTCCTCGGTCGCTTCGCCGGTGAGGTCGGCGAACGAGGTCACCGGTTCCAATCCGTAGGCGACCCGCAGCTCGTTGTAGGTGGCCATGCCATGGTCGTAGCCCCGCGCCACGTCGAGAGCGCCCAGATCGTTGACCCCCGTGAAGCAGTTCTCAATGCCGTCGCCGTCCAGGCAGTCGAGAGGGTTCTCGGTGTCGGGGCCGGGTATTTGAAACAACACGCTGCGAAGTTGGTTGTCGATCTGCTCGTCGTTGGCGTAGGCCGATTCCGAAGCGAGGCCGGCGAGAAGGTTTCCGAGACCGATCTGGCTGAGCAGCCCCGGGCTACCGAAGGCGACATTGAGCGGCACCGCGACCTCGGCGACGTCGCCGACGACCTCGACCTCGACGCCTTGTGCCTCCAACGCATCGAGCCCGTCGACACCGAGGTCGCTGACGGGGACTTCGGCTTCGAACTCACCGTGGATCTGCGAGTGGGCCCGGTAGCCGACGGTGGCGAACTCGTTGGTGATCGTCGGGTCGACGCTCGGGTCATAGCCCGCATAGGGATCGAGATCCACTCCCATCGCCGGCAGGAACTCGTTGTAGGTGACGTACTGCTGGGTGGCGGTGAGGACCCGTCGAGCGATCTGGAACTTCGTCTCCTCGTCGAGATCGTGCAGGAAGCGCGTCGACGATCCGGTTGTGCTCCCGCAACATGAGGGTGTGGATGGCGGTGAGGCCGATGTTCTCGTTGACACGAACATCGCCGGCGATGACGGCCGATTCGGGGTCTCCGAACAGCCTGCCGACGAGATCGGTCTCGGGTGCTTCGGTGCCGGCCCTGGCCGACGCAGTCGGAAGATAGCCGTCGACATCCAACAGGGTCGCGTCGTTGTTGATCGGATCGCCGTCGACAAGGCCGTCTCGCAGCCAGTCGAGGCGTTCGTCGGTGCCGCCATAGATCGCCCACCCGTCAATGTAGGAACTCACCGTGTTGAGCTGCTCGCGGGTGGTATCGACCCCGGTGCCGTCGGCGGCGGCCGACCGGGTGGTGGCGATGCCACCGAGGTCATTGGTGAACGATTCGAGAGGATCGGTCGGGTCGAACGCGATCGTCATGTCCTCATCGGAGGTTTCACGGTTTCCGATCGTGTGGTCGATGAACTGTCCCCAGACGAATCCCCAGTGGGTCACCTCGTTCTCGGAGAAGATGTTCTGGTTCGTGTCGTTGAAGATCCGATTGCTGAGATATCGCTCTGGGGGGCCCGTTTCCGGCTCACCGATCCCGTCGGCGTAGTTGGCCGGGACAAGGCGCCGGTAGATCGAGCCGGCAGCACCCAGCGTGGAAACGGCAACGTTGTTTCCCGACCCGTCGAGACTTCTCACCTCACCCAGTTCGAAGGAGACCGCTGCCCCGTCCTGGTCGGTCTGACCCTGCGTGGCGACGCCCCGAGTGCTGTCGGTCTGGGTTCTGGCCGACAACTCCACGGCGCCGAATCCGATGGCGCCACCGGCGAGGAACGGCAGCGTCAGAACGGTGACCAGGTGAAATCGTTCTCTCCATGGCCGGTCGGGGCGGGACGCAGCGCGCGGATTGTCGCTCTCGCGATGTGGGTGGGCTTTCATGGGATGCTCCTCGGTTCGGGAAGCCACATCGAATACCCATCGGGTCAAGACGGTTGGAGCGCGGTGGCAAGGAATCGGCAAGATCCTTCAGGGCGGGCCGGAAAGAACCCGATGGGCGGCGTGTCGCCGGGCGCAGGGTGGACGCCGTCGCCGTCGTCGATGATGTGGTCGACAAACCTGTCGCTTTGGCCGGCCGCCGCGTTGCTAGGGTCCCTCGGTGCAAGTCGGCGGCGACCTGTCACAATGGTCCCGCAACAACCTGTGAGGGGGCTTGGTTGATCTATCGGTTCCACGAGTGCGAACTCGATGTGACTCGGCTCGTCCTTCGCCGGGACGGACTCGAGGTCCACGTCGAGCCTCAGGTCTTCGACCTGCTCGTTTGCCTCGTGGAACACCGCGGCCAGGTCGTCCTGAAAGAGGTACTGCTCGACAGCGTCTGGGGCGATCGATTCGTCAGCGACTCGGCGCTCACGACTCGCATCAAATCCGCCCGTCACGCGGTCGGCGACGACGGAACCCAACAGTCGATCATTCGGACAGCACACGGCCGCGGCTACGAGTTCGTCGCCGAGGTGACCCCGATCGAAGGCCCGGGGCCACAGGTACCATCGCCCCTCGCCGACCGGGATCACCGCCCGAACGGTCGTCGCTTCCGGCGGCGGTTCAGCCCCTCATCGGCCGCCGGGAGTTGCTCAGGCGACTCGTTCGAAGAAATCGGATCCAACCGTCTCATCACCTTGGTCGGCCCCAGCGGCGTCGGGAAAACCTCGGTCGCCTATGAGCTCGCCAGGACGGTCGAGCGCGACTTCCCCGACGGTATCCATCTGGTCGAGTTGGTGAGCGTCGTCGACGAGGAGAGTGCCTTCGAGGCCTTCGCAACCTCGCTGGATGTGAACACTCGCCAACAAACGTCGATCGACGATTCGATCATCGAGACACTCCGTTCACGGCATGGCCTCCTGCTCCTCGACAACTGCGAGCACCTGATCGAACCGGTGGCATCGCTGGCCAGCCGAATCATGCGCGCCGCACCCGGTGTGTCGATCCTTGCCACGAGCCGCGAAGCACTCGCCATCGCCGGCGAACACGTCTGGAAGGTCGAGCCGCTTCCCACCGTCAGCTCCGGTTCGCTCACCCCTGAGGAACTGGCATCGGTTCCCGCCATCGCCCTGTTCGTCGAACGGGCAAAGGCGGCTGACCCGGGATTCGAGATGACCGCAACGAACGCGGCGTCGGTGGTCGAGATCTGTCATCGGCTCGACGGCATTCCTCTCGCCATCGAACTCGCCGCCTCCCGCGCGAGATCCATCGACGTCGAGGAGATCGCCCGACGGCTCGATGAACGATTTCGCCTTCTCAAGGCCGTGAGGCGAGGTTCGGATCCTCGCCATCAAACACTGCACGATGCGATCAGCTGGTCCTACGACCTCCTCGCGGGCGACGAGCAACGGGTATTCGAGACCCTGGCCGTGTTCGCCGGACAGTTCGACCTGGCCGACGCTGAGGCGGTGTGCAAGGACACCTACGTACTCGATCACCTCACCCGTCTCGCCGAACGTTCGATGCTGGCCGTTCGACGGCCAACCGCCGGCGGGACACGCTATGAGCTCCTCGAAACACTTCGTGAGTACGGCCGCAACAAACTCGATGAAACCGAACGAGTCGAGCTGTTGTCGACGCATGCCGACCGTCTTCGTCTCACTGGCCAGACAGGTGCGAGTTGACCAGCAAACCGCCGATGAGGGTCGTGCCGTCGCCCGTGCTGACGCATCGTTCTCCGATCTGCGTTCGGCCCAGCGCTTCGCTTCGCAGATCGGCGATTTCGATTCGGCCTTCGAGCTCGATCGGGGCACTGCGCGAGTACGCCATGCGGAGGCTGCGGTACGAGGTCTTCGGCTGGGCGGATGCCGCGTCGCTCTCGGCCGACGACGCCGGCCGAGCAGATCGACCCGATCGTCACCGCCGTCCGATCCTACGGGGCATGGGTCCGCGGCGAATTCGATCAAGCGCTCGCACTCGCCGTGCAGCGCCCGCAAGGCCGAGGAAGCGACGGGCCTGGCGCCGTCGGGACTCGTCGAACGCGTGTCGCCAACGTCCTGTACACCTCGGGCGAAATCGAGGCCGGCCTCGCTGAGACGGCGCGGATGATGGATGCTCGCTCTCGATTCGGGAAACCACTCTCGAGTCGCTCACGCCTTCTACATGGGGTCGGTCGCCGTGAGCTCGATCGGCGACTACGACGAGGCCAGGCGACGGATCGAGGTGGTCCAGGACAGCGCACAACGCACCGGCAATCCGACCGACATGGCCTCGGCCTGGGTTGCGGTGGGTTTTGCCGCCGAGCACGACAACGATGCAGCCCTCGAGGCCTTCGACAACGCCGATCGACTGGCTCGATCCGCAGGTAATCGTTGGATGAGTGGCTTTGCCCGAACCGAGGCCTGCGGGCTCCTCGTCCATCGCGGCGACATCGAAGAGGGCGGCCGGGGACTGGCCGAGCTCGTCGACATGTGGTTCCGGGCCGGTGAGTGGTCGCATCAGTGGACGACGCTGTCGCGGTGTGTCATCGCCCTCGACCGGCTTGGTCAGCCCGAACTCGCAGCCCAGGCGGTCGGTGCGATCGAGGCACACACCACGATGGGTTGTCCTCCGGTCACGCCGGCGATCCGGGATGTGGTCTTCGAAACCCGCGACTCCCTCACGGCTCAGCTCGGCGAAGAACTAGCGATTCGCGAACGCATGATCGGCGCCAACTCGCCCCTGGCCGACCTCGTCAACAGGACGAGAAGCGCCCTCCTCGGCCGACAGGGCCACTTCTAGAAAGCACGGACGCGACCTCCCGCTTTGCTGGCGAGTTGGTCGAGGTGTTGATGAAGCGAGACGACGAGTTCGGCAGCATCCGGTCCGACACCGTCGATGAAGCTCGACTTGCGCCGCCGCATGAATGGCTCGCCGAGCAGGTAGAGGCCGGGAAGATCGCACACTCCACCGTCATGGGCGATTCGGCCACGCTGGTCGAAGGCGGTGGGATCGAGCCACGAGTAGTTCGGCCGGTAGCCGGTAGCCCAGACGACCGACGCGAAACGGTTGAGGGGGAGCTCGGTCGGGACCGTGCCGAGACGGGTCCTTTCCGGCCTTGTCGGCTCGGGCAGCTCATCGGCGAATCCTTGTTCGACCACATATTCGTCGATGCGGTCGAGGAGACGGTTCTGCTTGAGATCGGCGTTGGCGATGAGGTGCGCCGGCGTGCCGGAGAATTGCGCCCTCGTACCTGCGACCTGCATGAACTTGCCGACGACGCCGACCCCCGCCGACATGAGGGCATTGAGATCGAGGGTCCGCTGTTCAGGAGTCCCGATGAGCTGGAGCGACGGGAGTCGTCTGGCCCTCGTCAGATTCTCCACCTCGTCGTAGCGCTCGTCGAGCTGTCCGATGGCATCCATCCACCAGTGGATGTCACGCCCCCGATACCGGCGCGGCAATCGGACATGGTCACCGACCGCGACCGTCACCTGCCTGCCGGTGCGCTGCAGCTCATCGGCGATCTGGGCGCCGGAAGCCGAGGCCCCGACAACCAACACCTCGCCCTGTGGGATCTGACCGGGGTTTCGATATTGGAGGGCGTTGAGCTGGCAGATCTCGGAAGGCACGTGCGCCGCAGACCGCCGGGATTCTCGGCTCGCTCGACGCACCCGTGGCAATGACGACGCAGGCGCAGGACCACCGCCCTCGATCGGTCACGCACGTCGAATCCGTTGCCCGGTTGCACGAATGCTCTCGACGGTCGTGTTCGTCAGCACCGGGGCGGTGATCGTCTGCCGGTAGCGCTCGAGGAAGTCGATGACCTCGTTCTTGGTCATGAACCCGTCGAGGATCATCGCCGCAGTACCGGAAATCCGGGCAGCCGGCTCATCCAATTCGGGAGTGAGAAGGCGAAGCGAGTCCCACCGCTCGCTTCGCCACGAATTGGCGACCGCTCCCCGTTCCAGGACCACATGATCGATCGAACGCCCGGACAGGTGGTGGCTCATCGCCAGGCCCGCCTGACCGCCGCCGACGACCACGACGGGTACCCGCATGGATTCGCTCCTTCGCTCCTGCGACCCTCAGGCCAGCCCGACCGTCACGGCCGTTGGATTCGAGATGATGTCGAAGACGGGTGAGCGCTTCTGCGACTGGGCCACGATGGCTTCGATCTCGGCCTCGGACGCATCGGCGTCGATCGTGAAGGCGACGTGTATGCCGCTGAATCCGTTGCGAACATCACCATCGATGCCGAGCATTCCCTGGAGGTCCATCGTCCCCTGGAGCGTGGCGGTGACCGAGTGCAACTGGATGTTCCGGTTCGAGGCGACGGTCGCGACGCCGCCGGTGAGGCATGACGCCAGAGCCGCGAGGGCCACTTCGACAGGCGTCACCCCGTTGTCCTGCGAGGCGAAGATCTCCGGGTGGTCGGAGTCGATGGTGTAGGTCTGACGATGGGTGTGCTCCTGGGTCAGGCCCGAGAAATCGGTGAAGGTGGTGCGGCTGTGGGTTCCCTTCACCCATTCGCTGGTCGCTCGCCACTGGAACTTGGCGAGCTCGGGTGCATCGGTCAGGTGCTGACGCGCTGCCGAGCAGTGCCTCGATGTTCACACCGTTGTCGACTGCGGGAGTTTCGGTAGCTGGTCATCTGGATCGATCTCCTTGGTTGGCCCGTGTGGGTCGTTGCGTCCTGCAACACTCCTCAGCTTCGAACACATCGCCCGAATGAGTCTTGAAGATCCGGTGGTGAACATCTGAACTTCAGTCCACCATCCGATCTCCATCTCATCTTCATGACTCGAAGACTCGGCAAGCGCGAAGATGACGCCATGACGACGACGACCGATCGGCAGAAGCCGACCAGCATCCGCCGGCGGACGCGGCGGCTCACGATTGGCAGGACGCCGGCGAGGCCTGGGGTCACGCAGCCAACGACTGGTCGTGCCTCTACGAGCACTATGCGCTCGACGTCATCGTCGCCATGTTCGCCCGGGTCGGCGTCGGGACCGGGACGGTCGCTGATCGACATCGCCTGCGGGTCCGGGCTGGCCGTCCGGTTGGCCACAGCGATGGGCTCCTCGGTCGCCGGGATCGATGCCGCTCCAGATCTCGTTGACCGTCGCCCGCTCCCGCACTCCGCATGCCGACCTCCAGACTCGGATCGATGTTCGAGCTTCCCTGGAACGACTCGACCTTCGATGCAGCCGTTTCGGTCAACGGGATCTGGGGTGGTTGCGAAGCTGCGCTCGGTGAAGCTCTCCGGGTCTTGCGCCCGGGCGCCAGGCTCGGCATCAGCTTCTGGGGAAACGGTCGACCGAACGATCTCCGGGACGTGTTCAAGACCTTCTGCTCGAAATGCCCCCGAACAGCACTTCGGCTCGATGGTGCGACTCAACAACATCGCCAAGACCGGGTACGGCCGAGGAGATGCTCGAAGCCCGAGTGGGTTCGAGGTGCTCGAGCGAGGCCAGCGGATCTCGGTCATCGAGTGGCCTGACGCCGAGATCGCGTGGCGTGCGCTGTCGAGCGTCGGGACCGGCCGTGCCGGCACTCCGCAACGGCGACGTGGACGTCGACGACATCAAACACGAGGTGCTGACCGCTCTGGAGTCCTGTTGCGACGACCGGGGTATCTACCGGTTCTGCAACGACCACCAGTTCGTGATCGCTCGCAAACCATGACCCGACCACCGCCTTCCAACCAAGGCGCTT
>CAWCAF010000036.1:0-67699 GCA_963793385.1 uncultured Acidimicrobiales bacterium
GCGGTTGGCCGAGAGCCTCGACGCCGGAGGCATCACCGGCGCAACCGCCAACGTCCTGCTCACCGGCGGCGGCAGCGGCGACTTCGGCCCGATCTCGATTTCGCCGACCGCCCCCGGGTGGCCGATGAGCGCCTTCCAGTGGAACCTGGTCATCTACGGCGTGCTCATCGTGGTGTTCCTGATCTTCGAGCCCCTCGGGCTTTTTGGTATTTGGTTGAAAGTCCGCAACTATTGGAAGGGTTGGCCCTTCAGCTATTAGGGCGTCGGCTATACAAACACACAGAATCTCGGGCCGGGACCCTCTCGGCTCTCAATGAGAAAAGGGTGAGGAAACCTAGAATGAAACCGAAAGCATTACTCGCTTTGTTGCTGGCGCTGGGGCTCGTGGCCGCCGCCTGTGGAAGCGACAGTGACGAAGGCAGTAGCGAGACCACCGCTGCCCCGACCACCGCTGCCTCCGACGATGATGGAGCCGCCAGTGATGACGGCGCCGCCAGCGATGACAGCGCGTCAACGGACGACTCGGCCATGGCCGAGATCGTCACCGACTACGGCGTGACCGACACCACGATCCGCCTCGGGGTCAATGGCGACCTATCGGGACCGTTCTCCACCCTGGTGGGCGACATCCTCGAAGCCCAGACCGTCTATTGGGAGTGGGTGAATGAAAACGGCGGGATCGCCGGCCGCATGATCGAACTGGAGGTCCTCGACAGCGGGTACGCCACCGACAAGGGCATCGAGAACTACACCCAACTGGCCCAAGAGTCCGAAGAGGGCGTGGTGATGATCTCGGAGAACACCGGCTCGCCCATCACGGCCGCCATCTTGCCCGATGCCATCGACGACAACATGCTGGTCATCCCCCTGAGCTGGGTGTCGATTTGGCCCGCCGAGCCGAACGTTCTGGGTAAGCAGGCGACCTACTGCGTCGAGTCGATGAACGGGGTGTCGTGGCTCAAGGACAAGGTGGAAGCCGACGGCAAGGAGGCCAAGCTGGCCATCATCTCCCGGCCCGGTGAGTACGGGCTCGACGGCGCCGTTGGCGCTGCGCTGGCGGCCGACGCCCTTGGGATCGAGGTCGTCTACGACGGCACCGACCAACTAGCTGGTGACGATCGGACTGCGGTCGTGTCCCAGCTCGTCGGCTCCGGCGCCACCATGGTGTGGATCGTCTCCACCGGCGGTGAGACGCTCGACATCTTCGGTCAGGCAGTGAGCCAGGGTTTCGAAGCCGATTGGTCAGGGAACAATCCAGCCTTCGACTACAAGCTCAGTGGCGCCTCGGACTTCGCAGCGGAGTTCGACCAGTACTTCTGGCCATCGGGCTACACCGTCCCTTGGCTCGGCAATGACAGCGAGGCCATGCAGGACATGGTCAGGGAGATGACCGAGCGTCGCCCCGACGCCCCCGACTCCGAGGCCTATCCCTTTGGCTGGATCGAGGGTCTCATCGTTCAGTCGGTGCTCGAGCAGGCTGCCGCCAACGGCGACATGACTCGCGCCGGTATCGTCGAAGCCGCCAGTCAGATCGAGACCGATTACAAGGGCCTGGCGCCCAACCAGAGTTGGGCCGGCGACTATGACGACATCGTGGTGCGGGAGACCTACATCTTCGATTTCGATGCGACGGTCTTCAACATCGGGACGCTCGGTGACCCGGGCGTGTCGGGCTTGACCGTTGCCGAGGGTCCCTTTGTCGCCGACATCGCAGCCGACTACGAGTTCGGCGAACCCTGCGTCTGAGCAGTAGTTTGAGGTTTGAGACCTCACCGTGATCGGTTGGGGTGCCGGGCGCACCCCAACCAAATCGGCTACCCGCACAGGTGGCCACTAGACAAGGAGGCACCGGTGCTCGAAGTCGCCAATCTCGAAGTGGTGTACAACGAGGTCATCCTCGTGCTCAGGGGCCTGTCGATCACGGTGCCCGAGGGGGAGATCATCGCCCTTCTCGGTTCGAACGGCGCAGGAAAGACCACGACGGCACGAGCGATCACGGGCCTGTTGGATGTGCACGAAGGCAAGGTCACCAAGGGATCGATCACCTGGCAAGGCGACGACATCTCCTCGGCGAACCCCGCCTCGATCGTGTCGGCCGGCATCTCCCAGGTCATGGAGGGCCGCCGGGTCTTCGGTGAGCTCACGGTCGACGAGAACCTCAGTACTGGCGCCTTCACCAATCGCAGCGGCGCCAAGGCACAGTACGCCAAGGTCATGGACCTGTTTCCGCGCCTTGCCGAGCGGCGCGATTCACTCGCCGGCTACCTTTCGGGAGGCGAACAGCAGATGCTCGCCATCGGGAGGGCGCTGATGGCAAGTCCGGATCTGTTGATCCTCGATGAACCATCTCTGGGTCTTGCTCCCATGCTCGTTCAACAGGTTCGCGATGTGATCAAGGATCTGAACTCCGAAGGCATGAGCATTCTGCTCATCGAACAGAACGCCATGATGGCCCTCAGTATCGCAACGACCGGCTACATCATGGAGAACGGCAAGATCGTCATGGACGGAGATGCCAAGAAGTTACTCGGTGACGACGACGTCAAGGAGTTCTACCTCGGGCTCCACGGCGGCGACGAAGACAGCGATGGGGGTCGCAAGTCGTTCAAGGATGTCAAGCACTACAAGCGCAAGAAGAAGTGGGCATCATGAGCGATCAAACCAGAGTTGCCGGCCCACTACTCGAGGTAGAGGACATCACGTTGCGCTTTGGGGGGGTCACCGCCATCGACGGGGTCTCCTTTCATGTCAACCCCGAGGAGCTCTTCGCCATCATCGGCCCCAACGGCGCCGGTAAGACCTCGATCTTCAACTCGATCTCCCAGGTGTACAAGCCGCAGGAAGGCGAGATTCGTTGGCGCGGCGACAGCATCATGGACCTTCGTCCCGACGCCGTCGCCGAGCTCGGAATCGCCAGGACCTTCCAGAACATCGCCTTGTTCGGCCAGATGACGGTGATCGACAACATCCTCACCGGCCGACACATCCGGATGAACGAATCCTGGCTGACCGGAATGGTGTGGTTCGGCCGGGCCAAGAAGGAGGAGATGGCCAATCGCGAGCGGGTGGAGGACATCATCGACTTCCTCGAGATCCAGCCGTACCGTAAGTTCCCTGTGGCGCTGCTGCCGTACGGCATCCAGAAGCGTGTGGAGCTGGGGAGGGCCCTGGCCATGGATCCCGACCTTCTGCTGCTCGATGAGCCGGTGGCGGGCATGAACCTCGAGGAAACCGAGGACATGGCCCGGTTCATTCTCGACATCCGCTCGGAGTTGGGGATCTCGATGGTCCTGGTCGAACACGACATGGGGTTGGTGATGGATATCGCCGATCGGATCCTGGTCGTCGACTTCGGCAAGCCGATCGGGACGGGGTTACCCGAAGAGGTGCAGTCCAACCCCGATGTGATCGCCGCCTACCTGGGCGAGGACTTCTCCGAAGCCGCCGGCTCCGCCGCCGGCTTCACCGGCTGACGCCAGCCTCCCTGTCATCCGCCCTCTTCTGCGAAATATCGTCTGCAGCCCACGCCTCTCCCGAAAAATCGTGTGGAGCCCACGTTTTCTGTGGGCTGGAAACGACGTTTGGCTTCGAATGTGGACCAGGCACGACAGAACTGCTGGCTCACGCAATTTCCAGGGCCGGTCGGAGCTGCATGGCGTCGTAGGAAGCCCGCATGGACTCGCTGACGAATCTCGCGTCTCGGCCCCGTTGATGACGACGCGCACTCGTTCGGCGGTGTCGTATAGGTCGCCACCCAAGGTTGTGTGACGTCACAGCCGGCTCATGCCGAGCGACGGCGTGATCCGAGCCGAAGGGCGTCGTAGTAGGAACGCACCGACTGTGTTGTGACGAAGCCGGGGTCGTTGCGGAACTGGTCCCACGTGAACTCCAGCACGATGAACCCCATCGAGCGGAGCTGCTGACGCTGCTGGCGGTCCCGATTCGTTTGGCGGCGTCGTTGCCCGTGGTAGGCGAAGCCGTCGAGGAACACCAGTAGGGGGACGTCGAAGGAGAGGTCGACACGGGCGACGTGTCCGCCTGTCAGATCGTGGATGTCCTCTTCCATGCGGGGGTACGGAAGTCCGGCCGAGGACAACATAGCAGCCACCCGCCGGCTGAAGGGTCCGATGGCAGGTGGCTGGTCGAAGCGGGCCACTTTCAGCGCTTCTCTGAATCGAACCGTGCCGTCTCTCCCTCTGCGGGCGTGGAGCTGGAGGCAACGGTGGAGTCGCTCGCCGGTTGTCTTACCCTGCTCACGGGCGGAGTCGATCAGAGCCAGAACAGCCCACCGGCGGCGTTCGACCGCAGCAACGTCCATGATCGTCCGTTCCACCCCGGTGACCGGAAGACCGCTGAGGTGCACGAGATCGGCCCGGTCCATCTGGGTGGATTCGTGCACGATGATGCCGTCGTACTCGAGGTGGGTGCCCCGCCGGACGGTCACTTCCGGCTGGCGCTTCAGCACCGGGTCGAGTCCATGCAGCTGAGCAGCATGGCGGTGGCTTACATGGCCGTTGCCGCCGAGTATCAACGCCTGCACGTGCATCTCATCGGATCGTTCGAACGCCGCATGCCCATACACACCTCGTCGCAGCGACACCCACCGTTGCGAGGCGAGCCGAAAAGAGATCTGCCGATCGGACATCCCGAACGCCAGCGCCTGGGCCCGGGTGACCACGCCAGCCTGAGCACGAAACAACGACAACAGCTGCTGATCTGAAGAGTTGCGCATGTGTGACTTCCTTTGCCAATGCTTGAGTCAATTGGCAGGAAGGACCTGCGAGGGATCTCTGCTGGGAGAGTCCGTTCATCACGATATCGGGGAGCTCCACGCTCGCTGCAACCACGCTGAAATCTCGTGCCCAGCCCACATTCGGGGCCAAACGTCGTTTCCAGCCCACGGAAAACGTGGACTCCACACGATCTTTCGGGAAGGACGTGGACTCCACACGATTTTCGGGGAGGACGTGGGAGGGGCCAGGGTGCCCTCGGGGCGGGGTGGGCTAGAGGATCTGGGACAGGAAGAGCTTGGTACGGTCGGACTTGGGGTTGGAGAAGAACCCTTCGGGTTCGTTGATCTCGATGATGTTGCCATCCTCCATGAACACGAGCCGGTCGGCCACCTCTCGGGCGAAGCCCATCTCGTGGGTGACCACCACCATCGTCATGCCGCTCTCGGCCAGGTCCTTCATGACGTCGAGCACTTCGGAGATCATCTCGGGGTCGAGCGCCGAGGTCGGCTCGTCGAAGAGCATCACGTTGGGCTCCATCGCCAGCGAACGGGCGATCGCCACCCGCTGCTGCTGACCGCCGGAGAGCTGACCCGGATACTTGTTGGCCTGCTCGGGGATACCCACCGCTCAAGAGAAGCTTCTGGGCGAGTTCCTCGGCCTCGGCCTTGGGCTTCTTGCGCACCCAGATCGGCGCCAGCGTGATGTTGTCGAGCACCGTCAGGTGGGGGAACAGGTTGAACTGCTGGAAGACCATCCCCACTTCGGATCGGATCTTGTCGATGTTGCGCAGGTCATTAGTGAGTTCGATGCCATCGACGATGATGTCGCCCTCCTGATGGACCTCGAGTCGGTTGATGCAGCGGATGAGCGTCGACTTGCCCGAACCGGAAGGTCCGAGCACCACCATCACCTCCGTTCTTCTTGACCGTGACGCTCACACCGCCCAGGGCCTGGAAATCGCCGAACCACTTCTTCACGCCTCGGCAGACGATCATGTCCGGTCGCGACGCGAGTTCAGGATTCATCGCTTGGTCATCGAGAATGGTCATTTGGTCTTCCTTGTGTGACTAGCGGGTGCCCACGCCCAGCTTGGTTTCTAGATTACGGCTCGCCTTGGACATCGAGTAGGCGAACACCCAGTAGACGGCCGAGATGAACAGCAGCGGTGCGATCGAGTGCCCCAGGAAGGCCGGCTGGTTCGGGATCGTGTTCCGGGCGATGTTCAGGAGATCGAACGCTCCGATGATCGCCACGAGCGAGGTCTCCTTGAAGGTGGCGATCGCCTGGCCGACCAGGTTCGGAATACTCACGCGAAGCGCCTGGGGCAGGATGATGAAAACGGTTCGTTGAATCGTGGTGAGCCCGAGCGCATCGGACGCTTCGAACTGGCCCTGACGGATGCTCTGCAGACCGCCCCGAATGTTCTCGGCCATGTAGGCGGCGGAGAACAACGAGTAACCGATGAAGACCCCGGCCAGTTTGGACACCGACATCCCGGAGGGAAGGAACAGGTTCAACAACAGATCGAAGAAGATCAGGATGACGATCAGCGGGATACCGCGGACGACCTCGATGTAGACGGTGGCCATCACCCGGAAGAGTGGCATCTTGGATGTCCGTGCCAGCGCCATGATGACCCCGATCGGAAATGACGCCAGCATGACGTAGTAGCCGATTGTGATCGAGATGGCGAAGCCACCGAGGAACGGCGGCGCCACGATGTCCAGCGTGCTCGGTGTGTTGATGCCGGTGATCAGCCAGTGGCTGAGGATGATGAAGCCCGCCCACACGAGGGCGAACCGGATACGTACCCGAGCCTCACCGGCGAAGGTGGGAGCGAGAAGCGCCGCCACGCCGAGGGCGAGGAGCGACAGGCGCACCTTCTGGAGCATCGAAACGTCGCCGGTGGCGGCGAGGGCGAACGAGAGAGCAGCCACGGTGAGGAGTGCGATCCCCGCGATTCTCGCCTGCGCTTCCTTGCCCGGTGTGGCCAAGAAGTAGAGCAGAAACCCACCACCCACTCCGAAGCCCAAAACGATCGGCACGTCCACCGACAGCACGTAGCCCCAGTCGAAGGATGGATCGCGAAGAACGAGGAAGATCAGGAACGCTGGTCCCAGTACCCACCAGCCGATCATCGTCAACTTGAAGACCTGAGCCGGGATGATCTTGGCCAGTTCCTTGCCACCGAAGAACGCGGCGACCGTGAGGAGGATCATGACGGTCAACGCGTTCTTGGTCGACTGTTTGATCGTGCCGGCCTCGTTGATCGCGGTGCCGCCCTCAAGAATGTTGTTGCCGATCGGTGCCAGCCAGACCACGGCCAGAAGGAACACGGCCACCCCGGACAGCATCGCCCAGAACGGAATCATGATCTCATGCGGGTTCGTCAGTGCGATCAACAAACCGACTGCAGCAGCGAGGATGACCGCCCCGATGGCGAACACGGCCAGTTTGCTCGACACCGACACAGGTGCGAGGACAGCGACGGCGATGATGAACGCACCGAGCCCGGCGAAGTTGATCAGGATCCGCCTCGCCGAGATGCTGGGTCGTAGTTGGAATGCGGCCACGGTGAGCATGGCGGCGACGAGGAGTGCGCCCAACGTGAACCACACCCGGCCGTACTGCGACGCCGGGTAGTTGTAGGTGAACAGCAACCTCATGTTGGTGGTGACCGCAGTCCAGTCCCGCTCCTCGGCCACGATGAGGGCGAGGATCCAACGGAGGATCCCGGCCAGGATCAACGTGAACAGGATCGTCTGGATCGTGTTGCTGACCGACGAGAAGAGGTTGTCCTTCACCCAGCGAGCGGGGTGGGCGACCGGTTGGTCCGGAGCGGCTTGGCTGGGGACCGTCGGCAGTTCGGGGTTGAGCGAGGCCAGGTCGGTCATGTCAGCGCTCCACGATGGCCAGGCGGCCGTTGATGTAGTTCACGACCACCGAGATCGTGAGAGAACAGGCGAGGAAGAACGCTATGTAGATAGCGAACACCGCCAGGAACTGGTTGTTCTTGTTGTAGACGCTCTGGCCGACCTGCACGAGGTCGCTCATGCCGACGGCGATGGCAAGCGAGGTGTTCTTTGTCAGGTTCAGGTACTGGTTGCCCAGCGGCGGCATGATCACTCGGAACGCCTGGGGCAGGATCACCTTACGCAGGGACTGGGCCCGGCTGAGCCCCAGAGCGGCGGCCGCTTCGGTCTGTCCCTTGGGCACCGCCATCACACCGCCTCGAACGATCTCGGCGATGAAGGCGGCGGTGTAGAAGACCAACCCGAAGAACAGGGCGGCGAAGTTCACCGACATCGTCAGGCCGGTTGCCCCGAAGTTGCTGAATCGGCCGGTCCCGATGGTCGGGCGCATGCCGTCCAGCGGGCGAGTACCTCTGTCGCCACCGAACTTGTCGGCGAGAAGTTCGAATAAGTCGCGCGCCCGAGTTGATGATCCAACTGGACAGCCCCGGCCAGACGACCCAGATGACGAAGGTTGCCAGCAGGGCAAGAACGCCGGCGAACACCAGGCGGAAGTAGTCATCGTCGGTCAGTTTGGCGAGGCCGGCCGGTGTGCGCCGGCTGTTGAGGAAGCGCCGGATGAAATCGGCGGCCGCCAGAACGGCGATCGCCGTGAGCACGAGTTGCATCACCGGCTGGGGGATGGCCCCCCACGCATCGGCCAATGCTGCGAAGACATCGCCAAGGAAGCTCATGATGCCATTGCCGAACCAGGCGATGATCAGGGCGACAATCGTCAGGCCCAGTGCCACCGGTCCCGCCAGGCTGCGGCCGCCCTCCCGGTCTCGTTTGGCGATGAGGGCCCGGCGAACGAAGTGGATACCGACCCCGAACACCGCCATCAGCGCGAGGAACTGATAGAAACCGTCAGCGAAGAAGACCCGTGGCAAAGAGATGCCCTTTTGGGACACGTAGAGCCAGCCCGGAATGGGTCCACTCTCTCCCAGCGGGGAGTCCGCATTGCGCAATGCCCCGAGCGAGCCGATGATGGCGAACCACAGGATGATCTGCACCAGCACAGGGATGTTGCGGAGCGTCTCGACGAAGATGGAGCCCGCCTTGTTGGCCAGCCAGTTGTGGCTCAGCCGGGCGAGACCGACGAGCACGCCCAGGATGGTTGCCACCACGATGCCGACCGAGGCGATCCGGAGCGTATTGACCATGCCGACCCACAAGGCCCGCCCCGCCGAGCTGGGTACGGTGTCGATACCCTCGCCCAGCTGGATGTTGGCCGGACCGTCGATCCAGTCGTAGTTGACGTTGAAACCCTTGTCGGAGAGGTTGGTCGCGGCGACATCGGCGAGGACCCAGAAGACGGTCACAACGAGCACGAAGGTGGCGATCTGGATGATCCACTTGAGAACGGCGACGTCGCGCCAAATGGGTGGGCGCTCGTGCTGTGCGCTACTCGATCGAACAGGTTGGGCCAGCGCCACGCAGTGATCTCCCCAGGAGTGGACGACGCCACCGGCGGTGGCATCGGTCACAACTTACATCAGATCAGGGGCGAGCCGCATGCTTTGCGACTGAAGTGCTCAGAAACGACAAAGGGGGTGGGCTCGTGTGAACCCACCCCCTTTGTCGTTTTCTGCTCGAGGCTCTGCAAAGGACCTCGAGCGATTCGATTACATGTGCGCCTAGCGAGCAGGCGGGGCGTAGATGAGGCCGCCCTCGTTGTACCGGGCGTTGGCCGAGCCGGCACGTTCGAGACCGACCGGGTTGAGGTTCCTTGCGAAGATCTCGTCGTAGTTGCCGACCTGGCTGATCACGTTGTAGAACGCATCCGGGCTCAACCCCATCGATGTCTGCAGTTCACCTTCACCGCCGAGCAGGCGAACCATCTCGGGGTTGTCGCCGGCCAGCGCAGCATCGACCGTAGAGGAGGTGACACCGAACTCGTCAGCGATGAACGTGGCGTACACGGTCCAGTTGACGACGTCAGCCCACTGGCTGTCGTTCTGGGCGTAGACCGGGCCCAGGGGCTCCTTGGAGATCGGGGTGGCCGGGAAGATAACCCACTCCTCGCCCTCCGGCTCCTGATCAGCCTTGCGTCCGACCAGTCCCGAGCCGTCGGTCGTGATCACATCGCACGTGCCGGCGATGAATGCATCGACGACCTGGTTGAAGTCCTCGAACGTGTTCAGGGTGATAGCGATACCGAGTTCGCCAGCGAGCTCGGAGATGTTGGTCTCGGTCGTGGTACCAGCGTTGGTGCAGACCACCGCTCCATCGATCTCGGGTACTTCGCTGGCGGCGGTGAAGCCGTCGGCCGCCCGGGCCATCAGCTGCTGACCGTCGTAGTAGGTGGTGGGACCGAAGTCCATACCCACGTCGGTGTCACGGCTCTGGGTCCAGGTCGAGTTGCGCATGAGCACGTCGATCTCGCCCGCCTGCACGGCTGCGAAGCGTTCCGCTGCGGTGAGGCTGGAGAACACAACAGCGTTCGCGTCGCCGAGCACTGCGGCGGCTACCGCACGGCAGTAGTCGGCGTCGATGCCGTTCACCGAGCCGTCGGCTTGGACGAAGGAGAACGCGACGGCGCTACCGGACACGCCGCAGTTCAACGTGCCCCTCGCCTGCACGGCAGCGAGAATCCCTCCGCCTTGGGTCAGATCGACGGTGCCGCCGTCGTCACCGGAGCCGTCGGCCGAATCGTCGGTCGATCCGTCATCGGTCTGGGCCGAATCGTCGGTCGTCCCGTCGTCGGCTTCGTCCGAGGAGCTCCCGCACGCCGCGGCCACGAGGGCTGTAGCGAAGAGGAGCGCCAGGATCTTGAACAAAGATGCTCGCATTGAGTAGTCCTTCCATCGATGCCGGACGGTCAAACCCTGTTGGTTGAACACTCCCTGTTCCGACACAATCCGACAACCGTAGGCCATCGGCACAACAAAAGGGGGAATTGGTGTGACGCCTGTAACGCGGCGGTAACACCCGCTCTGTTGTCCCTCCGGGGGCCGTTCACACGCCACGGAGGCATCTTGCCTCCGGCGGACACGCCGGTTGGCCCCGCCAGGCTCTGTGTCCCTCCGGGGGCCGTTCACACGCCACGGAGGCATCTCGCCTCCGGCGGACACGCCGGTTGGCCCCGCCAGGCTCTGTGTCCCTCCGGGGGCCGTTCACACGCCACGGAGGCATCTCGCCTCCGGCGGACACGCCGGTTGGCCCCGCCAGGCTCTGTGTCCCTCCGGGGGCCGTTCACACGCCACGGAGGCATCTTGCCTCCGGCGGACACGCCGGTTGGCCTCGCCAGGCTCTGTGTCCCTCCGGGGGCCGTTCACACGCCACGGAGGCATCTTGCCTCCGGCGGACACGCCGGTTGGCCCCGCCAGGCTCTGTGTCCCTCCGGGGGCCGTTCAGGCGCCACGGAGGCATCTCGCCTCCGGCGGAACCACCCTTCGGCTGCCCGACAGTTGTATCCCTCCGGCGCGGCGTTCACGGGCCGCCGAGGCATCTCGGCCCCGGCCGAGCTCAGTCCTCGACGATGTAGACCGTCAGCTCGAGCCGGTCCTTGTCGATCGAGCCGAGGGCCACGCCGACGGCGCTGTTCAACCAGCCCAGCTCCTCGACGGCGGTCTCGAACACGAAGAGTTCCCTCGGTCCGCCGTCGTTGGTCCCACGACCGATGGCGGAGTACGCCACAGTCTGCTTGCCCGTGCCGATGCGTGCGGTGATGTCGAGGTTCTGAATACCGTCGGCGCCGACGGTGACACGGTCGATGCCGGAGACGGCACGTTCACCCTCCCAATGTTCGGAGGTCGCCGAACCCTCGAACGGTATGTCCAGACGGAATCCCGCCGACACGTTGCCGATCGGAGTGAAGTGGAGGGTCCCGGAGATCTTTGCGAATTCGGTGAGCGATGCCATGAGTGTCTTCTACCAGACGGCGGCCGGATCCAACGAAATGACTTCGCCCAGCGAGGAGAGGAAGTCGTCGAAACCCGGCGAACGAGTCAATCGTGACGCCGGCTCGGAGTCCAACGCAGCCAGGGCCGACGGCACCAGCTTCAACAGCGTCAATTCCGACGCCACCTTTTCGTGCCACAGGCCATGCAGCTGTGCCGAGTCGGCTGTGACAACCCCCTCGGCAACGGCGTCGGCTTCGCCCTCCGGGGGGCTCCAGACCGAACCGGCGAGTGGAAGGATCTGCTCCAACGCAGCCAGCAGTCGTCCCCGAGCGTCGGGATCCGACGCCACCCGGGACATGTACATCGCCGCATGCGTCCTGTGGAACGATTCCTCGCGGTCGGCCTGCACCGCCAATTGGGCGAGTTCGGGGACCGCCGATCCCTCCAACGCCGACCATCGCAAACCTTCGGCCAGGTCGTAGAGCCAGTGGCGCACCAGCGCCAGGTCCCAGGTCGGGCAGGCCAGCTCGGCGAGGTGGCAGCTGCGGTAGCCACTGCGGTCGCGCAGAAGCGCATATCGATCGATGTCGGCTGGATCCATCAGCATTTCGTACAGGGCGAGTGCGTGACCCAGTTCGTCCTGAGCGATCGAGCAGAAGGCCAGGTCCTCTTCGAGAAACGGTCCCATGCCGATCCAGTTGGCATGGCGGGAACCGATCATGTGTTCGTCGTCGGCGAAGGCGAGTACATAACGCCGAGCGGCAGGGCTGAGGTCGATCGTCACGCCGAGTCCCCCTCTCGAATGCGTTTGCGTCTGGCCGCCACCCGGCTCCCGTCGTTGGAGCGGTGAGCGAGGTCGACCGTCGTGGCCAACAGGTCGGGGTCGGCTGCGATGATGTGCCGGCGATCGACCAGCCACATCTCTGCACCCTCACCGCGACGGCAGTACGAATCGTGGGCCAGTATCGTGGCCATCTCCTCGTCTGGCGCTTGCATCGAACCGGCATGGCGGAACTCGTCCTTGCCCGCCCGTTTCAGGAAGATCTCGTAGGTTCTCACCGCATCACCTCGATCGGATTGCGGCACGCATCGCAGTACGCCAGCGACCGGCAACGGGTCGGCCCCATGAGCGCAGTGTCGGCAACGGCGTCGGATCCGCACACCGGGCATCGCAGCGTGCCGTCCGCTCGGCGCAGGGTGACCGTGAACTCCCGTTCGAGTTGTCGCGCCGCCGTCGGCGACACCCGGTCCACGCTCCAGACCGGCGACCGGAGCCACGTCACCTCGCAGCGCTCCACACCATCGACCTCCGACACGGCGGTGCGCACATCGTCAGCGATGAAACGCAGCGCTGGGCACCCTCCGTAGGTCGGGATCATCCCCACCTGCACACTGTCGCCGAGCACCTCCAAAGTCTCGACCAGGCCGAGTTCGACCACCGACACGCCCGGATACTCGGGATCGCACACGGTGGCGAGCGCCCGGTCCACCTGCGCTTTCAGGGTTGTCGCCTCGGCGCTCATGCTGCGGCTCTGTCGGCTGCCGCATCGAGCGCCGACCTCACCCAGGCGGTGTCGGCGTAGTTGTCCGCCGCGTTGCGGATGCGGCGGGCGCTGTCGGGACCGCCCTGGCGCATCGTGGCGATGAGCGGTTCCCAGTCGATGTCGGTGGTGACCCAGGCGCCCTTCCCGGCTTCGGCGTCGGGATCGAAGCGAAGGTTGTCGTCGGGTATGGCGAAGCCGTAGCTCTGGAGGAGGGGAACGTACTTCTGGATGTAGGCGTGACGCAGCTCCTCGTTGGGCTGACTCTTGATCTTCCACCGGAGCAATGGGTCGTCCGGGTCCGAGTCAGGGCCGAACAGCTGCACGGCCGGCCACCACCACCGGTCGAGCGCCTCCTGGAACATGCGATGCTGAGTGGCGGTGCCCTCGGCGAGGCGCAGGAGCATTTCTTCGCCGTGGCGCATGTGGAAACCCTCCTCGGCGACGATGCGTTTGAGGACCCGCTTGTAGGGGCCGTAGGTGCATTCGGCGAAGACCGCCCGTTGTGATGCGAAGGCGGCGGCGTCGACCAGATAGGCGATGGCGATCTGATCGGCCCACGTGACCGCCTTGTAGTGGAACACGTTGTGGAAACGGCTCTTGCCCTCGAACAGCTCCTCGAGCATCTGACGACGGTCCTTCAGACCCATGTCGGCGGCGACCTGGTACAGCAGGTGGGCGTGACCGATCTCGTCCTGGGTCTTGGCCAGGAAGATCTGCTTGAGGCGCACGCCCGGGGCACGAGGGATCCAGTCCCGTTCGGTCAGACCTCCCATCAGCTCGGAGTTCGCATGAAACTCGATGAAGCGGAAGACCTCCTGCCGGTAGGGCTCGGGCATGGCGTCGCTGGGTTCGACGATCCCTCCCTCGTCGATGAAGTCCTGGAAGTCGTCCAGATCTCGCCAAACTCGACTCATGTGAGATTCCTTTCGTCTTTCGTACGGGCCAGCTTGCCACCTTCGGAGCGGGGGACCGATCCGGGATCCTCGACCGAGACCGAGACGGTCAGCCCGAGGGCCGAACTCATCGACGCGGTGACCTGGGCGGCGAGTGCGTTCGTGTCCGCTCCGTCGGCGAGATGCTCGCAGCGAACCTCGAGTGTGTCGAGGGTTCCCTGGCGGCGGACGACCAGTTGGAAGTGGGGGGCCACGCCGGTGACCGAGAGGAGTGTGTGCTCGACCTGGCTCGGATAGACGTTGACGCCGCGGATCACGAGCATGTCGTCGGCTCGCCCCACGATCCCACTCATGCGGGCGTGGGTCCGGCCGCACGGCGACGGCTCTCGGGTGATGGAACAGAGGTCTCCGGTCCAGTACCGGAGAACGGGGAATGCCTGTTTGGTCAGGCTGGTGAGGACGAGAACGCCCACCTCACCGTCGGGCAGACGGTTCCTCGGTTTCGGGGTGTACGACCTCGGGCAGGAAGTGGTCCTCCATGATCACGAGGCCGTCCCGATCAGCGGTCTCGCAGCTCACGCCGGGGCCGATGATTTCGGACAGGCCCGTAGATGTTCACCGCGATCAGATCGAGCGCTTCTTCGATGGAGGAACGCATCGCCTCGGTCCAGGGTTCGGCTCCGAGTACGGCGACCTTCATCGAGGTGCTCCTCGCCCGTTCGGCGAGTATCTCGGCCAACGTGAGGGCGTAGCTGGGGGTGCAGCAGATCGCTTCGGGTCCGAAGTCCTCGATGAGGGTCAGCTGGCGTTCGGTGTTCCCTCCGCTCACCGGGATCACGCCGACGCCGGCGGCTTCGGCGCCTCCGTGGAGGCCGAGCCCACCGGTGAACAGCCCGTAGCCGTAGGCGTTGTGCAACCACCAGCCGGGCTCCACTCCTGCGCCGCGCAGGCAGCGGGCGATGCACTCGGCCCAGACCTCCAGGTCGTGGGACGTGTAGCCGACGACGGTCGGCTTTCCCGAGGTGCCTGAACTGGCGTGGATTCTGGCCAGCTCCTGTCGCTCGACGGCGAACAGCCCGAACGGATAATTGTCGCGCAGGTCGCTCTTCTTCAGGAGTGGAAAGCGCTGCAGATCCTCCAGCGTCGCCGGGTCGGCGATCCCAGCGATTCGCTCGCTCATCACCGGCACCTTGTCCCGGAGACGTTTGATCGATGTCTGGAGCCGTTGGAGCTGGATCACCTCGAGCTGTTCGCGAGGCATCGTCTCGATCGTTTCTGCAAAGAACCCGGGGGCGACGGCTTTCACAACGGGGATCGTAGTCCCTGGCCCAACCCGATCGTCAAGTCCTTAACGACGTGGTGGATCCATCAGCATGTAGGGTTCGGTCGGTGACCTCGGACGACGATCTCGGCGCTTGGCCCGACGAGCCGGCCGAACGACTCCTCGGCATCGAGATCAGGGAGCGATCGGCCACGCATGCGATCGTGGAGCTGACCGTTGGTGACAGGATGCTGAACGGGCACCAGATCTGTCATGGCGGCGTGCTTTTCCTGGTGGCCGACACGGCCATGGCCCACGCCAGCAATTCGGTGAGCGCGGCGGTCGCCAGCCACGCCGAGATCGACTTCCTCCAGGCGGTACCCAACGGCTCGGTGCTGCGGGCGACCGCCCGGCAACGACGGCGGCGCAAGAAGTTGGCGATTTGGGACGTGCTGGTCGTCATCGTCGAGCCCGACGGCGCCGAGACAGCCGTTGCGGAGTTCCGGGGCCGCACGCTCGAGATCGGCTCGGGGCCGGAGGTCTAGTTTGGACCGCTTCGAAGAGGATGCCCGGGAACGGCTCGACGGATGGCCCGGTCTCGATCTCGATGTGTTCGCAGCGTCCTTCGTCCTGTTTCGATTGTCGACGCTGTACCTGAGTCACCTCGAGAGCCGGGTGCACCGTCCTCAGGGTTTGTCGACCGCCGGGTTCAGAGTGCTGTTCACCGTGTGGGTGTACGACGAGCTCGAGCCGCGTCACATAGCCAGACTGTCCGGGGTGTCCACCGCCGCGGTGTCCGGCGTCCTCACGACGCTCGAATCGAAGGAACTGGTCCGCAAACGGCGAGACGCCGCCGATCGACGGCTCGTGCGCGTCCGGTTGACCCAGAACGGTGAGGCCCTCCTCGTCGACACGTACAAGATGCAGAACCTCGATGAACAACGCATTTTCGGCGACATCGATCCAGTCGACCTGCAGACGCTCACGGTCACCCTGCGGAACCTGTTGTCCAAGATGTCCGCCTGAGTCCTGCGCCGCGCCGCTCAAAGAGTTCGTGAGAGCGGGGTGGCAGCCGAGGCCTCGCTCAGTCGGGCCAGGAGGTCTTCGGCGACCGCCAGCTCGAGATCGGGGAGCGAGACCAAACCGAGTTCACCCACCCCGGCGGTGCCGAGGGTGATGGTGGCAAGGCCGAGCCGGCGCTGGAACACCGAACTGTCCAGCCGCAGCGTCTGCAACTTCTCCTTGCGGACCAGGTACAGCTTCTCGGCGACGACACCGGTGCGGAACAGGAACTGGTCGTCTCCCAGAGCCCACCCGAGTCGGGCCGCCCTTCGGTTGGCGTGCCACACCGCCCGCGAGGCGTACGACACGAGCGTGACGATCGCAACCGCAATGATGATCGTCCGATTCTCCTCCGGCGCAAACCCGGCGACGACGGCGAAGAGGATGATCAGCGGAATCGACCCGAAGGCGTGTCGAAACAGCGAGCGTCGCCGGGTGAGGGGACTGACACGATGGAGATCGGACTCGGCCAGCTCGACCTCCCCCAGAGCATCGGAGGCGAACGACCGCCAGGAGTCGAAGGCGACCGCTGGGGCAAGGTAGTTGACGCGGGCTGTTCCGGTCTCGACGTCGGCGGTCTCGAATCGGATCGCCTCGAGGCCGAGTCGACGGGCCACGAGGTGCCGGTCGACTTGAACCATCTGCATCCGTTCACGGCGGGCGCTGACCTGGACCTCGGTGAGCAGTCCGGTCTTGAAGCGCAGCCGATCGGGATCGCTCCACAGGCGGAACCCGCCAAGAGAGAGGATCGGGCTCACGGCCGGTACGACGATCGCAGCGATCATGCCGAACGCCACGACGGCCGAGCCGACCGACAGATCCTGAAACACATCGGGAAAAGCGAAGAAGACGACGACGAGCGCGATGACGAGCAAGATCGCCACGACCGCACCTCCCGAGGTGGCGAGCGTGAACTTGATCAGATCAGCGATCGTCGTCGAATGCACCGGCGCCGACGAGAATGGCGTGAACCGGGGGCCGACGGTCGGTGGCGCGAGCCCGCTGTCATCGGCCCCTTCAGCAGATATCGCCGCCGCTTGAGTCGAGGCAACATCTTCCCGCAGCAGCGTCATCAGCCGCTCGGCATCTTCGACCGACAGCAGTCGCAGTTTGACGTCACCTCCCTGCGAGGCATCGCTGGCGATGATCTCGACCATTCCAGTGGCGCGAGCGATCAAACCGGCCGAGGTCGAGAGATTCTGTATGTTCCTCCGGGGCAGGACCTGTTTGTGCTTCTTGAACACTCCGTAGTCGTGCAAAAGTGCGTCCTCGGTGAGCGCATACCTGGTGCTGTAGTAGCGCGTCACTGCGGCACCCAACGGGAGGACGATCGCCACGAGCGGCAGGAGTTCGCCCAAGCCTCCTCCCTGGAGCATGAGGAACAGGATCGGGATGATGAGGTCTCGGATCGACGACACGAACTCGATGATCAAGGTGTACGGGTGAGGTCGGCACCACTCGATGCCGTCATCGGTCGCAACGGTCGCCGTGCCAAATGCGCGACCCCCGATGCTCGCATTCCGTTCGGAACGTTCAGAGGGTGGCGGCGGTGGACCGGGTGTGGGCGGACCGGTCGGTCGTGGTCGGTCGTCGAAAGAAGGTGGGGGCCAATCACCTGGATCAGTCATGTACGCCGTGCCCCAGTTCATCCCGGATCCGGGCCACCGTTGCGGTGCTCAGGTGGGGGATGGTGAGGTTCGGCGCACCCGCCCCCGCCGTGTGGACGGTGATCGTTTCCAGGTCGAGGATTCGATCGACCGGTCCACTGTTGGTGGTGACGGTCTGGATTCGGTTCCGCGGGATCACGATGCGGTGACGGCCGATGACACCGTGTTTGGCTTCGATCCAGCGGTCGGTGATCTGCCAACCCCAGTTCTGGTAGCGCACCCCGGCCCACCAGATCGAGAGCCCGATGATCACGAAAAGGAGAACGGCGGGGATGGCATACAGCGGTGACGGCATGTCGAGCGCAAACTGGACTGCGACGAAAGCTCCGCTTGCGATCACGCCGAGCAGGAGACCGGTGAACACGCCGCCCACCCGCCAAAGGGTTTTCACGCTTTCGGGCAGTTGCTGCACCCGACCATTGTGGCGCGGTGAGCCAGATGTGCGGCCGACCGCGCCGACATGGTTCTCCGGCAGGGTTCTACGGTCCGGACTGGTCACTACCCTGGACTTCGGTGTTGACCGTCTCCGGACTGCGGAAAGAGCACGGCAGTCGTCTGCTGTTCGAGAACGTGACGTTCGAACTACGCCCCGGTCGCCGGGTTGCGCTCGTCGGCGGCAATGGCGTCGGCAAGACCACACTGCTCGAAATCGTCGTGGGTATGCAGGACCCAGACGCCGGATCGGTGCACAAACCGAACGACTACACGATCGGGTACCTCCCCCAGGAACTCACCGAGTCGTGGCATGGCACGGTTCTCGACGAGGTGCTCGAAGGTGCATCCCACCTGACCGAGATGGAAGCCGAGATCGCTGCGGTCGGCGACACGCTCCCCGACACCGGTCACCCCGAACATGAGGCTCGGCTGGATCGGTTCGGCCATCTCCAGAGCCGTTTCGAGCAATTGGGCGGCTACCAGATCGAGGCGGAGGCTCGCCGCATACTCGGTGGACTCGGCTTCAGCACGGCGGCGATGGATCGACCGTTGGCGGAGATGTCCGGTGGCTGGCAGATGCGGGCCGCGCTCGCTCGTCTCCTTCTGCAGAACCCCGATGTGCTCGTCCTCGACGAACCGACCAATCATCTCGACGTCGATTCGGTCGCATGGCTCGAGGAGCGGTTGACATCCTTCGGCGGATCGGTCCTGTTCGTCAGTCACGATCGGGACTTCATCGATGCCGTCGCCGAACGGGTCATCGAGCTGGCCTGGAACACCGGCACCGAGTACGTCGGAGGGTTCGTCGAGTTCGTGGTCCAGCGGGAAGATCGGCTGGCTCAGGTCGAGGCGAAGGCCGCACAGCAGGCCCGTCAACGGGCTCAGGCCGAGCGCTTCATCGAACGGTTCCGCTACAAGGCCACCAAGGCGCGTCAGGTGCAGAGCAGGATCAAGGCCCTCGAGAGGCTCGAGCAGATCGAGGTTCCGAAGGACGCCGAGCTGAAGCTCCGGTTCGCCTACCCCGAGCCGCGCCGGTCCTCCCGGGTCGTCATCGAGATCGATGCCGCCGATTTCGGCTACGACGACGAGCCGTCGGTCGTGCGTGATGTGAACATCGTCGTCGAACGGGGCCAGAAACTGGCGCTCATCGGACCCAACGGTGCCGGGAAGTCCACGATCCTCAAAGCGATCCTCGGCCAACTGGAACCTCGCCATGGGTCGGTGTCGGTCGGCTCGAACGTCGACATCGCCTACTTCGCCCAGCACCAGGTCGACGCCCTCGACCTGTCTCTCACCGTCGAGCGGGAGTTCCGTCGGTCGGTGGGGCCGATGGACTCGAAACGAAACCTTCGAACGGTGCTCGGATCCTTCGGTTTCCGGGGCGACGCCGTAGATCGGCAGGTCGCTCAGCTCTCCGGCGGTGAACGGACCCGTCTGGCGCTCGCCGAGACGATGTGCAATCCGGTCAATCTGCTGATTCTGGACGAGCCGACAAACCATCTGGACCTCCCGAGTTGCGATGTCCTCGAGGATGCACTCAGGGTGTACCCAGGGACGGTTCTGATCGTCAGTCACGATCGCCATCTCATTCGCAATGTTGCCGAGCAGGTGCTCGAAGTTCGCGACGGTCATGCAACCTTCCACAGCGATGTCGAGGAGCACCTGTTCCATCCCGGCGGGAGTGCCGTCGCGGTCAGCCCGCCACGCGCAGTCGGGTCGCAAGAGGAGAACAAGGCGAAGAAGAAGCGTCAGGAAAAGATCGCGAACCGGCCAAACGATGGAGCGGTCGTGGGGAACGAGGCTCGTCAGCTCAAGAAGATGGTCGACAAACTCGAGTTCAAGGTGCACACGCTCGAGCGAGAACTGTCCGAGGTCCACACCAGGCTCGCCGACGCCGGCGTGTATGCCGACCCCGAGATGATGCATGATCTGATCGACCGGCACGAGACGATCGAACGCCGATTGCGACGCACGATGGCCGAATGGGAAGCGGCGGCGGAGAAGCTGGGCTGAAACCGCTGCGGGCGTTGCTCTCAGCGGCTGAGGTGGATCGCGTTGAAGATCAGACCGGCATGGGAGTAGGCCATTGGAAGGTTCCCGAGCGCACGGCCCTCGATCGGGTCGTATTGTCCGGTCAGCATTCCGGTCGCGCCCGCCATCTCGGACTGTCGTTCGAATATGTCCTGGGCTTGGCCGGTACGGCCGATCAAGAGCAGCGAGTCGATCAGCCACGAGGTCGCCAGGTGCACGCCGTGCCGTCGGCCCGGCAGGCCATCGTCGCTGTGGGCCGAGTAGACGGTGCCGCCCGCCAGCAGTTCACCACAGATCGCATCGACCGTGGCGACGAAACGGGGGTCCTCGGCCGGTACCAGTCCGCTGAGCCCGACCGAAAGGGCGGCCGCATCGAGGTCGGTTCCGTCATAGGCGGCGGTGAAGGATTGCCGCTCCTCGTTCCAGCCCCGGGCGAGCACATCGGCGGCGATCCGGTCGCGCAACTCCAGCCACGAGTCGGGCGGACGGTCGCAGAAGTGCCGCGCCACCCGGATCCCTCGATCGACAGCCACCCACGAATACACCTTGGAGTGCACGTAGTGACGGGGCGCACGTCGGATCTCCCACACGCCGTGGTCGGGCTCGTGCCAGCGGTGGGCCGTGGAGATCACCAGGTTCTCGACCAGACGCCAATCCGGCATCGTCAGTTCGTGACCCCGATTGTGGAGCGAATCGACGAGGTCGATCAGGTACCCGTACAGATCGAGCTGGACTTGCATGTCGGCTGCGTTGCCCACCCTCACCGGACGGGATCCGCCGTAGCCGGAGAGTCCCGTGATCTCGGCCTCGGGTGATAGGTGACGGCCGGTCACCGAATACAGCGGGGCCAGGCGGTCGGTTTCGGGCCGTACGACGAGGACATCCTTGAGCCATTCGACGAAGCGAAGGCCCTCGTCCACCGAACCGAGTTCGGCCAGGGCCTGGCATGACATCGCGGCATCTCGCAGTCGGCAATACCGCATGTCCCAGTTCCGGATGCCTCCGAGATACTCGGGCAGGCTCGTGGTGACCGATGCGACGAGAGCTCCGGTCGGTCCGTGTTGCAGCGACTGCAGAGTGACCGCACTCCGCAGAACGAGATCGCGGGCCTTCTCGGGGAGGTCCAGGGCATCGGACCGGTCGGTCCAGTAGTCGTTCGTGTCGGCCTGACGGTCAGGCTCAGGCCGGGGATGGGGTTCGAGGGAGTCCGCCCCGGAACGGAGCTCGAGAACGACCTGGCCCCGGGTGAGGTCGACGACCGCACGGGCGGTCTCGCTCTGGCCGTCTCGCACCAGCTCCCAGCTGCTGCCCTCCCAGCCGTCGCCGCTGGAGCGCAGAGCGAGCGCCTCGACAGCGCCGCGGACGCGCACCCCGGCATCCTTGACGTCGAGCGAGGTCGGAATACGCCCGAAATCGAGTCGGGGCGCGAACTCGATAACCACCTGGCCCGTGCCGTTGAGAACCCTGACGAGGTCGGTCCTGCTGGCGAATCGTTCGGGCTGATGACCGGACACGTCCATGTAGTCGGTGACAGCGAAGTCGGCGAAACGAGATTCGAGCACCATCGATCCTGGCCTGTAGTGCTGTGTCACCGGCGGTGAGCCGTCGATCGGCGATACGTCGAACGATCCGGCCGAGGGACCGCCGATCAGCTCGGCAAAGACGGCGCCGGAATCGATGCGCGGTACGCACATCCACACCAGGCGAGCATTCGGGTTGATCACCGCAGCGGTGCGCCGATCGGAGAGGATCGAGTGGTCCTCGATGGGCAACAGACCTGCGCCCGACAGCCACGTCGCCCTCAGGTCCGAGAGCAGCGCCAGAATCCGAGCCACCGTGACCGGCGAATCGACCCGGAACGCCGCCCCGGTCGGTCCGGTGCCGACGTGGATGCCGACGTCAGGACCGCGCAAGGTCGCCATCGCATCCTCATCGGTCGTGTCGTCGCCGAGGAAGACGACAGCGGTCGCGCCGACCTCACCCCGGATCCGCTCGAGCGCCTGACCCTTGTTGGTGCTCATGATCGTGAGCTCGACGATGTCATGGCCGCTGCGGGTGTGGATGCCCTCCCAGGTCGAAGGGCCGGCCTCGAGCGCTTCACGAGCCGGCTCGGACTGCCGGTCGGAGAGTCCGCGGAAGTGGAACGCGACACCGGCCGGTTTCTCCTCGACCCGCCCGGCTGTTTCGGCGCTTATGTGATGCGCAGCCGCTATCAGGCGTTCCCGTAACCGGGTCTGCTCGAGGGGGAGGTCCTGCGGGAACCCGACATCGAACTCGCTCCCATGACTGCCGACGAGACGAACATTGTCGCTGACGCCCGCGACCGCTCTGAGGTCGGCCAGCCCGCGTCCGGAGATCATCGCGGCATAGGTGTGGTCGGCTTCGGCAATGGCTCGGAGCGCTGTAATCGATTCGACGTTGGCCACCGCGTCGTCAGGGTCGTCGACCAGCGCGGCCAGTGTTCCATCGAAGTCGGTGGCGACCAGAAGGACCGGTTCTGAGGCCAGCCGTCGGAGCGCATCGCCGAGATGGCTAAGACTGTCGCTCGTCATCACAGGTCAAATGTAGGACGACGGGAGGGGTCGGGTGCAAGAGGGAGGTGATTCCCATACGACGGAGTCGGGCCCGGGCCCTACACTTGGGGGCTCCATGCGTGCTCAAGAACTTCGCAAAGCATTCACCGCCTTCTTCGTCGATCGTGGCCATCAGTCGATCCCGTCGTCCAGTCTGATCCCTCACGATGACTCACTTCTGTTCACGAACTCGGGAATGGTCCCGTTCAAGTCGTATTTCCAGGGCGACGAGAAGCCCCCTTCGCCGCGTGCGGTGTCGATTCAGAAATGCGTCCGGGCCGGTGGGAAACACAACGATCTCGACGAGGTCGGCCGCACGAGTCGTCATCTGACCTTCTTCGAGATGATGGGAAACTTCTCCTTCGGTGACTACTTCAAGGAAACCGCCATTCCTCATGCGTGGACCTTCGTCACCGACGTGTTGGGGCTCGATCCCGACCGCCTCTGGATCACCGTGCACCTCACAGATGACGAGGCGGCCGACATCTGGCACGAGCAGGTCGGCGTTCCCCGGGACCGAATTCAGCGTCTGGACGAGGACAACTGGTGGCGGATGGCCGACACGGGCCCCAACGGACCGTGCTCGGAGATCTTCTGGGACAAGGGGTCCGCCTACGGGCCCGGGGGCGGACCGGCCAATCCCGAGGCGGACGAGCGGTATGTCGAGATCTGGAATCTGGTCTTCATGCAGTTCGAGACCAACTCGGCCGGAGAGTCCAAACCCCTGCCCCGGCCGAGTATCGACACCGGGGCCGGTCTGGAGCGCATTCTGAGCGTTCTGCAGGACAAGGACTCGGTCTTCGAGATCGATGAGATGGAGCGCCTCATCGAGGTTGCATCGGCGGTCACCGGTTATGCCCTCGGCGCCGATGATGACTCCGACCTCGCCCTTCGGGTGCTGGCCGAACACGCTCGCACCACGACCTTCCTGATTTCCGACGGCGTCTTTCCGAGTAACGAGGACCGTGGCTACGTGCTGCGGCGAATCATGCGGCGCGCCACCCGGTTCGCCTACCTTCTCGGGGTCACCGACATCGTCTCACCGAAGCTTGTCGACGCAGTCGTCGAGATCATGGGTGCTGACTACCCCGAGATCGTGAAGAACCACCAGCTCGTCCGCACGGTGGCCGAACGCGAGGAGGCGCAGTTCCGGCGACGCCTCGCCAACGGCCTCAAGATCCTCGACGAGGAACTGTCCGACCTCCCGGCGGGTTCGGCTGTTCCGGGGTCGACGGTGTTCCTCCTGCACGACACGTACGGATTTCCCAAGGAGGTCACCGCCGAGGTGGCCGCCGAGCGGGGCTACGGCATCGACCTCGATGGTTTCGAAGTCGAGATGGGCCGCCAGCGAGAACGGGCCAAAGCGGCGCACAAGATCTCCCACGTCGCATCCGATGCTGAGGCGGTCGCCGACCTCGTCGAGCGGGGCGAACTCACCCTCTTCGTCGGGCGAGACCATGTGAGCGACGTACCCTCCGAGGTCGTGGCCGTCACCGGTGGCGAAGGTGAACCGACCAGCATCTTCCTCTCCCGCAGTCCGTTCTACGCCGAGGCGGGAGGACAGATCGGCGACACCGGGAGCATCGTTACGATCGACTCGAACGGCGACGTCGTCGCCGAGGCCAGGGTGGTGGACACCGTCTATGCCGTGCCGGACGTGCACCGTCACATCGTCGAGATCGTCTCGGGTTCCTTTGCGGCAGGAGATCAGGTGCGGGCTTCGATCGACGTCGACCGGCGTGACCGAATCCGTCGGCATCACACAGCGACCCACCTCGTCCATTGGGCGCTGCGGGAAGTTCTGGGCGAGGGGGCCAAACAGCAAGGCTCGCTCGTCGCTCCCGATCGGCTCCGGTTCGACTTCTCCCATCACGAGGCGATGACCCCGGACGAAATCCGCCGGGTCGAGGATCTCGTCAACGGCCTGGTGCTGTCCAATGCTCCCGCGACCCACCCCGAGGTCTCGCGTGAAGAGGCTGAAGCGATGGGGGCGATCGCCTTCTTCGGCGACAAGTACGGCGACCGGGTGCGAGTGCTCAGCGCCGGTCCTTCGGTCGAGTTCTGCGGGGGGACACACGTCGGAGCGTTGGGGAGCATCGGCCCCGTGAAGATCGTTTCGGAGAGCTCGATCGGTTCGAACATCCGGCGCATCGAAGCGGTCGCCGGTGACGAGACCATCGGGTTGATCCGGTCCGAGCAAGCGAGGTTGGCCGAAGCGGCCGAACTCCTGAACGTGCCGGTCGGCTCGGTGTCGGAGGGTGTGCGGAAACGGCTGACGGAGATCAAAGCTCTGCAGGACGAGGTCGCTGACCTACGCCGCCGGTTGGCTGTCGGGCAGGCGTCCGAGCTCGCCGCCGGTGCGATCGACGGCGTTGTGCTGGCGAGAATCGATGGTCTGGAGCGCAACGACCTCAAGGATCTCGCCGTCGCCGTGCGGGATCAGCCTGAGATAGAGGTGGTGGTCCTGGCCGGGGCTCCCGACGGCGGCGGTGCCGCGCTGGTCGGTGCCGTGACAGCCGGCGCCGGCATCGAAGCCGGTGCTCTGATCGGACCGGCGGCTGCCGAGATCAGCGGGGGCGGCGGCAAGGGCAGGGACTTCGCAATGGCGGGCGGCAAGGACCCGGCCGGGCTCGACCGCGCACTCGACGTCGTGCGCAGCCTTCTCGGCGACCGCCACGCCTGAACCGATGGCGGCTCGACTCACCGGTCGCGGCCTCGGCATCGATCTGGGGACCAAACGGATCGGCGTTGCCGTCTGCGACAGCAACGGCACCGTCGCCAGCCCGTATGAAACCATCGAACGTTGCGGTGACAGGCGGCACGACCATCGCCGCCTCGTCGAACTGGTCGCCGAGACAGACGCCGTGTTCGTGGTGGTCGGTGTTCCCTACACGTTGAGCGAAGGTGACACCGGCGCGGCGGCGGGCGCGATCCTCGAGGAGATCGACGAGCTGAGGTTGGCGTTGCCCGACAGCTGTCCAATTCACCTCCAGGATGAACGCCTGACGACGGTGACCGCCAACCGGCGGCTGACCGAGATGAACGTCAGGGGGCGACGCCGTCGACAGCTCGTCGACCAGATCGCCGCCGCCGTCATCCTCCAGACCTGGCTGGACGGCCACGCGTCGCCGTGATCTGAGACAGCCGACCGAGGCCGCCACGGTGCGATGGTGCTCATCGGAGGAAGATGACGACCTCGGGCGCGATGGGATGAGTACCATTGTGCGGGTGACGGCCCCCACACAGCCTCCTGTCATCGAGCCACCCGACGAACTGGGCTGGGACGAGGAGGAGGAGTTCGTTCGTGTGCGCCATGCCGGCTGGCGTATCGGAGGTGGTCTCATCTCGGCGATCCTCATCCTCGGCATGGGTTTCGTGGCGATACGGGAAGGGCGGGCGTGGTTCGATCGCCAGCTCGATCCGGTCGGCGAGCCGGGCGAGGAGATCGACCTGACCGTGCCGCGTGGGGCCACGACGTCGGACATCGCCGTCCAACTCGCTGAGGCCGAGGTGATACCCAACAGCACGTTCTTTCGTTACTACGCCGAGTGGAACGACGAGGGCAACTTCCAGGCCGGCGACTACACGTTCGCCAGGAACTCCTCCGCCGAGGAGGCGATCGCCGTACTGAACGCCGGTCCCAAACCACCGGAGGTCGATCAGTTCATCATCAGAGAGGGCTTGTGGACCTCCGAGATCATCGCCGAACTCGCCCGACAACTCCCCGGCGTGCCCGCGAGTCAGTTCGCATTCGCGCTCGACAACAACCTGGTCAGTACCCGCTATCGACCCGACGACACGACTTCGTGGGAAGGGCTCCTCTTTCCCGACACCTATGACATCAACACGGGGTCGAGCGCCACCGAGATCCTCCAGCGCATGAGCGACGAATTCGCCCGGGTCACCGGAAGCATCGGCTATGGCGGGGCGGAGACCAAACTGGGGTACTCGGCCTACGAAGTATTGATCGTCGCATCGTTGATCGAGGCCGAGACCCGGGTCGACGAAGAGAGGCCCCTCGTCGCATCGGTGATCTACAACCGCCTGCGGGAGCGATGGATTCTCGGCATCGACGCAACCTGCATCTACGGCGTCGGCGACCGGCAGGTCGAGCTCACCAGGTCGGTCCTCGACCAGGAGACCCCGTACGGATGCCGCAACGTGCGCGGACTACCGCCGACACCGATCAACTCGCCGGGTCGGGCATCGCTCGAGGCGGCGTTGAACCCGGCCGAGACGGACTTCTTCTACTACGTCCTCACCGATCCCACGGGACGCCACACCTTCGTCGAAACCGAGGAGGAGTTCAACGAGGCGGTGGCGGTGTGCCGCGAGCTCGAGTTGTGCTGATCACGTAGTGTTCGACCCGATCAGCCCCACCGGTTCGACCCGCCTGGCCGCCGTGATCGGATCGCCCGTCCGCCACTCGCTGTCCCCTGCGATTCTCAATGCCGCGTTCGCTGCGACCGGCATCGATTGGATCTACGTCGCTCTCGAGGTGGCTCCCGGGCGAGGAGGAGCCGCCGTCGAGGCGATGCGAACACTCGGCATCGCCGGTTTGAGCGTGACAATGCCTCACAAGGCCGACGCCGCGAGGTCGATCGACCGGCCCTCGGCCTCGGTCGTTGCGCTCGGTGCGTGCAACTGCGTCTTCTGGGACGACGATGTCCTCGCCGGCGACAACACCGACGGCGACGGATTCGTCGCCGCCTTCACCGCCGAGACCGGTCGACCGGTCGCAGGACTCCGATTCGCCGTGCTCGGTGCCGGCGGGGCCGCACGGTCGATCATCGAGGCGCTGGGACGCAACGGGGCTGATGCGATAGATGTCTGGTCCAGGACTGCCGTTTCAGCTGCGGAGGCCGCCAAGGTCTCCTCGGTGGCTTCGCCGGTGTCGATCGAGCAGGTGCATCGGTCCGACGTCGTCATCAACGCAACACCGGTCGGAATGGCGGGAGGCCAGAATCCTCATGGCATCCCACTCCCGGCCGAAGTGATACGGGAAGATCAAATAGTATGTGACATCGTCTACGAGCCTCGGCTCACCCCCTTGATGGTGGCGGCCCACCAGCGGGGGGCGACCGTTCTCGGAGGCGTTGGCATGTTGGTTCACCAAGCTGCACGCCAATTCACCCACTGGACCGGGCTCCCGGCCCCGCTGGATGCAATGAAGCAGGCAGTTCTACACGGAAAGTAAATGGCGATGCTTCAGGGATCACTGGACAACTTCACACTCGACGAGGTACTCAGCCTTCTGGCGGGCGCCCACAAGAGCGGGCACCTCAGGATCACAGGAGATCGCGGTACCGGCTCGTTGTGGGTCCACGACGGCGAGTTGGTCCAGGCCGAAGCATCGAACGTCACCACCGACGGTGACTGGGAAGATGTCATGTTCGAACTCCTGCGGTTCGAGAGCGGAAACTTCTCCTTCGTCGCCGACGACATGGCCCCATCGCCCTCCGAACCGCGATCGGTTACGCCACTCGTCGAACGGGGCCGAGAACTCCTCGTCGAGTGGAAATCGATCGAGGCGGTCATCGAGACTCCGGACCACTTCCTCACCCCGGTCAAGACCCTGCCCAGCGAACAGGTGATGCTCACCGGCTCGGAGTGGGAGACGATCGTCGCCATCGGTGAGGGCAGGACCGTCGCCCAGACGTGCGCGCAGTTGGAGATCGGCGAGTTCAAGGGTTGTCGGCGTATCAAAACCGTCGTCGAACGCGGTTTGGCGCTGCTCGACGAACCGTCGTCGACCCGACGGGTGTCGCTGAACGACCAGCCCGACCTCGCCGAAGCGTCGGTCGACACACCGCCCTCGGTCGAGGATTCCGACACCAACGTCGTCCCGATCACCTCCGGGAGCACCATCTTCTCTAGCGGACCCAGCGAAGCGTCGACCGCCGCCGTGCCGCCGCCGCCGGCCCCGCCCAGTCCCGATGAGATTCGTCAGTTCGGCGAGGCGGTCGACGACACCTCGTCGCTGTCCGAAGTGCCTCCGCCTCCGCCTCCGCCGCCGCCGATCAATTCGGACGGGTCAGCAGCGGCCGACGACGAAGCCAGCCTGCTGATGAAGTATCTGCAGAGCGAGAACTAGCCGATGCCGCTCACAGCGGCGTTGTGCGTACTCCTGGGTCTGGCGGTCGGACCGTGGCTCGGGCTGGGGGTCGATCGAAGCGTCGAGCGCGAACGGCTGGAGCCACACCTTCGGTGTGGTACGTGCGGCTCGAGCCTCGGCCGGACTTCGTTGCTGCCGCTACGGTCATGGTTCGTCACCTGCCCGCAAGGCCATCGCACGTGGCGTTATCCCGTGGTCGATGTCAGCGCCGCCGTGCTTTTCGGGATCGCCGGCTGGCGTTTCGGCTGGTCCTGGCAGCTCTGGCCCTACCTTCTGTTCTTCGCCGTGCTCATCGTCATGAGCGTCGTGGATCTCGAACACAAACTGTTGCTCAATATTCTGACCTTCCCGACCCTGGCCTTGGGACTGTTCGCGGTGCTGGCCCTCAGCACACCCAACGGCTTCTCGGAGGGGATCGCTCCGGCGTTGTGGGCCGCAGGGGCGTATTTCGCCTTCTTCTACCTTGCGTATCGGATCTATCCGGCCGGTATGGGCCTGGGCGATGTCAAGCTGGCTCCCAGCCTCGGGCTGTTCATCGGTTGGCTGACCGAAGATCCGTTCGTGGCGGTGGAACTCATGCTGTTCGCCGTTCTCATCGGCCTCGTGTCCGGCGGGCTCATCGGTCTCATCGCCCAGCGGAGCCGAAAGGCGGAGATACCGTTTGGCCCCTTCATGGCTCTGGGCGCCGTCGTCGTGATCGCCTCCACGTCGCCAGCTGCTCTGAACTGAAGGATCATGACGCCTCTGTCCGGAGTTCGTGTTGTCGAAGCCGCCGCGTTCATCGCCGGACCGTTCGCGGCGATGATCCTGGCGGATCTGGGAGCAGACGTCATCAAGGTGGAGCCGCCCCGCGGTGAAACATACCGCAGGATGGGTCGGGTCCACGGCGAGTCCTCGTTGCTCTACCGTGGTGTGAATCAGAACAAGAGAGGCGTGGTCCTCGATCTCAAGGATGAGCGAGGATTGGACGATCTGCACGCGCTGCTCGCTGACGCCGACCTCTTCCTCACCAACTGGAGGCCGGGTGTCGCCGAGTCGTTCGGACTCACCGACACGGCCCTTCGGACTCGCTACCCCTCGCTGATCTGGGTCCGGGTGTCGGGCTATGGACAGGACGGCCCAAAAGCCACGAATCCGGCCTACGACGCCGTGATCCACGCCGAGTCCGGTGCGATGCGATCCGGTGTCGGCCCTGCCGATCCGCCGGCCGTTGCCAACTCGAACGTGGCCGACAAGGTGACGGCGATGATGGCCGCCCAGACCGCAACCGCAGCGCTCATCGAACGGTCCAGGTCGGGTCGGGGAATGGTGTGCGACGTGTCCATGCTCGACACCAACGCCTATTTCTACGGCGGCGACATCAGCACAGGACATCGGGTCCCCGACTGGGAGATCGATCCGGGTCCTGCCGATACGGGCGTACGCCGCACCTCTTTTTCGACCGCCGAAGGATGGCTGAGCATCGTCCCGGTCACGAGACGTCAACTGCTCGGTGTGCTCGAGGTGATCGGCCACCTCGGTGAATGGGATTCGATCAAGCGGAACGGATCCGATGGCATCTGGCCGGCGATGGTGGAGCTGATGGAGCCCATCCTTCTCACCGCCGCTGCCGACGAGTGGCAGCGCCGCTTCGCCGACGCCGACGTGCCGAGCACCGTCGTGAAGGACTTCACCGCCCATCTCGATGACGAACAGGTCGCCCACAACGGCACCTACGTGCCAGTGGATGATCCGGGTACCGGACACTTCCTGCAGGTCAGATATCCCGGGCGCTTCGATGGAGCGCCCGTCGACATCGAGCACCGACCGGCTCCCGACCTCGAGGTGGATCGACGTTGACGGCTCGGCCGGTCCTGGCGGTGTGGGTAGGCTGAGCCGGTGACGCCCGTGGTGCTCGTCGGCCTGATGGGGGCCGGAAAGACAACTGTTGGGCGGTGCTTGGCCGTTCGCGGTTCGGCTCGGTTCTTCGACCTCGATGCCCACGTCGAACAGCGGTCGGACATGACGATCTCGGAGATCTTCGAACGCGAGCGGGAAGCCGGATTTCGTACTCGGGAGACCGGCGCCCTGCTCGAACTCCTGTCCGACGCCGCCGGATGCATCATCGCACTCGGTGGCGGAGCGGTTCTTTCCGAGGTCAACCGAAACGCCCTCGCTCTCTCCGGGGCCATCGTGGTGTATCTCAAGGGTTCGCCGGCGGAGCTGGCGGCCAGGATCGCCGGCGATACGAACCGCCCATTGCTGGGCGAGGATGCCGAGATTTCGCTGACGCACCTTCTCGATCAACGCGAACCGCTGTACGCCCGGACCGCCGATGTGGTGGTCGACGTGGATGGTCGGATCGTCGAGCAGGTGGTCGACGAGGTTGCTGGCGCGGTTGGCATCAAGCCGATGACCGACGGTGACGTCCACTACGAACCGGTGAAGGTCGGCGGCGGACGTGACTATGTCGCCCATGTCGGAAGTGGCGTGCGCCACCATTTGGCCGAGGTGGTGCCGCCCACATGCCGGCGAGTGGCCGTTCTGACCCAGGCCCACCTTCACTGGACCGTGGATCCTGGCCGCGAACATCGGGTCTTCGATGTCCCCGACGGGGAAGCGGCCAAGAGCCTCTCGGTCGTCGCCGACATCTGTGGCGAGTTGGCGCGCTGGGGACTGACCCGCAATGACGTCGTCGTCACCGTCGGCGGGGGAGTGGTCACCGATCTGGGCGGGTTCGTGGCGTCGGTGTATCACCGGGGCGTGCGCGTGATCCACGTCCCCACCACCCTCCTCGGCCAGATCGATGCGGCCATCGGAGGCAAGTGCGGCGTCAATCTGCCCGAAGGAAAGAACCTGGTCGGGTCCTTCTGGCAGCCGAGCGCGGTGCTGTGCGACACCGAAACGCTGTCCACCCTGCCCGCCGAGGACTTCGCCGCCGGTTTGGGCGAGCTGGCCAAATACCATTTTCTGGGTGCCGGTCATCTCGACCAGCTGGAGCTCCCCGCCCGCGTGGCGGCATGTGTGCGCCTCAAAGCGGACATCGTTGGTCAGGACGAGTTGGAACAGGGCCGGCGGGCCATCCTCAACTACGGACACACGCTGGCCCACGCGCTCGAGACCGCCACCGGTTTCGAGATCCGGCACGGGCTCGCCGTGGCCACCGGCCTGCCCTACGCCGCCGAGGTGGCACGACTCCTGGGCCGCATCGATCGAGATCGCGTCCACGAGCACTTCAGGGTCCTCGACGCGTACGGTCTGACCGCTCGAATTCCCGACGGCATCGACCGTTCGGACCTGATCGACCTGTTCGGTCGCGACAAGAAGGCGGTGGACGGTATCACGTTCGTTCTCGATGGCCCGAACGGGGTCGAACCGGTGACGGTCGAGGATCGTGACGTGCTGCTGGCAGCCTTCGAGGTGTTCGAGCGGTGACGCAGATGAACCTGCTCCCGATGGACCGGGCCGACCGTCTCGACCGCCTCCGCTCCAGGATGACCGCCGATGGTGTGAGCCAACTGCTCCTCACCGATCTGTTGGGCATCCGATGGCTGTCCGGGTTCACCGGTTCCAACGCCGTCATGATGGTGTCGGTCGACCGGACCGTGCTCATCACCGACAGCAGGTACGAGGTCCAAGTGGCCGAACAAACGCCATCCTGGGTCGTGCCGGTCATCTCCGGATCCGCCGCAGGGGACCGCGTCGACGATCACATCGTCGGGACACTCGAAGGATCCACCCTCACCATCGAAGCCGACAGCATGTCGGTCGCCGCACTGGAGTCGCTGGAAAGTGCGATCCTGGACTCGGGTCGTTCGGTCGACCTCGCCCGGTCCGAAGGGCTCCTGGCCGACCTCCGGCAGATCAAGGACGCGGGGGAGATCGACCGCTTGCGCCGAGCCGCCCGGATCGCCGACGCCGCCCTGGAAGCCACGTTGACCTGGCTCCGCCCGGGCAAGTCCGAACGTCGAGTCGCTCGCCAGCTGGAGTGGGAGATGGCCGAGCGAGGGTCCGAGCGCCCCAGCTTCGAGACGATTCTGGCCAGCGGTCCCAACGGCGGAATGCCCCATGCTCGTCCGTCGGACCGGCAACTGGTGGAAGGCGATCTCGTCGTCATCGACTTCGGGGCCACGGTCGACGGTTACGGCTCCGACATGACCAGGACGATCGTGATCGGAGATCAGCCCACCGACGCGCAGCGGCGCTGGTACGACAACGTGGCGGCGGCGCAGGCCGTCGGTGTTGCCGCGGTCCAGGCCGGAACCGCCCTCCGGACCCTTCACGAGGACACGCACGGGCATCTCGTCGCTTCGGGTCAGGACGGTGTCTATCAACACGGAACCGGGCACGGGGTGGGACTGTTCATACACGAGCGCCCGATCCTGTCGTCGAGGATCGAAGGCGACGTCGAGGTGGGAATGGCGCTCACCGTCGAACCCGGTGCCTATCTGGTCGGGGTCGGCGGCGTGCGGGTCGAAGACCTCGTCGTCGTCACCCCCGACGGGTGTGAGGCGCTCAGCCGGTTCCCCAAGGGCCTCGTGCCGTCGTTGTAGCTTCGGGCTGATCTCCGGCTCGCAGCGAGGCGGGCCCCGACGGTCCGGAGCCGATCTACACTGGTAGGGCTGATCTACACTGGTAGGGCTATGGCGTCGATAAGTACAACAGACTTCAAGAACGGGATGGCCATCGATCTGGGGAGCGACGGTCTCTTCCAGATCAATGCGTTCCAGCACGTGAAGCCAGGCAAAGGTGGGGCGTTCGTGCGAACGACCCTTCGGAACATGCGCACCGGCGCCGTCGTCGACAGGACCTTCCGGGCCGGAGAGAAGATGGAGCGGGCCTTCATCGACAAGCGAGATCAGCAGTTCCTCTACCGCGACGGCGACGGCTTCATCATCATGGACTCGGAGAGCTACGAACAGCAGACCGTGCCGGTCGAGACGATGGGCTCGGCTGGTGACTTCCTGCGGGAAGGCGACACGATCGCCATTCAGTTCTACGGAACCGAGATCGTCGGGTCCGACATGCCCGCCGCGGTCGAACTCACGGTCACCGACACCGAGCCCGGTGTGCAGGGCGATCGGGTGTCCGGGGCACGAAAGCCGGCCACCCTCGAAACCGGTCTAGTGGTTCAGGTGCCGTTGTTCATCGAGCAGGGTGACGTCGTGAAGGTCGACACCCGATCGGGCGAGTACATCACCAGAGCCGGATGAAAGCTCGTGTTCGGGGCGAGATCGGTAGCAGGCGAGCGGCCCGGGAGAACGCAATCGAACTCGCGTACGAACAGGAGATGCGCGGTCTGAGCACCGACGACCTGCTCGCCGGTCTGGTCGTCGGTCCGGACGATCTGACCGTGCAGCTGCTCCAGGGCGCTGAACAACATCGTGGCGAAGCCGATCAGATGATCGGTGAGGTATCCGAGCGCTGGGATCTGCATCGCATGCCGGTGATGGATCTGATCGTTTTGCGGATGGCCGTCGCCGAACTGCTCGACGGTCTGACACCCCCCGGCGTCGTGATCGCCGAAGCGGTGTATCTGACCGGCCTGTTCTCCACCGAGGAGTCCAGCCGTTTCGTGAATGGCGTGCTCGGCACGATTTCCCGAAACCTCGACACCGACGAGGGCTAGCGCCGACCGGGGCGCCATACTTGGCCCGTGCGTGAAAATACTCTCAAGTCGGCGTGGCTGGGCGGTGAGAGCACCATCGGTCTCTGGTTGACGTCGACCAGTCCGCTGATGGCTCGACGACTCGCCCATTCCGGCGCCGACTACGTGTGTGTCGACATGCAGCACGGCACCTCCGACTACACCCAGGCGCTGGCGATGCTGATGGCCATGGAGCGTGCGCCGGCCGTCCCGATCGTGAGGGTCCCCTGGAACGAACCGGGCATCATCGGGCGCGTGCTCGACGCCGGTGCGATGGGCGTGATCGTCCCGATGGTCAACACTGTCGCAGAAGCCGAGGCAGCGGTGGGGGCCTGCCGTTATCCGCCGCACGGTTCACGCAGCAACGGCCCGATCATCGCCGCCGATGCCCTGGGCCCTGACTACGCCACCGGTGCCGATGAGCAGATCGTATGTATCCCGATGATCGAGACCAGCGAGGCGGTGAGCAATGTCGACGCCATTGCCCGGGTACCCGGAATCGATGCGTTCTACGTGGGTCCCGGCGATCTGAGCCGTTCGCTCGGTCTGGTCCCCGACCTCGAACAGATGGACCCGACCTTCCTCGCGGCGGCCCGCAAGATCATCGATGCTGCCAAGGCCAACGGCATCGCTCCGGGCATTCACAGCACTCCGGCGATGAGCGCAGCCAGAATCGATTTCGGCTTCCGCATGGTGACGGTCACCAGCGATCTGCAAGCGGCCGAGATGTTCGCCCGATCCTCGATCGAAGCGATCCGGTCCGGTGAGAGCGGCGGCGGGTCCGCTTCGGGCTACTGAACGCCGATCGGATGGCGACGCGTTCTGATCTGAGCCGATGAGCGACCGAGTGATCGAGGTCCTCGCCTCGTCAGGGGTGGACTTCGAGGTGATTCCGATCGATCCGGCGTTGGCGGACACCGCCCAGTTCTGCGAAGCCTATGGCTATGCCCTGGAGGATTCCGCCAACACGATTCTCGTCGCCGGGAAGGCCGACCCGCCCGTGCACGCCGCCTGCATCGTGCTCGCCCATACCAAGCTGGACGTGAACAAGGCGGTCAGGAAACGTCTGATGGTGCGCAAGGCGTCGTTTGCGCCGAGCCAGGACACCGAGCGGCTGACCGGGATGTCGATCGGCGGCGTCACCCCGTTCGGCTTACCCGCCGACCTCCCACTGTGGGTCGACTCGCGGGTCATGGACCGCCGGCGCGTGATTCTGGGCGGGGGAAGCCGGGACCGGAAGGTGCTGGTGGCCCCCGAGGTTCTGGTGAGGATCGGGGCGGTCGTGGTCGACGGCCTGGCCATCGACGCGTCAGCCTGAACTTCTCAGCCGATAGGATCACGCCGGGCAACAACCGTGAAATGGGTCCGAGAGGCCCATACGGGAGGAGTAATGGTGGTATCTACGGGCCGAAGCCGCCGTGGCTGAACGCGAACGACGGCTCACACCACCGTATGGCGGTGTCTTCGTGCCGAGGAGCACCGTGCTCGATCGCGAGGCGGTCGCCCGAGCCGTGCGTCGGATGGCGCACGAGATCATCGAACGAAACGAAGGTTTGGACAACCTCTGCGTCGTCGGCCTCCAGACCGGAGGGGTTCCCTTCGGGTCGGCGATCGTGCGCCAACTCAGAGACATCGAGGGCACCGAGGTGCCGTTCGGCAAACTCGACGTCGCTTTCTATCGGGACGACATCAACCTGCGTCCGGTTCTGCCCGAGGCGGTCACCGACATCCCCTTCGACGTCGACCGCACGACCGTCGTGCTCGTCGATGACGTCCTGTTCACCGGGCGCACGATTCGGGCTGCGCTCGATGCGCTCATCGATCAGGGTCGAGCTCGAGCCGTTCAACTGGCGGTGATGATCGATCGCGGCCATCGAGAGCTGCCGATCCGACCCGACTTCGTGGGAAAGAACCTGCCCACCCGACGAAGCGAGGTCGTCAACGCCACGCTCGAAGGAGTACAGCTCGGCGAGATGCAGCGGGGTGCACATTGAATCAGCTCCTCACCGTCGAAGATCTGTCGGTTGCAGAGATCGAGCACGTTCTGGACTTGGCCCGCTCGTTCGATGCGGTACTCCGCCGGTCGGTGCCCAAGGTGCCGGCCCTGCGGGGCAAGACGGTCGTTCTGGCCTTCTTCGAGGATTCCACCAGGACCAGAGCCAGCTTCGATCTGGCTGCCCGTCGGCTCTCCGCCGACGTCGCAACGTTCGCAGCAGGCTCGTCATCGCTGAGCAAGGGTGAGTCGCTGCGCGACACCGTCGAGACGATCACTGCCATGGGCGTCGACGCCATCGTGGTCCGCCATCCCCATCCCGGGGTCCCGCTCGCGATCAGTCGCTACACCACGGCGTCGGTCATCAACGCCGGCGACGGCCGCCACCAGCATCCGACCCAGGCTCTGCTCGACGCCCACACGCTGCGAGAGGCGCTGGGCGACATCGAAGGGCGTCGAATCCTGATGTGCGGCGACATCCTCAACAGCCGGGTCGCTCGTTCGAACATCGCGCTGTTCTCCAAACTCGGCGCCGAGGTGATCGTGTGCGGCCCCCGCACACTCTGCTTCCGCCGCATTCCGGCTCGGAGATGTTCGGTGTACCCGTCGAGGTAGCCAAAGATCTGGATGCGGTCATCCCCACGATCGACGTCGCCTACATGCTCAGGATCCAGCACGAGCGCATCGCCGACGCCGCCCTCCCGACGATCCGTGAATACCGGAGCGTGTACGGCTGACCGTCGCCCGGGCGAATCGGATGGCGTCCCATGCGGTCGTGATGCATCCAGGACCGATGAACCGCGGCGTCGAGATCGACCCGGATGTGGCCGATTCGGAGCGAGTCCCTGATCACGACTCAGGTGGCCAACGGCGTGAGCGTCCGCATGGCCGTGCTGTACGAACTGCTCGGACCGGGCCAGTTCGACGACCGCGACAGTGAACCGACGACGCTCTGACCGCCGAGTTTGACCTCACCAATCCCGACGAATCCCACGACGAGACCCAACAGCACGACGAACAGGAGGCTGTCGAATGAAGCCGACGATCGTTCTCAAGGATGGACGATTGATCGACCTTGTCGGCGACCGCGTCGCCGACGTTGTCGTCGACCCGAACTCCGGTCTGATCACGGGCGTCGGAACCGGTCTTGCCGCCGACGAGGAGATCGACTGCGACGGCCTGGTCATCTCCCCGGGTTTCGTCGATCTCCATGTGCACCTTCGAGAGCCGGGGCTCGAGGCGGCCGAGACGATCCTGACCGGCAGCCGCGCCGCGGTGCGCGGAGGATTCACCGCCGTCGTCGCAATGCCCAACACCACGCCCACAACCGATTCGGCCGCCGTCGTCGAACAGGTTCTGGCGGCGGGACGTCATGCGCTCTGCGAGGTGTCGCCTTCGGCATCGATCTCGGTCGGCCGGAAAGGCCGGCAACTGTCACCGATGGCCGAGCTCGTCGAGGCCGGGGTCAGGATCTTCACCGACGACGGCAATGGCGTGCAGGGCGACCGGTTCATGCGTCGGGCCCTCGAATACGCATGTGGTCTGCCCGATGACGACCGACCGATCGTGCTCGCCCAGCATTGCGAGGTGGAGGCACTCACCGAAGGCGGTGTCATGCACGAAGGACAATGGAGCGCTCGTCTCGGACTCGGCGGCCAGCCATCGGAGGCCGAGGAACTGATGGTGATCCGCGACATCACCCTGGCCCGGATGACCGGTGCCCGCGTGCACTTCCAGCATCTGTCCTCGGCCGGCAGCGTCGCCATGGTCCGGGCCGCCAAGGCGGCCGGCATGCCGGTGACCGCCGAGGCGACTCCCCATCACTTCAGTCTGACCGATGCGTGTTGCGCCGGCTTCGACCCGATCTTCAAGGTCCACCCGCCGCTGCGGACCGAGTACGACGTCGCCGCGGTCAGAGAGGGTCTGACCGACGGAACGATCGACGCCATCGCCACCGATCATGCCCCCCACACCCCCGAATCCAAGGAGCGTTCGTTCGACGATGCGCCGCCGGGCATGCTCGGCCTCGAGACCGCATTCGCCGTGGCGCTGGAGGAGCTCGACCTTCCGCTGGCGGACCTTCTCGCCCTCTTCACCTGGCGGCCGGCCGTTATCGCGTCGCTCACCGATCGCCATGGTTTGGCGCTGGCAGCCGGTCGTGAGGCCAACCTCACGATTCTGGATCTCGACCACCGGTGGATCGCCACCGGTCAGGAGATGGCCAGCCTGGCCCGCAACACCCCCTTCGAGGGTCGCGAGCTGACCGGCAGGGCGAAGGACACGTTCTGGAAGGGCGAACGGGTGCTGGCCGATTTCGAGGTGACCCGTTGAACGCCACCCGCAAGCCGACGGCGGCTGCTCTGGTCCTGGCCGACGGTTCGATCTTCGAAGGTGAGTTCATCGGAAGCTCGCCTCCTGGAGGTATCGCATCCGGCGAGGTCGTTTTCAACACGGCCCACTGCGGCTATCAGGAGATCATCACCGATCCTTCCTACGCCGGTCAGATCATCACGTTCACCTATCCCCACGTGGGCAACTACGGAACCAACACCGCCGACGCCGAGAGTCGAGGGGTGTTCGGTCGGGGCGTCATCGTGCGACAGCTCGCCCGGCGGGCGTCGAACTGGCGGAACGAGTTGGACATCGAGCGCTTTCTCCTCGCCCAGCAACTGCCGGGGCTGAGCGGCGTGGACACCCGCCGACTGACCCGCTTGCTGCGCGACACCGGCGCCATGGTCGGAGCATTCGGGCCGGTCGAAGGTCCCGAGGCGGTGACCACCGAACGGTTGGCAGCGGCCGCCCGGGCCGAACCGGGTACCGACGGTGTGGACCTCGTCGCCACCGTGACGACGCCCGCGCCGTATCGAATCGGTGACGGACCACGGAACGTCGTCGCCCTCGATTTCGGGATGAAGACCGCCATCGGCGAGCAGCTGGCCAGGTTCGCATCGGTGGACGTCGTGCCGGCCGGGACATCGGCGGCCGCCGTGCTCGACCATCGGCCCGACGGCGTGTTCCTTTCCAACGGTCCCGGCGATCCAGCCACCGTCGACTATGCCGCCGACACGATCCGTGACCTGCTCGGCAAGGTCCCGGTGTTCGGCATCTGCCTTGGCCACCAGCTCCTCGCCCGCGCCATCGGAGGCCGGATCACCAAGCTGCCGTTCGGTCACCACGGTGCCAACCACCCGGTGCGGGACGAGACGACCGGCAAGGTCGAGATCACCAGTCAGAACCACAACTTCGCCGTCGCTGCGGACTCTCTGGCCGGTCGTGCGGAGGTGACCCACGTGAATCTCAACGACGGGGTGTGCGAAGGGATCCGCGTGATCGGCGCTCCCGCCTTCAGCGTGCAGCACCACCCGGAGGCAAGTCCCGGCCCCCACGACAGCCGCTACCTGTTCGATCGGTTCCAGGACCTGATGGACGATCATCGCTCGGCGAAGGGGCGCTGATGGGACGTCGAACCGACATCCACTCGATCCTCCTCATCGGCTCCGGTCCGATCGTCATCGGCCAGGCCTGTGAGTTCGACTACTCCGGGACCCAGGCCTGCCGAGTGCTCCGAGAGGAGGGGTACCGGGTCATCCTGGCCAACAGCAATCCGGCCACGATCATGACCGATCCCGACTTTGCCGACGCAACCTACGTCGAGCCCTTGACCGCCTCGATCCTGACACGGATCATCGTCGAGGAACGGCCCGATGCGCTTCTACCCACCCTCGGCGGACAAACCGCATTGAACCTGGCGATGGAACTCGAAGAGTTGGGTGTTCTTCGCGACAACGGTGTGGAGATGATCGGTGCCGACGCGACCGCCATCGCCACCGCCGAGGATCGCAGCAGATTCAAAGACGCCATGATGGAGATCGGCCTCGATGTCCCCCGCAGCGGTGTCGCCCGAAACATGGAGCAGTCCCACGCCGTACTCGAGACGATCGACCTGCCGGTCATCATCCGACCTGCCTACATCCTCGGCGGCAGGGGGACCGGCATCGCCACGACCCCCGACCAGTTCGTCGAGATCTGCCGAAACGGGATCGACGCAAGCCCGATCGGCGAGATACTGATCGAGGAGTCGATCACCGGGTGGAAGGAATTCGAACTCGAGGTCATGCGGGATCGCCTGGACAACCAGGTGATCATCTGCGGCATCGAGAATGTCGACCCGATGGGGGTGCACACCGGGGATTCGATCACGGTCGCACCGATCCAGACGTTGACCGACGTCGAGTACCAGAGCATGCGTGACGCTGCGTTTGCGGTGTTGCGCCGGGTTGGGGTCGAGACCGGTGGCTCCAACGTGCAGTTTGCCGTTCAACCCGAAACCGGGCGGATGGTCGTCATCGAGATGAACCCACGCGTCAGCCGGTCGTCGGCTCTGGCCTCGAAGGCAACCGGTTTCCCGATCGCGAAGATCGCGGCGAAACTGGCCGTCGGTTACACCCTCGACGAGATCACCAACGACATCACGACCAAGACCCCCGCCAGTTTCGAGCCGGCCATCGACTACGTCGTCACCAAGATCCCCCGGTGGGCCTTCGAGAAGTTCCCGGGTACCAGCGGTGTCCTCGGCACGTCGATGCAGAGCGTGGGTGAGGTGATGGCGATCGGGCGAACGTTCGCCGAGAGCCTGCAGAAGGCGTGCCGCTCGCTCGAGCAGGGTTATGCCGGCATGAACCACGGTCCCGGTGGGAGCAGATACGCCGACCTGTCCGAAGAGGATCTGAGAAAGCGGTTGGGGATCGCCACCCCCGAGCGCATCTTCCAGGTCGAGGAAGCGCTGAGCCGGGGAATCTCAGTCGAGGAGATCTTCCACATCACCGGGATCGACCCATGGTTCGTAGACCAGATCGCCTACATCAGCGAGGAAGCGGCGGCACTCGACGGCCGCGCAGTCGCCGACCTCGATCGTTGGATGTGGAGAAGGGCCAAACAGCTCGGCTTCTCCGATCCACAGCTCGCCCACCTGTTGGGATCCGACGAAGCGACGGTCCGAGCGGCTCGTCTCTCCCACGGCGTGGCACCCACGTTCAAGACGGTCGACACATGCGCCGGCGAGTTCGAGGCGTTCACTCCGTATCACTATGCGACCTACGAGGACGAGACCGAGGTCCGCCCCAGCGAGAAGCCACGCATCGTGATCCTCGGTTCGGGTCCGAACCGCATCGGCCAGGGAATCGAATTCGACTACTGCTGCGTCCATGCCAGTTTCGCTCTGGGAGATGCTGGCTACGAGACGGTCATGATCAACTGCAACCCGGAGACGGTGAGCACCGATTACGACACGTCCGACCGGTTGTATTTCGAGCCGCTCACCTACGAAGACGTGATGAACGTGATCGATGTGGAGACACCGGTTGGCGTGATCGTGGTGCTGGGCGGTCAGACACCTCTGAAGTTGGCCGATCGGCTCCCGCCCGAACTCGTGATGGGGACCCCACCCGCCAGCATCGATGCGGCCGAGGACCGCGAAACGTGGTCGGCGTTGTGTCGTCGTCTCGAGATCCCCCAGCCCCCGGGTGGGACGGCGGTAGGTATCGAGGCTGCGCTCGACATCGCTGCCCGTATCGGCTACCCGGTGCTGGTTCGACCCAGCTACGTCCTCGGTGGCCGGGCGATGGAGATCGTCTTCTCCGACGACGATCTCAGCGCGGCGATGACGGCGATGGCCGCAGACGGTTCGCTCGGTCGGGAGGGCGGTCTGTCCGCCGAACGGCCGGTGCTGATCGATCGGTTCCTCGACGAGGCGATCGAGGTGGATGTCGACGCCCTGCGCGATCGCAACGGCCACACGATGATCGGTGGGGTGATGGAGCACGTCGAGGAGGCGGGCGTCCACAGCGGCGATTCGGCCTGTGTCCTGCCACCACCCAACCTGGCGGCGGCGACGGTCGCCCGACTCGAGGACCATGTACGCCACATCGCGTCCGAACTGGGTGTTGTCGGTCTGGTCAATGTGCAGTTCGCTGTTCAGGTGGGCGGAAACGCCGATGGTTCCGATGCCGTCTTCGTTATCGAGGCGAATCCTCGGGCATCGCGCACCGTGCCGTTCGTGGCCAAGGCAACGAACCGGCCCCTGGCCAAGATCGCAGCCCGACTCATGGCGGGATCGACCCTGGCGCAACTGGAGGGGGAGGGGATGGTCCGCCCACGCCAGCCGGATGAGGGCGAGTCGGGGCTGTTCGCGGTCAAGGAGGCGGTGCTGCCGTTCAATCGCTTCCCCGACACCGATGCCCTCCTCGGCCCCGAGATGCGCAGCACTGGAGAAGTCATGGGTCTCGACAGCTCACCGGGACTGGCGTTCGTCAAGGCCCAGCTCGGAGCGGGGATGGGACTGTCGCCCGAATCGGTTCTGGAGGGCGCCGTCTTCCTTTCGTTGTCCGACGGTGACAAGAGGCGGGGGACCTCCACCGCACAGGTGCTCGCCGACCTCGGGTGCCACTTCATCGCCACCGAAGGGACCGCTCGCGCACTGTCGGCCGCCGGGGTCCAGGTCGTCGAAGTGCTCGACAAACTCGGTGCCGAGCTGCACCCCAATGGCCGGACGGCGGTCGATGCAATTCAGGCCGGCGAGGTTTCGTTGGTGATCAACACGCCCCGGGGCGCGGCGCCCGGGCCGACGGCGCCTACATCCGAAAGGCCACCTCCATTCACAACATCCCGTTGATCACCACGGTGGCCGCCGCCGAGGCGATCGCGGTGGGGTTGACCGAGTGGAAACACGCGCCACTCGAGGTCCGCTCCCTCCAGTCGGTCCGGGACCAGCGGTGAGCGGTCTCGAGCCGGTCGACGTCGATCTCTCCACGATGGTGGGGTCGGTCCGGTTGTATGCACCGATCATGACCGCATCGGGCACGAGTGGTCACGGTGCTGAACTCGGCGCGTTCGGCGATCTCGCTTCGCTCGGCGCAGTGACCGTCAAGTCGCTCCTTCCGGTGCCTTGGGCCGGTAACGCACCACTCCGGGTTCATGAGAGCCCGAGCGGCATGATCAACTCGGTCGGCCTGCAGGGCCCTGGGATTCGGACGTGGCGATCCCGGGATCTGCCCGCCCTGCTCGACTCCGGCGCAGCGGTCGTCGTGTCGATCTGGGGTCGTTCGGTCGATGAATACGCAGACGGAGCGGCTCTGATCGCCGACCTCCCGGACCAGGTCGTCGCCCTCGAGGTCAACATCAGCTGCCCGAACACCGAGAAGGGCAACGAGCTCTTCGCCCACTCCGTGGACGCCACCCATGCGGTCATGGCTGCCACCGCCTCGGCCAACCGGCCGCGTTGGGCCAAACTGAGTCCCAACGCTGGCCCGCTGCTCGTCGACGTCGCTCGTGCCGCCCTGCGAGGTGGGGCCGAGGCACTGACCATCGCCAACACATTCTTCGGGCTGAGCGTCGATCCTTTGACACGACGCCCCCGTCTCGGCAACGGCTCCGGTGGAGTCTCGGGACCGGCGATTCACCCCCTTGCCGTCAGAGCGGTCGCCGAGGTTCGATCCGCTCTGCCCACCGCCCCGATCATCGCCGCCGGAGGCGCCAGCACCGCCGAGGATGTGATCGAGTTCGCCCTGGTGGGAGCGTCCGCAGTTCAGGTGGGAACCGCCTCCTTTGCCGACCCTCGCACCTGTTTCCGGATGATCGCTGACACCACCAACTGGTGTGCTAAGCAAGGTGTCCGTCGCTTCTCCGATCTGATCGGTGCTGCCGATCTGTCGCCCATCGCTGTCCACGCCTGAAGAACGAGAGATTCCGATGTCCACTGACACACCGGCCAACGACGGACTACCCGCAGCGTTGCGGGAGAAGATGGCGCTGGCCTTGGATGTCGATGACCTGGTGCGGGCCAACCGCCTGGCCAGGGACCTCAAGCCATGGTTCGGTATCGCCAAGGTCGGCCTCGAGTTGTACACCGCGGCCGGGCCCGATGCGGTCGGTGCGATGATCGACCAGGGCTACGACGTCTTCCTCGATCTGAAGCTGCACGACATCCCGACCACGGTGAAGAAAGCCGCTCGGGTCGCGGGCGCACTCGGCGCCAGTTACCTGACCATGCACGCGCACGGAGGCGCCGCCATGATGCGCGCCGGGTCCGAAGGGCTTGCCGAGGGGGCCTCCAACGCCGGCCTGGCCCGACCCGTCGCTCTCGCTATCACCGTGCTGACCAGCGACGACAGCGCACCCGACCACATCGTCCCGCACCGTCTTCGGCTCGCCGTCGAGGCGGGCTGCGGCGGGATCGTCTGTTCGGCCAAGGATCTGAAGATCATCGGTGAGATGGCGCCGAGGATCATGCGGGTCACTCCCGGCATTCGAGGTGGGGGAGAAGAGCGTCACGACCAGCCCAATGCCGTCACGCCGGACATCGCTCTCGATGCGGGCGCCGACATCCTCGTCGTCGGGCGGGCGGTCACTCTGGCCGACGAACCTGCCGCCGCAGCGTCGGCGCTGTTCGCCGGCCTGGGGTGACGGGTTCTCTCGTTTCAGTTCCGTTACGATACAGCCATGCCAACTCCTCCGAAGCTGACAGATGAACAACGGAAGGCCGCTTTGGCGAAGGCCGCTGAGGTCCGCAAGATCCGGTCCGAGGTGAAGCACCGCCTGAAGATGGGAAGCGTGACCCTGCCCGAGCTGCTCGACCAGGCCGACGCTGACGAAGTGATCGCCAAGATCAAGGTGCTCGCCGTCCTCGAGTCGCTGCCGGGCGTGGGCAAGGTGGGTGCGCGTCGATCGATGGCCGATCTCGGGATCGCCGAGAGCCGCCGATTGTCCGGGCTCGGAGCCAAACAGCGAGCCGCTCTGCTCGAGGCGTTCTCCTGACCGGTCCCGTCGTGGTGGTGTCCGGCCCTGGCGGCGTCGGCAAAGGGACGGTGGTGGCGGCCCTGGTGGAGAAGTACCCGGATCTGTGGCTGAGTCGGAGTTGGACAACCCGGCCCCAGCGCCCGGGCGAGTCCGATACGGCGTACGTGTTCGTCGGCCGCACCGAGTTCGAGGATCGGATCGCCGCCGGCGGCTTTCTCGAGTGGGCCGAATTCCTCGGACACCTGTACGGCACACCGATCCCGGAAGCGCCGGAGGGAGCGCCGATCATCCTCGAGATCGATGTGCAGGGCGCCCGTCAGGTCCTCGACGTCATCGATGATCCCGTACTGATCTTCCTAGAGGCACCGTCTCCCGAAGCTCAACTCGCGCGCCTCGAGGCTCGAGGCGACCCTCCTGCCAAGGCGGCGGTTCGGCTTGCCAAGGCGGCCGAGGAAGCATCGGCGGGGGCAGAACTGGGCGCCCGGGTCGTCGTGAATCACACGGTCGACCAGGCCGTCGAGGAGCTGTATCGGATTATCACCGAGGCCGGTACGTCAGCCCGGTAGATCGTTCGGCACGATTCATTTCACAAGCCAGCAGCCCGGTTCGCCCCGTTGTCGCCGCTACGATTGTTCCCCATGACCGAGCGGACCGATTCAATGATGGAACCCAGCGTCGAGGAGTTGCTGAGCCGCACCGATTCCAAGTTCGCCCTCTGCACGTTTGCCGCCACTCGAGCTCGGCAGATCAACGCCTACTTCGGTGATCTGAACAACGAAGGGGTTGGTGCCCACGTTCCTCCCCAAGTCGCTTCGGTGGCCCGCAAGCCGCTGTCGATCGCATTCGAAGAGATCGCAGCCGACAAGATCAACCGGGTCGAGGTGGACCCGAACGCACCTGTCGATGATGCTGCCGCTGAGGTCGAGGCGGGAGCCGAGGGTGAACAAGGCCAGTAGCGCCGACCTGCCGTTGGACGGCAAGAGGGTGATCCTCGGGGTCACCGGAGGCATCGCAGCCTACAAGTCCATCGAGGTCTGCCGTCGCCTGGTCGACGCGGGCGCACACGTGGTTCCGGTGCTGACCGACGCCGCTCTGCACATGGTGGGCGAGACCACCTTCCGGGCGCTCGCTTCGGAGCCGCCCAAGACCTCGTTGTGGACCGACAGCGACCCGATTCCCCACACCTCGCTCGGTCAGCATTGCGACGCGATCGTCGTGTGCCCGGCGACCGCTCGGATCCTGTCGGATCTGTGCACGGCACGATCCGGCGACCTGCTGTCGGCCACCCTTCTCGCCACCGAGTCGCCGGTGATCGTCTGTCCGGCGATGCACACCGAGATGTGGGAACACACTGCGGTCCAGCACAACATCGCCACGTTGATCGCCCGAGGGGTGATCGTGGTGCCGCCGGAGGAAGGGCGCCTCGCCGGCGGCGATGTCGGCACCGGCCGCCTGGCCGACCCGAAGGTCGTGGTCGATGCCGTCCTCTCCGCGATCGGACCGATGGCCGGCGTGCTGAGCGGCCGCCGGATCGTGGTGTCAGCCGGCGGGACCAGGGAACCGATCGATCCCGTTCGCTACATCGCCAACCGTTCGACCGGCCGGCAGGGCCACGCGATCGCCGACGCAGCACATCGTGCGGGGGCGAGTGTCACGCTCGTCACGACATCGCCTTTGCGGTCCGCACCGGGTGTCGACCGCAACGACGTCGACACCGCCGCACAGATGTTCGACGTCGTCTCGGCGGCGAGTGTGGACGCTGATGTGATCGTCATGGCGGCAGCCGTCGCCGATTTCACCCCTGCGACGGTCGCCGAGGACAAGATCAAGAAGGGTGCCGGTACTCCGGAACTCCACCTCGTCCCGACCGTCGACATCTTGGCAACGTTAGGTGAACGAAAAGCGCAGGGCGCAATACATGCGCTGCTCGTCGGATTTGCGGCCGAGACAGAAAATCTCGACGTCAACGCCCGGTCTAAACTCGCCCACAAGCAGGCCGATCTCATCATTGCCAACGACGTGGCTGCCGCCGGCGTTGGCTTCGCCCACGAGACCAATGCGGTCACCGTCTTCGGAAGGGACGGAATGGAGCTCGAACTGTCCATACGATCCAAGGACGAGATCGCCGGCGAACTCTGCGCCCTCATCGCCGAACGGCTCTCGGCGCCGGCCGGAACCATTCGCCATCACTGATTTCCCCACCCCCTTCACACAACAGAAAGCACACCGTGACCGCGAACTACACCTTCACCTCCGAGTCCGTCACCGAGGGACATCCGGACAAGATGGCCGACCAGATCTCCGACTCGATCCTCGATGCGTTGCTGGCCGAGGATCCTCACAGCCGGGTGGCCTGCGAAACTCTTGTGACGACGGGGATCGCCATCGTCGCCGGCGAGATCTCCACGACCGCCTACGTCGACATCCCCAGGGTCGTACGCGACCGGATCATGAAGATCGGCTACAACTCCGAGGCATACGGCTTCGACGGGTCGACCTGTGGCGTGATGGTCAGTCTGGACGAGCAGTCAGCCGACATCGCTCAGGGTGTGGACAAGAGCGAAGAGATCCGCTCCGGTACCGCCTCCGGCGATCCCTACGACGAACAGGGTGCCGGTGACCAGGGAATGATGTTCGGCTACGCCTGCGATGAGACGCCCGAACTGATGCCGCTCCCGATCCACCTCAGTCATCGCCTGGCCGAACGGCTGTCCGAGGTTCGCCGGGCCGGCACGATTCCCTATCTCCGTCCCGACGGCAAGACCCAGGTCAGCTTCGAGTACATCGATGGCCGGCCCAGCCACATCAAGACCATCCTGGTGTCGACCCAGCACGACGACGGGATCGATCGGGACTCGATGATCCGGCCCGACGTGATCGAGCACGTGATCCGCCCGGTGATCCCCGACGAATTCGCCGGCGACGACTACGAGGTGCTCGTCAACCCAACCGGCAAGTTCGTCATCGGCGGCCCGGTCGGCGATGCCGGCCTGACCGGCCGCAAGATCATCGTCGACACCTATGGCGGGGCCGCCCGACACGGTGGCGGGGCGTTCAGCGGCAAGGATCCGTCCAAGGTCGACCGTTCGGCCGCCTATGCCACCCGTTGGGTGGCCAAGAACATCGTCGCCGCAGGTGCCGCCACGCGATGCGAGGTTCAGGTCGCCTATGCGATCGGTGTGGCCAGGCCTATGTCGATCATGGTCGAAACCTTCGGTACCGAGACCGTCGACCCTTACAGGATCAGCAGCGTCGTGGGGGAGATCTTCGACCTGCGCCCGGGGGCCATCCTCGATCAGCTGCAACTGCGCCACCCGATCTACACGCCGACCGCGGCCTACGGCCACTTCGGCCGGCCTGCCACCGATCACGGCCACTTCACCTGGGAACGAACCGACCGGGCCGACACGCTCAAAACGGCGCTGGGCCTGTAGACACAAGCGCCGATCGGGCACCGCCCAACCGTGGGAGTGATTCGGGTCCTTCCGGACGTCTCGGGCCTCAACAAGGTCTTCGACTACTTCGTGCCGGATGGACTCTCGGGTCCTGCTGTGGACATCGGGACGATCGTTCGCGTCGATCTTCACGGACGACGTGTGGCGGGCTGGGTGGTCGATCTCGATGTGGATCCGCCACAGGGGATCGAGCTCGAACCGATTCGCAAGATCTCCTCGTTCGGCCCGACCGCCGACGTGGTCGCCCTGGCCAACTGGGTGGCGAGGGAGTGGTCCGGACGTTGGGCGGCGGTGCTCACGACCGCGAGCCCCGAACCCTACGTCCACCGGCTCCCCCCACTCCAAACCTCGACGGTGGCGGCGGGTCCGGCGACCGGAGCCGAGCGACTCTTCGAAGGATCCGGTCCTCGGATCGTGCGGAGTGCACCGGCTGCTGACCGATTCGACATCGTTCGTGCGGCCGCAGCCAAAGGTCCGAGCATCGTCGTCACCCCCGACCAGCGATCAGCGGCTCGGTACGCCGGCAGGCTGGCCCGGTCCGGTGTTCGAACCCATCGGTATCCGGACCGGTGGGCGGGTGGGTTCAGCGGGGGAGTGGTGCTGGGCGCCCGTTCGGCGGTCTTTGCCAGCGTGCCCGATCTGGCGTCGATCGTGATCATCGACGAGCACGACGACGCTCTCGCCAACGAGCGCAATCCCACATGGCACGCCCGCGACGTCGCGATCGAGCGGGCCCGACGAGCCGATGTGCCGTGTGTGCTCGTCAGTGCAGCACCGAGCCCGGCTGCGGTCCACGCCGTCGATGACATCCGGCTTCCCGACCGGACCGAGGAGCGTGACGGGTGGCCGATCATTCAACTCGTCGATCGACGGAGCGAGGATCCCGGACGCAGCAACCTCTTCAGCGACGCCCTGGCCCGTCGCCTCCGCAACGGTGGGCGGGCGCTGTGCATCCTCAACCGCAAGGGTCGTGCGGTGATGATGGCTTGCGGATCCTGCGGGGAGCTCGTGCGGTCGGTCGGCGGCGACGAGCTGATGACCGAGATCGATGGCGTCCTGGTGGCACCGAGATCCGGTGAGACCCGCCCGCTCGTCTGCGCCTCCTGTGGAGGGACCAAACTGAAAAGACTTCGACTCGGTGTCAGCCGGGCCGCCGAGGAGCTGTCGGTGCTCCTCCGAGAACCGGTCGGCGAAGTGACCGGTACCTCCAAGGGAGGTGAGGGTCTCGCCCACCGGGTGGTCGTGGGAACCGAGGCGCTGCTACATCGCGTAGCATCAGCGGAGACGGTCGCCTTTCTGGATTTCGACAACGAACTCATGGCGCACCGCTACCGCGCCGCCGAACAGGCCATGGCTCTTCTGGTCCGGGCGGCGGCGATCGCAGGACGTCGGTCGGAGGGCGGACGGGTCCTGGTGCAGACCAGAGCGCCCGAACATCGGGTGCTGCACGCTGCGGTCAGGGCCAATCCCGAGTACTTCACGTCCGCCGAACTCGAGTTTCGCGCTGCGTCCGGTCTCCCGCCTTTCGGTGGTCTTGCATCGGTCTCCGGCGGCGGAGCCGGCGCCTTCGTCGAACCGCTCCGAGCCCGGCTCGACGTCGAGCTGATCGGACCCGATGCCGACGGCAGATACCTGGTGAAGGGCCCGGACCGTTCGAGCGTGGCGTCGGCTCTGGCCGGCCTGTCTCGCCCCAAGAGCGGGAGGGTCTCGGTGGCGGTCGACCCGCCTCGCGCCTGACCCGTCTACGCACCGTCCACACGATTGGCCCAGTGCTGCCGGCGAAGTTCGGCCAATGCCGCGGTGGCGCAGTGGGCGACGTTCAGACTGCCGACCCCGCCGAGGAGTGGAAGGTAGGCGATGTGTTCCACTTCGGCGAGGGTGTCGCGGTGGATGCCCCGCTCCTCGTGGCCGAGCACCACTGCGATCGGACCGACTCCGAGGTGCAGGTCGAAGAGTGGCTTGGCGCCGGCTGTGAGTTCGATCGCCACCGGCGTGTAGCCGGCCGAGCGTGCCTGCGCCACCGCCGCAGCTCCGGTCGGTGCACGCTGGATGGTCAGGAACTTGTCGCATCCCTTGGCGGTCACCTGCACCTTCGGGCTGGCCGGCTCGGCGGCGGGCGGGACCAGCCAAAGGTCGGTCACGCCATAGGCGGCGGAACTCCGCAGGATGCCGCCCAGGTTGAACGGTTGTTGGACACCGTCGAGAATGACGGCGAGCCTCTGATGGGTGCGTCGCCTCCACCCGCGGTGCAGGCGCTTCAGCTCGGTGGTGCCGAGAGGTTTCACCTTCGATCCGACCGGGTGGACGTCGAGAACTCGGTAGCCACGACGTGAAGCACGACGCTCGGTTCGGTACCCCTCGGTTTCGAGCCACGCGGCCAGGCTGTCGGCGCCGAGGTTCCGATGGACGACGAGGTGGGCCGAGCCCGTCGGTCGACGCAGCCGCTCCAACCAGTGCAGAAGCAATTCGTGGAGCGCCTTCTTGCCGATCCTCACGGGAGGATTGCTCCAGATGCGGTCGACGACGATGTCGGCGGGAACGTCCTCGGGAGCGGCGACGATCACGTTCCCGAGATCGAGGGCGGCAACGTTGCGTGTGCATAGTTCCTTCGCACGGCGATTGACCTCCACGGCCCAAATGGTGGCATCCGGGTTCCGGTGGGCCAGGGTGCAGGCGATCGGCCCGTACCCCGCCCCGACGTCGACGATCACACGGTCCTCGCCCACCGGGTCCGGCCCTTCGATCAGACAGGAGCTTGGTGCCGACGTCCACACGATCGGGGGAGAAGACGGCTCGGTCGGTCGACAGCGTCACAGCCAGGCCGGGCACCCGGAGATCGACCGTTCCCGGATGCGAGGCCGCTGCCACCTCTTCGCTGAAGTAGTGGCTCACCGATTCAGCCTAGTTACCGGGTCTCCCGGCTCCGTCACGTTGAGGGCGGCACTACGGTCTTTCCGATGTCGATCGAAACCATCGGATTCATTGGTCTTGGCAACGTCGGTTCGAAGCTGGCGGGAAGCCTTCTCCGCAACGGGTACCGGCTCACCGTGCGCGATCTCGACCGCACACGGGCTGAACGATTCGTGGCCGGCGGGGCGTCGTGGGCGGACTCCCCGGGCGAGATGGCCGAGACCTGCGACATGGTGATCACGTGTCTACCGAGCCCGGCGGCGTGTGCAGCGGTCATGGAGGCTGACGACGGGCTGCTGAGCGGACTGGGCGCCGGCTCGGTGTGGGCGGAGATGTCCACAACCGATTCGGCCGAGGTCCGACGGATGGCCGGTTTGGTCCGTGCCCGAGGCGCCGAGCCGATCGACTGCCCGGTATCGGGAGGGTGTCACCGGGCCGATACCGGCAACATCTCGATCTTCGCCGGCTGTTCGCGAACCACGTTCGATCGAGCGTTCCCGGTGCTCACCACCCTCGGGCCGCCGCATTCTTCACACCGGCGATGTCGGCACGGCGTCGATGCTCAAGGTGCTCACCAACTACCTGGCGACCGCCAACCTCGTCTCGGTGTGCGAAGCGCTTGGTCACCGCCAAGGCGGCCGGACTCGACCTGGCGACCACGTACGAAGCGATTGCGATCTCCTCGGGCACATCCTTCGTGCACGAGACGGAGGGGCAGGTGATCCTGAACGGTTCCCGGGACATCAGCTTCACGATGGATCTGGTCCAGAAGGACATCGGCCTCTTCCAGGCCCTGGCCGATCAGCACGGGATCCCGCTCGAGATCTCACCGTTGTTGAACACGATCTTTGCCGACGGGATCGCCCGCTACGGCGAGAGGGAACTGTCGCCGAACATCATTCGACGTCTCGAGGACGCGACGGGGCTCGAGATCTTGGCACCGGGATTCCCCGCCGAGATGACCGATGACGAGCCCGAGGAGGCCGGCCACGAGGTCGTCGCCAACCGCAGCTGACGAGATCTCCTAACCTGCAACAATGGGTATCCGGGTTGCACTCCTCGCCGCACATGATGCGATGGACCTCGACACCGACGGACCGTTGTTGTTCCCGGCACTGGAACGGGCGGGTGTCAGCTTCGATGTGGTCCCGTGGGACGGCGCATCCCGGTGGTCGCGCTATGACCTGGTGGTGATTCGGGCGACATGGGACTACCACCTCAGAGTGGACCAGTTCCGATCGGTTCTCGAGCTGATCGAAGCCCAGACGACGCTCCACAACCCGCTCGGAGTGGTCGAGTGGAACCTGGACAAGAGATACTCCGTCGAACTGGCCGGCGAGGGCATTCCGATGGTCGACTCCGCCTTCATCTCCCATCTGATGCCGCCGACCGAATTGGGATCGGCCCTGGCCCGCGTCGATCGTTGGGGGTGCTCGGAGGTCGTCGTCAAACCATCCGTTTCCGCCGGGTCGAACGACACCTTCCGCCTGGGAGCCGAGGACGGTTCGGCTATCGCCAAGGCGGTCCAAGCGATCATCGATTCGGACCGGGTGGCGATGGTGCAGCCCTACCTGGATTCGGTTGACACCTATGGCGAACGGGGCTGCGTGTACGTCGACGGCCGATTCGACCATGCGTTCACCAAAGCTGCACTTCTCCGACCGGGCGAGCAGACCGTCGAGGGTTTGTTCGTCGTCGAAGAGGTCGCCCCGGCCACGTTGTCCTCCGAGGAGCGGGCGGTGGCCGATCGGGTGAACTCGTGGCTGAACGAGCGATTTGGACGGCTGCTGTACGCCCGGGTCGATCTTCTGGCATCCGAGGTGGGGCCACAGGTCATCGAGGTGGAGCTGATCGAGCCATCCCTGTTCTTCGAAACCGACCCGTCATCAGCGGATCGGTTCGCCGAAGCGGTGGGCTCGGCGGCCTCCTCGGCTCGCAGGTGAACCCCACGAGTTGCCGTCGCTACAGCTGACGTGCCAGCGCAGTGGCCACCGCCGCCAGGATCACCACGACCACGAACGGGAGCTGGCGCCACAGGGCCAGCGCCGCCACGGCGAGACCAACGATCCGCCCGTCGACGGCCCACTGCCGGTCGGTCACCAGCGCCGACGATGCGACGAGGGCGGCGAGGAGTGGCGCGGGCAGGAGAAGCGCCAGCCGATCGAGCCAGGGGGCGAGCTGGCGATCGCCCCCGAGAACGAGGGGTCCCGCAGATTTGAACGCATAGCTGATCGCAGCCAACACGACCACGGTGAGGGCGACGTCGCTCACGGCTCCGACCTCCAGGGCCGCAGGACGACAACGGCCAGCCCGGCGGCAACGATGGGGATCCCTGCGGGTAGGAATGGAGCGGCGATCACGGCGACGGCGGCTCCGATCGCGGCGATGAGGCGCTGATCGGTGTCGCCCAGGCGGGGCCACAGAAGGGCCAGGAACGCGGCCGGAATGGTTGCATCGATACCGAGATCGGTGACCAGATCGCCGGCGCCGCCCAGGATGGTGAAGCCGAGGAGGGTGAAGAGGTTCCAGAGCACGAAGACGCCGATGCCGCCGGCGAGATAGCCGAATCGGCGCCAACGCAGCTCGGTCCTGGCGACGCCGATTGCGGTGGACTCATCGATCATCAGCTGCGAGACGGCGACCCGCCACCAGAGCGGCCCCTTGAGCGCAGGAGCCATCACGATGCCGAATGCCATCGATCGCAGGTTCAGGAGCGCTCCAGCGGTCACAGCAGCCGCGACGGTTCCACCGTCGGCGAGGACGGTGGCCGATGCGAACTGAGCGCTGCCCCCGAAAACGAGCGTGGAGAAGCCGATCGTCTCGGTCAGCGAGAAGTCGGCTTCGGCGCACAACACTCCGAATGCCGCGGCAAAGGGTGTCACGGCCAGTGAGATCGATGCGGCCTGACGCAGGATCTGATTCCGCTGTCCGAAGATCGGCGTCGAGCACGGCGACACCGTAGCGCCGGCTGCTAGGTCGATCACCCGACGCCGGTCGGGCGTTCGGTCCCGCCCTAACCTGACGTGTATGCCAGCACCTGACAAGATCACGGCCCTCGTTGTCACACAAGACGGCTACAACCCCGACCCGCAAGGTGGGATCGCCTTCGAGTCATTCGACCCCTACCTCGAACTCGAGGAGATCGCCGTCCCTCGGCTCGCCGATCAGCAGGTCCTGATCGAGGTAGCCATGGCGGCGATCAATCCGTCGGACCTCCACTTCCTCAAGGGCGAATACGGCCAGCCGCGCATACGGGGCGCGGCGGCCGGTTTCGAAGGCGTCGGCACCGTGATCGATTCCGGTGGTGACTCCTACGCCGGATCGCTCGTCGGCCAACGGGTGAGCTTCGTGGCCCCGCCGAGCGGGTCGGGTTCCTGGGCCACCCATGCGGTCAGCGACGCCATGCTGTGCATCCCGATGCCGAGATCGGTCGGAGATCACGACGCAGCCGGTTTCATCGTGAATCCTCTCACAGCAGCTGCGATGTTCGCGCAGGTGCAGGCGGCCGGTTCCCCGGCCGTGGTCCTCACCGCCGGTGCCAGTCAGGTCAGCAAGTTCATCGTCGCCCTCGCCCGGGATGCCGGGATGGCATCGATCCCGGTCGTCAGGCGAAGCGCACACAACGAGCACTTGCGGGAACTCGGGGCGACGGTGATTCTCGAGACCAGCGATGACGATTTCAGCAGACAGCTCGGAGCTGCGATGAAGGAACACCAACCGCGATTCCTCATCGATGCGGTCGCCGACGGAATCTCGACGAGGATCTTCAATGCGATGGGGAGGAACAGCACCTGGCTGATCTACGGCTCACTCAGCCCGGAGACCCCGCCACTGAGCGAACCCGGCCACTTCGTCTTTCTCCGGAAGCAGATCCGCGGTTTCTGGTTGAGCCCGTGGATGGCCGAGACGTCGCTCGAGGACAAGCTGGCCGTGTTCGCAGACGTTCAGGCCCGATTCGGCGACGGCCGATGGCAGACCGACGTCGGCGCAACCGTCGCACTGACCGAAGCGATGGCGACGCTGCCGGGCGTTCTCGCCGATCCGGGCGGAAAGGTCTTTCTCCGTCCCTGACCCGTGCGCTCCTTCCGACCGGCGGTGAGAACGGCGACCTGACCCCGACTGGTACTGTCGGCGGGCATGGAGGGTGAGGGTTACACCGACGACCCGGGCTGGTTCCTGGACACCCGCCTCGGCCGTTTCGCCCTCTCGGTGATCGCTGTTGGGTTCGTCATCTTCCTCGTCGTCTGGAACATGCCTGACTCCGAGATCCGGGACAGAGTCCGACCTCAGATCGACGAGGCGGTCTGGGCCGCCGGCATCGGTCAGGACTGGGGGGTGTTCGCCCCGAACCCGGTGAGCATCTCCTACCGCGTGGAAGCCGATGTCGTCTTCGCCGACGGATCGGTCGAGCGCTACGAATTCCCCGACGGGGATCCGTTCCTCGGGGCCTACCGGGAATTCCGGTGGCGCAAGTACGAGAGCAGGGTCCGCCGAGACGAGAATCGGAGTCGGTGGCGCCCGACCGCACTGTGGATCAAGGATCAGTATCCGGACCGTCGGGTGAGTCGAGTCGTGTTGATTCGCCGCACCAGGGACGTGCCCGAGCCAGGTCGCGACGAGATCACGACGTGGCAGGACGAAGAGATGTTCGAGATCAGCTTCGCCAACCCCGGGAATGGCCCCGTCAACGCTGAAGCGGCAGGCTCGTGATGCGTCGGCTCGCAACGCTCTGGAGTCGGTTCTGGTTCCTGCCCCGGTCGACGATGAACATCACCTGGATACGGATACTGCTGGGCATCACCGTCATCGGCTGGGGGTTGGCGTTGCTACCCGACTTCGCCACGTTCTTCTTCGACGACGGTCTCTTCCCGCGCCCGTCGTACGGTCGCTGGCAGGCCGGCATCCTGCAGTGGTTGGACGAGGACTGGGCGGCGGTCGCAACACTTGGCGCCTTGTTCCTCTCCGCTCTGTCCCTCGTCCTCGGTCGGGGCGTGCGCCTGGCAGCCCCGGTGATGTGGTACGCACTCATGAGCCTTCAGCAGGACATCACGGTCATGATGAACGCCAGCGATGTCCTCATTCGCCTGTGGGCGTTCTACTTCGCCGTCTTCGCCGTCCTCACACCCGGCCGGTTCCTGTCCTTGGGACCAAGGGGAGCGAGACAACCCGACGGCTCCCGCCGCTGGCCGATCGGACCGGCCTGGATCTTACGGATCTTTCAGCTCCAGCTCACCGCCATCTACGTGGCGACGGTCATCGAGAAGGCCCCGGGGACTCGCTGGCACGACGGGACCGCAGCACCGATCGCGCTCGGGCTCGAGGAATTCGAGCGGTTCTGGATTCCTCAGGCGGTCAGGGAGAACCTGATCATCGGCAACCTCTCCACGTGGATCGCCATCGGCCTGGAGATCACCCTGCCCCTCCTACTGTGGAATCGCAGGACACGCCTGTTCGGGATCGTCGCCGGCATCGGGTTGCACTTCGGGTTCGACTATGCGATGCGTCTCGGCTACTTCTTCCCCGGCATGCTGATCGGCTACGTGTCCTTCATGCGGCCGGGCGACCTCCAACGGCTGCGATCACTCACCCGCTGGCGTCCCGGCCTCAGACGAGTGAGGCGTGTGCCGGCGCCGGCGCTCTGAACCGACGGCCCGCTGCGGGAGCGTGGCGTGGAAGTCAGCCGTGGTAGACACGGGTATGCCAGATTTCAGCGACCTGTCCGCCGTCTACCTGAACGCGTCGCTGAAGCGGCACTCGGCCGATTCCCACACCCGCAGGCTCTTGGAGAAGTCCGCAGGCATCATGAGGACCGAAGGTGTGGCGGTGGAGATGATCCACATGCTCGACCATCGGATCGGCTTCGGCATGGTCGACCGATGCCGTGGCCGACAATGCCGCCGACGTCGACGACTGGCCGGGCATCCAGGAGAGAATCATGGCCGCGGACATCCTGGTGATCGGCAGCCCGATCTGGCTGGGGGTCAAGAGCAGCCTGGCGACGCTGGCGATCGAGCGGATGTATGCGTCGAGCGCCGAGAAGAACGACAAGGGCCAGTACCTCTACTACGGCAAGACCGCCGGATGTGTGGTCACCGGGAACGAAGACGGTGTCAAGGCGGTGGGCATGGAGCTGCTCTATGCCTTCCAGCACATCGGATATGTCGTCCCTCCCCAGGCTGATTGCGGCTGGATCGGTGAAGCCGGGCCGGGACCCAGCTACGGCGACATTGTGGAGGGGGACTCGACGCCGGTGGGCTACGACAACGAGTTCACCAACCGCAACACGACGACCATGACCTGGAATCTGATGCACACCGCCCGGATACTCCGCGACCTTGGAGGCTTTCCGTCCGTGGGGAATGTGGCGGCCGACTGGCAGAGCGTCACGAACGCATCCCAGTTCTGATCGGCCCGGGACGGCGGTACGTCAACTGACTAGGGTGCTGGCATGAAAGCTGTGCAATTCGCCGATGGTGTGCCCACGATCGCCGAGATCGCCGACCCGGAACCGGAGGCAACCGAATTGCTGGTCTCGGTCGAGGGGTGCGGGATCAACGGAGCGGACATCCTGCAATCCTCCGGCAACTATGCGCCTCCGCCCGGCGCACCGGAAACCCCGGGACTCGAACTGGCCGGCACGGTGGTGTCGACGGGTCGCCTCTGTCACCGTTTCGGTGTGGGGGACAGGGTCATGGCCGTGGTGTCTGGGGGAGCCCAGGCCGAGCTGTGTTCGTTCGACGAATCGTTGGCGATGCCGGTCCCGTCTTCGTTGGAGGGTTCGGCGGCGGGAGGGTTCCCCGAGGTGTTCTCCACGGCCCACGACGCTCTGTTCTCCCAGGCCGGATTGTCCATGGGGGAGCGCGACCTGCATCCACGGGGCGGCCGGTGGTGTCGGGTCGGCCGCGGTGCAGCTCGCCGTCGCCGCCGGCGCCCAGGTCACCGCCACGGTCAGGAACGCCGACCTTCGTCACGCCGTCGACGCGTTGGGAGCGTCGGTGGTCGATCCAGCCGACTTCGTGGAGGCGGGGCCCTTCGACGTGATTCTCGAGCTCGTCGGCGCCCCCAACTGGCCGGCCAACGTCAGCGCCCTCGCCACCGAGGGTCGTATCTCGGTGATCGGCGTCGGTGCGGGCGCAAAGGTGGAGATCAACCTCGTGCAGCTGATGGGGAAGCGAGCTCGGCTCTACGCATCCACCCTCCGAGCGCGACCCCTCGCCCAGCGGGCGCTCGTGGCCCGCGGCGTGGAGCACCACGTCCTTCCCCTGGTCGAGGAAGACACGCTCGTGGTTCCGGTGGCGGCGACGTACGCGTTGGACGACGCTGCTGCGGCGTACGCACGTTTCACCGCCGGAGCCAAATTCGGCAAGGTCGTCATCGCGCCCGTGAACCGCTGACTATCGTCGACCCGGTGCGAGACGTCACGCTGGAGATGGATCGGTTTGCCGCCGACCTGTCCTTTGTCTGTCCGCGGTGCGCCAAGCAGGTGATGGAACGTCTCTACGGGCCGTGCCAAGAGTGCCTCGCTGAGCTGCGTTCGTTGCTCAGCGGCGCCGACAGGGCTGCGGCTGCTGCGACCGAATACGAACCCAAGGTCAACGTCACCCCGAACGCGGTGGCACTCAGGGACGACTGAACCTCTACGAACCGAGCGTCTGGTGGTTGCTATCGGCTGGTCAGCGCCGGCTCGACGATCACCGCATCGATGGCCGGGCGATCGTGCGTCGCGGCGGGCCTCGGCGACGGCGTAGAGAACGACCGATGCGGTCGCCATCGAACCCATGAACACCAGCGTGCTCCTCAGACCGATCGCTTCGGCCAGGAGCCCGAGAGGCAGCGCGGCCATTCCGAAGCCGGCGAAGCCGAGTTGCATGATCGATTGCACTCGACCCTGGAACTCGGCGTCGGAGTGCTGCAGCGCGATCGTGTTGGAGAGCGTCTGATAGGTGGTGGTGGCGGCACCGGCAAACCCGGAGACGACCACGGCGGCCACGTAGAAGGGGGCGATACCGAAGAGGGCGACGGTCATGCCGAACATGATGCCGGCGCCGGTCATCACACCTTTGGCACGGGGCGAATCGGCCAATCCGGCCACCCAGACGCCGGCGACCAGGGCGCCGACCGACGACAGCGAAGTGAACACGCCGACCGCTCCGTTGCCGAGACCGAAGACGTCCTTGACGAGAGCGGGGATGAAGCTGACGTAGCTGAATGCGAACATGAGCACCGCAAAGGTGGCCAGCACGACGTTGCGGATGGCGGGGACCGATCGGACGTAGGCCACGCCGGCGGCGATGTCGGCAAATGGCCGAGCCCTGACCGGTGAGTGCTGCCACCGGATTGGGCAGGATCATGGTCAGACCGAGGCTGAGCGCCGACGTGGACGCCGCCACGATGTACGCACCGCCGATGCCGAACAGCGCCCACCCGGCCAGCGCTCCGGCAATGCTCGGAGCCAGGATACGCGAGCCGTTCATCGCCAGCGACTGAAGGCTGATCGCATTGCCGAGGTTGGCCCTGCCGACGAGGTCGCTCGCCATGGCGATACGAGCTGGACCGAAGAAACCGAAGGCGGTGCCCTGCGCGACCGAGGCCACCAGCAACATCCAGTACTCGACCACATCGGTGAGCACGGCGACCCCCATGCCCACGGCCGACGCGACGAGAACCGCCTGACTGACGAGCATCACCGCACGTTTGGGCAGACGATCGGTGGCCACACCACCGAGGGGAGTGGCGATGAGCAGGGCGATCCCGAACACGAAGTACACCAGACCCAGAGCACCCTCTCGCTCGGTCAGGTCCCACGCCAGAATGCCGCGAAGGAAGAACTGCATCTGGACGCCCATGAAACTGAAGACGCCGCCGAGCCACAGGACGCGGAAGTCTCGTTGGCGAAGGGCGGCGAAGCGATCGGACATGGCTTCTCAACCTAACCCACCCGGTGATGTGGTATTCCCATCGGCACATCGGGGCCGAGGTGACATGGGTCTCGGTACGGCCGACGGACCGAACCTCGGGCATTCAACCCGATGCCCGCGTTCTGTCGATACCGGCCCATGAGACTGGACATGTTCGCGTCGTTGGGTCAGGAGTCGAGCTACGGCGAGTATCGGGGCCGCCAACAGGCCTCCCGGGCCGCGGCCCAGTCCCAGGTGATCGCCCGGCAACGCGCCCACGACGCCCACTACGACCTGGCCGATCGGCTCGACCGACTCAATCTGATCTGCCTGGCGATGTGGGAGCTGCTCCACGAGACCGCCGGACTCACCGATGACGATCTTCGGGCCAAGATCGACGAGATCGACCACCGTGACGGTCGTCGAGACGGCTATCAGCCGACCGGCTGCAGATCGTTGCGGTGCGGCGCTGCGGTCGCCGCCGGGTCGCCCCGATGCCAGTTCTGCGGTGCGGAGGCACCCGATCGATCACCGTTCAAGGACGTGTGAGCAGCTTCGACGTCCGCCGATTTGGTCGGTTCCGACGCGGTGGGAATGCTGGTGCGGTGAGCCGACTACCCGCCGACCCTCCATCGAGACTGATCCATACCCGGAGCTACACGGTCTGCGCCTACTACGAAGGCGAAGGGCGTGATGCCGCCTGCGGGGAGCGATTCTCGACGAGAAACCAGCCGGGGCTGTACTTCGCTGACGACGACGAGCCGCTCCCGATCCATCAGATGGTCGTCGACCTCTTCCTCGATGTGGCGACCTTGACCATTCGGGACGTCGCGGTCGTGATGGAGGTGACACCGCATCTCGCGTGTACGAGGATCGAATCGAAGTACGACCTGCTGGTCGGGTTGTCGATCGGCCGTGGTTTCACCCGTGCGGTGACCGAGCGATTCGGCGGGGTCGAAGGGTGCACGCACATCGGCGCCCTGCTCCGGGCGATGGCTCCCGGTGGCGATCCAGAGCATGTGGGGGATGCGCATGGTCGATCCGGGCGTCAGCGTCTTCGACGGGGGAGGTGACGACGAAGCCTCCCGTCGAGAGGCGATGGCGTTCAACCTGAACAGCTGCCACGTGTGGGACGAACGCGGCGAGTTGGCGCAGGCGACTCTTCGTGGCGAATCCGATCAGCATGCCGGTCTGGGCCGAACAACGGCTCGACAAGCTGGGACGTCCGATGTCGGATTGGGAGGACTGGTAGCGCGGTTTCGATGATTGGCCGCGACTTCTCTTCGGTCTCGTCCGTCAGCTACACATCATTCCCTACGTGGTGAGGTGAGTATCCGAGATGAGTCAAACCACATCTCCTTCCGTCCATGCTCGTGCTAGGCGCGCTGATGTTGGCCACCGACGGCCCGTTACCAGGGCTGACCCGCGACCTTCGGCACGACCGCTCACGATCCTCCGCTCGACGGACCCCGATACCTCGACGGCCAACGCCGACGATCGACGTCACGCCGAGGCTCACGCGTCCCAACCTCAGCTGGTGCACTACGTGCGCCTCCGAGCAGAGGCGCTGGGCCTGGAGATCCCGTCGGAGGTGATCAAGGGCGAGCCGTCGATCGTGGTCTACCACCCGTCGGGCCGACGCGAAGCGGTGTACGGCGACTTCGAGCACTATCGGGCCGCCCGACACGCCGATCCGACAGCGGACGCGATCGGCAACATCGTGTGGGAGCGAAACGGCCCCTCGCAGACTCCGGTCGACACGTGGAGCGACATCGAACTCCGAGAATGGCTGGAGCAGTTCAGCGAGTTCGAGCAGGCCCCTGCGGTGATCGATCTGACCGAGACGCTCGGCATCAACCTGACCGACTGCTGATCAGCAGGCGATCAGGACGCCTCGACATCGCCGGCTTCGGCTGAGCGCACCAGCGGCCCCAGGTAGGTCCGGAACTGGGCATAGGAGGTGTCCCAGGTGGTCCGAACGTAGGTGTGGGCCCGATCGCGGGCCTGCTGGAGCTCGACGGGGTCGTTCAATCTCGACATCAGATCGACCAGCTCCTCCGGTGATGCCGGCTCGAAGTGAACGGCTGCGGAGGGTGCGATCTCGGTCATGCTGGCGGCGTTGCTGCACAGGCACGGGACACCGCGAGCCAGGCTCTCCGCGATCGGGATGCCCCAGCCTTCGAAGAAGCTCGGGAACACGGTGTAGAGGCAATGGTCGTACAGCCACGAGAGTTCGGCGTCGGAAGCGTCGTGCATGAAGAGGACCTTCCCGGCCACCTCGGGATCCTCTGTCATGAGCCCGTAGATGTCGTCGGTGCGCCAGCCGCGGCGCCCGACGATCACGATCGGTGGGAGGTCGACGCCTCGATGGGCAGCCAGCTTGTACACGTAGTACAGCAGCGCATGGTTCTTCTTCGCCTCGATCGTTCCCACGCTGAGCGCGAAGCCGCCGCCGTCCAGGCCGAGCAGTTCGGGCGCCGCCGGCGAGTCGGTGCTCTCGACCGTGTAGCTGTCACCTTCACGGAACACCCCCGTGTGCAGATCGGAGTGGCCGAGGGCCGCTCCAAAGGCGACGAGTTCAGCCCGGGTGTTCTCCGAGACACAGAGCAGGAGGGTTGCGGCCGGCAGGATCGCCTCGAAGTACGGCACGAAGCTGTCGGCGGAGTTCCCGGCCAGGTGAGGGTGCGATACCGGTCCCAGGTCATGGACGACCTGCACGAGCCGCACACCGGCGGCGACCCGGTCCAGGACGAAATCGATGAAGTTGGGGTCCCACCATTCACCCCACACGACGATGAGCACATCTGCGGATTCGATGGGGAGAGGCGGTGGTGAACCGACCAGGCCTCGTTCGAGCCGGTGGCGAACCCGGGCCAGATGACCGCCGACGCCGGGCACGGTGTCCAGCCGGTGGAGCGAGTGGACAGCGCGGACGGCCAGGCGGCGCACGCAGGGAGGCCTCAGATCGCTGTGCCGGATAGCAGATGCCTCCGCCCTGGCGCGAGCGGCGGATGTCGACCTCGGCGAAGTCGCTGATCTCCTTCACCCACGACACGAAGACGGAGTCGAAACCGTCGTCGAGAGCCAGACGACGAGCCAGCTCGTCCATCACCCTCGGGATTCCCGTCAGGTGGCCTGGCCAGTGGACCAATTGCGTGGCATCGAAGACAAGCCGCGGCACGGGCGCACGCTAGCAGACCGTTGCCGGGCCGAGGGCGGGAGCGTCAGCGGTGTCGGCGTTGGTAGACGATGCCGGCTGCGGTCCGGTCGACCTGCTCGATGAGGCCGGCAGCCTTGCAGCAGTACGCCAGCTTCTGGGCGGTGGCACGGCTGATGTCGGGCGGTCGGACCAGGTCTGCGGTCGTGAACATGGCCGGCAGTCCGGTTGGGAGAAGTGTGGCCAGGTCGCCCAGCTGGCTGAGGTGGATCGTGTCCACCAGAGCGTCCATTCGACGGTCGACGGTGCGGAATCCGCCGCGACGGCGCCGGAGGGCCCCGTCATGGACCTGGACCTTGGTGATCTCGACCAGGACGACGTCGAGTTCGAGATGGGGATGGTCCAGGAGAGTCGGAATGCTGACCAGCTCGTCGAACAGGGAGTAGATCGAGCCGCGGGTGGGGGAGCGGCGGGGCTTCTTGCCGGGCTTTGTCGAGGGTCGTCCGCACGGCGATGGGGTGGACGAGCAGCATTCGATGGTCGCACAGCAGTCGATCGAGTTTGTCGCCGAGAGAGGCGAAGGAACCGGTCTGGATCTCGATCAGCAACTCGTTGGCTCCATCCCGATCGCGCACGATGTCGATCACGAATCCCTCGAGCGGGAACTCGAGTTCGTCGCCCGGTTCGGCGTAGCGGGATTTCAACGCAGCGTGGAGGGAACTCTCGTTGAGGGTGCCGATACGAGGTTCGGCGGTCGTCGGGCGTGGGTTGGGTGTGGGCGAAGCGACGATTCACCGAGGGTAGGGGTTCGCCCACCTCATCAGGCCCTGATGCCGCTGGCGGCGAACACGCGATGGGGCACCGCCAGCTCACCCGGGAACTCCGCGGCCAGAAGATCGGCGAGGTCGTGGTCGAAGCGTTCGACGCGCTCGGGTTCCAGCCCAGAGCCGACCCCGTTGCAGGTGCGGATGCGACCTCGCCAGCCGGCGTGGTCGAAGTGCACGTCGGTCACATAGCTGAAGCTCTCGACCTGCCGGAATCCGCCGTGGTCCAGCGCCTTGATCTGCTCGGGGTGGACGCCACGCCAGCCCGCCTTGGGCCAGCCCGGGTTGTGGCGCAGAACGAGTTCCTCGGTTCTTGCGGCGACGTTGCCCGGGCAGCGCGAGGTAACTGAAGTTGCAAATGATCAGACGACCCCCTGGGGAGAGGATCGACGCACCTCCGAGATGACCTCTCCGGCGTCGAACCACCACCAGCATTGACCGGCGGTCACCAGATCGAAGGTCCCGTCGTCGAATCCGGTGGTTTCGGCCCGGGCCTGGACGAAGTGGGCGGACAGACCCTGGCGAGCCGCCGATCTTCTGGCGACGGCGAGCAGCTCGGGGGCGAGATCGAGACCGATCACCTCGAGACCGCGGGAAGCCAGGCCCAGTGCCACCGCACCGGTACCCGTGGCCAGGTCCAGGGCCCGTTGGCCGGGCCTGATCCACCGATCGTGGCGCAGCCGGTCGAAGAAGCTGTCCGGGAAGCCAGGGCGGTGTTGTTCGTAGTCGGAGGCGGTTCGGCCGAAATCGATCGAGTCGCCCGTCCCGGTCGCTGAATGCAGACCCATTGGACATCGCCCAAGGCTATTCAGAACCCGGCCGCTGTCGGTCGACCTCGCCCTGGCCAGGAAGGCACTCTGGTGGCGCCGTGCTCACTTCGTCATGCTTGTCGCCGATTGTGGTCCATGAGAAGTAGCGCAATCCCGTCGGCCTTGGTCGTCGTCCTCGCGGCCTCGCTGATGCAACTCGTGTCCGGTGTTGTGCCCGCCGCCGCTGACGGCGTCGAGTTGGTCTTCACCTCCGAACCGGGGTGCTACGAAGCCGAGTGGTATTCGGTCGGGCTCAAGGGCGACGGTGAGGGTTCGATCGACATCGCCCCGGGCCCCGGGCCGGTCGTCTTCGCCTCGCTGGCCTGGACGGGAACCGACGACACCACACCTGACGACGTGACGCCAGGAGGCGGCCGTGCCGACTCGACCCTGATCCTGAACGGTGTCTCGGTGGTCGGCCGTCAACCCACCGGAGCCGCCGGATTCGCCCCCGCCGTCGGGCACCACGTGGTACTCGTGGAGTGCGAGGATCGGGCCGGACACCCTGGGGATCATCGATCGGGATACGACCCGACTCGACGTGTCGGGCTGGGATGGGGGACCAGGTCCCGATTTCCAACGGAACGGCGCGCTGCTGTCGATCGTGTACGACACGAGCCCATGCGCCGAGCCCAAGATCATCCAGGAGTACGAGGGGGTCGACTACTTCTACGAGGGCTTCGGCCAGCCCCACTCCGACACCGTGTTCATCCCGGTCATGAACGCCACCGAAGCGACCACTCTCTCACTGCCGTTCGGATTGGCCGGATCCCAGGTGGACTTCGTCGGCTGTCGGGGGATCGGCCTCTGGTACCTCGCGGGATCCGGCGCTACACCGGCCTACGGTGCGTTCGACCTGGTGGACGATGCCGGGAGCGTCCGGCTTCGGAATCAATGGGGGAGTCGAGATCGTCAACGACCCATTCTCGCATCCGGCGGGCACGTGCGTGGCCAAACTGAACCAGGCGCCGCCCGACGTCTCCTACGCCGCCGGACATCCCTATCCCGGCGGTGCCGCCACCGCTCCGTATCGGGCTGTGTCGATCCGTCCTCCGCGGCGGACCTGCGCCCCGGGCCGATATCGCATTGTCGATCATCGACGTCGTGATACCTCCGGGGAGTGACTGGATTGCGTTCCAGTTCGAGTCCGAACCCGAAGAGGGTGGCGAATCCGGTGCCTGGGTGGCATCACAAACGTTCCTGAAGCCCGTCGTGGGTGCGATCGGGGATCGGGTCTGGTCCGACAGCAACCAGAACTGCCTCCAGGACGCAGGCGAGGCCGGGATCGGCGCGGTGACCGTCACCTTGTTCGATGATGGCGGAAACGCCATCGCGTCAACCGAGACCGCTGCCGACGGGTCCTACGTCTTCTCGGGCCTGCTCGCCGGTAGCTATTCGGTCGAGTTCGACGTTCCCACCGGATTCGAACTCACCGAACCGAACTGCACTGACGATCTGCGTGATTCCGACGCCGTTCTCACCGATGCTGGTCGAGGTCGGACGGGAACGATCGTGCTGCCGGGTGGATCATCGGACTTCTCCGTCGACGCAGGCCTGATCACGGCGCCCCCGCCGACGACGGTGCCGGTCACCACGGTGCCGGTCACCACCGTGCCGACCGCCGGCGCCTCCGGTCGACCCGGACGGTCCGCCGCCGCTGCTCGCCAACAGCGGCAGCTCCTCGAGCTCCCTGCTGCTCTACGCAGGTCTGGTGATGACCCTGGGTTCGGTGCTGTTGTATCGATCTCGATGGACACCGGCCCGCAGTCGTCGCCCGTGAACCCGCTCCGGATGACACGGCACTCGTTGTCCTGCGCCGGTCGACCTGGTGTCGGCACAACGGTGGGGTAGTTCGACGGAGTTCCACCCGTTTCCGATTCAATCAACATTATTTGCAAAAGATGGGTAATCGCAGGTCAGACTCGGAATACCGTATCTTCATCAGACTTCGACATCGAATACGAAGACGACGATGAAGAAACTAACGGTAACCTTGACGACCATCACGACGACGAGCCGATCCTTTCAATGGTCAATGGAATGGTGTCCGATATACAGAACTTGG
>CAWCAF010000037.1:0-94294 GCA_963793385.1 uncultured Acidimicrobiales bacterium
CGGGGCCAGGCACGCTGTCCGAATCCAGTTTCAGCCGCTACCGAGGAGATGGCCGCCAGTGCGGTGAATTGTTCGTGCGTACGCCAGTACTCCTCGGGCAACGGCGGGGCGCCTGTCCGCCCACCCCACGGGGTGGCTCGGCTCGTCGGGTATGTGGGAGTGCTCGGGACCGACAGCCGACCGAAATCGGTGTTCGGCCTCCCGACCCAGCGTCACTGGTATCCATCGTGAGATCGGTGGGAAGGATCATCGATATCCTGTGAAAAAGCCCAGCGTGTGGTGCGGCCGAGTCGACAGCGCGGGTCGAAGGCTCGAAGGCTCCGGCCTACCGGTAGGTCGGCGAGCCGGTCTCGACCGGCATGACCGTGTCCGGCTGCCCGATGCGGGCTGGGGTTTCCTCACCTGCTAGCCCGGCTAGGGCCGTTACCGAGGTCGAGGCGACCAGGAGCGAGCAGACGATACCGACGACTCTGAGACATACCCCCTCGGCTACGACCGCGGTCGTACACGCCCACCGCCTTGATGGCATCGCCCTGGATGTGTGGAACTACCCAGCGCCGCGGAACCACCTCGGTGTCGGCGACGTCTCATGAACATGTGGCTTTGAGTCATCCCTTCTATCGGTCCTCTGCGGTTCACTCCTGGTCGTGGCGCTGTGCGCGCTCCGGTGTCCGGTTGGAGCGCACATCGGGTCCCACGAATAGCGCACCGCTACCATCCGACGCCGTGGAGGGCGTCGTCATCGGAACCGCAAGCATGGGTGGTAATTGCGACCCCATGTGATCGACTCCTTCGACATTGCCGTTCTTATCCCGAACAGATCGTGGTCCAGATTCACCGCCGGTGACCCGAATTGCGCGGTGGCGGCGCAAGCGCTGGCACTCGCCGACGGCTCGTCGGTCGTCGTCTCTTTGCAGGTGGGCATGCCTCCATCTAATCGTGCCGGCCGACTTCTCGCACTCTCTGCTCATTCCGCTGTCCGAGGGACTCGATGGTCTCGGAAGATCCTCGTGTCCGGGGATGGAGCGCTGGTCGGCGATGGAGCGACGTTCGGTGCCGAGGACCACCACCTTCGCCGGGACGCTTGTCGGCCTGCCCGAGGGAGACGCCACCGAGGCGATTCGTGCCCGGGGTTTGATCATGCGAATCGTCGGGCGGCGATGGTGAGTCGTTCGCCGGTGACGGATGGACTATTCCGAGCAGCGCATCAACCTGATCATCGACGACGGTCTGGTCGAGGCCACCGTCGGCGACCCGATGGCCTCGTTTCGGTTCATCGCCTGGACGCTGTAGTCGATGGAATCCGAAGGTTGGAACGATCGCTACCGTGACACCGAACCGGACGGACGGGGGCGAATCAGTTCGTCGTCGCTCACCTGAGCGATGTGAAGCCCGGCCTCGCCATCGACCTCGCCGCCGGCGAGGGACGCAACGCGGTGTGGCTGGCGGAACCGGGGCGGACGGTCACCGCGGTGGACTTCTCCCAGATGTCGGCGTCGAAAAGGCACGCCAGATGGCCGAGGGCCGAGGAGTCGATCTCGACGTGGTCGTGGGCGACGCACTTCGGAACCTGGGAGCCCGACACTCCCGTCGTCCGCGATCGCCTACCTCCAGATACCGGATCGGACCGGACCCGAGGTCCTGCGACGGTCAACGGCTGAAATTGGCGCCGGGAACGCTGTTCATCGTCGCTCACGATCAGTACAACGTCAGCGCCGGATACGGAGGACCACCGGATCCGGCGGTGCGTCACGACCGCGGATGTTGCTGCTTGCTGACCGTCACGGTCGCCCAGGTGTTCGAGCGGCTCGTCGACAACCCCCACGGGCAGCGCACCGCGGTCGACACCGTCGTCTCGGCCTCCGCTGCGTAGCTGCCTGGCACGGACGGCGCTCAACGAAGAGGCGCTCGAGGTCGTCACCGGGAAAGGCGTCGTCGAGAATCCGGGGCGGTACCCGTGGCGGCCAGTTCCGTCGCCGCCCGGTGGAGTGCTCCGAGGGCGACCGGGGCGAGCGCCCCACCCGTGCTGATCCTGCGGGCACCGAGGGTGGCCAGGGCATCGACGGTGGGCGTCGCCGCCGAGAGAAGGATGCTTGGCCGGTCGGCTCAGCGAACAGATCGCCCGGATCTGCTCGGGATCGGTCACACCGGCGTGCACCGCAGTCGGCCCCGGCCTCGATGAAAGCGCTCAGACGGGCGAGGCTCTCGTCGACGTCCGGGGTGGGGCAGGTAGAGGTGTTGTTCGGTCTGCCTTGCCGTGAGGACCATCCCCTCCCGCCGGGGGTGGCCTCGGCCGCTGCTGCCACCCGCTCGGTTGCAACCGCCCGTGGTTCGATCGACACGAGGCCGAGTTCATCGAGCAGCCCGCCGCGCCCGTCCCCGCAACCGCTTCGACGAAGTCGGTGACCTCGGCCGGGTCACCGAAGCAACGCTCGGCGTCGACGCTGACCGGCACGTCGACGAAGCGCACCATCGCAGCGGCGTGAGCGAGGAGTTCATCAGCCGACACCTGTTGGTCTGCTCGACCCAGGGTGAAGCGCGGCCCGGGACCCTCGTCGTGGCGATCGCCTGGAACCCGGCTGCGACCAGGACTCGGCCGAGGCCCCGTCCCATGTTCGGCATCACGAAGAGAACCCCGAGCCGAGTTGGCGGAAAACGGGTTCTGTGCCATCATGACTTCTCCTGCCCCTGCAGTCGATCCGTGACGATGTTGCCGCCCGCCTCGTTCGAGCCGCGTACGCATCATGACGCTCCTCGATGCGGCGGGTTCGTGCTCCTGGTAAGTCCACGATCATGTCCCAGGCTTCGCTCCCAACCGACCGGAGTCGGATTGGCCCACCAGTCGATCTGCTCGATCTCGGCGCCGTTCGCCAGGTGGAAGTGGCCGACCTGATCGATCGCCCGAGGAGGACCGGTCGAACGAGCGATGGTTTCTCGTTGGTTGCTGGTGAGGTAACTGGCGGCCAGTCGCACGAGTTCCGGTCGGAGGTCCTCGACGCCGGCGGATCGCGGGCGGGCCGAACGTATCAGCGCTCGGACGTGGGCGGCGGTCTCGTTGATCCATGCCCTCAACCCCGGCATCGGACTCAACGTGACGAGGTTGGTGAGATTCGGGAATTCTTTCACCAGTTCCTCGACCACGCCCTTGATCAGCATGTCGCCGAGAGAGACGCCGGCCAAGCCGTAATGGCAGTTGGACACTGCCACCTTCTATTCGATCTCCAACTGTCACTACGGCCTCGCCGGGGTCTCTCTCGGCGACATGCTGATCAAGGGTGTGGTCGACGAACTGGTGAAGGAGTTCCCGAATCTCACCAACCTCGTGACGCTGAGTCCGATGCCGGGGTTGAGGGCATGGATCGACGAGACCGCCGCCCACGTCCGCAGCGCTCATACCGTTCGGCCCGCCCGCCGATCCCGCCGACGTCGACGATCTCCAGACCGGAACTCCTGCGACTGGCTGCCCGTTACCTCACCAGCGACCGCGCGAGACCACGACCGGTTCGACCGGTCCACCACGGGCGATCGATCAGGTCGGCCACTTCCACCTGTCGAACGGCGCCGAGATCGAGCAGATCAACTGGTGGGCCAATCCGACTCCGGTCGGTTGGGAGCGAAGCCTGGGAATGATGGTCAACTACCGGTACGAACCCGCTCGCATCGAGGAGCGTCACGATGCGTACGCAGCCGACCGGGCGGGCGGCGACGTCGTCACGGATGAAACGACTGCAGGGGCAGGAGAAGTCATGATCGCACGAGCTGACAGAACCCGTTTCCGCCAACTCCATGAGTCGGGTTGTTTCGTGATGCCCAACGCATGGGACGGAGCCTCGGCCAAAGTCCTGGCCGCATGCGGGTTCCAGGCGATCGCCACGACGAGTTCGGGCCACGCCTTCACCCTGGGCCGAGCAGACCAACAGGTAGTCGGCTGATGAACTCCTCGCTCACGCCGCTGCGATGGTGCGCTTCGTCGACGTACCCGTCAGCGTCGACGCCGAGCGTTGTTTCGGTGAGACCCCGGCCGAGGTCACCGACTTCGTCGAGGCGATCGCCGAGACGGGCGCAGCGGGCTGCTCGATCGAGGACTACGACCCGACCTCGTGTTCGATCGAACCACGGGCGGTTGCGACCGAGCGGGTGGCAGCAGCGGCCGAGGCCACCCGGCGGGAGGGGATGGTCCTCACGGCGCGGACCGAACAACACCTCTACCTGCCCCACCCGGACTTCGACGAGAGCCTCGCCCGTCTCGAGCGCTTTCATCGAGGCCGGGGCCGACTGCGTGTACGCCCCCGGGGTGACCGATCCCGAGCAGATCCGGGCGATCTGTTCGCTGACCCGACCGGCCAACATCCTGCTCTCGGCGGCGACGCCCACCGTCGATGCCCTGGCCGGCCCTCGGTGCCCGCAGGATCAGCACGGGTGGGGCGCTGGCCCGGGTCGCCCTCGGGGCACTCCACCGGGCGGCGCACGGAATTGGCCGCCACGGGTACGGCCGGATTCCTCGACGACGCCTTTCCCGGTGACGACCTCGAGCGTCTCTTGCGTTGAGCGCCGTCCGTCGGGCAGCTACGCCGTGGTGGCCGAGCACGACCGTGTCGAGCGCGGTGCGCTGCCCGTCAGGGGTGTCGACGAGACGCTCGACCACCTCGGCGACGGTGACGGTCAGCCGATCGAGTGCGGCAACGGTCTCGGCCAGGTCGTAACACACCGCCGGATCCGGTGGTCCTCCGTACCCGGCGCTGACGTTGGCTCTGATCGTGGGCGACGATGAACAGCGTTCCCCCCGGCGCCAACCAGCCGGACGCCCGTCGCAGGACCTGGGTCCGGTCCGGATCCGGTATCTGGAGGTAGGCGATCACGACCAGGTCGACGGGAGTGCTCGGGCTCCCAGGTTCGTGCATCACCCACGACCAGGTCGAGATCGACTCCTCGGCCCTCGGCCATCTGGCGTGCCTTCTCGACGCCGACCGTGGAGAAGTCGACCGCGGTGACCGTCCACCCCCGTTCCGCCAGCCACACGGCGTTGCGTCCCTCGCCGGCGGCGAGGTCGACGGCGAGGCCGGGCTCCAGATCGCTCAGGTGGGCGACGACGAACTGATTGGCCCCCCGTCCCCATACCAGTTCGGTGTCACGGTAGCGATCGTTCCAACCTTCGGCTTCCATCGACTACAGCGTCACACAGAGATCGCGCGATCGACCAAAAGACCGGGCCATCGGGTCAGCCGACGGTGGCCTCGACCACCAGACCGTCGTCGATGACGAGGTTGATGCGCTGCTCGGAATAGTCCATGGTCACGGCGAACGACTCGCCGTCGCGCCCGACGATGCGCATGATCAGACCCCGGGCACGAATCGCCTCGGTGGCGTCTCCCTCGGACCGGCCGACGAGCGTCCCGGCGAAGGTGGTCGTATCGGCACCGAACGTCGCTCCATCGCCGAGCGCTCCCCCCGGCCACGAGGATCTCCCGACCATCGAGTCCCTCGGACAGCGGGATGAGCAGACGAGTGCGAGAAGTCACCGGCCCGGCACGACTTGGCGAGAGCGTCGGTCGTGATGCCCACCTGCAGAGAGACGACGACCGCCGAGCCGTCGGCGAGTGCCACGCGCCTGCGCCGCGGTGCAGTTCGGGTCACCGGCGGTGAATCTGACCGCGATCTGTTCGGGATAGGACTCGGCAATGTCGAAGGTGTCGATCACATGCGGCCTGGGGTCGACGATCTCCCCACCCATGCTCGCGGTTCCGATCACGACGCCGCTCCACGGCGTCGGATGGTAGCGGTGCGCTATTCGTGGGACCCGATGTGCTCGGCTCGATGCCGACGGACCGGACACCGGAGGCGCCGCAGGCGGACGACGACCAGGAGTGAACCGCAGAGGACCCAGAGAACCGGTGAGTTTCGAAGCCACATGTTCATGAGACGTCGCCGACACCGAGGTGGTTCCCGGCGCTGGGTAGTTCCACACATCCAGGGCGATGCCATCGAGGCCGATGACATCTGAGTGTGAACAACCGCACGGGTCGTAGCCGAGGGGGCTGGTCAGGGTCGTCGGCATCGTCTGCTCGCTCCTGGTCGCCTCGACCTCGGTACCCGCCCTGGCCGGGGCTGGCCGGTGAGGAAACCCCAGCCGGTATCGGGCAGCCGGACACGGTCATGCCGGTCGAGACCGGCTCGCCGACCTACCGGTAGGCCGGAGCCTTCGAGCCTTCGACCCGCGCTGTCGAGAACTCAGGCCACCGCACCTGCGCACTAGGTTCGCAGGGATGGACATCGGATTGATGATCTTCCCGACCGATCTCACGATCGATCCAGTGACGCTGGGTCGGGAGGCCGAACACCGAGGCTTCGAGTCGCTGTGGTTCCCCGAGCACTCCCACATACCGACGAGCCGAGCCACCCCGTGGGGTGGGCGGACAGGCGCCCCGCCGTTGCCCGAGGAGTACTGGCGTACGCACGAACAATTCACCGCACTGGCGGCCATCTCCTCGGTGACGACGAGGCTGAAACTGGGAACCGGGATCACGCTGTTGGCCCAGCGCGACCCGATCTGGACAGCCAAACAGGCCGCCACACTGGACCACCTGAGCGACGGCAGGCTCCTGTTCGGGGTGGGCTACGGATGGAACAAGGAGGAGCTGGCCAGCCATGGCGTGCGGTACACCGAGAGGCGGGCTCGTCTACGGGAGTGCGCCCTCACGGTGAGGTCGTTGTGGACCGAGGACGAAGCTTGCTTCGACGGGGAGTTCATCCATCTGGAGCCGAGTTGGGCCTGGCCCAAACCCAAGTCGACCCCTCACCCTCCCATCATCATGGGCGGCAGCGCAGGACCCAAGACCGCACGGGACATCGCCGAGTTCTGCGACGGCTGGATGCCGATCGGTGATCGGACCCTGGCGTCCGGGTGGGCCGAGATCGTGTCCGCCTGCGAGACGGTCGGACGGGATCCGGCAACGATCGAACTCGGGATCTTCGCCGCCAAACCGAGCGCCAGAGGCGCTCGACCGGCTCGCCGAAGGCGGCGTTCACCGGGCGATCGTCTCACTTCCCCAAGCCGGGCCCGACGAGGTCATGGCCGCTCTCGATCTCTACACCCCGCTCGTCGAGCGCTCGTGATCCGGCGACAACGGTGAACCGGGTCTTCATCGCCACGAGTCTCGACGGTTACATCGCCACCTCCGACCACGGACTCGACTGGCTCGAATCGCTCCCCAATCCCGACGGGAACGACTACGGCTATGCCGCCTTCATGGAAACGATCGACGCCGTGGTCATGGGTCGTGGCACCTTCGAGGTGATCGAGGGGTTCCGGCCCTGGCCCTACCCCGGACCGGTGCTGGTCGCCAGCTCGTCGCTGACCGATGTGCCCGAGGACCTGGATGGACTCGTCACCATCGTGTCCGGCACGCCCGAAGCAATCGTGGAGCGGTGCGCCGAGGCCGGATACGACAAACCTCTACATCGACGGCGGTCGTCTGGTGACCGCGTTCTTGGAGGATGGTCTGATCGACGAACTCACCATCTCACGCATTCCCGTCGTGCTCGGTGAGGGAATCCCGCTCTTCGGACGACTGACCGCACCAAGCTGGTGGACCCACCGGCGGACCACGGCATTCCCCAGCGGTATCGTCCAATCGAGCTTACCGCAGACGACCAACCGGGGGCGATGACAACACCGAACCTCCGGGATAAGGCAAGCTTCCCCAATGAGATATCGATGGGTGGCCATTCTGCTGACCGCAGCGGTCGTGACGGCCGCTTGCGGGAGCGACGGCGACGACTCCAGCGCCACGACGATCGAGGGCTCCGCCACCACCGGCACGACCACCACGGAGTCGCCGAGGACCACGCTCATCCACCATCCCTCGCACGACGGCGACGACCGAGGCGACCACGACGAGCTCCACCATCCCCAACCCCGGGCCTCTCCGAGCGGCTGTCGGCCCCCGCACCGCAACCGGCCTTCCTCGGTCCTTCCTCGCGGTGACCGACGAGTTCGTGGCGGTCGAGGTCGACACCGAAAACGGCGAGATCATCAGAGAGATCGGCACGACCGGCAATCCGGGAACCGGCTCGGCGCTGGACGGCAACGTCATCGTCGATGTCTGGTGGGATCCGGCCGGCGGTCTGTCGGTGGTGTCGACCTGCTGTGAACCCGCAGCCGGCGACCTCACCTTCCTCGACAACGGGGCGGACTATCCAGCTCGCCCGAACCCGGAGCAGACGACCGCCGGTTGGGACGTGTCGATCAGCCCCGACGGAAGGATCTTTCTCATCACGGGATACTCGGTCGTCATCACCACCGCCGGGGACAGCACCGACGAGGGGTTGTTGGCCGACTCCTTCGACGGGGCGGGACGCCGCCCCGCCTGGCTGCGCGATCGCAGAGGTATCGCTGTCGCCCACCCGTGGGACTCCTCGACCACGCCGGAGTCGGCATGGATCGATGTCATCGGACTCGATGAGGACAACCAGGTCATCTCGACGGTTCGACACGAGATCGACGAAGGCATCGCCGATCTCGAGGTCCGGGCCGACGGCACACTGGTGGTGCTGGTGGGAGGGTCGGCCGCCTACGCCGACGACGGTTCACGGGCGATCCTGCTCGACCCCGACACCGGCGAATTGATCACCGAGTTCGGTCTCGAGCCCGGTTCGTACAGCTTGAGCTACGACAACACCGGTATCTATCTGCTCTACGTCACCGGCACCGGCGAAGTGCGCTGGCAGGGCGGCGGTCGCTCCGGGTCTCTCGGCACCGGGTTCATCTCGGCGGACTGGTAGCGACCAGGACCCGGGTCGACGCTGACTCGCCGGTCGGGTCGACGGGGAGGGTGGGGCACGGTCCCGGTCACGTTGCCCGTGCGCCGCAACGCCGAACGACTTCATCTGACCGAGGAGAACCCTGACCTGCGCGCCGAGCCATCGCAGCGACCGGATCGGATGGCGTAGACCTCTGCCCACACGGACGTAGGGGATTTCCGATGCCACGTAGCGGCCACAGCAACTGGCCGACAACGCCGCTCGGGATGTACTCATCGACACCATAGGTGGCGGGCCGACGGTTGCTCGGCATGAAGTAGGTCCCGAATGCGATGTCCCAGATCGGCAGGAAGACCGAGTAGTTGGAATGCATCGCCGTCGGTTCGTTGGTGTGATGCCAGTGGTGGAATTCGGGTGTGATGATCAGGCGATGGAGGGGTCGGAGACGCCACCGCACGTTGGCGTGGAGGAAGAGCCCGCTCAGGATCTGGATCACGGTGATGGCACCCGCGTACTCGGGGCTGAAGCCCGCCGCCAGCAGGAAGACGAAGGCGGGGGCGAGGATCACGCCGTCGAAGGGATGGCCGCGGAGCCCCGACACCCAGTCGAGGGTTTCGGTGCTGTGATGAATGGCGTGGAATCGCCACAGGAACGGCACCTCGTGGCTGAACCGATGGGTCCAGTAGATGAGAAGGTCGAACAGGACAAGCCCCAGCATCATCTGAGCCAGTGGTGGGATCTGGCTGACGAGGGGGCGTAGCGCCAAACCGGGGAGCCAGGCGAGACTGAACACGCCCATGGCCGCAGCGACGACCAGACCCGACAGGAGCGACGATCGGCGTGACCAGAGCCGTGGGCCAGATCGGTCCCGAGCGCAGGTCGACGCACCCGCTGGCCTTTGTGGCGGGGCATCGCCTTCTCGAACGGCACGACGAGAACGAACAACACGGCGATCAGGAACACCGGCTCGACCGAGACCGACAGCGCCGCGCCGACCAACACCAGGGCGGCCACCGCCGCGATCATTCTTGTCGTCGTGAACCTTCCGCCTGTTCTCATCAGACCGAGGTTGGCACGCCGGGCGACGGCCCAACATCGGCCGAAAGTTCACGATCGACTTGGCCGAAGGTCATCGGTCGGGACGATGTGTCCTCGGTACGCGGGAAGGTTCAGCGCCGCTGACCGGTGGCCAGATAACGCCACAGCGCCCGATAGTTCGGGTGGGTCAGCTCGGCGGTGATCCACCCCGCCCGCTCCAACTCGCTGTGCAGGACCCGGAGCTTGTTCCAGGGGACGCTCGTATCGACGTGGTGGGCCAGGTGATACCCGGCTTGATAAGGCGCCAGCATGAAGCTGGCCATCGGCCCGGGGGTGACGACGTGGGTGGTGACGCGGCGGTCGGTGCCGGCCTCCATGCCGCCGTGTTCGGCGATGGCTCGGAGACGGTTGGTGACCTGCCAGGTGGTCAACCAGGGGAGGAACCAGACCACCAGCCATGCCCACCAGCGACCGGTCAGCGCATAGGTGATGACGAACATGGCGAGTTGGCCGAGCAGGATCCGACGGCGAATGAACATCGGCGCTCTGGTCACACCGACGAGGAGCTTGAAACCCGAGATACCGATGAGGTCACGTCCGAGTCGACGGGCCAGCCGCCACCGACCGCTCGGGTAGGGGGCGTACATCGAGACATCGGGCTCATCGGGCCCCAGCTCCACCTTGTGGTGGGCGAGGTGCGCCTTGCGGTAGGCGTCGAAGTCGGTGAAGGCCACCGGCGCCAGCAGGTACCGAGCGATCGTGTCGTTGAGGCGTCGATCGCTGAACAGCAGCGCATGGACCGCCTCGTGGTTGAGGAGATTGAGCATCGACAGGCAGCGAGCGCTCCAGATCAGCATGGCGAACCAGGCCAGCGGGTGATCGACCCGGGCGACCAGGACGAGCGCGACGGAAGAACTGGAGGTAGACCGAGAGGAAGGCGACGCGTTGCGGGCGTCGGGGATCTCGCGCAGTCCTGGCGTGGTCCCCGGTCTTGCCTTGCCCGACGCGAACAGCCGGTCGGTCGGCAACACGTCGGGAAGCTGATCCGCGAGTCGGTGCCAGCGACCGGTAGTGCGGCTGGGCCGTGAAGGTCATGTCTCCTCCGGATGCAGGGTGAAGAACAGCGAGATGACCGCTTCGGCGGTGGTCGGGTCCGGTCCGTCGGGTGACGCCGCCCGCTGAAGGGCCACGCCGATCGACGATCGCCCAGAAGGCGCGGGCCTCGGTGTCGGGGTCGGCCCGCAGACGTCCAGCCGTTCCGATCGCAGACCTCTGCCACCGCCCGGGCTCCCTCGCGATGGAGTCGACCGAGTGTCGTGTCGATCTGGCCGCTGAGCTCGGGATGGAACCGGGCCACCGACATCGCTTCGGCGAACAGCAGGAGCGATGGAGCACCCAGGGCGGCGGTGACGATCGACGTGACATACTCCGATGGGGTGCGGGCATCGGCACCGGCCTTTTCGACCGCAGCACCGATGTGGAGAACCTCGCGGCACGCGGCTTCGACGAAGAGGGCGTCCTTGGTGCCGAAGTAGTAGGTCACCTGGGACGGGAAGACATCGGCGGCGTCGGCCACCGCTTTCACCGACACGCCCGACAGGCCCCGTCGTACGAACAACGCGGCGGCGTGATCGAGCACCCGCCGCCTCGTGGCGACCCCTTCGGCCCTGGTGGCTCGCACCTCGCTCTTCGGTGACACGCCCCATGTCTAGCCTTTGTTCGTACGTTGTACAAACAAATGAGGGATCCTGGACGCCGCCATCTGGTCGTGCCTGCGCCTCCGGCACAGGGATCGACGGACGCAACGGCCCAACGCCGAGTCGGTCTAGGCTCGCACCCCATGAACCAGCACCCGACGAGAGAGCCTGCCGAATTGCTGGCTGCGATCCTGGACCTGCAATCCGATCAGGCCTCATCTCGGCGACGACTCACGTGGAGGGTCGGGAATGCGCTACGTGCGATGATCGAGCAACTCGTCTCCACCCAGGCCACCGACGACGACCTGACCCGAATGGCCGAACAGCTCGAGGACATCGTGGAGGTGCTCACGGCTTTTCCCCACGGTCGGCACTACGAAGGTATCAGCGAAGCCTCGACCCGACCGATGCCGTCGGGCCCAGGAGAAACGGCCGACCACAGCGACTTCAGCCCTGTCGTCGGGAAAGCCAACCCGCTGGCACCGCCGCTCAAACTGGGCGCCGACGCAAACCTGGTGACCGGTGAGGTCATCTGTGGATCGGCCTATGAAGGTCCGCCTGGCCACGTCCACGGTGGGGTCACCGCCGCCCTGTTTGATGAACTGCTGGGTGCTACCCAGGTCCTGAGCGGCAACCCGGGAATGACCGGCCGGCTCGAGGTCAGCTACCGCGCCCCCGCTCCGCTGCACATACCGCTGAGAATGACGGGCCGGCTCGTGAAGGTCGACGGCCGCAAGATCTACACCGAAGGGACACTCCACGCCGCTGAGACCCTGTGTGCCACAGCCACCGGACTGTTCATCAGCATCGACTTCGAAAAACTGGCTCGCATGGTCGCCCTACGCGACGCAGAGGACACCATCACCGGTGCGTTCGACGAGGCGATGACAGCAGGAGAGCAGGACTAGTGTTGACGCCATGACCGACGATCGATGGGACCCGCCGGGGGACGACGCCGCACCGCCGAGCCCCGGCCGGTTCGACCCGCCACCGAGTTCCGGACCGCCCAGCTCCCCTCCACCGTCGACGGATCCGCCATCGGTTCCTCCCTTCACCCAGCCCCCTCAGGAGCCCCCCGGGTACGACCCGGCCGCTCCGCCGCCCTACCCCGGTGTCCCGGGCCAGGCCCCGCCCCCCGGCTATCTCGCGCCACCGCCCTACGGGTCGGTGCCGCCCCCGGTGGCAACTCCGGCGAAGAAGCGCCGCGGCTGCCTCTTCTGGGCGTTGATCGCATTCGTCGCCTTCGTCCTTCTCCTCGGTGGTTGTGGCGCCTTCGTCTACTTCCAGATCCGGGGACCGATCGACGCCACCAACGACTTCCTCGGCAAGGTCGAGGCGGGCGACTTCGCCGCCGCCGAAGAGCTGGTAGCCCCGGGGTGTGAGCCGACGGCCGCCAGCATCGAGGCCGACCTGGGCGATCTGACCGATTACACGATCCTGCTCGCCTTCACCACAACCGATGAGGCGGACACGGGCGGGACCGTGGCCATAGCCGGAGACGAACAACCCTTCACCGCCTCGCTCATCGACACCTCCGATGGCTGGCTGGTCTGCACCTACAGTTTCACCGAGCTCGAGATCAGCAACTGACCGGTGAGCGCGCCGGTTGTCCGCTGAACGGTGAACCCGTCCCGACATGCGGTCAGATTCGACGAGTTCATGGAGCGGGCTCTGTACGGCCCGGACGGTTTCTACACCTCGGGTCGTGGCCGCGCCGGGCGACGCCATGGAGACTTCATCACCAGCCCTGAGGTCGGTCCGCTGTTCGGCGAGATCCTCGCCCGATGGGTCGATCGGGTGTGGTGGGACATGGATCGGCCCGCGCACTTCGATGTGTACGACCTGGGGGCTGGCCCGGGGACGCTGCTGCAGTCGATGCGCATGGCCGAACCGCCATGCGCGAAGTCGTGGGAGCTGCACGGTGTCGACCTGAGCGCCGGCACCCGACTGCCCGACGACCTTGGCGGATCCGTCGTGGTCGCCAACGAAGTTCTCGACAACATTCCGTTCCGTTGGGTCCGGCGGGAAAGCGACAACGCCCAGGAGGCGTGGGTGGATCGAACCGGGCTGCAATGGCGCCCGGCCGAGCTCGACACATCGATCGCCAGCGGCGAGTTTCCGCTGATCGAACGGGCCACGGCCCTACTGTCGTCGATTCTGGCCGCAGGTGCAGAACGTGTCCTCGTGTTCGACTACGGCGCGCCCGTTACCCAAACCCTCGCCGACCGTGGCGGCTGGCTGCGCTGCTATCGCGGTCACGAACGGCGGAACGATCCGGTCGCCGAGCCGGGCCGCTGGGACATCACCACCGACGTGCCACTCGATCAATTGCCCCCCGCCGATCGGGTCAGGACTCAGGCTGAGTTCTGCGATGACCACGGCCTCGACGATCTGGTCGAGGCCGGACGGGCGTACTGGGTCGACCACGCCGCCGCCCCAGACACGACCGCTCTACGAATGCGTAGCCGCGTGCGGGAGGCCGAGGCGCTCACCGACAGCGACGGACTGGGGGCGTTCTGGGCCGCGGAGTGGTCGGGAACGCCCTCGCCGCTGCAGAAGCCAGGACCGGGTTTCGATGACCTCAGCGGGCGGCCAGCGAGGTGAAATCGCTCAGATCGCCGACGATGCCGGGAAGGATCCCGAACACGATCGTGGCGATCAGCGTGATGCCCAGCGCCGTCGCCAGCGGAGCCGGTAGGCGGATCGGCGTGTGATCGAGATCCGGCGCCGGCATGAACCACATCTGCTTGGCGACGTTCAGATAGTAGAAGGCGGCGATCACGCTGTTGACCGCCACGATGAGCGCCAACGAGATCCCCGCCCAGCTGGCGTTCTGCGTCAGAACGTTGAAGATCTGGAACTTGGCCCACCACCCACCGACCGGCGGTACGCCGGCCAGGGAGAAGAGGAACAGCGTCATCGCCGCGCCCAACCCGGGGGAATAGTTCATCAATCCCCCGTAGCTGCTGATCTCGCCCGATCGGGTCTTGCGGGCGACGAGGATCACCACGGCGAAGGCCCCAAGGTTCATCGCTGCGTACACCAGCAGGTAGTTGACGATGGCGTTGGCCGGATTTGTCGTCCCCTCGAAGGCTTCGCCGTACACGGCCAGGGGCGCAAGCATGTACCCCGCCTGGGCGATGCCGGAGTAGGCGAGCATCCGCACGATGTTGGTCTGACGGATGGCGATCAGGTTGCCCACGGTCATGCTGAGAGCGGCGAGCACCCACATCAGCGGCTCGACCACGTCGGCCTGGGTGGAGAAGCCGACGAGCACGATGGCGATCAAAGCGACGAAACCGGCTGATTTGGACGCGACCGCCAGGAATGCGGTCAACGGGGTGGGGGCACCTTCGTAGGTGTCGGGCGCCCAGGAGTGGAACGGGACCGCACTCACTTTGAAACCGAAGCCGATGGCGGTGAACACGATCGCCAGGGTGATCAGCGGTACGGACTCGCCACGGTCGAGTGCTTCGGCCACCGCACTGAGCCTGGTGTCGCCGGCAAACCCGTACAACAGGCTCATGCCGTAGAGCATGATGCCACTGGCGAACACGCCCATCAGCATGAACTTGAGGCCGGCTTCGTTGGATTTGAGATCACGCTTGCGCCATGCCGCCATGAGGTAGGCGGGAATCGAGATCAGCTCGAGGGCGATGAAGATCGACACGAGGTCGCGGGCCGAGCACATGACCACCATGCCGAGGATCGACGCCGAGATCAGCTGGTAGTACTCGCTGTCGTAGTAGTCCCCTTCGGCCATGTAGTCCGTCGACAGCAGGACGACCACGTACCCCGACAGGAGGAACAGGACCTTGAGCGCCAGGGAATACCGGTCGACCACGTACGCCCCGTCGAACATCACCCGGGGCAGGTCTTCGGACTGGCTCCACAGTGTGAGGATCGGAATGAGGGGCACGAGGAAGGTCAAGCCGGTCAATGTGGGAATGAAGCGGCGAATCCGGTCCATGAAGACGAGGTCCAGCGTGGTGACCAGGGCACCGAGACCGAGCAGCAAGCAGTTCGGGGGCGACCGCGTGCCAGTCGATGACGGGTCGGACGAAGGCCGGTTGATCGATCTGGGCGAGGAGGGTGAGCATCGAGGCTCCTTTACGGGGCCGCTTGGGCGAGAGCTTGAAGGCCGTTGACCACCGCAGGATCGGTCACGCCGAAGATGATCGACGGGACGAACCCGAAGAGGAGGATCAGAACGAGCAGCGGGGTCCAGGCGATCCACTCGGTGGCGACCACGTCGTGGATGTGGGGATCGTCGGCGAACTCCTCGGTGGGAGTTCCGAAGGCGGTCCGTTGGAGGAGCCAGAGCAGATACCCGGCGGCGAACACGGTGCCGATGGCGGCGATGACCATGTACACCCTGAACAGGGTCTGGCTCACACCCTCGGCCGGGCTGTAGGCAGCCAGGATGGCCGGGAACTCGCCCCAGAAACCGGCCAGACCGGGAAGGCCGAGCGACGCCATGGTGCAGAAGCCGAGGATCCAACCCATCCGGGGGGCCTGGACGAGCAAGCCGCCGAGACGCTTGATCTCCAGGGTGTGGTACCGCTCCTTGACCGACCCGGCGACGAAGAACAACATGCCGGTGATCAGTCCGTGGGCGACCATCCCGAAGATGGCGGCGTTGAGGCCGAACGGGGTGAGCGTGGCGATGCCCAGCATGACGTAACCCATGTGGGCGACCGACGAGAAGGCGATGAGTCGCTTCATGTCGGTCTGAGCCAGACAGGCGAGAGCGCCGTAGATGATGCCGATGACGGCCAGGAGGCCGATCCACGGGGCCCATTCGACGGCGGCCTCGGGAAGGATCGGGATGGCGATCCGGATGAACCCGTAGGTCCCCAGCTTCAGGAGGACCGCGGCGAGGATGACCGAACCCTGGGTCGGCGCCTGGGTGTGGGCGTCGGGAAGCCAGGTGTGGAACGGGAACATCGGTACCTTGATGCCGAACCCGAGGAACATGCCGCCGAAGATGAGCACCTGGGTGCTGAGGGCGATGTCCCGGGCCGCGACCTCCTGGGACAGGCCCACGATGTCGAAGGTCGAGCTTCCGGTGTTCCAGTAGAGGGCCAGGAAGCTGACCAGCATCAGCGCCGAGCCGAACAGCGTGAAGAGGAAGAACTTGATCGCCGCATACAGCCGCTGCTCGCCGCCCCAGACACCGATCATGAAGTACATCGGCAGCAGCACGACCTCGAAGAACACGAAGAACAGGACGAGATCCTGAGCGACGAAGGTGCCGAGCATCCCGGTGTGCAGCACCAGGATGAGCATCAGGAACATCTTGGCGTTGCCGGGCTCGGGGATGTGGTTCCACGAGTAGATGACGACCAGTGGGGTGACCAGCAGCGTGAGGGCGATCAGCGGCAGGCTGATCCCGTCGATCGCCACGTGGTAGTTGGCGTTCACGACGCTGATCCAGCTCGTGTTCACGTCGAACTGAAGTGCGCTGGCGTTGTCGAAGTCGAACTCGCCGATCAGCAGGATCCCGACCGCAGCGGTGAGCAGCGTGGTGAACAGAGCGATCGCCTTGTGGCTCTCCTCGTCCGAGCTGGGGACGAACATCATGATGACGGCCCCGGCCAGGGGCAGGAACACCATGAGGGTGATTCCCCAGTCGTTCAGAAATTCCGTCATATCTCTCTCCCTAGACCGCCAAGATGAACACGGCCGCCAGCAACGTGGCGGCACCGAACATGAGGCTTGCGTACTGGCGAATGCGACCGGTCTGCACCCTGCGGAGCACCTGACCGGACTCCGAGGCACTGGTTCCCGACAGGTTCACCGCACCGTCGATCGCTCCCTGATCGATGAAGCGGTACACGAAACGACCGACTGCCGTCGATGAGCTGCCGGCGAAGTTCGACCACGACGTCGATGACGTTCTGGTTGATCCAGTAGGCCATCCGGGCGATCGGGCCCTTGATCCCGCCCACGATGATGTCGGTGTAGAGGATGGTCCAGGAAGTACTTCTGCTCGAGGAACACGTGACCGGCCCGGGCGAGACGGCTGCGGGATGCGAGCCCGTCGGTGTACTCGGTTGCGGTCGCGTCCTTGGCCGAGAGCTGCTGGTAGTAGCTCCAGGACGAACAGAGCCGAACCGATGGCGAGAAGGCTGGCGATCACGGCCAGCGCAGATTCGAGTCGCCGTGGCCGATGACGTGGAAGGTGTCGCCTCCGCCCGGGCTCCACCCATTGCTCGAACTTCAGGCCGAAGCGCTCGCCCAGCCCACCGAACCAGTCTTCCGGGAAGTTGAGGAAACCGGTGACGACCGAGAGGCCGGCGAGCACGACGAGAGGGATCGTCATCACCTTCGGGGACTCGTGTGGTTCCACATGGCCGCGGTACTGGCCGAAGAAGATCAGCCAGATCGCCCGGGTCATGTAGCCCGGCCGTCATCGCAGCACCGATCAGTCCCATGATCAGGAAGAGCGTGTAGCTGCCGTTGGCGTCGGTTCCGGGGAAACCGCCGGTGCCGACGAGGATCTCGTCCTTGCTCCAGAAGCCGGCGAACGGGAACAGGCCGGCCAGCGCCAGGGACCCGATCATGAACGTGGCAAAGGTGACCGGCATCTTGGTGCGCAGGCCGCCCATCTCGCTCTTGATGTCGAAGCTGTGGTGGCAGGCGTGGCTGAGCGACCCGGCGCCGAGGAACAGACAGGCCTTGAAGAAGGCGTGGGTGAACAGGTGGAACATCGCTGCGGTCCACGCCCCGACACCGAGCGCGAGCACCATGTAGCCCAGCTGGGAGACCGTCGAATAGGCGAGGATCTTCTTGATGTCACGCTGGACGAAGGCAAGGGCTCCACCACCGACGATGGTGAGTGCGCCGACGAAGGCCAGAGCGTTGAAGCTCGAGCCGGGGATGTTCATGCCCTCCCAGAAGACCGGGTAGAGGCGGGCGACCATGTAGATACCGGCGACGACCATCGTGGCGGCGTGGATCAGAGGCCGAGACCGGGGTCGGTCCGGCCATGGCATCGGGCAACCAGGTGTGGAGGATGAACTGGCCGGACTTGCTCATCACCGCGGTGAGGAGGCACAGACTGGCCACGGTCATCGACGTCTGACTCATGTCGCCGCTGACCGCAGCGTGGTTGATCGTGAGGATGTCGAAGCTCTGGCCGGCACCGAAGAACAGCACGATCATTCCGATGAGCAGACCGATGTCACCGACCCGGTTGGTGAGGAACGCTTTGAGGGCGGCGTCGGAGTTCGGTTGGTCCTCCCACCAGTGGCCGATCAGGGCGAACGAGCAGACACCGACCAGTTCCCACCCGACGATCAGTTGAAGCGTCGACGTGGCGAGCCCCATGAACAGCATCGATGCGGTGAACAGACTGAGAAAGGCGTAGTAGTGGACGTAGCGCCGGTCGCCCTTGACGTACTCGGAGCTGTAGATGTGGACGAGCAACGAGACGATCGTGACGACGACCATCAACATGATGCTCTGGCCGTCGGCGATCGTGCCGATCGTGAAGGCCAGGGTCCTGGCACCCTGCACCTCGCCGCCGGTTCCGAACGAGCCGATCTCGAACCAGTTCAGGCAGTTCACGACCGGCTCGCCCTTGATGTGTTCGCTTGCTTCGCCCTCGCCGCCCTCTTCGGAGGCGGCGTACTCGATGGTCGACACCCCCCGATCCCGAGCGCATACTCGTCGGAGGCGAACAGGTCCTGGGTGTTCTCCTCCAGATCGCAGCCCCGCAGCGACGAGTCGGCTGCGTCGCGTGCTCGCCCTCCTCGGAGTGCTCTTCTCGCTGTCGACGATCGGTGACGATCCCGCTCTGGACCGCCTCCTCGGAATGGTGGGACTGTTCGCTTTCGTATTGGGAGATCCAGGCCCCGGCGGTGGCAAGACTGAAGACCAGGCCGGCACCCACGGTTGCGATACCCAGCCAATGGACGTGGTTCTTGAACCTGTTCCCGAACAGCAGGATGAGGAAGAACGATGCCGCCGGCAAGGCCGGAATGAGCCAGATGTTGTCGAACAGCCATGACGACGGCTCGAAGGTCTCGGCAGCTGCCGCAGCGAACAATCCTGTGGAGGAAAACGACATGTCAGCCCTTCATCAGGTTCGCTTCCGCAACATCGATGCTGCGGCGGTTGCGGTAGATGAGCAGGACGATGGCGAGACCGACGCCGACTTCGGCGGCGGCAACAGCGATGACGAACAGGGCGAACACCTGTCCGGCGATATCGCTGTGGAAGGTGCCGAAGGCGACCAGGTTGATGTTGACGGCGTTGAGGATGAGCTCGACACTCATGAGGACGAGCACCCCGTTCTTGCGGGTGAGCACACCGAAGACACCGATGCAGAAGAGTGCGGCGGCGAGCAGGAGATACTGATTCAAGAGCATGGTGTCCTCCCCTAGTCCCGCCGGGCCACGACGACGGCCCCGATCAACGCTGCCAGCAGTAGTACCGACACGGCCTCGAAGGGCACGATGTAGGTACTGAACACCGAATCGGCCACTTCGGCGGTGCGTTGTGGTTCGTACCCGACCAGTCGGGTGTCGGAGCCGAACTCCTCCCACAACGAGTAGGCCATCACGACGAACAGCAGCACCGACACGCCCAGGCCCATCCATCGCTGTTCGTAGTCGAGTTCTTCGTCGCCACCGATCTTGGCCCTGGTCAGCATCACGCCGAAGAGGAGCAGGATCAGAATCGCACCGATGTACACGAGCACCTGGGTGATGGCGGTGAATTCGGCGCCGAGGAGTATGTAGATCGCAGCGACCGAGGCGAGGACGATCGAGCAGATAGAGAGCGGCGTGGACCACGTTGTTGGTGGTGACCATTCTAAGGGCGACCGCCGACGGCGATCACCGAGATGATCCCGAAGGCGATGTTGGCGGGGAGATCCCAGCTGTTGCCGGTCTCCTGGGCGAGGAGGAGAAGCGAGCTGATCACGCGGCCCTACTTCTCAGGCTCGAGAGCGGGAACCTTCTTGGCCTTGACCTCGGCCCCCACTTCATAGGCTTCGAACTCCGGGCACCGTGGTCATCCACTTGCCGAGCTTGGACTTGTCGTGCAGGAGATCGGCGATCTTCAGCTCGGAGTACTCGTATTCGGGACTCCAGAAAAGGGCTTCGAACGGACACACCTCCACGCAGATCCCACAGTACATGCACAGCGAGAAATCGATGTCGAAACGATCGAGCTTGTTGACGCTCCGTGGTTTGCCGCCGGCCCGACGCGGTGGTGCCAGTTCCTTGTGACCCTCGATGTAGATGCACCAGTCCGGGCATTCGCGGGCGCACAACATGCATGCGGTGCAATTGTCCTCGTGAAGAGCGATCACGCCCCGGGTACGGGGAGCCAGCTCCTCCTTCTCGTGCGGGTACTGGACGGTCTCGGCACCCTTGACGACGGTCTTGACCATCTCCTTGAAGGTGATACCGAGACCTTGGACGACACCGGGGACCAAACCCATCAGAACGCTACTTTCAGGACGCCGGTGACGGCGATGTTGACCAGCGACAGCGGGATCAGCACCTTCCACGCGAACTTCTGCAGCTGATCCTCCCGGAACCGGGGGTAGGTGAACCTCACCCAGTAGATGACAAAGGTCAGGACCAGCATCTTGGTCACCATCACGATCGGACCGATCAGGTTGAACCAGTTGCTGGTCTCGTCGATGCCGAAGATGTCCATCACGAACGGCGGGATCGCCCAGCCACCGAGGAACAGGACCGAGGCGAGGAACCCGAAGACCGCGGCGGTGGCGAACTCGCCGATGAAGAACATGAGGAATCGGAACCCGCTGTATTCGGTGAGATAGCCCGACACCAGCTCGGATTCGGCGATCGGCATGTCGAAGGGCGCCTGGGTCAGTTCCGCCTGAACGGCGATCATGAAGATGAAGAAGCCGACGAACTGGGTGAGGATGTAGGGAAGACCCAGGCCGCCGAATCCGAAGATCTCGCCGTTGATCTGCGAGTAGACGATTCCCTGGAGGCTCAGCGTTCCGGCCTGGATGACGACTCCCACGACCGCGAGCACCAGCGGGAGCTCGTAGGCGATGAGCTGACCGGCGGCACGCAGCCCACCCATGAGCGAGTACTTGGATGCGCTCGCCCAGCCGGCCATGAGAATGCCGACGACGCTGATCGAGCTGACCGCGAGCGCATAGAAGACCCCGACGCCATCGAACTGTCCGAACATCGAAGGAACCGGTGTCGAGGGACGCAAAGCCTGCTTCGGGACCGAAGGGCACGATCACGACGAGGAGGAACGTGCTGGCGAGAACGACGTAGGGCGCCAGGGCGAAGATCGTCCGGTCGGCCTTGGCCGGGAAGATGTCCTCCTTCTGGAGGTTCTTGCCGACCTCGGCGAGGAGCTGCATCGACCCGTACGGACCGGCCTCCATCGGACCGAGGCGGGACTGCATGAACGACACCATCTTGAACAGGTACAGATAGACGGTCGTGCCCGCCGGCAACAGCACGACGGCGAGGGCGGCGACGAACCTTCACGGGCAGCTCGGCCCAGCCGAGCTCGACGGCGAGCAGCGCGTTCAACGGTCGATGTCCCCGAGGATGAAGTACAGGCTGGCGAGGATGGTGATGACGTCGGGGACGAAGGTGCCCTTGAGCACCCAGGGCGTGATCGACATGTTCGAGAAACTGGCCGAACGGATCTTGACCCGGAACGGCGTGAGATCACCTTTGGAGATCACGTAGTAGCCCATCTCGCCCAGGGGGTTCTCGGTCGCAACGTAGGCTTCGCCGGCCGGGACCTTGATGATCCGGGGCACTTTGGCCATGATCGGGCCCTTGGGGATCGAGTCGAGCAACTGGTCCACGATGATGCAGGACTCGCGCACCTCCTGCAGCCGCACCCATGAACGAGCGAACGCATCGCCGTCGGGGTGGGTCCACACCTTCCAGTCGCACTGGTCGTAGACGAGTCCGTTGGGGTTGTCACGGCGAATGTCCCAGTCGACACCCGAGCCTCGGATGTTGGCTCCCGACAGCCCGTAGCTGAGGCCCACGTCGGCGGGAATGACCCCGATGCCGCGGGTCCTGGCCTGAAAGATCTCGTTGCCGAACAGCAGACCCTCGATCTCGTCGCAGAACGCCCGGATCTTCTTGACGGCGAGCTTGCTCTCGGCGATCCAGCCGGCGGGAAGATCATCCTTCACGCCGCCGATCCGGTCGAAGTTCGGATGGAACCGACCACCGGTTGCCGACTCGATCTGGTTGAGCATGTGTTCACGATCGCGGAATGCGTAGAACACCGGCGTCAGGGCTCCGAGCTGAACCCCGAGGTCCCCGAGGAACAGTGTCAGATGGGCCATCCGTGCCATCTCGAAGAGGATCGTGCGGATCCATTGGGCACGAGGAGGTGCTTCGACGCCCATCAGACGCTCGCAGGCCAGGATGAACGGCACCTCGTTGGCAAAGCTGCCCAACCAGTCGATGCGATTGACGAGCGTGGTCACCTGCGGGTAGGTACGCACCTCGGTCAGCTTCTCGTACCCCCGGTGCATGTAGCCCATGATCGGTTCGGCCTCGATCACCTGCTCGCCGTCGAGGCGGGCCACGATCCGCAGCGTGCCGTGGGTGGCCGGGTGTTGGGGACCGATGTTGAGGGTCATGCCCTCGGTTTCGAGCTCGAGATTGACTCTTGCCTCGGCCGCCTGGGACGCGATGTAGGCCATCTGCCGACGATCACTGACCGCGGTCATGAGCCGTCTCCCTTGTCCTCTTTTGCCTTCTTGGATCTCTCGAGCAGGGCAGCGGGGATCCCGGCGATGTCGGCAGCGTCGGTTTCGGCACCGATCGGAGCCGCGGGATGGCTCGGCTGGTGTGGGCTCTTCGGCCACAGGGGCAGCTTCGGGCTCGGGAGCAGCTTCGGGCTCGGGAGCAGATTCGGCCACGGGGGCAGCTTCGGGCTCGGGAGCAGCTTCGGGCTGTGGTGCTGGGTCGACCTGCGCAGTGGGAGCTTCGGCAACTCGGGACGGGCTCAGCCTCGCAGCAACCTCGGGAACGGCCGGATTCTCGATCTCGGGCATCGGTTCGACGTCGACGATCCCGGGCCACGGCTTGATGATCCGGGCCAGCAGGGGGAAGTCCTTGCGCAGGGGATGGCCTTCGAATTCCGACGGGCAGATACAGCGGACGCAGGCCTGGATGGCCGGTGAAGTTGATGCCGAACATCTCCCAGGTTTCCCGCTCGTGCCATTCCGCCCCGGGATAGGTGGCGACCCAGGACCCGATCGTCATGTCGTCACCGATGTCCGACTTGAGCGTGAGACCGATGTTGGTGGTGAGGTTGAACACCCTGGCCAGGATCTGGAACCGGGTTGCACCGCCGGCCACCCCCGTCACCATCTCGTCGGAGCCTCACCATCGCCGTTGTCGCCGGGCACGGTGTCGACCACTGCGTCCATCGAACGCCCAAAGGGCGACGGCAGCCAGTCGATGGCGCTGATGAAGTCGAAGAAACGAAACCGCTGCCGCTCACGGAGGTAGGCGGCGGTGTCGCTCCAGGCTGCGGTGTCGATCCGCACGGTCAGGTCGACGCCGGGTTCGAGGTGATGTTCGACGAGCGAGTCGCCCAGTTCGGTCCGCACGGCATCGAGGAGCGCGGTGCGGGCGTGGTCGATCGCCGGTTCGACCTGGGTCTCAGCTGACGACGGCAAGAGGATCACCCTTCCACTTCTGCGCCATGTCCTCGTTCTGGATCAGTTCCTGGAGAAGGACGATTCCCTCGAGCAGTGCCTCTGGGCGCGGAGGGCAACCCGGCACGTACACATCGACCGGGATGATCTGGTCGACACCCTTTGTCACCGAGTAGCTGTCCCAATACGGTCCGCCGCAGTTTGCACACGATCCCATGCTGATCACGTACTTGGGCTCGGGCATCTGCTCGTACAGCCGGCGCACCGCCGGTGCCATCTTGTCCGTGACCGTTCCCGACACGCACACGAAGTCGGCCTGGCGGGGGCTGGCCGGCAGCGGGATGACCCCCAGTCGCATGACGTCATAGCGGGGTGATCCGAATGCCGCCCCCATCTCGATGGCACAACACGCCAGACCCCACTGGTAGACCCACAGGGAGTACTTGCGGCTCAGGTTCAACAGGGTGGTGAGCGGCTTGGGGATCAACCCCGATTCGACTAGACCCACGATGTCACCTCGTCGCGAAGCTGGGAGTGAGCGTTCAGACCCATCGGAGCACACCTTTGCGCCAGGCGTAGGCCAAGCCGAGCGCCAGGATGAAGATGAAGATCGTCATCTCGACCAGACCGAAGAAACCAAAGGCCTCCAACCTGGCCGCCCACGGGAAGATGAAGACCGCCTCGACGTCGAACATGACGAAGAGCAGGGCGAAGATGTAGTAGCGGATCTGCGTTTGACCCCAGGCGTCGCCGACGGGATCGACGCCGGATTCGTAGTTCTCGACCTTTCCGACGCTGGGGCGACTGGGCCGGAAGACCGACGCCAGACCCAGGAACGTGGCGACGAGACCGAAAGCAGCACCACCGAAAATGGCTACCAGCAGGTACTGGCGCAGGAACTCGGACACGGCCGTAGAGCGTAGCTCCCAGCGGGGCGCGTACCCAAGATTCGTTGCACACCTGTCGGGTGAGTCGGCTGGCGTGGGTCGATGGCGAAGCTCACCCGAACTAGCGGAGGCCATGTTGGGGTCGCACACGGGCCGAGACGTCGCACGTCGCGACGACTCCGCTCACGGGGCGAACATGGGCATTTTGACCCATCCGGGTGACCATCTGAACGTGCCGAAGATCCAAAGGTGAGGTTGTCGAAGCTTGTTCGTACGATCGGCGTCGCCGTTCTGGTGATCACGGGATCGACGCTTCTTCCGATCTCGCACCGCTTCGGCCAGCGCCGGCTTCTTCGAAGGTTCGGTCGTCCGTGCCCACGACGCCGAGGTGGAGTTGCTCGACACCATCAACCGGCTCCGTGGCGAGGTGTACGGCCTCGACGCGCTCGACGATCGGGACTGGGGCCAGTTCGAGGACTACCTCGAATGCATCGCCGTGGAAAACGCCGCCAACGCCAGGCTGGCCCACTATCCCGCATCCTGCGACCAGGGCGCGGTGGAGGCCGAAATCCTCGCCGCCCGCTACTCGAGCCTGTCGGGGGGAAGTATCAACGCACTCGTCGAGCAGTGGAACGACTCGACCGGACACCGCCAGATCATGCTGGCCACCGATGCCGACTACGCCCATGTCGGCGTCTACTGCATCGGCAACACATCCTGGGCGATCGCCTGGATCGGCAGGACCGACGGGTACGTCTCACCGAACCGGACACCGCCACAGAACCCGGGACAGCTCGTTCTTCGTCGACGACGACTACCGGTGCCGCGACAGTGCTCCGGTGCCGGTCAACGACCCGCTGAGCGACTACCAACCGGCCGAGAGCCTCGAGGCCCTCGTCAACCGCTGCCGAGTTCAGTGACCTCGACGCCGATGTGCTGCGCCTCTACCGTGCGTTCTTCCAGCGGGACCCCGACATCGACGGCGCCAACTACTGGCTCGAACGGTCGAGACGGGGCTTGTCGATCGACGAGATCAGCTACAGCTTCGCCGCCAGCGAGGAGTTCGACAACACCTACGGCAGCGTCGACAACCGCCAGTACCTGGAGATCCTCTATGGCAACGTCCACGGCCGAGCCACGGATCCGGCCGGCGTCGACTACTGGCTGGCCGCCCTGGAGGACGGCCGGCTGAGCCGCGGCGGCGTGGTCCGCTGGATCGCGGCCGGTGAGGAGTTCGAGCGCAACAACCCCTATGGCGGGCGCTGATCGGACCGAGCGGCTCAGTTGCCGAAGATGGGCGGCACGAACGTCTGGTCCGTGATCGGTGGACGCACGTAGCCCGAGTGTTTGTTGAGCACGGGCAAGACGATCTCCGGGTGTTCGATCTCGCCGTAGGGAATCTGGGTCAGCAGGTGGCTGATGCAGTTGAGCCTGGCGATCTTCTTGACATCGGATTCGACCACCCACCAGGGGGCCTGCTTGATGTCGGTGGCTGCAAACATGGCGTCCTTGGCCATGCTGTACTCGGCCCACCGGCTCCTGGACTCCAGATCCATCGGCGAGAACTTCCACCGCTTGGTCGGGTCGACCAACCTTCCCTTGAAACGGCGCTCCTGCTCGGCATCGCTCACCGAGAACCAGTATTTGATGAGGATGATGCCCGACCGGACCAGCATCCGCTCGAACTCCGGACATGACCTCAGGAACTCGCGGTACTCCTCCTCGGTGCAGAATCCCATCACCTTCTCGACGCCGGCGCGGTTGTACCAGCTCCGGTCGAAGATGACCATCTCGCCGGCGGCGGGGAGCTCGGCGACATAGCGCTGGAAGTACCACTGGGACTTCTCACGCTCGGTCGGCGCCGGGAGGGCGGCGATACGAACGACCCGAGGGTTCAGAGGTTCCACGATCCGCTTGATCGTCCCACCCTTGCCGGCCGCGTCCCGACCTTCGAAGACGGCAACGACCTTGAGCCCCTCCTGGCGGATCCACTCGTGCATCTTGACCAGCTCGAACTGGAGTCGACGCAGTTCCTTCTCGTACACCTTCTTCGGGATCTTCGTCCTCTGCATGGATCCAGAGTGCCCGACTGTTGGCGGCGGTTCAACCGAGCGGTCGTTCACCGTGCTGCTGGCCTTGGCGCCAGGGCCACCGCCGCCAGCGGGGGAATGTCGATCACGAGACTGTGGGGACGACCGTGGGCTCCGTGCCCGTCGGCGGTACAGGTCGAAGCGAGCGCCATCCCGGATCCTCCGTAGGCCTCGTCGTCGCTGTTGGCGAGGACCTCCCACGTGCCATCGACGGGGACACCGAGGCGGTAGTCCGGACGAGGAATCGGGGTGAGATTGAAGACGCACAGGACCGGACGCTCGTCGTCGGCCTGCCGCAACCAGGCCAGGACGCTGTTCTCGCCGTCGTCGACGACGACCCAGCTGAAACCGGCCGGTTCGTTGTCGGTGACGTGCAGCGACGGCTCGGCGGCATACAGGGTGTTGAGCGCGATGACCCAATCCCTGATGCCGGCGTGCGCGGGCACGCTCAACTGGCTCCAGGCCACCGGGTGGTCGTGGTTCCACTCGGGACCCTGGCCGAACTCCTGGCCCATGAACAGCAGCTTCTTGCCCAGGACTCAACCATTGGTTGCCGTAGAGGACGCGGAGGTTGGCGAACTGCTGCCATGCGTCGCCCGCCATCTTGGCCAGTAGTGAGCCCTTGCCGTGGGTCACCTCGTCGTGTGACAACCCCAGGACGTAGTTCTCGCTGAACGCGTAGACCGAACGAAAGGTGATCTCGTTGTGGTGGAAGCGGCGATGGATGGGGTCCCGCTCCAGGTAGCTGAGGGTGTCGTGCATCCAGCCCATGTCCCACTTGTAGTGAAAACCCAACCCACCATCTGGCAACGGGACGGGTGACACCGGGAAACGCCGTGCTCTCCTCGGCGACGGTGATCACCTCCGGAAAGCGTTCCCCGACGGTGGCGTTGAGGTGCTGGAGGAAGCCGATCGCCTCGAGGTTCTCCCGACCGCCGTGGATGTTGGGAATCCACTCCCCCTCTTCGCGGGAATAGTCCCTGTAGAGCATCGAGGCGACCGCATCCACGCGGATGCCGTCCACATGGTAGCGATCCATCCAGTAGTGGGCGCTGGAGGTGAGGAACGCCTTGACCTCGTGCCGACCGAAATTGAAGACATGGCTCTTCCAGTCCGGATGCCACCCCTCCTGGGGATCAGCGTGTTCGTAGAGCGGGGTCCCGTCGAAGCGGCCAAGGGCGAAGTCGTCAGAGGGAAAGTGACTCGGAACCCAGTCGAGCACGACGCCGATGCCTCGCTGATGGAGGGCGTCGACGAATCCCATGAAGTCGGTCGGCAGGCCGAACCGGGAGGTGGGAGCAAAGAAACTGGTCGTCTGGTAGCCCCAGCTTCCGTAGAACGGATACTCCATGATCGGGAGGAGTTCAACGTGGGTGAAACCCATCTCGTTCAGATGGTCGGCCAGCGGTTGGGCGAGCTCGGCCCACGTCAGGCTTCGATAGGCCTCGGCATGGCGCCACGAGCCCACGTGCATCTCGTACATCGAGATCGCTCGATCGTGGCGCTGCAGCGTGGACCGGTTCCGCATCCATTCGCCGTCACCCCACTCGTAGGAGAGATCGGTGACGACCGAGGCGGTGTGGGGCGGGAGCTCGGCGGCGAAGGCCAGCGGGTCGGCTCGCTCGACCAGCCGACCCGTCCCTGGTCATGAGCCGGAACTTGTACCGATCGCCGACCTTGGCATCGGGTACGACGCCGGCCCATATACCGCTCGATCCCTGGGCTTGCAGGGCCTGGTCCCTGTCCGATCCCCACTGATTGAAGTCCCCGGCGAGCCGAGACGTACGTGGCGTTCGGGGCCCACACGGCGAAATCGCCGCCCGGGGTCGGCGTATCCGGTCAAGGGTTGACAGCCAAGGATGTCGTACAAGCGCGTGTGGCTGCCCTCGTTGAACATCCACAGATCTGATTCGGCGATGATGGTCACCCGAATGAGCGTAGGCCGCTGCGCCGGATCCTGCGAAACCGTCCAGGGCGCCATCCGAGTCACGTCGATTGGATCCCAATCGGGCGAGGTGGCTCAATGCCGGCGGCCCCTGTGCCGATAGTGCATCTGATGGACTCGCTCACCTCCTACACCGTCGTCATCGCGATGCCCGACCCGGGCGCCGCCGTGGCGCTTCGCCAGATCGTGCAGCGACATCCGCGTTTCGACGTGATGCGCGAGGTGCCGAACGCGGTGATGGCCCTCGAGGCCTGCCGCGTCCTTCGTCCTGATCTGGCGATCGTGGGCGACGATTCGCCCGGTCTGCGCGGACGCGACGTCGTCGACGAAATCCGCCGCGAGAGCCCCTGGACCCGCGTCATCCTCGTGGCGACGTACGACGCGAACTACCTCCGCGACGTGGAACAGGTGTATCTGGCGGTATCGATCGGCAATCCCGAGCTCATCGAGTCGGGACTCGATTCGTTGGCCGAAGCACTCGACAACCCCGAGGTCGCCAAACGACCCGAGCGGAGGAGAACGACCCGACGGCTCAAACAGGACTGGACCAAGGTGTTCGCAGAGCGTCGAGCGGAGGGCCGGCGCAACGAAAACGAAGAGGTCGGCTACGCGAGAGCCGGGACCGGCTGGACCCTCGGAACCCGGACGACCGGAGAATCTACACGGAGCGCCGATGCGCCCAGGACCAGGTCGTACGGCTCGCCGACGTGTACGTATCCTGGTCGGTGATGTCCCCGCCCCTGTTCTCGCCGGGCAATCGTCCCAAGGTCGTTCTCGCCCCGATGGCAGGGTCACCAATGCACCGTTCCGGCGCCTTTGTCGTCGCTACGGTGGCGGGCTCTTCGTCGGAGAGATGGTTTCGGCGCGGGCGGTCGTCGAAGGCAATCCCAAGACCATGAAGCTCACCGAGTTCGCCGGCGATGAGACACCTCGGAGTCTTCAGCTCGTTGCGGTCGATCCGGTCGTTGTCGCCGAAGCCATCCGTCGACTGATCGACACGGTCGGAGTCGACCACGTCGACCTGAACTTCGGCTGCCCGGTCCCCAAGGTGACGCGCAACGGTGGCGGAGCTGCACTGCCGTACAAACGCAAGCTGCTGAGAGCCGTGGTCGGTGCGGCGGTCATCGCCGCCGGCGAGGTGCCGGTGACGATCAAGTTCAGGGTCGGCATCGACGACGACCACACGACCCACCTGGACACCGGGACGTGCTGCTGCGGAACTCGGGGTCGCAGCCATGGCACTCCACGGTCGGACGGCGGCCCAGCTGTACAGCGGCGACGCCGATTGGGCGACCGATCGGCGAGCTGCGTTCGGTCGTACCAGCGGAGATTCCCGTGTACGGCAACGGTGACATCTGGGAGGCCGGAGACGCTCTGGCGATGGTGCGCCAGACCGGGTGCGACGGGGTGGTGGTCGGCCGCGGCTGTCTCGGCCGCCCCTGGATGTTCGCTCACCTCGACGCCGTGTTCGCCGGTCAGCCCATCCCCGCGTTTCCCCGCAGTGGCGACGTCGCGGCGATAATGGCCGAACACGCCAAGGAGCTGGCCGCATGGTTCGGCGACCACAAGGGCGTGCGCGAATTCCGCAAGCACACCGCCTGGTACCTGAAGGGGTACCCGGTCGGCGGCGAGATCCGCGGCCGCCTCGGTCGTATCGATTCACTCGATGAACTCGACGACCTGCTCGCTGAGCTGCCCGATGTCGAGCCTGCCCCACGAGAACCGGCGGGTGGCCAGGGGCCACACCCGAGGACCGCAGGCGGTCGCCCTCCCGGATCGTTGGCTCGACGACCCGTGGGACGATCTCGTCGCCGATCCCGCCGGGGACTCGGCCGTCTCGGGAGGCTGAGGCGGCCCTGGCCCCCATTGGCCGAGCCTGGAACCACACGGCCAGCCGCCGCAGCCATTCCTCGGTGATGCCGGTGGGCTTGCCCGAATCGGCTTCCTACCTCAGAAACGAGGTGGCGGCATCTCGGAGGACATCACCGCCGACGTCGGGCGCGACTCCCCAGAGCAGCGTGGCTGCCACGGCGAGGACGATCGCCAGGATCGGCGCCGGTGCCATCAGGATCGGTCCGGCCCCCGCCGCATCGTCACCGTCGACCGCCGGCTGGGTCAGGTACATGCTCACGATGATCCGCAGGTAGAGATAGGCGCCGACGACCGCAGCGACCATGGCCGCTCCCGCCAGAAGGTACGATTCGCCGCGCACCGCCGCCTCGATCACTCCGAACTTCGCCCAAAAGCCGCTGGTGAACGGGATTCCCGCCTGGGCGAACAAGAGCACGACCAGCAAACCGGCCAGGACCGGTTGGCGGCTCGACAATCCGGCATAGTCGTCCAGGCTGTGAGCGCCATCGCCGTATCGACCGACCAATGTCGCCACGCCGAACGTTCCCACCACCATGAACGTGTAGGCGAACAGGTAGAACAGCACCGAGCGCGATCCGAGTGACGACACGGCTCGGTCGATCGACCCGGCTGAATGCAGCCCGATCAGAATGAAGCCGGCGTGACTGATCGAGGAGTACGCCAGCATCCGTTTGACGTTGTCCTGTTTGATCGCCAGAAACGACCCGATCACGATCGACAGCAACGCCATGGCGCCGATGACCGGGCGCCAGTCGTTCCCGAGTCGACCGAACGCGGTCAGGAACACCCGAGTGAACCCGACGAACGCGCTCACCTTCACCGCCGATGCCATGAACCCGGTGATCGGTGTGGGGGCACCTTGATAGACGTCGGGAGTCCACATGTGGAAGGGAGCAGCGGACACCTTGAAGCCGAATCCGACGATGAGGAGCGCCATTCCGGCGAGCAACAAAGACGAGTCCTCGGCCGGCGTCAGTCCCCTGGCGTTGGACATGAACAGAGCGGCATCGATCTCGGACAGGCGCGTGCTCCCGGTCGCACCGTAGATCAGCGCGATTCCGTAGAGGAAGAACGCCGACGAGAGCGCGCCGAGCACGAAGTACTTGAAGCCGGCCTCCTGGCTGTCGCGTCGGCGTAGATGCAGCGCGGCGAGGACGTAGACCGAGATCGACAGGATCTCGAGGCCGAGAAAGGTGACGATGAGATCCTCTGCGGCGGCCATCATCAGACCGCCGGCGGCGGACAACATGACCAGCACATACCACTCGGGCCCGTCCAGTCCCTCGCGACGAAGGAAGTCGTCGAGGAACATGGCGGCGAAGAGGACCGCCAACGAAACGATTCCGGCTGTGAACAGGAAGAAGTAGTCGAGGCTCAGAGCGCCGTCGAGGACGACGATCCTGCCACCTTCGTCCTGGACCCTGTTCCATATCCAGTAGAGCGACACGATCGAACCCACGGCCATCGTCGCGGTGTACAGCGCCGGGAAACCCCTGGTGCGCAGGCCGGGGACGAGGGACGTGAGCGTGACCAGTATCACGGCGCCCAACGCCATCAACAGGAACGGCCACAGGAGCGACCACGGCACCTCTGGGGTGGCGATGGTCTGTCCGAGAATCACTCGCCTTCCCCCCCGGCGGCTTCGGCCTCTTCTTCGGCCTCGTGGAGGGCTTCGACCAGCAGGTCACGCTGGTCCTGCTCGACGACAGGCGCCGGCTCGGGCTCTTCGAAGTCGTCGACGTTCGCCTCGATGTGGGTGATCAGTTCGTCGACAGCAGGCTCGATCCGATCGAGTACCGGTTTCGGATACACGCCGAGGAAAACGATCAGCCCGAGCAGCGGCAGGATCGAAAGGAACTCCGAGAGGCGGAGGTCGGGCATCGCCGCATTCTCCTCGTCGGGTGTGCCGTGGAAGACCCTCTGGTAGGCCCACAGGAGGTACAAGGCAGCAAGAATCACACCGCTGGTGGCCACGATTCCCCACCATCGAGCACCGCTGAAGGCTCCCAGGAGCACCAGGAACTCGCCGACAAAACCATTGAGGCCGGGCAGGCCGATGCTCGAGAGCATCACGAGCGTGAACACCCCTGCCATCAGCGGCGCTGCCTTCTGCAGGCCTTTCAGGGCGGCGATCTCGCGCGTGTGCCGGCGTTCGTAGATCCACCCGACGAGGATGAACAACGCTCCGGTCGAGATGCCGTGGTTGACCATCTGGAGAACCGCACCCTGGATACCCTGACTGTTCAGCGCGAACAAACCCAGGATGATGAAACCGAGATGGGCGATCGAGGAATAGGCGATCAGCCGTTTCAGATCTCGTTGGACGGTGGCGACGATCGCCCCGTAGATGATTCCGATCACACCGAGGGTCAAGAAGACGGGGGCGAGATCATGGGCGGCCTGCGGAAACAGGTAGAGACCGAAGCGCAGGAATCCGTAGGTGCCCAGTTTCAGCATGACACCGGCCAGGATGACCGAACCAACGGTTGGAGCTTCGGTGTGGGCGTCGGGGAGCCACGTGTGCAGCGGGAACAACGGCACCTTCACGGCGAACGCCAGGGCGAACACCAGCAGGACCGCCCGCGCTTCGTTGGTCGTGAGCGCCTGGGCGTTCGCCAGTTCCCGGATGTCGAAGGTGACGGTGCCGGTGTGCTGGTTGGTCAGGAAGACGACTGCGATAATGCCCACGAGCATGAGCGCCGAACCCGCCATCGTGTACAGGAAGAACTTCAGCGCTGCCCTGACACGGTCCCCGTGTCCCCAGGATCCGATCAGGAAGTACATCGGGACGAGCACGATCTCGAAGAACATGAAGAAGAGCAGCAGGTCCAGCGCCATGAACACGCCCGATCGAGCCCGCCATCAGCACCATGATCCAGAGGTGGTACGGCTTGGCGTCGTGATCGGCGCTGGTCGCCAGGATTCCGATCGGGAACAGCACGCCCGTCATGACCACGAGGAACAACGAGATCCCGTCCACCCCGAGCCGTAGTGAGAGACCGAGATCAGCGATCCAGTCACGTTCGACGACGAACTGGAATCCGCCATCAGCGGTCTGAAAATCGGCGAGCAGATAGATCGACAGGGCCCCGGTGATCGTCGACCCGACGAGCGCGACGATCCGGGCATACTCATCGCGCTCGGCGGGCATCAGGCCGATCACCGACCGCTGTCAGCAGTGGGACGAGCACGAGCGCCGGCGAGCAGCGGGAAGGAGACGGCTTCGGCAGCCTCGGCGGCGAAGATCATGACGTCCACAACCGGGACAGGAACCAGAGCGACCACGCCCACCGAACCGATCACGATGCCCAGGGCCGAGTTCCTCACGTAGCCGGTCTGTGTGCCTCGCAGCGAGCCCCCGATCGACCCCAGCCGCAGCGGCCACGCCGTTGACGAAACCGTCGATCACCCGACGGTCGAACAAGCGCGGTCAGTTCGAAGCCGCGTGCGCCCGGACCTCCCGCCACTCGGGCGTAGGTCTCGTCCACGTACCAGGCACGGGCCAGGGCCGGACCGCTCGATCAGAGCCGGGGCGACCCTGCCCCGCAGGTACACCGCCGTGGCCGCCCCGATCGCACCGACGGCACTAACGATGGCTATCACCGCCAAACCCCATTTGCCAGCACTCGAAACCGCCAGTTTCGCTTCGTTTCCGAACAGACTGGGCTCGAGCCAGTGCTCCAGGAAGTGCAAATCTTTGGTGAAGGGCAGGTTGAGACCGCCGGCGACGGCTGCGGCACCGGCCAGCATCAACAGCGGGAGGGTCATCGTCCACGGTGATTCGTGAGGATGGTATTCCTGCCGCTCGGCAAACGACGCTGGTAGATCATCGGCCAGATCACCCGCCTCCGGCGGTGCCGACACGGCCGTGACGTAGGTGGGGGGCAAGGGCAGGTCCGCCCGCCGGGCCCGTAGCGCCTGGAACGCGGCTTTGGCCTCGGCCAGCCGTTCAGAGGATCGGTCGACCTCGGCGTTGGCCTCGGCCACAGAACTCTGTGCCTTGCTCAAGGTCTCCCCGGCCTTGGGTACGCCCTTCTCCGCCTTCTCCAATGCCTTGGCGAGCTTGGCGTGGGCGTCATCCTCGGAGCTGACCGCCGCCAGAGCCGCTTTGGCATCGTTCAGCTTGGTGGCTGCGATCTCGACCGCTTCGGTCCTCTTGTCGACGTCTGCCACGGCTTTCTCCACGCCCGCATGGGCTGCGACCAGCTCATCCTGAGCCTGCTGTGCCGCGGTCTCCGACTGGCCGAGGCGGGCGTCGAATGCGGCGGTGATCTCTTCGGCGGTCGGGTCGAAGTAGCGGGTCCGTCCGAAGAAGGTGAGGATCACCTGTCGAGTCATGTAGAACGCAGTGAGGACGGCGGTCACGAGGCCGATCGCCCACAAGGCCACGTTCTCGTTCCAGGCGTAGAGCAGGATCTCGTCCTTGCTCCAGAAACCGGAGAAGGGCGGAACCCCGGCGATGGCGAGCCAGCCGACGATGAAGGTCATCGCAGTGATCGGCATCAGCTTGGCGAGCCCACCCATCCGGCGCATGTCCTGTTCGTCGTCGAGGCCGTGGATCACCGATCCCGAGCCGAGGAACAACAGGGCTTTGAAGAATGCGTGGGTGACCATGTGAAAGATCGCCGGGACGTACGCGCCGACGCCAACGGCCAGGAACATGTAGCCGAGTTGCGACACCGTCGAATAGGCGAGCACCTTCTTGATGTCGTTCTGAGCCAAGGCGATCGTTGCAGCAAACAGGGCGGTGAGAACGCCGATCCACGCCACGATGTCGGTCGCCCAACCGTCGGCTACGGCCAGGACGGGGTTCATCCTCGTGAGCAGATAGACACCCGAGGTGACCATCGTGGCGGCATGGATGAGTGCTGACACCGGTGTCGGACCGGCCATGGCGTCGGGCAACCACACGTAGAGAGGCAGCTGAGCGGACTTGCCAACAGCTCCCAACAGCAGCAGGAGGACGATCGCGGTCGCAGCGCCGGAGCTGAGTTCGGGCGCCGAGGACAGGATCGTGCCGTAATCGATCGAACCGATCTCGGAGAACACGAGGAACATGGCCAGCATGAAACCGAAGTCGCCGACCCGGTTGGTGACGAACGCCTTCTTGCCCGCTGATGCGTTGGCCGCGTCGGTGAACCAGAACGAGATCAGAAGATAGGAGCAGGCCCCGACGCCCTCCCATCCGAGGAAGGTCATCAGCATGTTGTCGCCCAGGACGAGCACGAGCATGGAGCCGGCAAAGAGGTTCAGATACAAGAAGAATTTGGAGAAGTCCGGATCGCCGTGCATGTAGCCGATCGAGTAGAGGTGAATGAGCGCACCTACACCGGTGATGAACAACGACATTGTGATGGAGAGCGGGTCGGCGAGCAGCCCCGCATTCACCGAAAACGAGCCCGCCGGTACCCATTCGAACAGGGTCTGGACGTAGAACCGTTCGCCTGGTGTCCTCGGCGAGAAGCCCGGCGAAGACGGCGACGGTGGCGAGGAAACTCACGCCGATCGCACCAAAGGCCAGCCACCCGGTCAGCGGCTCACCGAGGCGTCGTCCAACGACAACGATGAGGAGGAATCCGATCAGCGGAGCAGCGGGAATGAGCCAGGTGAGTTCGACCATGGTCATCCCTTGAGCGCGGCGACGTCGTCGGCGGTGGCGTGGGGGCTGCGGCGCATGACGGCCACCACGATCGACAGGCCGACCACGACCTCGGCGGCGGCGACCACGAGCACGAAGAACACGGCGGTCTGGCCGGCGAGATCGCTCAGGCTGTAGGAGAAGGTGACAAAGGAGATGTTCACCGCATTCAGCATCAGCTCGATGCACATGAACATGACGAGTGGGTTCCGGCGGACCAATAGTCCAACCGCGCCGATGGAGAACAACAGAGCACTCAGAACCAGGTACCAGGTCTCAGTGAGTTCCACTAGTTCTCAACCCTCCCCTGCGATCACGACGGGGCAACGTTATTCGACCGAGAGGCCGGGTTCGTCGATGACCAGATCCTCGGCGCCACGGTTGTGGACCAACACCACCGCTCCCACGGTGGCGATCGTCAGCAACAGCGCAGTCGCTTGGAACGCCAGAATGTTACGGCTGAACAGGTCTTCTCCCAACTGCTCGATTTGACTTCGACCGTCGATCGGCTGCACCACCGATTCCTGCCCGGTCAGCGCCACCGCACCTTCGTCGCCTCCGGGCCCCGACAGGAACAGGCCACCGAGGCTGAGGGCGAGGAGGAGACCGCCGAACACGAGCCCGAGAGCAGCGCTGGCCGACGAGCGGGTCGACCCGCAGGTTCTCCGATGTGTCCACGCCGAGGAGCATGATGACGAAGAGGAACAAGACGACGATGGCGCCGGCGTACACCACCACCTGTACGAGGGCCAGGAAGTGCGCCTCCTGAATGATGAAGACGACGGCGACCCCGAAGAACGATGCGATCAGGCTCAACGCGGCGTGGACCGGATTGGACGAAACGATCACGCCGAGCGCACCGCCGAGAACGATGGCGCCGGCGACGAGGAACACGATGACGTCAACCATCAGTGGTGACCCCCGTTCTCGCTCGTCGTCGTGTCCGTGGGCCGATCGAGGCTCGATGCTCGATGCGTCCTTGTCGGCCTGTGGCAGATCGCCGGAGCGAACGCCGTAGCCCAGCTCGCCGCTCCAACTCGGTGTCGCCCAGGTAGCTCGCCCGGCCCGACGGCGACGTGGCCCGCATCCAGCCGGAGGTGTCTCGATCATCTCCTTCTCGCCAGTCCTCCCAAGGGCAGGTTCTGGGGTCGCCCGTCGTCGCCGACCAGCAGTTCGTCCTTGGTGTAGATCGCGTCGTTGCGGTTGGTGAAGGAGAACTCGAAGAGCTTGGTCTCGGTGATCGCCTCGGTGGGGCACGCTTCGACGCACAGATCGCAGTGAATGCACCGGAGGTAGTTGATCTCGTAGACGAATCCGTAGCGTTCGCCGGGGCTCTTGGGCTCGTCGGCGGGGTTGTCCTTGCCTCGGACGTAGATGCAGCGGGCCGGACAGACCCCGGCACACAGCTCACACCCGATGCACTTCTCCATGCCGTCCTCGTACCGGTTGAGAACATGTCGACCGTGGAGACGCTCGGGTTTGGGGCTCTTCTGGTCCTTGTCGGAGATGTGGCCCTTTCGATCGGTGCGGCCGCCGCGGTATTCCTTGGTCGTCACGCCTTCGCCCCACTTCTTCAGCGTGACGGCGAAACCTTCGAAATAGCCCATCAGCCGACCTCCCGGGGATCGAGTCCGGCGGCGAGGAGTCTCTCCCGCCGAGCATTGTTCAATGCGGCCCGCAGGAACCCCATGCCCACGAGGAGCACGACGAAGGACACCGCGATCACGAGCACCGTGTCGCCGCCGGCGCTGTCGAGGAGGTCGAGCTCACCGTTCCGGGCCACTCGAATACCGGCGAGGACGAGCAGCCAGCCGAGTGACAGCGGGATCAGGAGCTTCCAGCCGAGATCCATCAGCTGGTCGTAGCGGAAAGCGGGGCAGCGTGGCCCGGAACCACACGAAGACGAACAGGAAGACCAGCAGCTTGGCGAAGAACCACACGAAACCCCACAACCACCCGGGCAGGATCCCGAGGTTCGGACCGGCCGGACCACCGAGGAACAACGTGACGATGATCGCAGCCATCGTGACCGTGTTCATGAACTCGCTCAGGAAGAACAGGGCGAAACGGATGCCCGAATACTCGGTGTGGAAGCCACCGACCAAGCTCCTGTTCGGCTTCGACGAGGTCGAACGGAGGTCGGTTCAGCTCGGCGGTCCCGGCCATGACGAAGACGGCGAACGGGATGAATCCGGTCACGATGATGTTCCAGTTCGGAATGATGCCGCCGAAACCCGCGGTGGCCTGTTCACGCACGATCTCGGTCATGCTCAGAGCCGCCGGTGACGAGGATGACCGCGGCCAGGGACAGCCCGAGGGCCGCCTCGTAACTGATCGCCTGGGCCGAGGCTCGAACCGATCCGAGCAGCGGGTACTTCGAACCCGGACGACCACCCCGCCAGCATGATGCCGTAGATGCCGAGCGAACTCATCGCCAGGAAGAACAGGACGCCCACGGGCGGGTCGGCGACCTGCAGGAACGTCTCCTGACCGCCGGGCAGCGTGACCGTGCCCGATTTCCCGTCGCTGAAGTCACCACCGAGAGGGATGAGGGTGAACGTGAGGAACGCCGGCAGCAACGACAGGTACGGCGCCAACTTGAAGACGAACCGATCGGCGTTCTCGGGGATGTTGTCCTCTTTGAAGAACGCCTTGATGCCGTCGGCGAGCGTCTGCAGGATACCGAAGGGACCCGCGACGTTCGGACCGATCCGGTTCTGAAGGCGGGCGACGACCTTGCGTTCGAACCAGACCATCAGCATCGTGGCGACCAGGCAGACGACCAGAGCGATGATCGCTTTGACGGTCGACAGAACGACGTCACCCAGCGTCACACCGTCGAGCAGGTAGGGATCCATCAGCTCGGCCGTACCCGAAGTTCGATCACGGGCTCACCGGCGGACAGGAACGACTGGGCCCGCACGGAGTTCAGGGCGAATGGAAGGTGGGCGGCACCGACGGGAAGACGATTGTCGCTCACCGCCGGCGACCGTATGGGTTTCGCCTCCGGCGATGGTCACGGCGACATCGTCGCCCGAGGAGAGCCCGAGCCGGCTGAAGTCGGTCGGGGACAACCCGAGTACCGCATCGTCGATCAGAGGTCGAAGCGAACCCGACTCCGTCACCATCGTTCCGTTATCCCACAGTTTCCGATCGACCACCAACCGCAGACCGTAGTCGTCGGCGGGCGGGATCGGTGCGGTTTCGCTGAGGGACAACGGCCAGGTCCGCTGAGCTCTGACGAGCGGCCCGTCCTGCGGCACCGAGATCCGACGCCCAATCGATGTCGGCGAAGCCGGGCACCGTGGCGGAGATCTCGGCCCGCACATCGGCCAGGGTCGTGAATCCGAGATCGCCACCGGCCGCTGCCGCCATGTCGGTCGCGATCATCCAGTCCGGGCGGCCCTGGCCTGGTGCGGTGACCTTTGCCCGCAACGGTGACAGTCGGCCCTCGAGATTCATGAACGTGCCGTCCGTTTCGCCGAACATGATGGCGGGAAGGATGACATCGGCCCTGCTGGTGCTGGCGGTCATGAACGTGTCGACCGAGATCACGGTTCCGATCCGCTCGAATGCCGCCGCAGCGAGCGTTCCGTCGGCGAAATCTTCCAGTGGATCAGCACCGAGCAGGACCAGCGTGTCGAGGGTGCCGTTCACCGCCGATCTGAGCATCCCGGTGGCGTCCAGTCCCTGCGATTGGGGAACCATGTCCCATCCGGGGAGCTCGACGGAGAGTTCTTGACCGCCGGGCAGGAATCCGGGGGTGAGCCCCATCTCGAGAGCTCCGTGAATATTGCCTCTTCGCAGAGCCGACAGGAATCGGACGTCGGGGTTGGCCCGGCGGAGCGCCGCCACGGCGGAGATGATCATGTCGGGCGATTCGGCGAGATTGCCGCGACCGACGATCACCGTGACCGGCCGCCCGGACCCGAGGAGCCGGTGGGCGGTGCTGAGCTGCTCGGCCGAGATGCCGCCGATGCTCGTGCCGACCATCCCTTCGGCGAGTGCCGCCGCAACCTGACCGACAGCGCCGGGAAGCGGATTCAGCCGGGCGGCGACACTGTCCCCGAACGAGGTCGCCCGGGGACTCATCTCGATGAGTGCCACCCCGTCGAACTGGACCGCATGGCGCAATCGCAGGTACAGCGTCGGAAGCTCCTCCTTGGGGTCGGCGCCCAACAAAACGACGACCCCGCCCGGTTCGCACGCCTCGGCGATCGTCGCCCTCGGCAAACCGAGCACGACGTCCGCCGGCAGACCGTCACCGAGCTGGGCGTCGATGTTGTCGACGGCGCCAAGGCCCTTGAGAAGTTTGGCCCACGCGTACTGGGATTCGAGCGTAAGTCGGGCGCCGCCGAGCACGCCGATGCGACGAGGGTCCGCCGCATCGGTGAGGGCGGCAACGGCGCTCCGGATTGCACTGTTCCAACGTGTCCTCACCAGTTCACCGCCATCGTTGCGCATCAGCGGCTCGGTGAGACGTTCGGTCGAGTCGGTCGCTTCGTAGGCGAAGCGTTCCTTGTCGCTCAACCAACCCCAGTTGGTCGCGTCGGAGTCGACGCCCTGGATCCGCACGAGTCGATCCTGGCTGGATTGCACCGCCACGCGAGCGCCGGTCGAATCGACCGTCGAGGTCGACTCGATCTCGGCGAGGTCCCAGGGTCGTGCTGCGAATCGGTACGGCTGGGCGGTGAGTGCCCCAACGGGACAGATCTGCACCGTGTTGCCGCTGAAGTAGCTCGAGAATTCGTGCTCCGGGAACGTGTTGACCTGGGTCTGGGCACCCCGGTCGATGAAGTGGATCAGCGGATCACCGGCGACCTCGGAAGCAAAGCGGGTGCAGCGGTCACAGAGAATGCAACGCTCACGGTCGAGGTAGACCAGGTCGCTGATCGGGATCGGCTTTTCGAAGTGGCGCTTCTCTTCGACAAAGCGTGACTCCCCGGGCCCGAACGCATATGCGTTGTCCTGCAGCGGGCACTCGCCGCCTTTGTCACACACCGGGCAATCGAGCGGATGGTTGATCAGCAGCAGCTCGAGGACACCATCCTGAGCTCGGGTCGTCGGCTCGGATTCGGTGTTGACCACCATGTCCGGGGTGACCGACAACATGCACGACGGCTGCAACGCAGGTCCCCGTCCGGTATCGACCTCGACCAGGCACATCCGGCACATGCCGACCGGCGTCATCCGGGGGTGGTAACAGAAGTGGGGGATGTGCACGCCATGGCGTTGGGCAGCATCGATCAGCAGTTCACCCGGTTCGGCCCTCAACTCCGAACCGTTCAGTGTGAACGGCACCCCGGGTTCGGCCTCGGGCGCCGCCGACTCGGGATTCTCGGTTGCGGTCATGATCCACTCCCCGCCGTCACCGGCGACTCCGACGCCACATCCACCGCAGGGGCGGTGGCGATCTTTGCCTCGAACTCGGATCGGAATCGTCGAATGGCGCTGGTGATCGGTGCGACCGAACTGGGGCCGAGCGGACAGATGGTGGTCTGTTTCGGCGGGAACGGCACCGCCGCGAGACCCTTCTCTGAGTGGGCGGCAACCGGGTACTTCCCAGGGCTGATACTGGAGCCGATCTCGAGGAGCAGGTCGATGTCCTCGGCCCGTCCGTGCCCATCAAGGATCCGCTCGAGGACCTTTTCCTCCCAGCTGGTTCCCTCCCGGCACGGGGTGCACTTCCCGCAGCTTTCCCTGGCAAAGAACCGGACCACTCTCAGACATGCCCGAACCGCATCGGTCGTGTGGTCCATCACGACCAGCGCCCCCGAACCGAGCATCGAGCCGGCTGGGCCCACTTCGCTGGCCTCCAGCGGCAGGTCGAGCTGTTCTTCGAAGAACCACGGCGCCGAGCCACCGCCGGGAATGAACATCTTGAGATCGTTGTCGTCTCTGATGCCGCCGCAGTAGTTCTCGCCGTAGAACAGGTCCCGGAATGTGACCTTCCCCTGCTCGACCTCGTACACACCGGGTCGTTTGACGTGCCCGCTGATCGCCAGCAGGCGAGTGCCGGGAGACTTCTCGGACCCGAAACGGCGGTAGGCCTCAGCGCCTTTGGTCACGATCCACGGCAGGTTCGCCAGCGTCTCCACGTTGTTGACGATCGTCGGCTTGAGATAGAGGCCTTTCGCCGCCGGGAAGAAAGGGGGTTTCAGGCGCGGCATTCCCCGATTGCCTTCGAGGCTCTCGATCAGTGCCGTCTCCTCGCCGACGATGTAGGCGCCGGCGCCCCAGTGCAGGACCACGTCGATGCTCACGTCGGTGCCGTCGATGTTGCGACCGACGAATCCGGCGGCATACGCATCGTTGAGCGCCTGTGCGATCCGCTCCTGGGCCACAGGCATCTCACCCCGGACATAGAGGAAACAGGTGTTGAGTCCGAGTGCGTAGCAGGTGATGATGCACCCCTCGATGATCTGGTGAGGGTCGCGCTCCATCAACAGGCGGTCCTTGTAGGTGCCCGGTTCGGACTCGTCGCCGTTGACGACGAGGTAGCGAGGCCACACCGGTGGCATGAATCCCCACTTGACGCCGGCGGGAAATCCGGCGCCGCCGCGACCGAGGAGCACCGCGTCTTTGACCGTTGCCGCCACCTCGGCCGGCGGCAGCCGGAGAGCCGTCTTCAACGCCTCGTATCCCCCGGTGGCCAGCGACCGTTCCAACGTGTAGCTGTCCTCGTAGCCGAAGCGGCTCGAAACGATCTTCACCCCTTCGTTGTCGACGTATCCGGTGGCGTGCGGCACGTAGGCATTGGTGGCCATCAGCGGGTCCTTCGGGATCGGGGCCGAGTGCGGTGCTCGGGCATCAGTCGGCGGAACGGGAGGAGAACCAGGACGGGGTCCCGGCAACCTCGGGCGGTTCGATCCCGGCCCGTCGATCGTCGGGGATGTGTTGGCGGACCCGGCCGAGCGTCCCGTGCCCAGGGATGTCGGACCGTGCGCCGGACCGCAGATCGGCGATCAACCGGTCGAAGTCGTCGTTGCCGAGCCGGTACTCGTATCTGTAGTTGACCTGCAGACAGGGAGCTTCGGTGCACGCAGCGATGCATTCGACGTCTTCGAGGGTGAACAGCCCATCTGCTGTGGTTCCACCGGGTCGGATCCCCAAGCGTCTCCTCGGCGTGATGGAGGAGCTCCTCCCCTCCGTTGAGCTGACAGGAGATGTTGGTGCAGATGTTCACCATGTACTTGCCCTGGGGTTCGAACTTGAACATCTCATAGAAACTGGCGGTGCCGAGGACTTCGGCGGGGGTGATCCCCACCAGCTCGGCGAGGTGCTCCATCGCCGCCTCGGACACGTACCCATCCTGTTCCTGGGCGACGTGCAACAACGGGATCAGGGCGCTCTTCTTGCGCGGATAATGCGAAATGATCTCGTGAGCGAGCTCGACGTTCGCAGGGCTCAAACGGGACATGGTGCACCTCGGCCACTCATCTGTCGACCTCCCCCATGATCGGGTCGACGCTGGAGATCGATGCGACCGCGTCGGCGACGAGACCGTCGGCCATCTTGTGGGGCAGGCATTGCAGGTTCACCAGGCTGGGGGCCCGGATGTGCATCCGGTACGGCGTCGGCGATCCATCGCTGACCAGGTAGCAGCCGAGTTCACCACGGGGCGATTCGACGGCGACGTACACCTCCCCCTCGGGCACTTTGAAGCCCTCGGTGAAGATCTTGAAGTGATGGATCAACGCCTCCATGGACTCGTCGATCCGGGCTCGCGGCGGCGGGGTCACCTTGGTGTCTTGAACCCGGTAATCGCCCGACGGCATCTTGTCCAGGATCTGCCGAACGATCCTCATCGACTCACGAATCTCGTTGAGGCGGATGGCGTAGCAGTCGTAGGAGTCACCACAGGTCCCGACCAGAACGTCGAAGTCGACTTCGTCGTAGGCCAGGTACGGCTCGTCGCGTCGGATGTCACGTGCGATGCCGGTCGACCGCAGCAGCGGCCCGGTCACCGAGAGGGCGAGCGCCTCGTCGGCTGCGAGAACGCCGACGCCCTGCAGACGCTCCCGCCAGATCGGTTGGCCACTCATTAGGATGTCGTATTCAGCGAGCCGAGGCGGGAGCATGTCGAGCAGAAACAGCACATCATCGCGCCAGCCGTCGGGAAGGTCGGCAGCCACACCACCGGGGCGGATGTAGTTGTGATTCATTCTCAGGCCGGTCACCTTCTCGAGGAACCTCAGCACCTGTTCGCGTTCTCGCCACCCGTAGATCATCATGGACACTGCGCCGAGATCCATGCCATTGGTGGCCATGAACAACAGATGCGAGGCGATGCGGTTGATCTCGCTCATCAGCATTCGAATCCATGTGGCTCGCGGTGGGATGTCGACCTCGAGAAGCTTCTCGGTGGCGAGCGAGAAGACCAGCTCGTTGAACAGCGGTGAGGCGTAGTCCATCCGGGTCACGTTGGTGCCGCCCTGAAGAAAGGTCAGTGACTCCCCCGTCTTCTCCATTCCTGTATGGAGGTACCCGATAACCGGTTTGGACCGACGCACGGTTTCGCCGTCCATTTCCAACATCAGCCGGAGCACACCGTGGGTACTCGGGTGTGAGGGCCCCATGTTGACGAGCATCGTCTGTTCGTTTTCGTCGTCCAGTGGGGCATCCGCCAACTCCGCCGCCTGGACTTCGCTCATTCGAAGCACCGCATGCCTGCGGGGAAGACGATCGAGTTGACCACCTTCAGGGTCCGGCGTCCTGGTGGCGTGGACGATCGGCGATGCCTCATCGGATTCGATTTGTTCGGGGGTGACGGTCATCGTTGTCCACCTCCTTGTGGGGCCTTGAACTGCACCGGGATGACCCCTTGGGCAAAGTCCTTGCGCAAGGGATGGCCGACCCAATCCTCGGGCATCAGGATACGACTGAGATCCGGGTGGCCTTCGAACACGATGCCGAACATGTCGAAGGTCTCGCGTTCCTGATAGTCACAGCCGGGGTAGATCGCGTAGAGCGAATCGATCCGCGGATCTGCGGCCGGCACCTGGGCCCGCATGCGAATCCGCTCACCGGTGTCGAAACGGACGAACGACGCCACTACCTCGTACCTCCCGGGCGTCACACCCGCCGGCAGCTGTCGGGCCGGCTCGTAGGTGAGGAAATCGACCGCGGTGAGATCGGTGATCATCGTCCAGTTGTCAGCGAAGAGTGCCTCGGCGGTGGACCGCCAAGATTCGCGATCGGGGTGCAGCACCTGCTGGCCACGGCTGTGGGTCAGTGGTGCGCCGTAGCGGGTCGATGACTCCTCGTCGATCTGCGCATCGGTGTCGATGGCGTCGGTCATCGGCCCCGCCGCCCGATCGTCACCAGCTCCGACGCCCCCTGGCCGTCGAGTTGTTCGACGGTGATCCCGCCCACACCGGCCTTGCGGCGACGGAGCAGCTCACCGTTCTCAATGCTCTGATGCAGCGTATTGATGGCGTGCAGCAGCGTCTCGGGACCCGGCGGGCAGCCCGGCGCGTAGACGTCGACCGGAACGACCTGATCGACACCTTGGACGATCGCGTAGTTGTTGAACATGCCGCCGCTTGATGCGCACACACCCATCGAGATCACCCACTTGGGCTCGGCCATCTGGTCGTAGATCTGCCGAAGGACCGGGGCCATCTTCTGGCTCACCCGTCCGGCGACGATCATCACATCGGCCTGTCGAGGCGACGCCCGGAAGACCTCCATCCCCAGGCGGGCCATGTCGTAGTGCGACCCTCCGGTTGCCATCATCTCGATCGCGCAGCACGCCAGGCCGAAGGTGGCGGGCCACAACGATCGAGCCCTGCTCCAGTTGACCAGTTTCTCGAGCGGGGCGGTGAGCACGTTGTGGTCCAGGCCTTCGATCCCGTGGTCCTGGACCTCCCTGATGACGCCCATCAGTGCTCTCCCCCGGCCATCGCCGGTTCCAGGTCAGCGACCGGACTCTCAGCGAGACCATCGGCGGCCATTGGGCCGAGCCGGCCCTCGGTTCCGACCCGTCGAACGGTCGATGCCGACGTTGCGTTGGGGATCGATCGCGGTGTCGGCCGCCGAGCGATACGAGGTGACCTGAAGCGGTCCCCAGTCCAGCGCACCCTTGGAGATGAGGTACACGAAACTCTCGAACACCAGGGCCGAGAAGACGACGATGGCGATCAATCCGAATCGACCGAGCGCCTCCTGGGTGACCGCATACGGGTAGAGGAAGATGATCTCGATGTCGAAGATCACGAACATCATCGCCACTAGATAGAAGCGAACCGGGAAACGTTGCGGAGGTTCTCGACCGGGGATGATGCCGCACTCGTACGGTGCCATCTTCTCCCGGGTCGGCCGGCGGGGCGCCAGGAGTCGCGAGGCGGTGAAACTCCCGGCGGCGAAAACGATACCCAGGACCAACAGCGCCAGAACAGGTAGGTACTGACTCATCGGTTCGACTCCTCGGTGACGTTGGCGTGGGTTCTAGGTTGCAGCTGCTCGGATTGCCATCTCCCGACGATCACGGATGTGCATCAAATAGACACAGATAGCGAAGAGAATGGCGTTGAAGATCGTAAACGCAAGCGGCACGAATCGCGTGCCACTGATGATCCAGGGGATCGGACCACCACGGTCACGGGCCACGACAGCGGTGACGACCGGTGCGTTCTCGTCGACGATCGGGATCGGCGGCGCCTGCCCGGGCAGGGTCGGCTGTGGTTGCACCGCCTGCACTTGGATGGCCACCAGCTCCTCGCCGTGCCACGGGACGAGAATCGACTCGGCCTTCTTGACGAACCGTTCGACGACGCTGTCCCCGGTTTCGCCGGCCGGTTTGCCACCGTAGGCAAACCCACCGAATTGCAGCGGGATGTACTCGGTCGGGGCCTCGAAGACCCCTTCCTCGATCAGGAATTCTTCCGCCGACGATTGGGCATCGCCGCGGCGGGAGCTCGATGTGATGAGGTACTCCCATCCAGCGAGTCGATCAGAATTATCGTCGGCGAAAGACTGTGCATTCACTTGGCGCTGATCGGCATCCTCGCCCTGCACGCCGGAGAAGAAATCGTTCTGGGGGCCGAGTGCGCTACCCAGGTCGGCCACATTCGGGTCCTCGGCGAACTCGAGGTCACCGGTGTTGATCTCATCGAGCTCCCATGATTGGGCCTCGCCGACCCAGCCGATCCCGTAGACGGTCCAGACGATGCCCATGAGCATCATCCAGCCGAACAGGGCGGACGCAGCGATCAAGCCGCCGGTCCGGGAACCGGAATTGGTGGCGACGATCAGGTAGGTGCCGCCGATCATCACGACGACGCCGACCAGAACCGACAGGAGCCCTCGGAAGAAGATGTTGAAGTCGAGGCCGCCGATGAAGGCGACGATGGCTACCGAACTCATCGCTGCTCGATCCCTTCACGCTCGTAGTCCACCACGGCCTGGATGAGGTCTGGCGGGAGTAGCTTTCCGAACCCGGGCATCATGCCGGCGCCGCTGAGGCCGCCACGACCGTAGCCCTCGCCGGCATTGGCACCGTTGACGATGAACTCGTAGTGAGACTTGCTCGTTCGGTCGGGCATGGCGATGACCGTGCAACCGGCCCCCAACCGTCCATCGGTCAGCCTGATCGTCTCGCCGGCAAACTCGCCGGAGAGATCGCCGATCGTCAACTCGGGTGGATCGACGAAACCATCGGTCACCCGCTCGACCTCACCTTCGGCGGCAAGCACGAGGGGTACACGCGGGTCGAATGGATACGCGTCGGCCGGGATTCCGCCCGGTTCCCACAGATCGCTGTAGTAGAGGCAATCGGCGAGATCGCCACCCTCGACGATGCTGTACTCCAGGAGTTCTCCGCTCGCATCGGTCCTGGCGGTGACCGGGTTCCCCCGGTCGTCGAGAGGAATCTCGGTGCCGTTCATAGCCAGGACGAAATCGACCCCCTCGCCCAGCGATGGATCGAGCCATTCACCGTCGGGACGTTTCCACGTGTCATCGGGGAAACGCTCCCTGATCCCACCACAGAGGCTGAAACCGATGCCACTGGGACTGCCACCGCCGCATGCGGCAACCCCTTCGTCGAGGATCCCGGGCACGGTGGCGACACCGAGCGACCATCCGGCGGTGTGGCAACGACCGCAGCTGAGCGAACCGGCCTGATAGCCGCTGAAGAGACCGAGGTTGAACACCGCTTCACCGACCGAATCGAACTCACCGTCGTCGATGGACCGCTGAACTTCTTCCCGAATGCTCGCCGTGACGGTGTCGGCTTCCTCCTGGGCGGCGACGGACTCGGCGTCGAAGAAGTCGAGTTCGTCACCGGCCGCTTGGATATCGAGAGGATCGAGGCTCTGGACCTGGAACGTGTCGAGATAGGCGATGAGGTACTCGATCTGCTGTGTGGTGAGCGGACCGCCGCCGGGTGTACCCCACGCGGCCATCGGTGACCCGGGCCTGCCGTAATTCAGTACGTAGGTCACCTCTTCGGCGCTGTAACGGTGCAGGACGTTGTTCAGCGCTGGCGCCACCCAGGAGGCATTGGCCAGGAACTGACCATCGGCGTCCTGATAGACGTAGGCGGCGACACCGCCGACGCCAGCGCCACCGTGGCAGTTCACGCATTGGGCACCACCGGTGTAGAGGTTGGCGCCGCGACGGACGAAGGTCTCCTCCTTGACCTCGAGAGCCCCATCCTGCCGTCCCGGTTCGGCGAGCCAGTAGAAAGGAAGGATCACTGCGGTGATGGTGAGAATCCCGAGGGCGAAGGTCAACGAGCGATCGAGTTTGGTGGTCTCGAGTTCCTCGTCGGAGAGGTAGGGGGCACGGTTGGCCGCCAGCTCGACTTCGGAGCCGAGTTCGTCCTTGGCGGTGAAGACGTTCCGTAGGAACAGTGCAACGAACGCGATGAAGACCACGGTGGCCGTGATCAGACCTATGGCTCGGAAATCGGCTGCGAACAACAGGGTCATGAGTGCTCCTCAGCTCCGCTGATGCAGTTCGGACCCTCGGCTTCCTGACCGGTTGTGTTGGTTCCGATCGGCGGACCCTGGATGACCGTGCCGGTGTCGACGATCAGTTCGTTGCTCGCACTCACCTCCATCGGGAAGCGATCCATACCTCGGGGCGCCGGCCCACCCTTCTTCTCTCCGACCCGGTTGTACTGGGACCCGTGGCAGGGACACTCGAACCATTGCGACGTCAAGCACTCCGGGACGCGGCACCCGAGGTGCGGGCAGGTCTGGTACAGCGCCGTGACGCCTGCTGCCAGGCCCTGTTCGACCTGGCCGAAGAAGCCGTACTGCGTCCTCGCTTTCTCCAGCGCTGCCGCGGGGTACTCGGCGACCCACATCCGACCCTCGGGAACGTAGAGGAATCCACCACCGGCGATGATGCCAGCCCTGATATCCGGAAGGCGTCCCGACCGTGACCTTGGAGCCGAACCCGCTGACTCCCTGAGGCCAAAGGAATCCGATGGATGCCGCCCCGAACGCCGTGATACCAAGGCCGAACATGGCAAAGATCCCACGGTTCAGGAACTGGCGGCGTGCGACGCCGACGGTCTCGGGGTCCGGCGGCACATACGGCACGGGGGGTTTGGTGTCGGCAGCCACCAGCGCCGCCCTGCCCCTCGCCGATCCGAGGGCCTCCAGCTCCGAACCGGTAGCCGGCGCACTCGTGTCGACATCCGGCGTCGGCACCGTGACGGGTCGATCCCGCTTGACGGTTTCGCCGGAGAGCTGTCCGATGGCGGTCGTGGTGTCACGATTGCGAAGGGCCAGGCCCAGCGACGCCACAGCCAGCACGGCTACGACGATTGCTCCGATGATGATGGGATCCATAGCTAGCTCCTTCCTAGAGCTCGAAGAACAGGCCGTCAGCCCACGGGAAAATGAAGTTGAATCCGGGGCCCCGGAAGAACGATCCGATCAAGACCAGAACCGCCCAGAACATCATGAAGATCGTGAAGATCGACACTGCAAACTTCCGGTCCTCGGGGCGGTTCGAGGGGTTCTTGTCGATGAATGGTGCGAGGATCAGGACGATCAGCCCGATCCCGGGGATGGTCACACCGGCCACCATCGGGTGAAACATCGTGAGGAGTTCTTGTAGGCCGAGGAAGTACCACGGCGCTTTGGAGGGGTTCGGCGTCTGGTTCACGTTGGCCAGCTCGAGAAGCGGAGCGTTGACGAAGATCGAGAAGATCGTCAGGAACGCCGTGCAGAACAACGCGGCGCCGAACTCCACGACGATCAGGTGAGGCCACGTGTGGACCTTGTCCTGCGGCTTCATCTTGATGTCCTGAATCGAGCCGCTCTTCACCACGGTCAAAAGACGCTGGGTGTGGCCCTGAGGTCCTGACATCACCGGTAATCCACCCGTCACAGCGGCGGCTGCGACGGCGGTTGCCGCCGGTGCGACAGCGGTGGTGGTCCCGCCACCGCTGTCCTTGGACTTAGCGCTCTTGGAACGCTCGAGGAGGTGAGCGGGAATCTTGGACTCGCCTGCTGAACCGCCCGACGACGCCGGCGCGTCATCACCGGAGGGCGAGGACTCGGCCTTCTTCTTCGCCTCGCTTGCCCGCTTGCGTAGATGCTCTGGAATCTCGGTCATCAGGGTGTCCCTTCTCTACAGCGGTCCGGAGATGCCGCCGTCCTTGCGCACCCGCCAGAAGTGGATCGCAAGGAAGATGACGGTGACGAATGGAAGGAGGAGGACGTGCAGCACGTACCAACGCAACAGCGTTTCACGGCCGATCACAGAACCGCCCAGGAGCACGAACCGGACCTCGTTGCCGAACACCGGCGTGTAGCCCATCATGTTTGTGCCGACGGTCACAGCCCACAGCGCCAGCTGGTCCCAGGGAAGCAGGTAGCCGGTGAAGGACAGCAGGAGGGTGAACTGCAAGAGCATCACCCCGATCACCCAGTTGAACTCACGAGGAGGTTTGTAAGCGCCGTGGTAGAAGACGCGGGCCATGTGGAGGAAGACCGACAGCACCATGAGGTGAGCACCCCACCGATGCATGTTCCGCACCAGGAGACCGAACGTGACCCCGGTCTGGAGGGTGGAGATGTCCTCCCACGCCGCGGCCGCGGTTGGGCGATAGAAGAACATCAAGAAGATGCCAGTGATCGTGAGGATGATGAACAGGAAGAAGCTGAGCCCGCCGAGGCACAGCGTGTAGCTCACCTTCACCGCATGTCGTTTCACCTTCACCGGGTGCAGGTGGTAGAGCACGCTGTTCATGATCACGTAGCTGCGGTTTCGAGGGCTGTCCGTGTAGCCCTTGCGGAAAACCGAACCGGGCCGGAAGATCGAGTTCCACGCCTGGCTCCCCTGGACCGCGCTCGTGGTCTGGCTTGCGAGATCACCCGCTCTCTCGGCGAGTGTGGGCTTGTCTTGGATCGATTTCGCCATTGTTCGTTGGGACCTTCTCGTCAGGGATTTCTGGTTCAGGCGAGGCGCATGCCGTAGCCGTAGCCGTGGGAATTGGTTCGCTGGTTGTAATCGCCGTAGGGCGAAGGATCACTGATCTTTCCGAGGATGATGACACCGGTCGGGCACCGGTCGACGCACAGCGCACATCGGGTGCAAACATCGTCGTCGATGGTGAAGATGAATGCATCATTGGGGTCATCACCCGGTTTGACCGTTCCAAATGCTTCGGCGACAGCGCCGGTGGGCTGCATGTGGATGCACTTCCACGGGCAGATGTCGACACAACCCTCGCAGGCGATGCACTCGGACTGATCGATGTGGATGAACTGTTTGGGTTTGACGGCGCGAGCCAGATAGTCGGCATCGACCTCGACGAGCACGTAGTCATCGCGAAAGTCCGGAAGCGGCGGGTTGGCGTCCTGGAAACCCATCGATCCTTCAGCCCCGCTTCACCAGGGGTCGGCCGTAGCTGGAGGTCGGCACCACGTCGCTGCCCTTCTTGGCCTGACCACGGTTCTGCCAGTCGATGAACATCTTGACCATGATGCCAAGGCCGATGATATAGATGATCGCCGCGACGCTGTCCGAGACGGCGCGCAAGGTGATGTCGAACGGGAACCATCCGCCCTGGCTCTGGGGGACCATCAGGCCCCAGGCGTCGAAGATCCGGTCGGCCCGGAAACTCCATTCGTTCTCGGCGACGGTCAACCACTGATGGGGAACGACGCCGAAGATCATGAAGGTGAGGAAGAAGATGTACACCGAGCCGATCATCGCCTCGCCCCAGGTGACGGGAGTGCCGGTGGGACGGCGGGCGGCGTAGAGATACACCAGGCCCGCCAGGAAGATCGTGACGATGGTGGATGTTATGAGTGCAACCATGCGCTACCTCGACGATTCGTGTCTCGTCGACAATTCTAGAGACTTTGTGAATCTATGCACAAGCTATCGGATTGGGTGGTCGGGTGGAGAAATCGTAGGTCACTCGCTGGCGACCTCTTCTGAGTCGGCGTGCGGACCCGGGCAGCTCTCCGGGTCCTCGGGGGCACCGGTGGCGCCCGGCGTGTACAGCGGATCGGCGCACGCCAGGAGGAACTCGAGGTCGATCGGGCGGTCGGGGAGGACGCCCTCGGCCACTTCGCGCATGTGTTCCATCCACTCCTGGTAGGCCGGATCTGTGGTGTCTTCGCCACCGAGGGTCGCCCGCTCGTGGAACACGATCAGCTCGAGTTCGTTCTGTGTGATACCCGGATAGTTCGGCATCACGCCACGATTGCCGGCGACCCGTGCACCACCGGCACGATCCGGATCGCCGTACTGTTCACCGGTGATCGCAGCAGACCCCCGAGCGATGTGGACGATCTGATCGATCGGCGAGGGGAAGGTGGCATAGATCTCACCGTTGGAGAACTGGTAGCCGACGCCGCCACCACCGCCGACCCCGTGGCAACCCGCACACCCCTGCGAGCTGTACAACGCTGCCGATTCGATGAACAGGGGATCCTCGACCTCGGGCTGTTGCATCGTGCCGGCGAAGCTGTACGCCCAGAGAAGGGTCAAGGCCGGAATCGCCATCGCCCACATCGGCATCTTCTTGCGCTTCTTAGCCGCCTGCACGTAGGCCGGTTCCGGTTTCGGCGGTTCGGGGTCGGGGTCCCGCGGGACGACCGCGGCCGCCTCCCGGATCGCCGGCGGCTCGGCAGGTCCCGCCGCCTGGGCCGGAGCAACCGCGGTGCCCGGCTCCTTTGCCGCCTCACCTCCACCGTCGCCATCGGCGGGCTTCTTGCCGCGACGGGAAGCGGACCGCTTGAGCAGATGCTCGGGGATCTCAGTCACGGCCGAGAGTGTAGAGGAATCGTCCCCTCAGGACCGACTCCGGAATCCGTGGGATTCGATAGTGGTCCGAAGGGGCCGAGCATCTGATCAGGAGCCTGTGCCGGTGAGGGCGATGAACCGCGGGGTTTGAGCAAGCTGGAGGACGAGATCTGTTCGCGACGTGCCCGCTCGGAGATCGGCCAACCAGCGACGATGGTCGGTGCGATCGACCGGTGCGCTGCGGACGTTGCGGTGCACCAGATCGATGAACTGGCTGTCGTTGAGGTCCTCGTGGAGGGAGGAGAACTCGGCGGACGCAAGAAGTTCGGCGCCGACGCCGGCGATCGTCGATGGTGTGACCTGGCTCGTCCACCGCGCCAACTCCGTCGGTGACGGACTGCGGCGGAGCACAGCGAGATGGACCCGCTCGATCGATCCTTCCAACGCGGATTGGGGTCCGACCGTGCCGGTGCTGCGAATGAATTCGGGGCTGTCCGAGAACCCGACCATGACACGGCCGCGTGAGAGACCCCTGCCGAGCTGGTCGATCCAGTAGCGGGCCCCAGCGGGGTCCGGATCCCGGCCGAGGACGTTGCGGTACACGAGGGCGATGAACGCCGTATCGTCGAGCCGACCGTAGGTGGTTCGGAATTCCGACGACGCCGCAAAGGAGTCGGCGACCACCCCGATCGATCCGCTGCGGGATCGTACGCCGGTCCAGTACTCCATCCCGGCATCGTCGGGTCGCGCGCCCGAAATAGGCCGTGTAGAGACGACCGAGTTGGGCGTCGAGCGGCATAGCACGAACCCCCGAGGCCACGAGACCGGTCAACGGCGTCTCGAACCAGACCCCCGGGCCGATGTCGTTGGTCGCCCGGATGCGGAACCAGTAACGGCCTGGTTCGAGATCGAGGCGCACGTTCGACGATCCGGTCGTGATCGCGGGGGACCACTCCCGGGACGCCGCCGAGCGGTACTGGACTTCGTAGGCGTCGACGGGAGAACCCGAACCAACCGGCGGCGACCATGCCAGCTCGACGCTGCCACCGGATCCGATATCGAACGCCTGCACGGGGTTGGGGTTCGCCGGCAATAGCACCGTCGTGTCCGCTGAACGGCCGGGCTCGGCATCGGAGCGCTCGGGCGTCACGCTAAGCCTATAGGTGATTCCGTTCTGCAGCCCGGTCAGACTCACCGCAAATGGCCCGGCGCCATCGATCTCGAGGGTTCGCCCCGGCGCCCCGGCGTCAGGCGACGACGCAGCGGTCGCGCTGGCGACGTAATGACTCGGAAATGCGTGGGGCAGCGACCAGTCTTCGCTCCACTGTGCGTCGACGACTGCAGGCCCGACGACGACCTGACCAAGGGAGGGCGTCACCAGCGGAACATCGAGCTCCCAACCGATCTGATCCAGCACACCGATGATGGGGGCATCGAGACGGCGTTGGACTTCGCCGTTCCTCAACGATGGGGTCATGAGCGCACCGGGTTCGGTCGACCCGAGGCTTTCGTCGAAGTGGCTGTACGACGATCCGTTGACGAACCTCGCCGGCGCCGACAGCGGCATCATCCGGCCCGAGCCGACATCGAATTCCAGCCCCTCCGATGTCAGAGCGCGGACCGCAGCGCTCTCGCCCATGCCGGTGAGCCGGTCACCGGCATCGTTTCGGACGAAGTCGTCGTAGATGGACGGCGGGTCATAATCAACGGACACGACCCCACGTCGGTCGACGGATGCAGAACCGAGGAAACCCAGTCCGTGACCGATCTCGTGCAACACCACCGAATACAGGTCCACCTGACCGAAGCCGGGTCGACCCTCGGTGGAGATGTACCAATCGTCGCCGAGGCCGCTGTTGAGCTCGATCAGGATCTCGGGGTTGGCCGGACCATTGACATCGAAATCGGCCACCTGATTGGCGAGTGCCGCCGGATACCACCGATCGGTCGGGAACTGGTCAGCGTCCCTGTACTCCCCCTCGGTGCCTGCCTGTCCCAGCAGTCGGCCCCCCAGGTCCGTCCACATCACCGAGATCTCCACCGGAGCGCCGGGAGCGAGCTTCAGCACTCCGTCCCAGGCCGCGGCCGCCGCATCGACCACCTCCTGCACGGAGGCGGGGGCAGCGTTCTCGTAGGTGGTGGAGACTGCGCCCGCGACCCGGCGGCCGGTCACGGTCCGGTACGAGCCGCCGACAGCCACCCGACGTGCGATCGCCATCTTGTCCCGTAGATTCGGCGTCAAGCCCACCTCGTCAGCTGAGACAGCAGCCGGTTCGGCGCCCTCGCGCAACTCGATCACGGCGGGGACAGAACGACGTCCGGCCGGAGGTTGATCGGGGTTTTCGACCTGCGCCGCCGACAGCTCCGGGACTCCCAGAAGGGCCGAGCAGAACACCAGAACCGCAGCGGCAGCTCGGGATCGGCGATTCGACACCCGCAAAGCGTAGGCTCGGTTTCATGGAACTGTCATCTACCTTCGGGGCTTTATACGAAGCGGTAACAACGACGATGACAGCCCTCACGGAGAGCGACTCCGTGGGCCGAATCTGGGACGGAGACCACACTCTGTGGTCGCCGGATCCGACCGAGATCAGCGACCGCCTCGGTTGGCTGCATCTCCTCGACGAGATGGACGGAGCGGTCTCGGAGATGGAGATGTTCGCCGGCGGGGTGCGGGCCGACGGCATCGAGCAGGTGGTCATCTGCGGGATGGGAGGGTCCTCCTTGTTTCCCGAAGTGCTCGCGACGACCTTTGCCGGCGAAGAGGGCCTGCCGCTGACGATCCTCGACACGACCGATCCCGCCGCAATCGATCGGATTCTCTCGGACCGCAAGATCACCGAGACGCTGTTCGTCGCTGCCTCGAAGTCCGGGACGACCGTCGAAACGATCAGTCAACTCGAGACGTTCTGGGACCGGCTCCAACGCGGCGCCCAATTCACCGTCATCACCGATCCCGGTTCGGCGTTGATCGACGCGGCTGACCAGCGCGGGTTTCGCCGGGTCTTCCAGAACCGCCCCGACATCGGTGGCCGCTTTTCGGCCCTTTCGTACTTCGGTTTGTTACCCGGCGCTCTGGCGGGCGCACCCATCGCTCGGGTTCTCCGATCGGCCAGGGAGGTCGTCCCCGCTCTCCACAGGCCCGAGGATTCCAACCCCGGCGTGCTCCTCGGGGCGGCCATGGCGGTCGCCTCCCGCAATGGACGCGACAAGACGACAATCCTCATCGACCCCAGGGCACAGCACCTGGGCGTCTGGCTCGAACAGTTGATCGCAGAATCGACCGGCAAACACGGTGCCGGCATCGTTCCGATCGTCGACGAACCCCCCGCCACCGCCGCCTACGGGAACGATCGCCTGTTCGTCATCATCGGTGATGCCCACGGCACCGACCAGATTCCCTCCGGCGCACCGACCATTCGACTACCGCTGAGCGAGAGTGCCGACATCGGGGCGCACGTACTGCTCTGGGAGTTCGCCACCGCCGTCGCCGGAACCGTCCTCGGCGTCAACCCGTTCGATCAACCGAACGTCGCTGCCGCCAAAGCGGCGACCGACCGCATGCTCGCCGACGGGCTGCCCACCATCCCTCTGGTGCCGGTTCCATCGTTGCTGTCCGAGGTTCGAGTCGGCGACCTCGTCACGGTGTGCGCCTTCGTCGATCCGGCGTCGAATGCTGCCCATCGAGTAGAGCGGAAGATCCGCGAACTCGGCGCTCGCCTCGGGGTGGCGACCACGTTCGGTCTCGGACCCCGGTATCTCCATTCGACCGGCCAGTTGCACAAGGGCAAGCCTTCGGGCGTCGTGGCGATCCAGATCGTGGGTGAGGACCGTACCGACGTCGTGATCCCCGGCCGACCGTTCACCTTCGGCCAACTCAAGGCAGCGCAGGCCGCCGGCGACTACCAGGCCCTGCAGGACGCCGGTGCACGCGTGGGACGGGTTGCACTCACCGAGTTCCTCGATTCCTGACATCGGCTCCCCGAGACGGAGCGGGCAGGACCACACACGGCGCCGCCGCCGGCCTCAGTTGTCCAGCAGCCGGGCATCCAGTGTCTCGGCACGATGGGTTCCCGCCATGAACCAGCCTAGGGATCGGGTGAGCGCCAGGGCCGTGGGTCGCACCGCCAACGGTTCGAGAACCGGCGGGACCGGCAGCCGCAACATGCGCTGGGCATAACCCGGGAGCGAGCCGACCGCCGCCGCGAAGATCACTGCGTAGGGCGCACGACCGAGCAGCGGCAGATCCGGAGGTGCTGCAAGGAACCGCACCGAACGACGAGCGGCTGGAGTGGATTCGAGTTCAGTGCGGTACGACTCGATGGTCTCGCCCAACTCGGCGGCGGACATCGGGATGTCGTCGACACCGAGACGTCGGGCGACTCGGGACATCTCGGCCACATACGAGTCCCTCTCAGCATCGGTCAACCGGCCAAAGCCATATCGGCCGAAGCTGTCCAGGAAGCTGTCCACCTCGATGACGTGCACCCAACGGAGGAGATGGGGGTCGGCCGCAGAATAGGCACGACCGGCCGGATCCACCCCCTCGATCCTGCGGTGGATGCGGCGCACGGCGGCGATCGTTTGTTCGGCTGTCGATGTCGAGCCGAACGTGGTTGCACCGATGAAACGGCCGGTTCTATTCAGCCGACCCCAGGGATCTCGCCGATAGTCGGAGTGCTCGTCGACGCCGGCCATCGCCAGCGGATGAAGCGACTGGAACAACAGGCTCCGTACGCCGCCCACGAGCATCGAGGCGTCGCTGTGAATCCGCCACGTGGCGCTGGCGGGCCCGAACAAGCCGGGATCATCGGCGTTGGCGAGCTCGGAAGGATCCAGCTCCTCCTCACCGGTGATCCGCTGCCGCAGCGCCTCGCCACCGAGGCGTTGAAGAAGCCCGAGGGCCTCGCCTACAACCGTCATGACTCCAACGTACCCAGAGGTCGTGGTACCGGGGCAGTCGGGCGCACCGACTCGTCGAGTGCCATCACCTCCTCGTCGACAACCACGCCTGCGCCAACTAGCGGTCTCGTGCCTCAGTAGGGGTGGCTGCTGACGAACTCCGGGGACGACCCGATCCACCGGACCACGCCACCCCGATCGATTTGGCCGCCTGCCAGCTTGTCGAGCCAGTACTCGTAGCCCGCAGGGTCGGCGGGGCGACCGAGCACGTTGAGGTAAGTGACCTCGAGGAATCGGCGATTCGACAGTCGCCCGTACGTGGACACATATTCTCCTGAGGTGGCAAACGCCTGGGCGATGCTGTCCAGCGAGCGACCGGACCTGAAGACCGAGATCCAATGCTTCGCTCCCCCGACGTCGGGTTGGCGGTTGAAGAAGGCCCAATACAAGCGAAGGACTGGGCCGTAGCGGGCGTCATAGTCGTCAGCGGCGACCAGTTCGGCCAGCGTCGTCGCGTCAGCCATGCGCGAACCCGTTGCGACGTCGACTTCGAGGGTTCGGGTTTCGCCAGATCGTGACACACTCGTGACCGTCACCCTGTCGAACGAGGTCCCACCCGGAATCACGTGCTCCTCGACGGCGCCGACCAGATCGATCGCACCCACCTCAGTCCCGCGCCAGCTGATCACCACCCGCATGATGTGGGGTGGCGTCGCAAGCCCGCCGAGGTCCACCGCCCACCGGACCGTAGATCCGCGTGGCCCGGTGTCGACCCGGACGTCTGTCGGGTCGGCCGGGCCGGTGAGGACCGGGTAGCCGAGCTGGGCGAGCGCGCCGATCACGGGAGCGTCGAGCCTGCGGGCGACACCGCTCACGAGGCCGGCATACATCAGAGCGCCCGGCTCGCCATCGGTAGCGGATGTGGCATAGCCGAAATGGGACACACCCTGACCGGTGTCGGACTTCAGCGGTAGGAGGCGCCCACCGCCGACGTCGAACCACACGTCATCGCGGTCGAACGCAGAGTCCTGACCATCGGGCCCGAGATCGACGAGAGGTCGGCCGCTGGAGAAAAGGTTGCGGTCGAACTGCGACGACCTGCCCGTGAGCACGATTCGACCGGCCGCATCGGTGGTGGTGTCGATCGTGAATCCGAGAGCGTGGACGAGTTCGTGAGTGAACGCCGTACGAAAGTCGAATCGATCCGCTGGCACGTTCCCGTCAAGACCGAAGTACCATCGCTGCCCCGCGTCCATGGTCACGAAGCCATCGGCCGGACCACTGGCGTGCTGCCCACCGAAGAGGGTGTCGGCAAGACCGGCGGGGTACTCCTCGCCGCCTCTGCGGACGATCACCGGACCGCCGACGCCGAGGGCCGACATGTCCCTCCAGCCGATACCAATCTGTACTGGCGCCGCCGGATCGAACGCGATCGAGCGCGCCGAGCTCGGCCATGACGTCGGTGACGACCGTCCTCGCCCGATCCGGTACCTCGCCGTCGAAAAACGCCACCAGACCGAGGGCCGGATCCGGTCCCGATGGTGCGACACGGGCGACCGAAGAGGACGCTTCGGAAGGTGGCGCCACCACCACGCTGGCCGAAAGCATCGCCAGCAGCATGAGCCACACGCGCGCAGCAGAAACTGACCGTCGAGGCGGCAACTGATTCTGGTGTTGGGGTCGACGTTGCATTTGCGTCGCGGGACCGGCTCCCACACGAGCATCCAAGCAGCTCAATCTCCTACCCGTTCAGAGCAGTTGTGCCCAGAGCCGACCGAGCGATCGGCGACCTTCAATACGCCCGCGCTTCTCCGGCGGCGAAAGTGATCATGCTGGCAGGAAACCCGGCCGAGAACCTCTGGACGGTCGTCGGCTCCCATCCGGCCGACCGGAGCTCCCTGGGCATGTCCCGATGGAACGACAGTCCAAGTCGTTTGAAGAGGACGACCCGGCCGATCGACTGGGCCCTCCCGGCCAGACCGACACCGGCGGTCGGGTCGACGAAAAACAACCGGGATTCCGGCGGTGCGGCCAACCTCAAGCTCCGCAGAAACGCAGGTGAGGCCTCCGCTCGCCACAGCGCCAGATAACACGCAAGCGAAACCGGTTCGGTCTGGGACTCCAGCCAGGCCCGCCCATCGGTCAGCGAAGACAACCGGACTGAGAACTGGTCGAAGCCAGCCTCGTTCACCGGATCGTCCGCCTCGTGGGCCACGCCCGACACCAAACACGACGGAGAGGTCAGATTCTGCAGAACCTTCAGGAACGGTCCGATCAGTTCGTTGCGGGGTACCCCGATGCGGCCCGCGCGAAGCATCGGATACTCTCCGACCACTACCCGTCCAGGCCGTATGCGGTATGAAGCAGCTGTACAGCCTCTTCCGCCTGGGCCGCATCGATGACACAGCTGATGCGTATCGCGCTCGTCGAGATCATCTCGATGTTGATTCCGTTCTCCGCCATCGTCTCGAACATCGTTGCTGCGACACCCGGGTTGGACTTCATTCCGGCCCCGACGACAGAAACTCGACCGATCGACTCATTGGTGCTCAGACGTTCTGCGCCGATCGATTCGAGCACCCCGTCCTCCAGGCAGGCGACCGTACGGCCGACCTCCTCACTCGGCACGGTGAACGAGATGTCCGTTCTGCCCTCCTCCGACACGTTCTGGACGATCATGTCCACATCGACCTCAGCGTCGGCAAGTCGCCGGAACAGCAGCGCCGACACACCCGGGCGATCGGGCACGTTGACGACCGTGACCTTGGACTCGGAGAGATCGTGCGTCACCGCACGAATGATGGGTCGTTCCATTGTGACCTCCTCGGCGGTCGGCACTTCGTCGTAGTTCCGCACCACCAGCGTTCCCGGTTCCCAGGTGAAAGCCGAGCGTACGTGCAACGGCACTCCGTAGTTGTGCGCCACCTCGACCGAGCGCATGGCCGGCTTGGGGCAACCGGTGGCGGTCATCTCCAACAACTCGTCGAAGGTGATCTCGGGCAACTTCCGCGCCGTTGGAACAACCCGGGGGTCAGCGGAGAACACGCCCGACACGTCCGTGTAGAGCTCACACATCTCGGCGTTGAGCACCTCGGCCAGCGCCACCGCCGTCGTGTCCGAACCGCCCCGGCCCAAGAAGGTGACATCCCTACTGGTCGAGACCCCCTGGCTGCCCGCCACGACGGGCACGATGCCGGCCTCGAGCGCCTGTTCGACCCGCGTCGGTCGGATCTCCAGGATTTTCGCGTTCTCGTGGTTGGTGTCGGTGGTGAAGCCCGCCTGACTACCGGTGAACGATGACGCCCGCACACCGATGTCGGCAAGGGCCATGCACATGAGCGCACAAGCCTTCCGTTCGCCGGCGGTGATGAGCATGTCCATCTCCCGGCCCGGCCGAACCCTGGAGACCTCGGCCGCCATCCTCAACAACTGATCGGTCTCCTTGCCCATCGCCGAGATGACCAGGATCACTTCCATTCCACGGCGCTGACAACGGGCGACGTGATCGGCAACCGTTCGAATGCGGTCCGGGTCCGCAACGGATGTCCCGCCGAACTTCTGAACCACACGCACCCGTCGAATGATATTGCCGGTCGGGTCGGATTCCCGTGCGATCGAAGCCGGCGAGCGATGACGTACACAATTCAGCTCCGAACCAAGGCGCTCCGCCACCCATCCCCTCCTATCCTGTCGGGCATGAAACTCGGAATCGTTGGAGCAACAGGACAGGTCGGTCGAGTCATGCTGGACATCCTCGAGTCCAGCCCGTTCAGAATCGACGATCTGCGGGTGTTCGCCAGCGCACGGTCGGCCGGCTCGACGATCGAATGGAACGGCAACGACCTCGTCGTCGAGGAGGCATCGACGGCCGACTACAACGGACTCGACGCCGCTCTGTTCTCCGCCGGCGGCGAAACCTCGCTCGCTCTCGCACCCGTGGTGGCAAGCCAGGGGGTCGTCGTCATCGACAATTCGTCGGCATGGCGCATGGATCCCGAGGTCCCTCTCGTCGTCGCTGGCGTCAACGACGCCGACATCGAGAAACCTCCAAAGGGAATCATCGCCAATCCGAACTGCACCACCATGGCAGCGATGCCCGTCATGAAACCCCTCCACGATGCTGCCGGCCTCGAAGCCATGGTGATCAGCACCTATCAGGCGGTCTCCGGCGCCGGACTCATCGGATCCGAGGAGCTTGCCAGCCAGGTCGCCAAAGGGGGCGACGCCCGATCACTCACCAAAGACGGAAGCAGCATCGACCTCGGTCCCCACGAAGCGTTCGTCGAACCGATCGCCTACAACGCAATCCCATTGGCCGGCGCTCTGGTCGACGACGGCTCGTTCGAGACCAACGAAGAACAGAAGCTCCGCGACGAAAGCCGCAAGATCTTGCACATTCCCGACCTGGCGGTGAGTGGCACATGCGTCCGGATTCCGGTCTTCACCGGCCACTCGCTCTCCATCAACGCCGCCTTCACACGACCGATCACCGTCCAACAGGCCTACGAGATCCTGGCCCGAGCGCCACAGGTGATCATCGATGACATCCCCACACCGCTCAAAGCAGCCGGCGTCGACCCCACCATCGTGGGACGGATCCGGGCCGACGAGACCTCAACGAACGGTCTCGCACTGTTCTGCTCCGGGGACAACCTCCGCAAAGGCGCTGCCCTGAACACGATCCAGATCGCGGCGTTGCTGTAATACTGCCTGCGCTCGCCTCCGTTCGTTCCTCACTACGGGTCGCTTCGGCCTCGCTGACGCTCGAACAGAGCCTCACGCACCACGAGCTGCCCACCTCCGGCGGTCCAGCCTCACGAAGTAACACTGCCTCCGCTCGCCTCCGTTCGTTCCTCACTACGGGTCGCTTCGGCCTCGCTGACGCTCGAACAGAGCCTCACGCACCACGAGCTGCCCACCTCCGGCGGTCCAGCCTCACGAAGTAACACTGCCTCCGCTCCTGGCGTCGTTCGGCTCGCTGACGCTCGAACAGAGCCTCACGCACCACGAGCTGCCCACCCCGGCGGTCCAGCCTCGCTGACGCTCGAACAGAGCCTCACGCACCACGAGCTGCCCACCTCCGGCGGTCCAGCCTCACGGCGGGCGTGATCAAGTAGCCTTTCGCCGGTGGGAACCGAGAAACGAGAACGGCAAAAGGCCAACAGAGCGGCCAAACGAGAACGAGACATGGCCAGCCAGCGGTCGGCCGATCGCCGTAGCCGAATCACACTGTTCGCGATCATCGGACTCTTCGTCTTCGCAGCACTCATGCTGTTCCGGTTCTTCGGCAACGACGACACCGACGAAGTGATCGACGCTTCCGAAACCACGACGACTACGACAACCGCCACGACGATCGACCCCGCAGCACCCACACCGATCGCCGTCACCGTCCCTGAACCGGGAGGCACGATCACGGGCGACACGCCGTGTCCGGCCGAAGACGGGTCCTCGGAACGGATCACATCATTCGAATCGGCACCGCCGATGTGCATCGACTCCGCAGCAACCTATGTCGCCGACATCGAAACGACAAAGGGCACATTCACCGTCGAGCTCGACGCGCCGTCCGCGCCGATGACCGTCAACAACTTCGTCGTGCTCGCCCGATACCACTACTACGACGGGGTCGCTTTCCATCGGATCATCCCCGGCTTCGTCGTGCAGGGCGGCGACGCCGTCGGTCCGACCCCAGGGTCGGGCGGACCCGGCTACCAGTTCGACGACGAACTCCCAGAGGCCGATGAAGCCACCGGCCTGTCGTATGCCCAAGGCGACGTCGCCATGGCCAACAGCGGCGAGAACACCAATGGTGCACAATTCTTCGTCGTCACCGGCGCTCAAGGCGAGTCACTACCACCTCTCTACTCCCGCTTCGGGCGGGTCACCGCCGGATTGGATGTCGTGATGGCGATCGAAGCCGCCGGTTCACCCGACCCGGGAACCCCGACCGAAGAGATCAGCATCGAATCGATCGCGATCAGCCAGCGATAGCGGCGACGTGGACGACCCGGGCGACCACCGGATCATGAGGCGATTTCACCCACGCTCCGACTCATGTTACCGTTCGGTCACATGAGCACCGAACGGGGAAAGATCGCAGTCATCGGGTCGGGAATCATGGGGGCCGGCATCGCCGAAGTGGCCGCCACGGCGGGATACGACGTCGTGATCAAGGCTCGGAGCGTCTCCAGCGCCGAGGGAGCGATGGCCCGCGTGCGCAAATCGCTCGACCGCCGTGTCCGCAAAGAGCAGATCACCTCCGACGAAGCCGCCGACATCGAAGGGCGGATCGGATCGACCACCTCCTACGACGAACTCGGCGACGTCGACATCGCGATCGAATCCGTGGCCGAGGACATGGAGATCAAACGCGAGATCTTCTCCGAACTCGATCGCGTCTGTTCACCGGAGGCCATCCTGGCCACCAACACCTCCACCCTGCCGATCACAGAACTGGCGATCGGCACCTCCGGACCGGGCCGGGTCTGCGGGATTCACTTCTTCAATCCGGCGACTGCAATGGAACTGGTCGAAGTCGTCGTGCCGGACATCGCCGACCAGAGCACCGCCGATGCCGCCGTCGAGTTCGTCACCGAATGCGGCAAACAGGCCGTTCGGGTCAAGGACCGGGCAGGCTTCGTCGTCAACGCACTCCTGTTTCCCTATCTCAACAACGCCGCTCGAATGGCGGCTGCGGGTACCGCCAGCCGCGAGGACATCGACATCGCGATGAAGGGCGGCTGCAACATGCCGATGGGTCCCTTGGCACTTCTCGACCTGGTCGGCCTGGACACATCCGTCGCCATCCTCAACACGCTCGCCGAGGCGTTCAAGGAGCCGAGCTACGAACCGGCACCTCTCATGTCCGAGCTGGTCGAGGCCGGGCATCTCGGCCGCAAGACCGGACGGGGATTCTTCGACTACGAGGAGTAATCGATCAGGCAGCGAACCCCCCACGACCAATGGCGGTTCCCGCCGCTCGAAGAACTCCCGACCTCGGTCGAGATGATTCGGGTCCCGGCCGATCTGAGCGTCTCGTCCCTCGTCGCCGCCTATCGGGCCGGGTATTTTCCGATGCCGGTCCGTCGTCGGATCGCATGGTTCTCTCCCGACCCGCGGGGCATCCTGCTCGCCGGGCCATCTCCGGATCAACCGATCGCTGGCACGATCGGTCCGTCGGTACGAGATCAGGATCGACACCGCCTTCAGCGAGGTGATCCAGGCCTGTGGCGACCCGGCCCGGCCGATGGGATGGATCAACCGAGCCATCATCGACGCCTTCATCGATCTTCATCACGCCGGCCATGCGCACTGCATCGAAGCCTGGGACGATGAGGGTCTGGCCGGCGGGCTGTATGGGGTGTCGATCGGAGGTTTCTTCGCCGGCGAGTCCATGTTCTACCGCCGAACCGACGCATCGAAGGTGGCACTCGTCGCACTGGCCGCCATCCTGGCCCCGGTTCCCGGTTCGGTCATCGACACACAGTGGACGACCGACCACCTCGTCAGTCTCGGCGCCTTTGACGTCACCCGTGACGATTACGCAACACTGCTCCACAACGCCGTGGAGCATGCAAGTCCCCACGAGTTCGGTGCACCTTTGCACCCACCCCCAGAGGAGGATAGATGGCCGATCGACCATGGTTGATGCGTACCTACTCGGGACACTCGACCGCCCGAGCATCGAACGAGCTGTACCGGACCAACCTGGCCAAGGGCCAGACCGGTCTGTCGATCGCGTTCGATCTGCCCACCCAAACCGGCTACGACCCCGACCACATCCTGGCCCAGGGCGAGGTCGGCAAGGTCGGTGTCCCGATCGCCCATCGGGGCAACATGGCTGCACTCCTCGAGGGGATTCCGCTCGACGAGATGAACACGTCGATGACGATCAACGCCCCCGCGGCCTGGCTTCTGGCGCTGTACCTGGTCGACCGCCGAGAAACAGGGGGCCGACTGGACCAGACTCCGGGGAACCACCCAGAACGACATCGTCAAGGAATACCTGAGCCGGGGGACCTTCATCTTCGGGCCCGAGGACAGTCGCCGTCTGACCGTCGATCTCTTCGCGTTCTGCTCCGAGCACGTTCCCGCCTGGAACCCGATGAACGTCTGCAGCTACCACCTGCAAGAGGCCGGGGCCACCCCGGTCCAGGAGATCGCCTATTCCCTCGCCACCGCCATCGACGTCCTCGATGCGATCAAGGCATCCGATCAGGTGGACGACGACCGCTTCACAAGGATCGTCGCCAGCGTCAGCTTCTTCGTGAACAGCGGAATCCGGTTCGTGGAGGAAGTCGCCAAGATGCGGGCCTTCACCCAACTCTGGGCTCAACTGCTCACCGACCGGTACGGAATCACCGATGAAAAGGCCAAACGGTTCCGCTACGGCGTCCAGGTCAACAGTCTCGGGCTTGACCGAGGCCCAGCCCGAGAACAACGTGCAGCGCATCGTGCTCGAGATGCTCGGGGTGACCCTGTCCGCAGATGCCCGGGCTCGGTCGCTGCAGCTGCCCGCCTGGAACGAGGCACTCGGTCTGCCACGGCCGTGGGATCAGCAGTGGTCGCTACGGATGCAGCAGGTGCTCGCCTACGAGACCGACCTGCTCGAATACGACGACATCTTCACCGGCTCGGTTGTCATGGAGCGCAAGACGGCTGATCTGGTGGAGGCCGCCATGGCCGAATTCGACCGACGTCCAGGAACTCGGCGGAGCGTTCAGCGCCATCGCCGAACTGAAACGAAGGCTGGTACAGAGTCCATGCCGCCCGTATCCGCCGTATCGAGTCCGGTGACCAAAAGGTCGTCGGGGTCAACGGCTTCACCGAATCGGCCGAGTCGCCGCTCGGGACGTCGGACAACATCCTGGTCGTCGATCACGCCGTCGAGGCGGAGATGATCGCCGATCTCGAGGCATGGCGCCGCGGCCGGGACTCCGGCGCCGTCGAAGAAGCGCTGTCCGCGCTCGCGGCGGCAGCCACGGGGACCGACAACATCATGCCGGCCACGATCGCTCTGGCCCGAGCGGGCGGGACCACCGGAGAGTGGGCTGGATGCCTGCGAGAGGTGTTCGGTGAATACCGGGCTCCCACCGGGGTTGGCAGCAGCCGGCGGCACACCGACCAGTGCCAAGCTCAGGGAGCTGGCCGAACGGATCGGCGCCGACCCGCTCGGACCTCCACGCTTGCTGGTGGCCAAACCGGGCCTCGACGGTCACAGCAACGGTGCCGAGCAGATCGCCATCGCCGCCCGCGACGCAGGGATGGAGGTGATCTACCAGGGGATCCGGCTCACGCCGGACCCAGATCGCCGTCGCCGCCCGCGACGAAGACGTCGATGCGATCGGGCTCAGCATCCTTTCGGGCAGTCATCGGCACCTCGTCCCCGAGACCGTTCAGGCGATCCGGTCCGAGGGTGTCGATGCACCCATCGTCGTCGGAGGCATCATCCCGCCCGAGGACCACGAACCGCTCCGTTCGGCCGGCGTCGCCGCAATCTTCACGCCCAAGGACTACGACATCGGCCATATCATCACCGAGCTGTACGAGCTGATTCGAGCCCACAGGAGCTGACCTCCACTAACCTACAGTTCTGTGCAGATCCGCCGATGGTTAGACCGATGAACGGTCGCTCTGCCCTGCCCGGTCTCATGACCGGTGTCCTGTCGCTCGTGACAGGGTTGATCGCGGTCTCCTTCGGGGAGACGATCTTTGCTGGCGTGGCCGGACTGCTCGGGTTGGCCGCCGGCGTGGCCGGCGTCCGGCTCGCTCAACAACTCGATGAGCAGGCCGCCATTCAGCGCCTGGTCGAAGACGAACTACGGGCCGTGCGCTCCGAGAGTCAGGAAACCCAGGAACGGCTCCAGTCCGAGCTCGATGCGGTCGCCTTTGGTGAGGTGTCGGGAGCCGGAACCCCTGATGCGCTGACCGACTCGTCGACGGGCCTGTTCAGCGAGAACTTCTTCAACGTTGCGATCGAGAGCCGTATCGCGGCGGCCCGCCGACATCTGCGTCCCGTCGCCGTCGTGCTACTCGAAGTTGTCGAGGGTTTACCCGAAACCGATCCCTTCGAGGCCGAACCCGAACTGGTGGCCGAGGCGGTGCGTGTGACGCTGCGGGAAGCGGACACCGCATGCCGACTCCGCAACGGCTACTTCGCCCTGCTCCTCGAAGACACGCCCGAGAACGGCGCCATCTGGACCGTCGAACGGATCCGACGTCAAATCCTGACCACCCGCAGCGGCTTCACCCTCTGGGCGGGCGTGGCCTGCTACCCCGCCCACGCCTTCGGTGTGAACGAGATCATGGACGCTGCAGAGACAGCACTCGAATCGGCTCGGGAGTGGCGCCAGGACCGCATCGAGGTCGCCGTCGCCGCCAACGACTGAATCAGCGACGATCGCACTTCGACCAACGGGTCAACGACGGCGGAACCGAGACGCCCGATGCCACCATCGACCGCTGAAGCGCCACTCCGAAGCCGGCGACGACGGCTCGGCGGGCGACGGGTTCGACGGCGTGATCAGCAGCGCAGCCGCGATGGCAGCGGCCTCTTCGTCGCTTGGCTGAGGTGTGATCAGAGTTCGCACCGGTCTCCTACAGCGGGACGTTGCCGTGTTTGCGGGCCGGGAGCTCTTCCTTCTTGGTCCGAAGCATCTCGAACCCGGCGATGAGCTTGCGTCGAGTGTCGCGGGGAGCGATCACATCGTCGACATAGCCCCGCTCGGCAGCGATCCACGGGTTGGCGTATTCGGTCTTGTACTTCTCGATCAACTCGGTACGTTTGGCCACCGGGTCCGCCGCCGACTGGATCTCACGGCGGTAGACGATGTCGGTGGCCCCCTCGGGACCCATCACCGCCAGTTCGGCGGAAGGCCAGGCAAACGACAGATCCGAGCCGATCCCCTTGGAGTCCATGACCACATACGCACCGCCATACGCCTTGCGGGTGATCACCTGAATCCGCGGCACGGTGGCCTCGCAATAGGCGTACAGCAGCTTGGCGCCGTGGCGGATGATGCCCCCGTACTCCTGATCGACACCGGGGAGGAAACCGGGCACGTCGACCAACGTGACCAGCGGAATGTTGAACGCGTCGCACGTGCGGACGAAACGAGCCGCTTTGGACGACGACTCGATGTCCAGAACACCGGCCAGGACCATCGGCTGGTTGGCGACCACTCCTACCGGATGGCCGTCGAGCCGCCCGAACCCGCAGACGATGCTCGGGGCCCAGGCCGCGTGGTACTCGCAGAAGTCGCCGTCATCCAGGATCGACACGATCGCCTGCCTCATGTCGTAGGGCTGGTTCGACGACGGCGGAAGGAGGGTGTCGAGTTCGTCGCAGCTCCGGTCAGGATCATCGCCGGGTTGTTCGTGGGGCGCATCCTCCATGTTGTTGCTCGGCAGAAAACCGAGAACGTAGCGAACGTCGTCGAGCACGGCCTTTTCGTCGGCGGCGGTGAACGTGGCCACCCCTGACTTGCTGGAGTGGCTACCCGCACCGCCGAGTTCCTCCAGGGTCACCTCCTCACCCGTGACCGTTTTCACCACTTCGGGGCCGGTGATGAACATGTGGCTCGTGCCCCGGACCATGAAGATGAAATCGGTCATCGCCGGGCTGTACACCGCACCGCCGGCGCAGGGGCCCATGATGACGCTGATCTGGGGCACGACCCCGGAGGCCTGGACATTTCTGTAGAAGATCCCGCCGTAGCCGTCGAGGCTGACGACCCCCTCGGGTATTCGAGCGCCGGCACCATCGTTGAGGCCGATGACCGGAGCACCCACCGAGGTGGCCAGGTCCATGAGCTTGTGCATCTTCGCAGCGAACGTTTCGCCCAGGGAGCCGCCCATGATCGTGAAGTCCTGGCTCGACACGAACACCTTGCGACCGTCGATCAGTCCCCATCCCGTGATGACACCATCGGTGTAGGGGCGCGAGGTGGCGTGTTTGTTGCTCGAGCGGGCCAGCAGATCGAGTTCGTGAAACGAACCTTCGTCGAGCAGGTACTCGATTCGTTCCCGAGCCAGCATCTTGCCTTTGGCGTGTTGCCGCTCGATCGCTCGGTCGGGGCCTCCCTTGAGCGCCTCGGCCTTCCGCTCCTCGAGATCCTTCAGCTTGGCCTGCAAAGGTGTGTCAACCACGGATCCACAGGGTAGTGGAACCAGTCCCGAGCACCCCTTTCGCCAATGGACAAGATGACGGGTCCGCGAGCGGCGACCTCACCGGGCTCCGGCCGCTTCGAAACCTGGTGCCGCGTCCGACCTTTGCACCACCGCTGTAGCACAATGGTCCCCACATGAGCACTGAAGCGATGTCGCTCTTCTTCGCGCTCCTCAGCCTCCTGGTCGTGGCCGGAATCGTCGGTATTTGTGTCGACGCCATCACCTCGCGCCCGCTCGGGGTGATCAAGACAATCAAGCCGATCTCGTTGGAGATGGCGGCTGCGATCGCCACCACCTCGATGCTCGGATCCTTGTATATGTCCGAGATCGCCAACTTCACGCCCTGCCGGCTGTGCTGGGTGCAGCGGTACTTCATGTACCCGGCCGCGATCCTCCTGATCATCGCGGTCGTGACCAAACGCCACACGCTGAAATGGGTGGCGTTCGGGCTGTCGGCGATCGGCCTGCCCGTCTCGCTGTACCATCGCTACGACCAGGCGTCGGGCCACGGTGGCACCTTCTGCGATGTGGACAACCCATGTTCGGTGAGGTGGGTGAACGAGTTCGGGTTCATCACGATCCCCACCATGGCAGCGATCGGGTTCGTCGGCGTGTTGACCCTGATTCTCCTCCATTCACGAAAGGCTGACGAATGACAACCCCCGCTCAACCCAAGAACCGACAGGGCTTCAAGCCGCCCTCCTCGGCCAAGAAGGAGTCGGCACCGAAGATCTCCGCCGATGGCAACTCCGGTCGCGGCTTCACGATCGCGGTCGTGGCTCTCGTCGTACTCGGCATGGCGGCGGTTGCGGTCCTCGCCAGCCAGCGGGACAGCGACCTGCCCAACGGTCCCCAGGTCGGTGATGTCACGATCGAAGGATCCCCGCTGCCCGAGTTCCACGCGCGAGACCCAAATCGCCATCACGGATGCCACCACCGACGCCGCGGTCGGCCAGGTGGCTCCGACGATCACCGGCACCACCTTCGATGACCAGGAGGTCACGATCGGACCGGACGGGACTCCCAAAGCCGTCTACTTCCTGGCCCACCATTGCCAGTTCTGCCAGGCCGAAGTGCCGGTCATCCAGGGTCTGGTCGACTCGGGTCAACAACCCGACGGCATGCAGATCTATGCGGTGTCCACCTCGGTCATCGATCGGCCCAACGCCAACTACCCACCCGAACTCTGGTTCAATCGCGAAACTTCACGCCGGCAACGATCCGGGACAGCGGGAGCAACCAGGCGTTCAACGCGATGGGTGGCGTGAGCTTCCCGTATGTGGTGTACATGGACGGCGACAACCGCGTCCTGAGCCGGTCGGCCGGTCAGCTCACCGAAGCGGTGACGTTGGCGCTGTGGAACAACCTGGCAACGGGCACATCGATCGGTTCTGCCGAAGGCGACGGGGACAACTCGACAAGTGCAGACGACACCCAGTCCGGAACCGGTGAGGACTCACCGGTCGAGGAGTAGATCTCGACTCATCCTTCGGCCGGCGCTCGGCGTCGACGGACCGTCTGGGCTGAGAACACCGCCAGACCCGCACCTCCCACAGCTACGACCCACCATGCGGCCGACGTCGCCTCGCCGGAGTCGTCGAAGGGAAGTGCAGCAGGCGGCCCAGCCGGTACTGAGGTCCCCGTCAATCCTGACGGGGTTGCAGCCGGATCTCGAGGGTCGGACCCGGCCAGGTACTCGGTGGTGTCGGAGACTCCATCGCCGTCGGAGTCCGAACTCGAGGGATCCATCCCCAAAGCCACCTCGACGCCGTCGCGCAGTCCGTCGCCGTCGGTGTCTCCCAGTTCGGGGTCGGTCCCCAATTCGATTTCCTCGGCGTCGCCGATTCCATCGCCATCGCTGTCGGCCTGTGCTCCGGCCGGGCCGACGATCCAGAAGACGAGAACGATCGCCAGGACGAGCACCCTCACGAGTGGCGGTCTGGTCACATCGACACCCACAGGAGGTTCCTCTCTCGTACTCGGGCCTCCGTCAGCCCGTTGTTCACTAGATCGGCACGAAACGGCCCGCGCATGAGGAACTCGGCCGGTTTCGGCGTCAATCAGGCCTGAGGCCGGCTGTCGTCCGGGCCGGCTGTCGGTCGGTTCCGGTCGTCGTCATCGTCGCGCTTGGTACGGCCGGCGATGACCCTGATGCCCTTTCCGCTGAAGAGGAAGAACCCGCCAACGGCGAGGAGGAGCAGGGTGGTCACACCGGTCATCGGCAACGTGGGCACCGGAACCGGGATGGTCCTCGGTTTCTCGATCTTGGCGATCGCCTGGTCGCTGTTGTTCTCGCTGACGGCATCGACCATCGACGGGTCGACGAAGGCGACGGTTCCGGGCAGATCGATCGATCCGGGCGTCGAGCGACGCAGCGTCACCGTGATCGGCGCAGCTGTCTGTCCCGGTAGGAGGTCCCCGGCGTACACCGCGTCGAGGACATCCGGACCCACCGTGATCGACCAACCGTCACCGGCGACGTCGACCAGATCGGAACCTGGTGGGAGCGGGATCCGGGCGGCGATACCGCCGGCGACGATCGTGTTGCTGTTGTTCACTGAGACGACGGTGAACGGCACCCGCTCGTCGATCTTGTAGGTGTCACTCGGCACCGTCACGCTGATGCCCAGGTCCAGCACGATCGGCGTGATGCCGGCGTCGACCCTAACCACGTCCTGGCCCGCTGCGAGTGACACCAGGACCGTACCGCTGGGCGGGTCGAAGTCGGAGTCGACGGAGTCGTCGTCGCCAACGTTGGGCGGGCTCAACGTGGAGCCGGCGGGCGGGGCGACCACCACGGCATAGTCGCCGGCCGGCAATCCGACGAAGGCGTAGGAACCGTCGGCCGCCGTCGTCATTTGTGACACCAGGTTGCCCGCTCCGTCGATCAGGGTGACCTCGATACCGTCCACGGCCGGATCACCCGAACTGATTCCATCGCCTTCGTCGTCAGCGAAGGCCACGCCGGTGACCGAGCCGGGCTTCTCGCCGAAGTCGAGCCCCGACATCCCACTGTTGGTGAGGGTGAATGCGATCTCGTTGGGGGTGGAGTTGCTCCACTGCACGGGTTGGACTTCGCGCACGGTGTAGTCGCCGGCCAAGAGGTCGGTGAAACGATAGGCGCCGTCTGCGGCGGTCGACGCCACCGACACCTGAGTTCCACTGCCATCGAGCAACTCGACGACAACGCCGCTGAGGGGCGCGTCCGGTCCGTCCTCGACGCCGTTGGCGTCGTAGTCGAGGAACACGCGACCGGTCGCCTCAGTGCCGACCTCACCGAAGTTGTAGCCCGATCCCGTCGCCCCCGCCGGTAGCACGATTCCCGATATTTCATCGTTGATCGAGACGACACCACCAAGGCTGCCCGCGGTGTCGGCTCCATCGGCATAGGCGGTCGGCTGGTTCTCGGTGATCGTATAGGTGCCGGGGAGAAGGCCCTCGAACAGGTAGGCACCTGTCGAATCGGACAGTGTCGTGAGGCTGACAGCTGTGCCGTCGGCGTCTGTGCCGGTCAACGTGAGGAGGGTCCCGAGAATCCCAACGTCGGCACCGTCGAGCACGCCGCTCCCGTCGAGGTCGAAGTAGACGCGTCCCTCGAACGTGCCGGTCGTTTCGGTGAAGACGTAGTCGGATGCATCAACGCCCGGCGCCAAGACGATGTTGCTGATCAGGTTGGTCGTCGGGTCACCGCCAGCGGTTCCAGCTGCTTGGCCGCCTTCGCCGTAATTGGTCGGCTGGGTCTCGCTCAGCGAATAGTTCCCAGGACGCAGGCCACCGAAGACGAAGGATCCGTCGGCTGCGGTGACCCCGACGACGTTGACCGCGGCACCGAGATCATCGACGCCTTCCAGGGTGACCGTCACCGCCGGTATCGGATCGCCTGCCGCCGTCACCACCGAGCCGCCGAGGCTCGACGGGCGTATTTCGCCGAAGTCGTAGCCGAACCCACCGAAGTCACGCGGCAGCACCACACCGCTGATCACATCGTTCACGGTGGAGTCGCCGCCGACCGTGCCGACCGTCTCGGCTCCGTCGAGGAAACCTGCCGGCTGGATCTGGGTGAGGGTGTAGGTTCCACCGACGAGGCTGGGGAAAGAGTAGCCACCGTCGGTGCCGGTCAGGGCCGTCAGGTCGACCGTCAGCCCATCCAGGTCCGTACCCGTGAGACGGAGCTCGACCGCCTCGATCCCGACTTCGCCGAGATTTCGCACGCCGTTGTTGTTGGCGTCGTCGTAGACCGACCCTGCCAGCACACCGTTGCCGTCGAGGCCGAAGTCGGCATCGAGGTCGCCGCCCCCGCTCGGGAGGGTGAGCTGGAATGGATCGTTGCCGGTGGTGACGACCGAGCCGGTCGGTTGGATCACCTCGACCGAGTAGAGGCCACCTGGCAGTCCGGTCAGAAGATAGGCCCCGGCCGCCACGGTCGTTGTGGTGTACGCCTGATCATCGGCGGTCCCGAGGGAGCCGTCGGGGCCGGCCCAGACCGCGATGACGTCGATGCCGGGCAGGCCGATATCGGTGCCATCCAGAACACCGTTTCCGTTTGCATCCGAATACACGAGATCACCGATGGTGCCGGGATCGAAATAGCCGGCGTCGAGGTCGCCGATCAATCCACCGGTCGTGAGGACCACCGGCGTCGTCGTGCCGGTTGCCGGGTCGATGTCGGAGTCGATGGTGTCGTCGCCACCGACGTCGCGCACGGTCGGAACCTGACCGGGCGGCATCGAGTACTCGACGACATATGTGCCGCTCGGAAGCCCGCCGACCAGCCACGTGCCGTCGGCAGCGGTGGTCGTGGTCGCAACGCTCGTGTCGGCTGTGCCGTCGCCGGAGGTGTCGGCCCCAACGTTCACCGTCAGGGTCCCGATCCCGGGCTCGGACCCATCGACGCCATTGGCGTCGGCGTCGAGGAAGGCCCTACCGGACAGAACCGCCGGTGGGGCATAGCCGGTGTCGGTCGCCGCAGTCTCGGAGGCGGCGTTGACCGACACCGGCTGAGGGTCGTTGGCGGTGGTCAGCAGGCTGTCGGCCGGGATGGAGGGATCGTCGCCGAAGACATCGATGGTGTAGTCGCCAACCGGTACGTCGTCGAATCGGTAGCGGCCGTCGGCGGCGGTTACCGTCGACGTGACGACCGACCCGGCCGAATCGATCAGGTCCACCGGGACGCCGGCGAGGACGACATCGGCGTTGTTGTAGCCCCGCGTCAGCGTCGGCGTCGAGGAACACGAGCCCGGTGACCGAACCGATCTGGATCACCGTGACATCGGCGGTGTCGCTATCGGCTACCGGACCACCGCCACTGTCGGTCCCGGCCACGTCGGCAACGTTGGTGAAGGATGCGGTCACGCCGGCCAGGATGCAGGAATAGTCCACGGACGCACCCGGCAAGAGATCACCGATGGTTCTGTCGCACGACGTGCTCATCGGGTCGGTCACGGTCACGTCGGTAAGGGCGACGTCACCGACGTTGGTGACGCTGATCTCGAAGGTCACGTCGTCGCCGGCGAGCACGGTTTGGGAGTCCGGTGTCTTCGAGATCGTGAGTGCAGGCGAGATGACGTCGACGATCGCGGTGTCCTCGTCGACCACGGGTCCACCGATCGGATCCCGCCCCGAGCCCGAGGCGGTGTTGACGAAGTCGGCGGTCGCACCGGCCAGGGCGCAGGAGTAGGTCACCGACTCCCCGACGGCGAGGTCACCGAGGATGCGATCACAGAGGGGAGCTTGCCCGTCGGTGACCGTGACCGAGCTCAGCGGGGTCTGACCCGAGTTGGTCACGGTGATCGTGAAGATGGCGTCGCCACCGGTGTTCACCACCTGGTACGCGGGCCCCTTGACCAGGTCGAGCGCAGGCGTCAACACGGTTACATCGGCGGTGTCGGTGGAGGACCACGGATTACCGAGTTCGTCGACGGCGGTGACATCCGCCGTATTGGTGAAGTCGGATGCCACGGGCGACAAGGTGCACGAGTGAGTACTCGATGCACCGGCAGCAAGATCACCGATCACGAGGTCACAATCGGGGGCGAATGGATCGACGACCTCCACGGCGCTGAGGTCAGCATCGCCGGTGTTGGCGACCGTGATCGTGAAGCTGACATCACCGCCGACGACCACCGCTTGTGCGTCCGGGGTCTTGTCGATCGTCAGGGACGGATCGATCACGTCGACCGCTGCATCGTCACTGTCGGAGGCCGGATTGCCGAGGACGTCCACCCCGTCGACCGATACGATGTTCACGAGGTCGGCCGTCAGGGCATCGGAGTCGCATGTGTAGCTGATCGACTCGCCGACAGCGAGCGGACCGGTCGACGCGAGATCACAGTTCGGGACGGCCGGATCGGAGACGGTGGCATCGGTGATGTCCTGATCCCCGTCGTTGGTCACCGTGATCGTGAAGGTCGCCACATCGCCGCTGAGCACCGTTTGTGCGTCGGGCGTCTTCTGGATGTCGACGCCTGGATTCACGACATCGACAGCGGCATCGTCGTCATCGGTGAGCGAACCGCCGAGCGGATCGGACGCGTCCACGGTCGCAGTGTTGACGAGGTCAGCCACCACGCCGGCGAGCGTGCAGGAGTAGGCAGTCGACTCGAAAGCGGCGAGATCGGCCAGCGTTCGATCGCAATCGGGGGCCAAAGGGTCGGTGACGACGATGCCGGTCAGCGGGACGTCGCCCTGGTTGGTGACCGTGATGTCGAAGGTGGCAGTGGCTCCGGCCAGGACCTGCTGCAGGTCAGGGCTCTTGGCGATTTCGACAGCTGGTGTGATGACGGTGACGGCAGCGGTGTCCGTATCGGAGACGGCGTTCGCGACCGCGTCGGCGCCATTCACCGTCGCGCTGTTGACGACATCGGCCGTGACGTCGAGCAGTGTGCAGGAGTACGACACGGCCGCACCGAGGGCTAGGTCACCGATCGCGTTGTCGCAGTCGGGGGTCAGCGAGTCCACGACCTCAACATTCGTGAGGTCGGTCTGTCCGGAGTTGGTGACCAGGATGTCGAATACGGCGTCGGACCCGTACCGAACGACCGAGTCGACGGCGGTCTTGGTGATATCGATACCGGGGGTGAGGATCGTGACGTCGGCGGTGTCGGTTGACTGCACCGGGCCGCTGACCGGATGGTCACCGGTGACGGTCGCCGAGTTGGTGAAGTCGCTGGTGACAGCCGCCAGATCGCAGTTGTAGGTGATCGAAGCCGACGCTGCGACGTCGCCGATCGTCCGGTCGCACGCCGGCGCAAGCGCATCGACGACCTCGACGTCGCTGAGCGGGACGTCACCGACGTTGGTGACGGTGATGGTGAAGTCAGCGGTGCCGTTCACGATGACCGACTGGGTATTCGGCGTCTTGGCGATCAGGATGTCGGGAGAGATCACATCGACCGGTTCGCTGTCGGCGTCGGACACCGTGCCGCCGCCGCCGTCGGAGCCGGTCACGGTGGCCGTGTTCGTGGTGTCGCCCAGCAGACCAGCCAGGGTGCAGGCGTAGGAGGAGGTGGCCCCGGCGTCCAGGTCGCCGATGGCCTGATCACAGTCCGGAGCCTGCGGGTCGGAGACGACTACATCGGTGAGGGGGGCCGTACCCGTGTTGGTGACGGTGATCGTGAAGGTTGCGGTTCCACCGACAACGACCTGGGGTGTGCTGGTCGTCTTGTCGATACCGATGTTGGGAATGAGGACGTTCACGCCAGCGGAGTCGCTGTCGCTGACCGTGCTCGCCAACGGATCGGAACCGACGACGTCCACGATGTTCGTGAAGTCCGAGGTGACCCCGGCGAGGTCGCAGCTGTAGGTCACCGACGCACCTACCGTCAGGCCACCGACGGCGTTGTCACAGGCCGGCGTCAACGGATCCGACACGTTCACATTCGTCAGGTCGACGTCGCCGGTGTTCGTCACGGTGATCGAGAACGATGCGGTGCCCCCCGGGAGTACGTTCTGTGACCCGGGATTCTTTTCGATCCTGATCTCGGGGTCGATCACGTCGACGGCAGCGGTGTCGGTGGCCGGGACCGAGCCGCCGGCGGGGTCCGTACCGACGACGTTCACGACGTTCGTGAAGTCGGCGGTGACCGCTGCGAGGTCGCAGTTGTACGCAACCGATGCGCCCACGGCCAGATCACCGATGGCGTTGCCACACAGCGGCGCCAACGGATCCGACACGTTCACGTTCGTCAGGTCGGCGTCGCCGTCGTTCGTCACCGTGATGGCGAACGCGGCGCTGTCACCGCTCAGAATCTGCTGATTGGCCGGGCTCTTCGATATGGCGATCGACGGTGTCAACACGGTGACATCGGCGGTGTCGATGTCCTCGACCGAGCCGCCGGTCGGGTCGGTCGCGATCGCGGTTGCGGTGTTGGTGAAGTCGGCGGCAACGGCTGCGAGGTCACAGTTGTACGTGACGGATGCGCCTACGGCCAGATCACCGATGACGTTGTCACACGCCGGAGCCAACGGATCCGACACGTTGACGTTCGTCAGGTCGACGTCACCGACATTGGTGACGGTCATCGAGAACGTGGCGGTTCGGCCGGTGACGACGGCCTGGGACGGCGGATCCTTCTCGAGGCGGATCGCCGGGTTGATCACGTCGACATCGGCGGTGTCCGATGCCGAGACCGGGTTGCCGATCTGGTCGTCGGCGGTGACCGATGCCGTGTTGGTGAGGTCGCTGATGACCCCGGCGAGATCGCAGTTGTAGGTGACGGATGCGCCCACAGCCAGATCACCAATGGCGTTGTCACACAGCGGTGCCAGCGGGTCCGATACGGTGGCGGCGGTCAGGGGCGCATCGCCGTTGTTGACGACGGTGATCTCGAAGGTGACGGTTCCGCCCGTGACCACGGTCTGGTCGACCGGGTTCTTGGCGATCCCGACCGACGGCGCCAGCAGGCGCACGTCGGCCGAATCGGAATCCGAGACGGCGCCACCCGTCGGGTCCTCACCGATCACATCAGCGGTGTTGGTGAATCCTGCGGTCACGTTGCCGATGTCGCAGCCGTAGGTCCTCGATTCGCCGACTGCCAGATCACCGATGGCGTTGTCACACAGCGGAGCGAGCGGGTCCGACACATTCACATCGGTCAGATCAGCATCACCGGTGTTGGTGACCGAGATCGTGAACGACGCAGTGTCCCCGGGCACGACATTCTGGCCAGCCGGGCCCTTCGTGATCTCGATCGAGGGAGAGATCATGTCGACCGCAGCGGTATCGGAGTCGTTGAGAACACCCCCGATGGGGTCCTCAGCCGAAACGGTGGCGGTGTTGGTGAAGTCGCCGACAACACCGATGAGATCACATCCGTAGGAGGTCGATTCACCGATGGCGAGGTCGCCGACGGCGTTGTCACACAGCGGCGCCAAGGGGTCGGAGACAACGACATCGGTCAGATCGGCATTGCCACTGTTGGTCACCGTGATCGTGAACGACGCGGTACCACCGGTGACGACGAGCTGGGTGGGGGGATCCTTCGTGATGCTGACTCCGGGGACGTCCACGGTGACCTCAGCGGTGTCGCTATCGGTCAGGCTTATGCCCCCGGGCCCCTGAGCGGTCACATCGGCGGTGTTGGTGAACCCGGCGGTCACCCCGGCGAGGGAGCACGTGAAGCTCGTGCTGGCACCGGCGGGGAGAGTCCCGAGCAACCCGTCGCAGTCAGGCGCGAGAGCGTCGGACACCGAGATGTTGTCGATCGTGGAGGCTCCGGTGTTGGCCACCGTGATCGTGAAGGTTGCCGAACCGCCGGACACCACCGCCTGGGAGGCGGGGTTCTTCACGATCTGAACCGATCCTGTCGGTTCATAGCCGAAGTCGATCGAGTCCAGGTCCTGACCCGACGTGACCGATGCTGACAAGGGATCGGTCGTGGTGAGGACGTAGCCGGCGGGCACGGATGCGTCGTCGACGTCGACGGTGTAGTTCCCGGGCGCCAGGCCGGTGAAGCTGTAGAGGCCTCCGCCGGCGGTCGCGCTGGACGCCACGAGCGTGGCGCCGTCGAACAGCCGCACGGTGACACCGTCGAGGCCGACCTCGGCCGGGTCCTGGACACCGTCGGCGTCGAGATCCTGCCAGACGAAGTCGCCGATCGACGCGGGAGCGACGATGCCGGCGTCGGATGTGGTGTGCACGGTCGATCCGACAACGGATATGGCACCGGTTCTTCCGGTCGCCGGGTCGGCGTCGCTGTCGACGCTGTCGTCGGCGCCGGCATTGCGGTCGGTGAAGGTGGTTCCGGGCGGGGCGACGAACTCGATCTCATAGACGCCGGGAACCACATCGAAGCGGTAGGTCCCGGTGGCCGCCGTGGTGGTCGACTCGAGGACCGCTCCCCCGGCATCCAGAAGGTTGACGATCACTCCCGAGACGCCCGGTTCACCCACATCCTGCACACCATCACCATCGAGGTCATCCCACACCCGATCACCGATCCGAGCCGGTTGGACGCCGGCGTCAATCGAGACGTCCGATTGACCGGAGGTGAGATCGAAGGTGGGGCTCAGCCCGGTTGCCGGGTCCACGTCGGAGTCGAGGTCGTCGTCGGCTCCCGCATCGGCCGGGACGAAGGCGAACGATGGCGCCGCGAAGTTGAGGGTGTAGGTGCCGGGGGTCAGACCGGAGAATCCGTAGGTGCCGTCGGCAGCGGTCGTGGTCGAGTCGATCGTTGCACCCCCAGCGTCCAACAACTCGACGGTGACACCACCAACACCGGGCTCACCCGGATCCTGCACACCATCACCATCGAGGTCATCCCACACCCGATCACCAACACCGGCGGTCTCGAACACACCCGCATCCACGTTGTTGTTCACCGTCGCACCCGGCAACGACATCGTCGCTGTCAACCCTGAGGCATCAGCATCGGAATCCAACGTGTCAACACCAGCATCAGCGACGGTGAACACAAACCCCGCAGGTGCGGCGAACCGGACACCGTAATCCCCGGGCAACAACAACCCGAACCCATACGAACCATCACCAGCAGTGGTCGTGCTGGCGACCACCGCACCACCGGCGTCCAACAACTCGACGGTCACACCCGCCACACCAGACTCACCCGCATCCTGCCGACCGTCACCATCGGAATCGACCCACACCCGATCACCGATCGAGGACGGAACCACACCCGCATCCACATCCGAGACCGTCGCACCACTGGTGAGGGTGACCGTCCCGGTCTCACCCAAGGCGTCCACATCCGAATCAACCGCATCATCTGCACCCGCATCCCGGGTCGTGAACGACAACGACGGATCAACCGCAACCGAATACTCACCCGGCCACAAACCACCAAACACATACGAACCATCACCAGCAGTGGTCGTGCTGGCGACCACCGCACCACCGGCGTCCAACAGGTCCACGGTCACACCGCCAACACCAGGCTCACCCGAACCCTGCACACCATCGGAATCAACGTCGAACCACACCCGATCACCGATCGATGCGTCAGCAACCACACCCGCATCAACCGAATCGATCACATCACCCGACACCACCGAGAACACCTCGGTCCGACCCGTCAACACAAACGCATCCGAATCAACGGTGTCATCACCACCCTGATCCTTGGCCGTCAACCCGAAACCAGCCGGCGCCACAAACCGCACCCGATACCCACCAGGCACCACACCAACAAACTGATACGAACCATCACCAGCGGTCACCGTCGAATCAACAACACCACCAGCCGCATCCAACAACTCCACCACCACACCCGCCACGCCAGGCTCACCCACATCCTGCACACCATCACCATCGAGGTCATCCCACACGAAATCACCCACCACCGCCGGGGTCACAAACCCCGCATCGACGGTGTCGATCGCATCACCGGACACCAGCGTCACCAACACCGAACCGGACCCATCAACATCGGAGTCAACCGCATCGTCACCACCGGCATCAGCCCCCGTCGGCGCAGCACCAACCGGCGCCGCGAAGTTGAGGGTGTAGGTGCCGGGGGTCAGACCGGAGAATCCGTAGGTGCCGTCGGCAGCGGTCGTGGTCGAGTCGATCGTTGCACCCCCAGCGTCCAACAACTCGACGGTGACACCACCAACACCGGGCTCACCCGGATCCTGCACACCATCACCATCGAGGTCATCCCACACCCGATCACCAACACCGGCGGTCTCGAACACACCCGCATCCACCGTCACGATGTCGTCGGTGGCCGAGATGATGAACGACGAGGTGGAACCCGAGCTGTCCACGTCGGAGTCGGCGCTGTCATCGCCGGAGGCATCGGCAGCGGTGAACACAAACCCGGCCGGGGCGACGAAACGGACCGTGTAGGTGCCGGGAACGAACTCGTCGAGGAGGTAGGAACCGTCAGCGGCGGTGGCGGTCGAATCAACCACCGTGCCCGCACCATCCAACAACTCGACCGTCACACCAGCAAGACCCGGCTCACCCGGATCCTGCACACCATCACCATCGGAATCGACCCACACGAAATCGCCGATCGAGGGTGGCAGCACACCCGCATCCACATCCGAGACCGTCGCACCACTGGTCAAGGTGATGGCTGCCGAAATCCCGGCTGCGTCGACGTCGGAGTCAAGCGCGTCATCGGGGCCTTGGTCTTGGGCGGTGAAGTTGACGGTCGAGTCGATACGGATCGCATAGTCACCGGGGGCGAGACCCGTGAACTGATAGCCACCGTTGGCTGCGGTGGTCGTCGAATCGAGGACCGCTCCGCCTGCGTCGAGGAGAGTGACCGCTATGCCCGCAGCTCCGGGTTCACCCGCATCCTGAACCCCGTCACCATCAAAGTCGTACCAGACGCGATCACCGATCGATGCGCCCGCAACCACACCAGCATCGATCGAGTCGACGCTCTGACCGGAGATCAACAGGAACGAACCGGTTTCTCCGGTCACGCTGTCAGGATCCGAATCAACGGTGTCATCACCACCCTGATCCTTGGCCGTCAACCCGAAACCAGCCGGCGCCACAAACCGCACCCGATACCCACCAGGCACCACACCAACAAACTGATACGAACCATCACCAGCGGTCACCGTCGAATCAACAACACCACCAGCCGCATCCAACAACTCCACCACCACACCCGCCACGCCAGGCTCACCCACATCCTGCACACCATCACCATCGAGGTCATCCCACACGAAATCACCCACCACCGCCGGGGTCACAAACCCCGCATCGACGGTGTCGATCGCATCACCGGACACCAGCGTCACCAACACCGAACCGGACCCATCAACATCGGAGTCAACCGCATCGTCACCACCGGCATCAGCCCCCGTCGGCGCAGCACCAACCGGCGCCGCGAAGTTCGAGGGTGTAGGTGCCGGGGGTCAGACCGGAGAATCCGTAGGTGCCGTCGGCAGCGGTCGTGGTCGAGTCGATCGTTGCACCCCCAGCGTCCAACAACTCGACGGTGACACCACCAACACCGGGCTCACCCGGATCCTGCACACCATCACCATCGAGGTCATCCCACACCCGATCACCAACACCGGCGGTCTCGAACACACCCGCATCCACGTTGTTGTTCACCGTCGCACCCGGCAACGACATCGTCGCTGTCAACCCTGAGGCATCAGCATCGGAATCCAACGTGTCAACACCAGCATCAGCGACGGTGAACACAAACCCCGCAGGTGCGGCGAACCGGACACCGTAATCCCCGGGCAACAACAACCCGAACCCATACGAACCATCACCAGCAGTGGTCGTGCTGGCGACCACCGCACCACCGGCGTCCAACAACTCGACGGTCACACCCGCCACACCAGACTCACCCGCATCCTGCCGACCGTCACCATCGGAATCGACCCACACCCGATCACCGATCGAGGACGGAACCACACCCGCATCCACATCCGAGACCGTCGCACCACTGGTGAGGGTGACCGTCCCGGTCTCACCCAAGGCGTCCACATCCGAATCAACCGCATCATCTGCACCCGCATCCCGGGTCGTGAACGACAACGACGGATCAACCGCAACCGAATACTCACCCGGCCACAAACCACCAAACACATACGAACCATCACCAGCAGTGGTCGTGCTGGCGACCACCGCACCACCGGCGTCCAACAGGTCCACGGTCACACCGCCAACACCAGGCTCACCCGAACCCTGCACACCATCGGAATCAACGTCGAACCACACCCGATCACCGATCGATGCGTCAGCAACCACACCCGCATCAACCGAATCGATCACATCACCCGACACCACCGAGAACACCTCGGTCCGACCCGTCAACACAAACGCATCCGAATCAACGGTGTCATCACCACCCTGATCCTTGGCCGTCAACCCGAAACCAGCCGGCGCCACAAACCGCACCCGATACCCACCAGGCACCACACCAACAAACTGATACGAACCATCACCAGCGGTCACCGTCGAATCAACAACACCACCAGCCGCATCCAACAACTCCACCACCACACCCGCCACGCCAGGCTCACCCACATCCTGCACACCATCACCATCGAGGTCATCCCACACGAAATCACCCACCACCGCCGGGGTGTACACACCAACGTCGAGGTCGACGTCGACCTGTCCACTGCTCAGAACGACCGGCGAGGACTGACCCGTGGTCGGATCGGCGTCGGAATCGACGGCGTCGTCGCCACCCTGGTCGGCGGGTGAACCGACTGCGCCGACCGGATAGACAACCCGGACCGAATAGGAGCCGGGCGCCAAACCGGTGAACGAGTACGACCCATCCCCTGCCGTTGTCACCGAGCCGATCGCACCACCGGCGCTGTCCAACAACTCGACGGTGACACCACCAACACCGGGCTCACCCGGATCCTGCACACCATCACCATCGAGGTCATCCCACACCCGATCACCAACACCGGCGGTCTCGAACACACCCGCATCCACCGTCACGATGTCGTCGGGACCGGCGAGGATCACCGCCGCGGTCGTACCGGTGGCATCGGCATCGGAATCCACGGCGTCATCACCATCGGCATCCCGGCCGGTGAACACAAACCCTGCAGGGGCGACAAACCGGACCGTGTAGGTACCGGAGGCGACAGCAAACCCGTAGGTCCCGTCGACCGCTGTTGAGGTCGTTGCGATGACCGCGCCCACTCCATCCAACAACTCGACCGTCACACCAGCAAGACCCGGCTCACCCGGATCCTGCACACCATCACCATCGGAATCGACCCACACGAAATTGCCGAGGTTCATCGGTTCGACGCCGGCGTCCACATCCGACAAGGTGGCCCCGCTCGTCATAGTGACCGTCGCGGTCGTACCGGAGCTGTCGACATCGGAGTCGACGGCGTCGTCGGCACCGGCATCCTGGCCGGTGAAGGTGTAACCGGGGGCGTCGAAGACCATGGTGTAGTCGCCGGGCACGACGTTGGTCAGTGCGTAGGATCCGTCCGCAGCCGTCACCGTGGATCCTGCCGGGAGACCTCCCGCATCGAACAGGTTGGCCGTCACTCCCGCCAGACCCGGTTCACCCGCATCCTGCACGCCGTCACGATCGAGGTCGACCCACACGAAGTCGCCGATCGTTCCCAATCGATAGGCGCCGGCGTCGACACCTTGGTCGTCGACGCCGCTCGTCAGGACGATCGTGCCCGAGACACCTGACCCTGGGTCGGCGTCGGAGTCGGCGGCGTCATCGCCACCCTGATCCGCAGCTGTGAACTGGTACGCCGCAGGCAGGGCGAATGCGACCGAATAGTCGCCAGGTGCGAGGTCGACGAAGCCGTAGGAGCCGGCTGCGTCGGTGCTGGTCGTGTCGATGACCGTCCCGATCGAATCCCTCAGTTCGACGGCCACTCCCGCCAGGCCAGGTTCACCCGCGTCCTGCACACCATCGCCATCGAGGTCGTCCCACACGAAATCGCCCAGGGCGATCGGTGTGTAGAGACCGGCGTCAATCGTGAGATCACCGCTGCGGTCGCTGATGGTGATCAGCCCGCTCCGACCGGTGGACGGATCGGCATCGGAATCAACCGTGGTGTCGGCGCCTGCTCCCGCCGGCACGAATCGCCGACCCGGCGGGGCCAGGAACTCGATCCGATAGTCGCCGGGGCCGACGGCAAAGCTGTAGGTACCGTCCACGCCGGTCGTGGTCGTTTCGATCACCGTTCCCGCCCCGTCCAGCAGCCGGACGGTGACATCGTCGATGCCTGACTCACCCGCATCCTGGACACCGTCGCCATCGAGGTCTTCCCACACGAAATCGCCGATGATGGCCGGTCGGATGCCGGCATCGACCGTGGTCCGGTCGTTGCCACTCGACATCACGAAGAGGGCGGTACGACCCGTGGCCGGGTCGACATCGGAGTCGGCTGCGTCATCGGGTCCCTGGTCCTGTGAAGTGAAGTCGAAGCCGCCGCCGAGCACTTCGATTCCATAGACAGCGGGATCGAGATCGGTGAAGCCGTAGGAGCCATCCGGCCCGGTGATCGTGCTGGCGATCACGCCACCGGACGAACTGAGCAGGTTCACCGTCAGACCGGACGCTCCTCGCTCGCCGGCGTCCTGCACACCATCACCATCGGAATCGACCCACACGAAATCGCCAAGGCGCATCGGTCGGTAGAATCCGGCGTCGACGCTGTCGTCGACGGTGCCGGAGATGACGTTGATCGTGCCGGTCTCGCCGGTGATCACATCGGCATCGGAGTCCGATGAGTCATCACCGCCGACGTTTGGTGCCGTCCTGCGGTAGCCGGCGGGTCCTGTGAACCAGACCGAATAGTCACCGGGGTCGAGACCGTCGAATCGATAGTCGCCGGCGGCTCCGGTCGACGTTGTGGCGACAACTGCACCACCGGAGTCGAGCAGTGTCACGGAGGCCCCGGCGATTCCCGGTTCGCCAGGATCCTGTAAGCCGTCACCATCGAGGTCGTCCCACACCCGATCACCGATCACTGCCGGGGTGTACAGACCGAAATCGATGTCGAGACGGCTCTGGCCGCTCGTCAGCGTGACCGACGAGGACCGGCCCGTGGTCGGATCGGCATCGGAATCCACGGCGTCATCGGCGCCCTGATCGACAGGCGAACCGACCGTACCGGGCGGATAGATGACTCGAACCGCGTATGTGCCCGGGACAACGTCGCTGAGGGTATAGGACCCGTCACCGGCAGTGGATGTCGAACCAACGACAGCTCCACCGGTATCCAACAACTCAACCGTGACACCACCGACACCGGGTTCACCCGGGTCCTGTACTCCATCACCATCGAGGTCGTCCCAAACCCGATCACCCAGGGACGCCGGCCGGAACATGCCGGCGTCGACGGTGCGATCGGTCTGACCGGAGGTGAGGGTGACCGGACCGGTAAGCCCCGACGTCGTATCGGGATCGGAGTCGAGGGTGTCGAGACCGCCCTGGTCCCTTGGCGAGAACAGGTAGCCGGCGGGCCTGGTGAACCGAACCGAGTAGGCGCCGGCCGGCAACCAGCCCAGCGAGTATCGCCCATCAGAGGCGGTGGTCGTGGAGAGCAGCGTGGCTCCGCCGGCATCGAGGAGTTCCACGGTGATGTCGGCGAGACCCGGCTCGGCGGGGTCGCGAATGCCGTCGGCGTCGAGGTCTTCCCAGACCGTGTCTCCGATCGAAGCGACGCGGAGTGGGTCGATGCGCGTCTCGGTGTCGGGGGGTGACTGGTCCGATGACGCCTGGGCTGTGTTGACCACACTCGTCGCGGGGGCGGGAACGTTGACCCGTACGCCGAAGAGGACCGTGAGCGATTCGCCCGGGCCGAGGTTCACTCCGTCGGCAGGGAGCACGAGTTGGGCGGGCACACCGTCGACGAGAGGATCGGGATCACCCACGGCATTGGACTTGGTCACCGGATTTGCGGTCTGGCCGGTGATCGCGATGTCGTCGAAGTAGACCTCGTCGCCACCGCCCATGTTGGGTGAGGTGATGAACCGGATCCTCGTGTTCGGGCTGAGGTGCGGGGTGAGGTCGTGGGACGATGTGAGGAAGCCGGCGTCCTCGCCGGGGCCGGCGAAGCGGGCGATCTCGCTGAACGGCCCACCGTTCGTGCTCACCTGCACGGCGGCGTAGTCGTTGGCGTTGTCGAGGTCGGTTCGACGGTAGACGAACGACAACGTGGCACTGGAGTAGCCGGAGAGATCGATGCTTCTCTCGACCCCTTCGCCGCCGTTGTTGTTGTCCCTCAGACGAAGACGCTCACTGCCGAAGAACGAATCGACCCTGGTGTCGCCGTTGTTGGCGCCGTCGCTCTCGCCGACCTCGGTCCACCCCGGTGTCGACCACGGGCCCGTGCCGCCTACCCAAGTGCTCGTCGTCGCTTCCCAATTCTCCGTGGCCGGGACGGCGGCGGCGGTGCCGCCCCACGACGCGACGGTCGAACCGGGTACGTAGGTGGTTCCAGGGGGTAGTGGGTCGCTCACCGTGATGCCGGTCTGCATTGTCGATCCGGTGTTGGTGACGGTGAGGGTGTAGTCGATTCGATCACCGGGCTGCAAAGCCGGCGTGGCGTTGCTGGATTTCGTGAGACTGATCGTGCCAGGCAGCGAATAGCCGAAGTCGTTCCCGATGTCGGAAAGGCCATACGAGGCACCGAAGTCGGCGTCTTCGAAATTGTCGGTGGTGAGCGCACCGCCGGCCGGGAGGGTCGTGGGATCGATGTTGACGAGGAATCGTCCGCTGGCCGCTGCGGTGTAGGAGTACTCCGCCGCCCGCTCCGGTGACCCGGGAGCCGACGAGCGGATCACCGGCGTTGATCGTGCCGCTGCCGTCGAAGTCGCGATAGACCCGAACGGTCACCCCGCCCGTGCCGGTGTCGCTGCCGTTGAAGACACCGTCGCCGTTCTTGTCGAGGAAGACGCTGCCGCTCAACGTGTTGAACCCGTTGGTGTCGCAGTCGACCGCTTCGTAGTCGCCGTAGGCCAGGTTGACGATGCTGCCCGGGATCAGCTGGCCGGTGGTCTTGTCCATTTCGAAGAGTTCGGCGCCGGATCCGGTGGTTCCGAACAGTGCCCCGTGGTTGTCGAAGCTGAGCCCTTCGATGTCCACGACCGGGGCGGTGGGACCGATGTCGGTGACGGCTCCGGTCGTGCGGTCGACCAGGACGAGGCGATCGCCACCGCCGGAGGAGTTGGCGAGGCCGTAGAGCCGGTTGTCGACCGGGTCGATGGCGAAGTCGTCGATGTCGAGCAGGCCGACGGCGCTGGTCCCGATGACGAGGGTCTCACTCCCACCGAAGGCGGTGTCGATGGCGTCGCCGGTGGTGGTGTCGATCTCGATCAGGAGATCCTCGACGCCGTTGCGTCGAACCGATCCGTAGAGCCGCAGTGTGATGAGGTCGAAGGCCAGGCCGTCGACGTCGCTGTAGCCGGTCGGTCCGATGGCGGTGTATTCGCCGGTGGCGGTGTTGATCGTTCCGAGTTCGCCCGTTGTTGGTGGCGTACAGGATCTCGCTCACCGGCTGGAAGGCGATGGCTTCGATGGCGCCGGTGCCGGTGCCGTCGTTCGGGAGGGCGCCTCCATCGACGACGGTCTCGACCCCTTCGTCGACCAGCGTGAGGAGGTCGCCACCTGTGGTGTGGGGTCTGCCGTCGTCGGCGACGACCCAGCAGACCGTCCCACCGCCGCCGACGGCGAGATCGGCGAGAGCGTAGTCGTCTTCGGTCGTGTTGGAGTTGCCCGGCGTGCTGTCCGGGTCCAGTTGGTCGGCAGCGGTGATCTCGGCGACGTTGTACACGCCGGAGGTCCCGATCACGGTGACGGTGATCTGGAGGCTGGCGCTGGCGCCGACCCCCAGCGCGCCGACGGTCCACTGTCCCGAGGCCGGATCGTAGGTGCCGACCGACGCGATGTGGCTCTGATAGCTCAGACCGACCGGCAGATCATCGGTCACGACCACGCCGGTGGCCGGTTCGCCTGCCTGGTGGGCGACGGTCACGGTGAACGTGACGTCCTCGCCGACGTCGGGTATGGAATTGTCCACGATCTTGGTGACGGCCAGATCGCTACCGGTCAAGGCATCGACATCGACGGCGGTCACCGGCGGATAGCGGTTGCCGAGTTCGTCCTCCCAGCTGAGCCGGGCGCTGTTGGTGATCTGCGTGCCGGTGGGCGAGGTCACCGTGGCGTTGATCGTGACCGTGCCCGATCCGCCGGCGGGGACAGCCTGATCGAGGACGATGGTGACCAGACCCGCCGATTCCGAGCAGATGCCGCTGTAACCCGGGCCGAACGAGCAACCGTCGAAGGTGACCCCCTCGGGAAGGGTGTCGACGAGGATCACGTTTTCGGCCTGACCCGGGGTGCTGGTCCCGGCGGACGTGTTCACGAAGTCGAGGTCGTAGGCGAGGCTGTCACCGGTCGTGGCGGTGGCGACGCCGTCATCCTTGGTGAGGGTGAGCGCTGGAGCCGGCTGGGGCCCGTCCACGAAGACGGGCACGCCCTCGACCGCTTCGAAGATGTACTGGTTCCCGACCGGCAGGCAGATCTCGGCTGCGCCACCAACCGATGCGGGCGTTGGTGACCGAGACGGTGTCCCCGACCCGGGTGGCGGTGGCCGAGTTGTTCCACACCTGGTTGTCGGACACGGATCCCGGTGATCGTGGATCCGTCGGGCGGGAAGTACGTGATCGATCCGGCGCCGTCCATGTCGAAATTGTTGAGGTTGGCCGTGGCCGCCGAACCATCGAGGAAGAAGTGGAAGTCGTTGCATTCGGTACCGGTTCCGGCGTGCTGGAAACTGACGCGCTGGATACCGACGGCCAGTTCGTCGCCCGTGCCCGGCACACCGTCGGCGTCGTCGACCTCGTCGCCATCATCCAACTCGGCTGGAGAACAACCGGCGGCGCAGTCGGGGTCGTGCGTCACCCTGAGCCGCCACGAGTTGTCATCGTCATCGCTCGGTCGTCGAGGTGAGCTGGTACACGCCGGGTCCGGTCGGGCGTGAAGGTGGCCAATTCGGTCCACTCGCCGTTGGTGCCCCCACCGGAGTACGTCTGGCTGGCGACGGGTGTCCCCGACGGGTCGATGAGCGTGAACGTGGCGGAGTCCGCATCGCCCCGGATCTCGTCGACTGCGACCGGGCTGACCGGATCGGGGGTCTCGAGTTCGGGGTCGTACAGCGCGACGGTGACCGGAAGGCCGGGCCAGTCGTTGGGTACGGTGATCTCGATGAGGTGGGTCTGACCCCCGCCGCCTGCTGACGCCGGCGTCGTGTACCAGTCGCCGACCCCGAGGCCGGCGTTCGGTCCCGACGTCTGCAGAAACAGATCGCTGGAGGCGATCGGCGGGAGGTCCACCGCAGCCGCCGGCAGCGGCGAGAGCAGTGGCAACGGAACCACCGTGGCGAACAGCAGAACCGAGGGCGTAGACGGCGAGCAGGGGCCGTCGCACCCGCTCGGATCTCCGCTGGCTACGGGGCTCCGGACGTCGGCGGACAAAGCCCAGCACGGACGCGACGAACAGCCCGAACCACAAGCTGAATCGCTTGTCGCCTGATTCACGCACCGCTGCACTCCTTCGGGCGGGCCCGCTCATACGTCGGTGCCACCCCTTCTTGATCGGCATGCACGGACAGCGATTGAGCTTCACTTCAGGTGAGCTTCGAGCGGCGAGCCGGCCTCAAGACTAGAGACACTGCTCTATTACGATGGTCGACCGAGCGGGACGCGCCCGGCGATCGACGGCGATATAGCGGAAACTCTCCACATCCACCCGGGTCGTCCAATCCGCGACCCGGCATCTGGCGAGTTCTTTCCAAACAGCACGGGCCTCGGTCACCCGCAATAGACACGTGGGCGCCGGTTGGGCACTATGGGTCGGTGATCGGCGCGCCACATCCCGACCCGGCGACGAGCGACGAGACGGTGCGTGACATGTACGCCCACATGCTGGCGGCCCGGTTGTTCAGCACTCGGGTCTTCAATCTGCAACGCCAGGGTCGGGCCGGCACGAACGCCCCGATCGACGGCAGCGAGGCTGCGGTCGTCGGTGCCGCCTTCGCCCTCGACCCGACGAAGGACTGGATCCTGCCCCAGTACCGCGAGCTCGTCGGTCTGGAGCGTTTCGGTACCGATGTGCTCGACCGGTATGTGCTGTATTGCATCGGCCATCCCGACGGGGGTCACATCCCCGAACCGACTCGAGTGTGGCCGCCACAGATCAGTCTCGCCACCCAGGTCCCCCACGCCGTGGGCCTGGCATGGGGGCTCCGGCGCAAGGGCGAGGACGGTTGTGTTCTGGTCTTTCTGGGCGACGGCTCGACCAGCGAAGGTGACTTCTACGAAGCGGCCAACTTCGCCGGTGTGCTCGATGCGCCGGTCATCATCGTCGTCGTCAACAACGGCTGGGCGATCTCCACCCCGGTCGCGCTACCAGACGCGGGCCAAGAACTTCGCCGAGAAGTCGCATGCCTTCGGAATTCCCGGCGTCACCGTCGACGGCACCGACGCGATCGATGTCTTCGATGCGGTGAGCGAGGCGCGCTCGCGTGCGGTCGCCGGCGCCGGTCCGACGCTCATCGAGGCGGTGACCTATCGACTGGGACCGCATACGACAGCTGACGACCCCACTCGCTACGTGCCCGATGAGGAATTGGCGTCGGCTCGCCAGCGCGATCCGCTCGCGGTGATGAAAGCCGAGGTCGAGAAGCGATCCTTGTGGACCGCCGAATGGGAGAAGGACGTCCTGAGCAACGCCGACGATCGTATGGACGCAGCCGTGGTCGCCGCCGAGGCAACCCCGCTGGATCCGCACGCCGTCTTCGAACACGTCTACGCCGAACCGACCCCGCGCCTGGTCCGCCAGCGGGCAGCGTTCGAAGCCGGATCCTCATGACCGACCGGACGCGTCGGGCACCACGACGACCAGCACCATGAACATGGTCCAGGCGATCAACCACACCGGGACGCTCCAGCATGCGCTACAAGCTGAGTGCGTTTACTGACAACGGCACCCTCGCTTTTACCGGTGCGCTCGTGCACGTGCTGATTGATGGCAAGGCCATGCGATCGATCTCCATACCCGAGGAATACGCGCAACCGATGCGCGAGTACATGGAGCGCACACGCGATGACTGAACGGCTGAGTGCGCCGGACGGCTTCATCAGTCTTGGCCTGGCGCGCCTGGAATACGCCTACGGCCCGCCGCCCGCCGACGGTGACGGCACGGTGCTGGGGTCCCTGGACCAAGGTCTGGGCTGTATCGATATGTGGCACGACTTTCCGGCACACCTCGCGCGCGAATGCGGATGCGGCTTCTTCATGTACAGCCGTCTGGGCTACGGGCGCTCGGACCCGGTGGCGCTACCGCGCCCGCCCAGCTTCATGCACGACGAGGCTGACCGCGTACTACCTCGGGTGCTGGAACACTGTGGGTTTGCCCGGCACGTCCTGGTTGGCCACAGTGACGGGGCCACGATCGCGCTGTTGAACGCAGCGCTGGCGCCTGTGCCCGG
>CAWCAF010000038.1:0-192864 GCA_963793385.1 uncultured Acidimicrobiales bacterium
ACAGTAGTAAAATACTAGAGAAGAGTCGTTTTTCTGGAGTCTCGCCTATTGTCTCGTTCTTTGACCAAGTCTAGCTTCCCTCCTTTTGTGTTTCTCCCTTGCTCTCCCTACGGCATCTACGAGGTAAAGTCCAAGAAAGTTTTCGTCGTGATCTAGTTCGCGAATTGGGCTGGTCGTACAGTACAGTAATCCGGGACCCTGTGATCGGTTTTCGTCGCGGTCGCCGGCGTCCTCGCCCCAGCGTGATGGATATAAGCCTTGCGAACGGAAAAGGCCCAAAGTCTGTTCTCTCCTCTGTGCTGTCACGGTCATCACCCCCTCAGACCGTCCGTCTTCCGTTTTCGTTTGGATCTTTGGGTTCGGATCACGTATCGAGGCAAAACACGCGAGCGAGATAGCACGGTAACAACCATTATGGTGGCACCATAAACGATGCAACACGCCAGAGCTCGCTAATAAGAGTGGGTGGCTCTGAGTGTGCTGCTTGGACCTTGCACTTGCCGGTGTACGATCGGTTTGAAAGAATCCCCTTCCTACAGCAGTATAAGACCTGCACGCTCAATCGCTTCGGAAGCGCCGAGACAAGCGAACGAGAGGTGCCAGGTGCCTGAGTCCAAGAAATGTCGAAAGTACTCCTCCGAATCGCATGAGCGGTCAGTGCACCGAAGCAATGAAAGCGAAACTGGAACTTCCGTCAAGGCAAGGAAATGGACAACCAGGAATATCACATATCACCGCCTGTTCCAAAGTCACGTGCAGGTGGTCGAACACTGCGGCGGAACGGAACTGATGGGCGAGCTGCCCCGGATACGGCCAATAAGTCTGGCTCTACGAAAAAGGCATTGCCAACATTCTCTCCCTCGCACTGCTGAAGAAGCGCTTCCGTGTGACCTACGATAGCTGGGCGGGCAACTGCTTCGTCGTCCACAAGCCCGACGGATCACAGGACCTCTTTCGCCAATGTGCACAGGGCCTCCATTACCGAGATATGACGGCGGCAAGTGGCGCCGCTCCCATCACAGGAGTGGATGACGGACTTGGCGACACCGAAGACGCAAAAGTCCAGGAGTGCCCGACGACAATGTGGAGGACACCAACAATTCCAGCGACAACGCTCAAGAACCCGCTCGAAATGCGATGAAGAACCTGCTTCAGATGCGGATGAAGAATCCGCTCACGATGCGGAAGAACCCGCTCCAGATGCGGATGATGATGATAGCGGCAGCAGTGACGACCAAGATGAGTTGCCTGCTGACAACAACGACGAGAGCGGCGCCGACGATACAGGCGCCAGTACGGCGCCGACGTTGCAGGCGCCACGGATTGTGATGGACTACAGTGTCGGGCAAGACAGCCCAGATGAACCCGCGCCAGTTGCGGATGTGAAGCCCAATGGAGGCAGCGCCAACGATACAGGCGCCATCAACGAAGACGATTTTAGCGACGATGCCAATGATACCGGCGGCGAACCCGCTCCAGATGCGAATGATGCCAAGAAGAAGGCCGCCGACACAGGCATAGCGTGTAATGATGCAACGGACGCCGACGATGGGCCGCGGAAAGCAAGACGCGCAAAGCACAGCAGTGCACGACGAGGACGTCGATACCGGTCCACGGTTCACTGGCCAAGAAGAGATTATGGGGGACGAGTTTGTCCACCAGCTCACCGATGGTTGCGAGGCGGGCGATCAATGTTCGAGCAACACGGAGGAGATCGAAGTACAAGCATGGGGCCGACGTATATCGCTCCTTGAATGACGGAACGAAACTCGTCATCTCGGAAAGTACAGGAGTGCACGCCGATTCCGTCATCCCGAAAGTACAGGAATGCCCAACGACGACGCGGATACTGGCGCCGACGTGCCTGCACTCGCACCGCCGTGCAGCCTGACTTCCATACCAAGCCGCTCCGGCCGCAACTTCATCTATTTCCGCAACCTGCTGCTGAATTGCAAGTCGGGCACTTCAAGCTCAGTGTCAAAGACTTGAGTAGGGTTGCCATCAAGGATACCACGCATCCGTCCAAGAAGCTCGGCATCCGGGGACGATCTTCCAGATCGTTCTCGGATTCGTCAAAAGCAACATGCTGCGTCGTCTTGACCAGATGGGTGCTGGTATCATAGTAGATGACATTGCGATCCGTCTGTTGAAATCCAAGAAAGAACCCTTCCCGGTACCGAGAAGACTTGGAGTCATCGAGAACTTGACGATGACCATTGCAATCCAAGATAAAAACTCGACAACCAAACACACGCAGATGACTGAGGTCGGGCTGCTTTCCTGTAGTAATGAAATGAGGAGAATCCGCTCGCGCCAGGACCATTGGACGATGAGGAATCGGGCGTAGTCGGCTCAATGGCATAGCCAGCCTTTTCAAACAGCTCGCAAACCGCACGACTCTTGCCCCAGATCGCCACCCAAGTCCCATCTAATGTCCTTGCCCAAACCATTTGTACCTTGATAATCCTTGGGCAAACCAAAACGCATCAACCACTTGTTCAGAAACTCAATCGGAGGATTCTTCGAGGCAAAGGTGTCACCCCAGAGCGTACCGGAGTTATGGTCGGTGATCAGACAATAACAAGTCTCACCATGAAGACCTTGAAACCGAGACACACGAGAGCTATCGGCCGAGGAGCGCTACGAGGCGCTGTACACTTTGTATGCGAGAGCGAATCGAAATCCTGAAGATGCGGAAAACTGACCCTGATAGGCTGATCAACTCTAACTCGGAGATTTGTGGATCATGCAGACACAATCCGAAGTTTCATACTGTACTGTAGGTACAAAAACGATGAACTGTACCCAGCACTGAATGATGAGCGCAGTGAGCGCGAAAGAGTGGTCACCCGCACGGCGCGCAGTAATTCGAATGACGTTTTACGTTTAAGTTACTGCCAGGAAATTTCGCCGGGTGGCTCGCCAAGTATTATAATAGGCAAACACTAAACTAAATCAGTCACTCTTCTGCTGTTCTTCGTGTTTTTACTGTAAGTTTGAATGCATGTGCAGGTGTGTATGAAACATTGCATTATGCATTATTTTACGCTTTCAACATCGGGCAGCAGGCGACGCTCACGGGTTTTGCGACGATTTCCTTTCGAACCTTTGCTCCCGCCGCCGCCGCCGCCACCCGAGTTATTAAGAAGATAGTCGACAATAGCATCCACGGTAGTGGCGAGGGCAATGATGTTCACCAAATTCTGTTCGATCTCGTCGAGGCGCCGCGCCAAATTCATTTGGTTCGTTTCGATTTTCATGTCGAGCGCAGTGATCGCATTAAGGACATCTTGATTCGTCTGACCCGCAGCTGGGGAGAAGAGCGAGCTACAAACGAGGAAGAACAACCACAAAACCTTCATCATTTGAGTTACAAGCTGCATGGTTGTGAGAAAGGAAGTGAGCGCGTTAGATGAGATGGTGGCACATGTAACAAACTGTCATTGTCGCTCGTTCACATGAAACTTACTGCTAAATTCTTTGCAAAGCGACTGCGTCCAAGCTTCGAGTTTCTAAAATTGTGAGATTTCGACCTTCCAACCGTGATGAAATGAAAAAGAATGTATCTGTTGCATGTGATAAACTTCGCTTTTCCCCCCGATGGACGTTGATGCTAATATTTACTGTTGAATGTGTTAACTTCGCTTTTTTCCCGTTAGACGCTGACGCATGTGTTAAACTTCGCCTTTCTTTACTCACATTACTGTCAGCCAGCCCGTCAGCTTCGCCCAACGCCATTGTACCGGTACGTTCCAGTGGTTTTACCATTCTTCACCGCGCAGGTCGTATTTATTGATCACCCTCGGACAACTATAATTACTTGACTTTCGTCGATTTTGAATACTCGCTCATCTTTACGTGCGAGCTCGGTGTGAAATAGCTCGACAGTCCGACAGCGCAACAGGACTGAGAGACAAAGATACCTCGCTCGTCTCAAAAGCGGCGTTGAAAGCGAGATCACCCATAGTTGGCAGATAGCCAACTTTGCTGGCGGCAATCGACATCCTCACAGACAACACGCACCCATCTGACTCGCAGAAAGAGCTTCTTGGGTGATGGTGGCACAATTATTGATGCGCGAAAAGGAGCCAGCAACTTCGGTGCGACATGATCGGACACGGCAGAACGCGATTGACCACGTAAATCAGGACTTACAGAGTGGGCCGTTGACGCCAGAACAAAAGGATTACTTGACGAGCAATCTGCAAGAGTGCCGGGACGAGCTCTTTGGCTTTTTGCGCTACATGCCGCCGGACAAGCTCGAGGCGGCGCGTCGACGGGTCGAGGAAGAAAACGTCAAGAACCGCGAGGAGTTTGATTCCAAGAACCTGGGATCCGATAAATAATTGAAGCAAACGATCGCGAATACGTCGAAGGAGTGACGTCGAAAGAACGGCGTGCTTTTCTGTCAACTATAGTCGGAGTCGACCATGACAATCAATCATGAAGATACGCAGGCGACAGGCAGACGTCAGTTCGCAACGACACCAGCAACGCGCAATTTTTCTCTTCGTCTCAAGTGTTGACACTGTGGGGTTTGCTTGCCGGCCCGTGGGCTACGCTTGTTCCGGTTCGGGTGATCAGTACCAGCAGGTTGCCGCCCAGCACGAGTGCCGCACCGGCCAGCGTCGTGCTGTCGAGTTCAAGGCCTTCGAACATCGCTGACATAGCGAGTGCGATGAGCGGGAACATGACCATGGCGTAACCGGCTCGGTGCGCGCCAATCCGACCCAGCAGCGTGAGATAGGCCCCGAACGCGACGATGGATCCAAACACGGCGAGGTAGGCGAGCGACGCGACATAGCTTGCCGAGAACTCGAACGTAAATGCGTGCCCTTCGATCAGCGCAGCGACGGCCGAGATGAGCGCACCGTAAAGCATTCCCCAGGCGTTCGACTGCATGACCGGCAGCCTCTGTTTTTGCGCGCCCTGCGACACCATGTTGCCGAGGGACGCCACAAAGGCGCTGCCGGTGGCGAGGGCCAGACCAATGACAGCGTCGCCATCAAGAGACAGCTCGGCGACCTGGGGAGCGAACAGCAGGACGATGCCGGCAACGCCCAGCACGGCTCCGGCAAACACCGCGCGCGAAACGCGGACACCGAAGAACAGGCGGGCGTTGATGATGTTCATCCATAGCAGCGTGGAGAACGCTATCGCCGTCAGTGCCGAGGTCGTGTAGATCTGCGAGCGGTAGGCGAGGATGTAGTTGATGCCAAACAGCAGTGCCCCGAGCAGGAGGAACCAGACATGCTGCCTGAGCTCGAAGGCCAGCTGCTTACGTTGGCACGCACAGAAGCCGAACAGGAGCAGGGAGGCGGACACGTAGCGGTAGACCAGCGAAATCTCCGGTGCGACGAGGCCCAGCTGGAACTCAACGGCGAAAAACGTCGTACCCCAGATCAGTACGGTCAACAGGTACAGCACTGCGCTGTTCACCTGTCGTCTCCACGCCGCCGCTCGTTTTCTTCGAGCGCATGCTCGATCAGCTCGGCTCGGACCAGGCGGTAGTGGAACAGGCGCTCTCCCAGGACCCCGAGGATTCGGGCGACCGTTCTCCAGCCGCTGTTGTTGCCGCAAACTGTCCCAGTCGCCGGTTGGTTCTTCAGGGTACGACGGCATCAACCAGCCTGAACTGGTCCCGCTGGGAATAGCGAACCCGTCGATGGCGCGGCCGGCCGCCAAGGGTCTGCACCGGGCGATGAAGCGCGTCATGTCGCGGGCCGAGGAGCGCAGCCTGAGCTATGCATCGACGCTCGGCGAGCCGCTGCTCCGCCGCCAGATTGCGTATCACTATCTCGACACGCTGGGCGTCAACGTCGACCCGGACGAGATCTGCATTACCAACGGCGGCCAGGAGGCGCTGCTGCTTGCACTCAAGTCGGTGGCATCGACGGGCGACATCATCGCAGTCGAGACCCCGACCTACCATGGTCTGCTCGAGCTCATCGACAGCCTGGGTATGTTCGCCATCGAGGTCGAAACCTGCCCCGAGGAAGGCGTCACAATTTCGGAATCAGTAGAGAATTTACTGGCTGGAATCGGTCGCACGGGCATCGATCCTGGATGTGGGCAGGCACGACACGCACTTGAACGAGCGTTTTTTCCACAGTAGTTGATGATGGGGAGTCAATTCTGTTGTCGTCGCCGTGGTACGACATACAGTTTTTTGTTGGTCGTTATGCTTTTACGAGCTGTTGGCCGCTTCCGCAAGGCCTTCTTCGTTCGGCAGAATTGTATGCGTGAGCGATACGGGTTCTAGTTATTTTTGCTCAGGTGCACAACAAGGAGCAGGTCACAGCTCCGCCGCAGTCGCAACACCAGGATTAGTACACAGCAAATGATAAATGACATCCAGTGATGGCGAGGATGACGAAGCCGCCGTCAGCACAGGCCAATCGCCACGGCGCGTTCGCGTAGACTGGAATCCAGGATACGAGCGTCCGAGCGACTGGACAGCTTCCAATGAAGGTCCAGATCCGCAAAACAAGTGCAGTGGCAGCGATCCATTGCCATCCATTGCCACAAGAGTGCGGGCACCGCCGTTCGCGACAAGAAACCCAATCACTGCAACGGAAACGCCAGCGCAGCAGGCGGCGTGAATTGCCAGAGCGCCATTACAATCTCGCGCCCAAAGCGTGTCCGCTCCACCACTCTCGACGAGAAGCTGGATCACTTCAAGTTCGGCACCAGCACCACAGGCAGCGTGAATTGGCAGAGATCCTTTGACATCCCGCTCCTGAAGCATCCCAGCACCGCCACTCTCGAGGAGAAGTCGAATCCCTCCGACCGTAACGCCGCCGCCACAGGCGGCATGAATTGGCAGTGCACCATTGTCATCTCGCACCCGAAGGGTCTCAGCGCCACCACTTTCGAGGAGAAGGCCAATCACTTCCAGTGCAGCACCAGCACCACAGGCAGCATGAACTGGCAGTGCACCATTGCCATCTCGCAACCAAAGGGTACCAGCACCACCTCTCTCGACAAGGAGCTGAACCACTTCGAATGCAGCACCAGCGACACAGGCTGCATGAATTGGCAGAGCACCCGTAGAACGTTTCGCAATAATAACTGGCACCGCGTCAGACTCCACAAGAAGCCGCACCACCGAGACAGGTGCGCGGGTTTCGCAGGCAATGTGCAGCGGTGTACCACCACCCGCATTGTCCGTAGTTCGGAGTATGTGGGCTGCCGAAGAGGAGCGAGCGAGCAGAGAACGGAGCAGATGACGTCTTTGGACTGCTGAAGAGGAGCGAGTGAGCAGAGAATGGAGCAGATTCAGCAGTTGAGTCTCTGTCAGTTTTCCAATTGGCAGCAAAGCATTGAGCACACCATTGCCATCATTGGAGTAGGTTGCCCCTCGAAGGATCGAGTGGATGGACTGGCTGTCTTCCCGCTCAAAGACAGTTTCTTCGTAGCGATCAAGTAGATAGCTGATGACATCTTGGTATCCACGACGCATTGCACAATCCAGTGAAGTATCCCCATCCTCATCTTGGGCAAAGATGCTGTTGCTGTTGCTGCCCACCAGTAGTCTAACAATCTCCATAATACCCCCAAGGCAAGCTAAGTGCAGAGACGAGAAGCCGTGAATTGTCCTGGAAAGCGGGTCAGCGCCAGTTTCCAAAAGAACTCGGGTGATATCACAGTGACCACCTGAGCAGGCAAAGTGTAGAGGTGTCCAGCCGAGGTAATCTGTGGCTTCCAGATTCGCACCATGGGAAGTCAGAAGACAGCGCGCAATCTCAAGGTGACCAGCGTGGCAGGCCAGGTGAAGTGGCGTCTTTCCGTCATCTTCTGTGGCCTCCAGATTTGCATGATGGGAAGTCAAAAGATAGCGAACAACGTCAAGGTGACCATGCTTGCAGGCAAAGTGAAGAGGTGTCCAGCCATCATCATCTGTGGCCTCTAGATTTGCAGCGTGGGAAGTCAAAAGATGTTGAACAACATCAAGGTGACCATTGAGGCAGGCCATGTGAAGAGCAGTCTTACCATTTTCGTCCTGTGGCCTCTAGATTTGCATCATGCGAAGTCAAAAGATATTGGACAACATCAAGGTGACCTTGCCAGCAAGCCAAGTGAAAAGGTGTCATGCCATGTGTGATCGTGGCCTCCAACAGATTTCCATCATTCGAATTCAACAGAAGATATTCAACCACGGCAAGGTGGCCTTTCAGGCAGGCCAAATGAAGAGGTGAAACAGGGCCAAAGACGCTATCATCTGTGACGTCCAGATTGGCGCCATTCTGCAGCGCCTGCTCCACCGCCGCCAAATCCCCATTCCGTGCCGCGTAGAGCAACTGTTCATTAAGATTCATTTTCTTGCCGCCCTTATTTTTCCGGTCTGTAGCAATGCCGTTCTCAAGAGCGAGAGCGAATGGAGGAGCCCGCTGTGCCTGCTACCTGCTTCGGGTGTTCTGCTAAAAACAGCACCGACCGAGAGCGTGCTGCTGCCTCAAGATACCAAAGTCGGGTGGCACGTGCTGTCGTTCAGCTGATACTTCTAAAGAATACCCGTGTCGCTTACTGTCTTGCTCGATCACCACCTCACGCCAAACCAGCAGCACTCAACACCGTTCGTTTTGTCTCTTTGCCAACCAACAAACACCCAGGCAATCAATGACGCGAGGCTACAGCGTTCAACACCAGCGTCGGGTGGTTCTTGCGATGGTTTCTTCAGCGCCACTGAGCGCTCTCTCTCTCTCTCTCTCTCTGCGCAGTCGCCGGCCGGGCTGGCGCGACCGCGCGCGCCACATGATCAGCCGGCGCGCTTGCCTTTTCTGTCACCACACAAACAAAACAAGAGTTCGTTGAACAGATCCTTCACCTTCACGCAAAAACCCAAAGGACTTGGTTGTTTGCTGAACTTACTGTAATACCGTAAACAGTGGCAACATAGGGCTGCTGGGATAATGACAGCACATTCGCGCCGTACTGCTGTTCTAGCCGTATGGCTTGTCCTACTTTTCCGACTCGTCGTCGAGAGTGAGTCCTTCTCCAGTGCCACACTAAAATTGTTTCACCAGAAAAATCGTGGAGAATATTGCAGTCGTGGGGGAAGAGCAGTAGCAACAGCAGCAGCAGAACGGAAGAGCAGTCATATTGATGAAAACGACAGCCAATCTTTTCCAATACGCTCCAAAAAGTTCTTGGAGGCATTTTCCGCTTCATACGAAAAAATGTTGACTAGACAACGCTCGAGAAAAGAAAGGAAAGAAACCTTGAGATTTATCAGCATCAATGCTCTACTATACTTGGGCCTTTACAGATCAATGCTATTATTTGGTGTCAAGAAATTCGTCGTGGGCAGCAACATTGCTATTTTCTTGACTTGGCTGTTGGCTGTGCATTGCTCCAATTTTGGCCTTTTGCTAGTAATGTCAAAGATCTTTCTGACTCGCACTGACAGCCCATGGAAGCATTTGAAACGGCAGCCTTTTTCTCTCTTTGGCGGAGCATTTTCGCATCTCAGTCTTGGTCACATTCTTTTCAATGGATGCGCCTTCCTCCAGTTGTGCGGCACGGTAGAGAAATGGCTCGGACGATGCAAACTTGCACATCTCTACTTGTTCTCTATAGCTATCTCAGAACTGACCTGCTGCTGGTGGGATTCAAAGAAAAAGGATGAGACAGAGAGTTACAGTACCGGAGCCTCGGGTGCTATTTGCGGTGTTGTGGCATTGTACTTTTTGGAGGCTTGGCGTCGAGGCTACTCCTTTGTACTGCTAGGCGGTTTACTACAACTTAATCCTCTATCTGCACTTTTCACAATTGTATTGTCGGATACAGTTCTGTTTGCTTACGAAAAAAGCAAGACTGCCGTGGAAAAGCAACCGAAAACAAAGACTGATGTCACGGCGCATCTAGGAGGATTCTTGGGCGGTCTACTGTTTTATCTACTTTGCTTGCCCTGGCGACCAGCTTCTTCATTACAACCTCTGCCAGTCTCAACCGATTTTTTCTGATACATCCAACATGCTGTTTCATCATAAATATTAACCTTTTAGCCTTTCACCGAAGTGCTGCAAACCGACGACGGCCCAATTGATACCACTTCTTAATATTTCTACCCTCTGGCCCGGCGCGTCCGCGCGCCCACTTAGTATGCCGGCGCGCTCGTCCTTCTTTTTGAGATCGGCTGACTTTGAGCGTGCTGTTGATGCCGCCACCACCATGGCCATTCATCCTCAGGCAGGAGGATGAACGGTGAGCCTGAAAAAGCCGATCGTTAGCACTGCTTGCTGGGGTCCTTCCTTCTAAAAAGCATGTAGAGAGAGAGACAGAGAGATACATACATACAAGGAGCGAGACATTGCTCGAACAACGATGGATCGAAGAAGAATAAGGCTCGCAGCAGTATCCCTGTGGAACAAGTCGTCCGCATTCTACCGAGGCGGCGTTGCTGGAGGACGACGAGAGATCATGGCGATGAGCCGACCTCAGTGTTGTTGGATCTCCTATTTCTTCTTGTTCTTCGCTATTACGTAACCAGTTGCACAGTAGCAGCAGCAGCAGCAGAGAACGAAGCAGAGTCGTTGCTGCTGCCAACGATCGGTTTCGGCATTCGTTGTCTCGGGTACTACCAACCACAACAACAATAAGACCTTCTGGCAGTCGATTCTTCTTTTCCACGCTGTCCTCCTCCGCGAACAACAATAAGAATGGCTCCTCCTCCTCCGATAATCATGAAGCAGCACAAGAAGGAACCACCCACGCTACTACCACCACTGTCACCACCGCCAACACAAGAAACACTTCCAGCAGCACACCTCCTGTTCCTCTCATTTGCGAATTCGAACACGGAGGAGGAGACGAGTAGTATGAATGCATTGTCCTCTACTGCGGCTTCCACAGAGAACGTGTTACAGCAGCAGCAGAACGCCGAGGTAGAATCCAATACCACCAACATTGCCGAGATGCATCTTCCGCCTCGCCCGAAAATCACGATACTACTCGCGACGCGGAGCCAGCATCAAATAACGACCGCCCCTCCGACATCGCGGCTTGGCTGTCCGCGGCCGCCCTGGATCGCGCCCTGCGCCTCGCACCGGACGCGGCCTGGGACACCCTCGCGGTGTCGTCGACGACGACTGCGGGTGGTGAGGGCGAGGGCGGCCGGGTGCTGGATGTGGAAGACTCGCACGAAGCCGACAGTAGTAGCGGTAATAACAGTAGTAGTGAACTGCTGCTGGAAGACGGAGAACACTTGGAAATGAAATACACTCCCGGCACCGAAATTGGATGGCACGATCTCGTGCACAAGGTCGAAACGACAAAGGCACTGCTGGGAAAGGACTCGTGGAGCACCGAAGAATGGTTCACGGCGGAAACGCTCTGCAAAAGCGTGTGGGCGACCCAGCCTTCCGTGCGCGCCGTGGTCTTGCAGTTTGCCCTGTTCCACCGCGCCTTTCTCGAAAAGGAGTCACTGGTACGGACCAACGATTATTTTACCTCTCAGCAATTGGATCCGTGGCTGGGATTGTCACTGATCAATCGCATGCTATCCAATTGGAGACTCGTGTACAAGGGTGGACAAGCCGAGGCACTGAGGGAATGCAATCTGGCGCCGAATAATATGCTCGATACCGTCGTCTCGGTCTACCACGACAGGTTCGGAACCAATCTTTCCGAGTGGACCATGTACCTGATTCTCGATGCGGATCTCGGGGCGTGGCGACCGGAAACACCCGATTTCTCACAAGAAGTTCTCGACACATCCCTGGAACTGTATCAAACCGGTGACAGCTGGTGCAAACCCAAAGCGCAGCTCTTCAATTGCATTCTCCAGGCCTGGATCAAATCCAATCGGGGACACGCGGCAGCCGGTGCCGTGCGGGAAGTCTTTGACTGCATGACGGAGCACGAAATTCCCCCCAACGGGCGCACCTACAAGTACGCCCTGCGCATTTTGTGCCAGCAGCGCAGTCCGGACGCGGGAATCCAGGCGGAACGCCTGTTGCAGCGCATGTACTCGGAATTCCTGGACGGCGCCAAGGGCACCATGCCGGACGCGTACGCGTTTAATCTGGTGGTGGCCGCCTGGGCCAAGAGTGGCAGTCCGGAGGCGGGGCCGCGGAGCGAACAGATTTACCGCCAGATGCAGTTGCTGAGGGAACAGAATCACGTGTTTGGGTCGGACGATATTTCGGTCATCAACAATACGTTGCTGGGTTATACCAATTCGAAAGCACGCGACGCTCCCACGCGGAGCGAGGCCTTTTGGCGGAGCACGGGGGTCGCGGCTGACAGTTTTACGTATTCGATATTGATCAAACATTTCGCGCAGTTGGGTAAAATTCAAGACGTGGACCGTTTGTTGAAGGAATGCCAGGATTCGAGCACCGTCCAGGCCGACATGCCTACCTACGTTCTGGTGTTCAAGGCCTACGCCGAGTCGAAGCTGGAGAACAAAGGTGCTCTGGCCAATGCCATTCTGAAACATTTGGAACAGGATCCGAAGATCAAGATGTCCACCATTGTGTACAATGGTGCGTGCGTGGACTTTTGCAGCTGTGTCAATGACGGACTACTTCAAAAGTGGACAACTCTTCTAACATGCCTCTTCTGTTTCGTATCACTGCTATAAATCACCGCTAGCCTATTTATCTGTCATTGCCAGGGATCGCAAGGGACGCTACAATGGAGAAGTTGCCGAAAGGACGCTTCTTCGCATGATTGAAGCGGGCAGGAAGGATCCGTCCATCCGGCCCGATTTTATCACCTATTCTACAGTAATAAATGCCTGGGCACGAGCCGGGCAGCCGGATCGAGCTTCGAGAGTGTTAAAGGCCATGTATGACGACTATCTGGGTGGCAACGAACATGCCAAGCCCGACCGGCAGTCGTTCAACACGGTCCTCAAAGCCTTTACAAAGTCGGAATACGATGATGTCCCCCAAAAGGCAGAAGCCTTCTTCCGGGAAATGCAATCCATCGCCAACCAAGGTGATCTGGATATTCATCCAGACACCTTTACTTACTCGGCACGTAAGTTTACTGTGGCATTGCGCGTCTTGGCTTTCAATCTCGTCAAATCGGTGTACTCGTGTACTGTAGCGCACTCACAGTATCCTCCTCCTTTTGTTTCGTCCCACTAGTGCTGACTTGCCTTTCGAAAACAAAAGAAATGGGAGAGCGATTCCAAGCCGCCGAGAAAGTGGAAGAGTTGCTCCACGAGATGAAACAGCAGTACGAAGTGTGGTCTTCGAACGTCCGTCCGAACGTGTACTGCTACAACAACACCATTGACGCGTGGGCACGCGCCGGCAACGCGCAGCGTGCGGAAGCGATTTTCCTCGAAATGTGTGAAGACTACAAGAACGGCAACGAAAGCGCCGAGCCGGAGACTGCGACATTCAACAGTAAGTTGTACTTTCTACCTGTCTGTCTGTCGGACTGCATCGTGCAGAGTGCGAAATAGCAATGATTCGCAGTGTTTTGCTTGGCTCACGCGGCGCCGTTGTTGTGTTCCACTCTCTTATTCGTTTCTGCGCAGTCCTGATGAAAGCATGGGCCTTCTCGAAACGTCCCGAAGCCGCCGCCCGGGCGGAGCAGATTCTCCAACAAATGCACGACGTGACGCAGTCCGGTGCCATGAACGTTCCTCCCGACATTCGAACTTACTCCACCCTGGTGATGTGCCTTGGAATGTCCCGACTGCCGGGGTCGCCGCAACGCGCCGAGGCGATTGTGCAGCACGTCGATTATCTTCACAAGGAGGGGCATTTGGAGGAAGGCCCGAACAAGCACACTTTTAATACGCTACTCAAAGCTTGGAAATTCTCCAATGAAACCAATAAGAGGGAGAAAATACAGGCCATCAAAAAGGAGATACGCGAACGGTTTGGTGCCGAACAGCAACAGCCAAATGGATTCGCGAGGTGATACGACAAATAAAAATCAATACTTTCCATAGTAGCAGTAGACCAAGCTAGCTACGTTGAGATCTGCATGCAACGCACAAGTAGAAGCTGCAGTGTACGTAGTAGCAATGGGTATTCGCTCTTGTTTCGTACTATGTAAAAATATAAAATTTCTTCTCGCTGACAATTCAGACTCGAAGACCAGTCTGTGTGATGTACTGTAGTTGTTGTTCCTGCTTGCCTGAGCACTCACCCTCGCATGCGTGCTCGTGTGTCGTGTGTGTGTGTGTGCCTGTATTGTTTGTTTATCCGTCCTCCTCGATCGATCGATTGTCCTCTCGTGTGATCGCCCATCTACGTCCACTACTGTATTCCACCGCTGCGCGATCCGTCCGAGCGGCCGGGCATCCTCTTCAGTTGTCGGTGTCGCCGTCGAGCTGTCCAACCATAATAGCACCGTTGCCTGCCGGAAGAGCCGGGGGACCATCACCCGCCGGAAGAGCCGGCGGAAATCCCAGCACTTGCTGCTGCAGCAGCGACGGCTGTCGCGGCGGCGGTGCCACCACGGCCAACCCCGAGCGCAGTTCCGCCTCGCCCGTCGGCGCCATGGTGTTGCGCTCCGTCACACAGCGCTGCCTTGACGTGGTCCCGGGCGGCGGCAGTTCCAACTGGTACGTGCCGTTGGACAACAGCGTCGAATCTTCCAAATGCAGGGCGGCGTTTTCGGGCGACACGACGGAAATGCCCGTCAAAGTGTTGTGCGAGACGTTGGACTCTTGGATGCGCGCCACGCCCTGTTCGAGGTAAATGCCGGAATGGCCGCGGGCTCGGCCGTCGTGGACGTGGTGAGCACCAGGCCGGGGTGCTGTCCGAGGAAGTGCCGACCTTATCGCCGCTCCCCGTGTCCGCCAGGACCGACGGTTGTGACGGTTGCTACGCGGTTCACGAGGCCCATCGTCGCCATCCCGGCCATCACGACCGGCGCCGCGGCCGACAACCGTCGTGGCACGCGCCGGCGACCGGCGAAAGAAACCCGACGAGTTGGGGGATGGGTCAGGAACGACATCGGCGCCAGCGACCAGCGGAAGCGGCCCAGGCCGATCTGGAGGAATGCCTTGACGACGTCGGGGTCGAATTGTGTACCCGAACAGCGCGTGATCTGCGCGTCGATTCGCCGACGACGGCTTATTGTTAAGTCCGACCGGAGCGAGGTGATCACGTCGAAGGTGTCGGCGACGGCGACGATCCGGGCGCCGTAGCAGATATCGGTTCCGGCGATGCCGGCGGGATAGCCGCCGCCCTCCCATCGTTCGTGGTGCTGGAGGACGTGTCCGCCCACGGTCCGAGGAAATCCCGCAGGGGTTCGATCAGCTCAGCTCCGATGACAGGGTGCTGTTTGACGATCTCAGTACTCGGTTGCGGTGAGTTTGCCCGGCTTGTTCAGGATCTCCGACGGGATCTGCATCTTGCCGACATCGTGCAGCAGCGCCGCCCACCGCAATTTCGAACGATCGTCGATCGTCAGGCCGAGTTCACCGGCGACGATGTCGGTGTAGGCACGAACCCGCTCGCTGTGACCCCTGGTGAGTCTGTCGTGGCGACTGAGCGCGACACGAGCACCATCAACGTTTCGGCCGCTCGCTGGCGGTTCCGCCCAGCCCGGACTCGTCGACCTCGAGTAATGTGCGTCGCAACTCCTCCGTACTCGATGAGCGCATCGCCACCTTGACCCGGTTGGGCGCCTTGTCCGGGAAGATCATCGTCATCTGCAGCAGCAGCGAAACCGGGGCTGCGAGCCGGGCGACCTGGTCGCTCGAGAGCATGACCACGATCGAGATCGATCACGAGGAGCAGCAGCCGCAGGAACTGGGCCGCTCGACCTTCGGCGACGGGGAGGCCCTTGGCCACGGCCAGGGTGACCATGAATGCGATCAGGAACGGCCCGATGAACAGGGCGATTTGAAGAATTCGGGCAGGAAGGGTCGGCCGGCCCACCGATCGTTCTTTCGTTCCCGAGCCATTGCGCCAGACATCAGATAGTCAATCGGTCCGTTTCGGGTCTCACTTGATGAGTTGACCCCCCGTGAGCAATCGGTCGCTGGTCAGTGCCGACCAGACGCTACGGTCCCCGTGTGAGCCCGCTGTTGCTGGATATTCGCCTGTTGTCCCTGCCCACCGGCGTGGTCCTGGCAGCGGCGCACGATCCTGTCCCTGAGACGAGCCGACTCCTCACCGTCGTGGGAGTCAGTGACGGCGATGGCACCACCGGCTGGGGCGAGTGCTCGGCCCTCAATCGCTCCGGCTATCACGCCGAGACGGCTGAAGGAACGTTTGGGCTGCTCTCGACGTCTCCGCTGTACGTTGTCCGGCACCGATATCGGCGACCTGCTGGCCAACCATCCGATGGCACGGGCCGCCCTCGAGATGGCTGAGCTGGACATGCGATTGAAGCAGAGGAGAATCCCTTTGGCCTCGTATCTCGGCGTCACCCGCTCCGAAGTACCGGCCGGTGCGGTCGATCCCGCTCGGATCGATCGACGCTGCGCTCGAAGCGGTATCCACCAGGTCCTGCAGGGATTCGGGCGGGTCAAGCTCAAGCTGGTTCCGGCCGAGCGGGCCGGCTTTCGACCTTTCGAACTGGTCGATGCGCTGGAGCAGAGCTTCCCCGGCGTCGAGGTAGAGGCCGACGCAAACGGCAGCTTCGATCTCACTTCGTTCGACCAGGCCGTACTCGAGCCTGGCTCGGTACCGGATTGACGGCGTTCGAACAACCCTTCGCTCCGGAGGAGCTGGGCCTCGCCGCCGAGCTCGTGGGAGCGGGCATGTGCGTTGTCGCCGACGAGGCCGCCACGTCGAGGGAGCAAGTTCGACGGCTGTCGATGCCGGGGGCGTGTTCGGCGTCGCCGTCAAGTCATCCCGGCTCGGCGGGCTGTTCACCGCCTTCGAACTACTCGGCTGGTGCGAGGAGCAGGAGATACCGGCGGCCGCCGGTGGGATGTTGGAGTCCGGCTTGGGATCGACATGCACTTGCGGTCGTGGCGGCCAGCGACGCGCTGCACTATCACCGGCGACGTCTCCCCCGCCCGCAGCTGGCTGACCGATGACCCGTGGCAGGACCTTCGCATGCATGATGGAGTCATCGACGTTCCTCACACTGCGGGAGTTTGCCCCGCCCCGGATCCCGACGTCCTCGACCGATTCACGATCCGGCGACACCAACGAAAGGTCCGCATCTCATGAGTGGCCTGGCAATCGAACACATCAGGGGCCCTCAGGCCCCGGCCGGGCTGCCGGTGGCCGTGCTGCTGCACGGCTTCACCCAGAACCGCCATTGCTGGGGAGTTTCGCCGACGAGTTGGCCAGCACCCACTCGGTGTGGGGCGGTCGACCTCCCCGGCCACGGCGACAGCAGATTCGATGAAGCAACGTTCGAGGAGGCGGCGACGCTGACCGCGGGCGCGGTGGCGGACGTCGGCTCTCCGGTCGACCTGCTGGTCGGTTACTCGATGGGTGGTCGAATCGCGTTGCGGGTGGCGCTGGACTACGCCGGCGTCGTGCGGCCGCACTGGTCGTGATCGGCACCACCGCCGGTATCAGCGATGCCGACGACCGCGCCGATCGAATCGCCAACGACCGTCAACTGGCCGACCGGCTGAGGAACTCCTCACCCGGGGAACTTCCTCGACTTCTGGCTCCACCTCCCACTCTTCGCCGACGTGCCCGAGGCCCGGCGGTACCGGGCCGAACGGTTGGAGGGTTGGGGATCCGGGGTTGCCGAATCGCTTCTCTACCGCGGCCCCGGGTCGATGGAACCGATCTGGGATCGACTCCACCGACTCGCGGTTCCGACGCTGGTGATCGCCGGCGACAACGACACCAAATTCACCGATCTCGGGCACAGACTGGTGCGCGGCATCGGTGCCAACGCAACATTTGCGTCAATCCACGGAGCCGGCCACGCGTGTCATCTGGAGGAGCCGGACCGGACTGCGGAAGCGGTCCGCAGCTGGACCGGATGACCGATCGTGACACTCGCCAGCGCGTCAGTACGCGTACGGGTAACCGCTCCAATCGGGCGGCCGTTTGTCGAGGAAGGCATCGCGACCTTCGTGGGCCTCGTCGGTGCCGTACGGCCAGCCGGGTGGCTTCACCGGCGAACACCTGCTGGCCGACCAGACCGTCGTCGACCAGGTTGAACGCGAACTTCGCCATTCGCTGGGCGGTTGGTGATTTGCCACAGATCTCGACGGCCCACTCGAGGGCCGTCGCCTCGAGTTCGGCATGGGGAACGACCAGGTTCACCGCCCCTTGGGCGTGGGCCTCGGCCGCGGTGTAGGTCCTGCCCAGGAAGAAGATCTCTCGGGCGAGCTTCTGGCCCACCTGTCGGGCCAGGTAGGCGCTGCCGAATCCGCCGTCGAAACTCGCGACGTCGGTGTCGGTCTGTTTGAAGCGGGCGTGTTCGGCGCTGGCGATCGTCAGGTCACAGACCACGTGGAGCGAATGACCCGCCGCCGGCAGCCCAGCCCGGTACGACGGCGATGACCACCTTGGGCATCATGCGGATGAGACGTTGGCATTCGAGGATGTGAAGGCGTCCGGCCCTGGCCGGGTCGATCTCCTCGGCCGTCTCGCCGCCTCCGCTGGTGTACTTGTAGCCGTCCTTGCCTCGAATTCGCTGGTCGCCACCCGAACAGAACGCCCAGCCGCCGTCCCTATGGCTGGGACCGTTTCCGGTCAGAAGCACACAACCCACATCGCTACTCATCCGTGCGTGGTCGAGAGCGCGGTACAACTCATCGACGGTGTCGGGACGGAAGGCGTTGCGGACATCGGGTCGATCGAACGCGATCCGGACCGCTCCCACATCCACCGCCCTGTGGTAGGTGATGTCGGTGAAGTCGAACCCGCCCACCGCCTCCCACACGCCCGGATCGAAGATCTCGGATACCTCAGCCATCTGTGGATCCTACCGACGGCTCCCGGGCGGAGAGCCGGTCAGAGCGCATCACGGCGGATCTTGCCCAGCGGCGTGCGAGGCAGTGAACCGACCAACTCGAGACGGCGGGGTGCCCATCGGGGGGGCAGAACCGAGCGCACCGCCACCTTGATCTCGTCGATCGTCGGCGGGGTCGACGGATCGGCCGGTTCGACGACCGCAACGACCTCACGACCCCACTCGGGGTGGGGTCGCCCGATCACCGCAACTCCTGCAACCGAGGACAACGCGGCGATGAGGGGCTCGATCCGCGCCGGCCACACCTTCTCACCGCCGGTGACGATGACGTCCGCAGTGCGACCTGCGACTGCGAGATCGCCGGCGGCATCGATGACGGCGGCGTCGCCGGTGGGAAACCACCCATCGTGATCTTTCGGATCCACTCCGTCGCGGTAGCACCGCAGCAGTGTCGGGGACCGCACCCACAGCTGTCCGCTGTCGTCGGTGCGGAGCTCGACGCCTTCGAGGCGCCGGCGTCGTACACGACGCCCGAGCCGGTCTCGGTACTACCGTAGGTTGCGATCACGTTGCCCGGTCGGTCAGCGGGCGGGGCGGCCCCGCCGAGCAGAATCGTGGTGAAGGCGCCCGGATCGATCCGGCGCAGGGCCCGGGTCACCAGGGACGTGTGGGTCACCCCGTCGCGGCCAACCGACGCCATCACATCGTCGGCGTCGAATCGGTCGTGCACCGAGAGCGGTGTTCCCGTGCACAGCGCTCTGGTGATGACCGACAACCCGCCGATGTGCGAGATCGGCAGGCAGCACAACCAACGGTCTGACGCCGGATCCACACCGAGGCGACCGGAGGTGATCTCGGCCGACGCCAGTATCGCCTCGTGGGTCAACACCACCCCCTTGGGCCGGCCGGTCGTGCCGCTGGTGGCGATCACGACAGCATCGCCCGGTTCGACCGGTCGGCCCCCGGACAACGATCGTCGTTCACCGTCCTGTTCGATCACGTGGGTCGGAGCCAGGGCATCGAGGAGGAGTCGCCGCTCGGTTTCGGGCAACCTCTCGTCGATGGGTGCGATCGCAGCGCCGCGAGCCCACTCACGCTCGAGCGCCTCGACGAACCGATCGCCCGGCGAGATCGACAGTGCGGTGAGATCAGGCAAGGCGGCGGACGTGCAGGGCCAGGCTGTGGACAGCGTCGCGGATCTGGTCCTCCAGCACTCGTTCGAGGACGTCGGACCAGAGGCCACCTCCGTAGGCCAGCCGCATCGACACCGTGGTGGGGTCACCGGGCTCGGCGTGAGCTCCGAGCACCCAGGTCGAGTGCTGGCGGCCGTCGATCTCCGCGACGTGCGAAGGTCGCACCCGACTCGTTGACCTCGTGACGGACCATGCGAAGGCGCTTACGGCGGGCGAACGGTCCGATCTTGGCGACCAGGGTCACCAGGTACGCCGGGCCGGGATCGGTGTCGTCGGTTTCGCCGAGTTCGACATGGTCGACCAGATCGAGCCAGTGCTGATAGCTCATCAGGTCCTGGAGGACCGTTCGAACCTCCTGCGTGTCGGCCTGCACGCTCGCCTCGATCGTTTGGTCCACCCCACCAGTGTGGCGCACGCCCAACCGTTGAGAAGGGTTGGCCGCACCGAGTGGCCGGATCGCACGGGTGTGGTCCGTCGGGGTGACCCGCCTCGGTGGCCGGGCGTTACCGTGACAGGGTGATCGCCACGTCGCTCTCGCTCGACACGGTGCCCGATCTCATCTCGGTGGGCGCCAGGACCGGTTTGCTCTGGAGCCGTGCGGGAGTGCGGCTGGCCGGACTCGGTCAGGCCAGGCTCATCCAACCCGACAACATGGCCGGACTGACCTCGGCATCGGCAGAGCTCGCTGCGATTCCCACCGACACCGCGTCGACGGCAACGGGGTACGGAACCGGAGCCGTCGCTTTTGCGACCCTGCCGTTCGATCGCCAGGCTCCTGGCTCACTGATCGTCCCAGAGGTGCTTCTGGGCGAGGCGCCGGACGGGAGACGGTGGATCACCGTCATCGAGGACGACGAACGGACCGTGGACATCGCTGCCGCTTTGGCACGGATCGACAGCGGCTGGCAGCCGGCCGGTCCCCGATGGCCCCGAGTCGACGAGCTTCGATCTCATGTCCACCCTCGCTCCCGAGATTTGGCGCGACGAGGTGGTCGAATTCGCCAGGACTCGCATCGCGGCCGGCGAGTTGGACAAGGCGGTACTGGCCCGGGAACTCGTTCTGCGTACCGATCAGCCGATCGATTCGGCCCAGGTTCTCGAGCGCCTCCGGCGCGGCTATCAGAGCGCCATCCTGTTCTGCGTCGATGGCTTTCTCGGCGCGTCGCCGGAGCTCCTGATCTCCCGCATCGATCGCGTCGTCCGAGCTCATCCGCTGGCCGGAACCGCCGCCCGATCGTCGGACCCCGCCGAGGATCAACGAATGGCAGCGGGTCTGCTCAGCAGCGACAAGGACCGTTGGGAACATCGCATCACCATCGACTGGCTCCTCGATACGCTCCTGCCGTTCTGCTCGTTCGTCGACGCCGAGCCGGAGCCGACGATCGTCAGCCTCGCCAACGTCCACCATCTGGGGACCCGAGTCGAGGGACGCCTCAGCCAGCCGGCGGCCGGCGTCCTGGAACTGGTCGAGTCACTTCACCCCACCCCGGCGGTGGGCGGCCAGCCCCAGGACCGGGCACTCGCTCTGATCAAGGGCCTGGAACGGATGGACCGGGGACGCTATGCCGGGCCGACCGGATGGGTCGACTCGGCAGGGAACGGCGAGTTCGCGGTGAGCGTGAGGAGTGCCCAGATCGACAACACCGAGGCTCGTCTGTGGGCGGGTGTGGGCGTGGTGGAGGACTCCGACCCCGCCGCCGAGCTGGCCGAGACGAGGGCCAAGTTCCAGGCGATGCTCAGCGCGCTCGTACGACCCTGACCGGCCGCACGGCATCGCCCGGGCTGGCGGGCCCTCAGTCGGAGGCCAGCTCGGCGATGCGGTTGCTCAGCGCCCGGCCCTCATCGCGATCGGAGCGGGCGATCACGACATGGATCCCGCGCGGGGTGAGGTCGACATCGGGTCCGAATTCGGTGGTGACGAGCCCGTGGGCTGCGCACAACGCACTAGAAGTCTGTGCCGTGAGGCGTACCGAAGAGCTCGTTCGTAGGTGGCGAGCGGCAGCAGGTCCCGCTGGGGCAGGAAGCTGAAGATCCCTCCCCCGTCGTTGTCGATCACGACGATCGTGAGATCGATGTTGCGACTGCGGAGTCCCGACAGCGACGACGCATCGTGGAGGAGCGCAACGTCGCCGATCAAGCAGACGGTGGGCACTCCAGTGATGGCGACACCGACGGCGGTGGCAACCACCCCGTCGATGCCGTTGGCTCCCCGGTTGCTGAACACCGACACGTCAGAGCGTGGCGGACCGAACCATTCGACGTCCCGCACTGGCATGGAGGACGAGACCACGAGGGCTCCGCCCGACGGAACGGCTCGGAGGGAGGCCGCCGCCACGCCGGGCTCGGTGATGCCGACCACCGGTGATCTCGGCCCGGATCGGCGCGGCCAGCCGGTGGTCTGCGGACCGCCACTCGCTCGCCCAGCGGCTGAGAGGGACAACCTGACGGTCGGCCAGTTCGTCCAGCAGATACCTGGCTGCCTGCCGCTCGGGTATCTGGCACACCGCCACCCGCTCGGGGTCGATGATCCGTGACCAGGGAACGACGGCGTTGATCGCCGACCGATCAGCCGCGCCCAGCTCGCCGATCCATTGACTCAGGACCTTGCTCGACAGCGGTTCGCCGAATCGCAGAATCCGTTCGGTGCGCTCCTTGAGTCCCGCCGCTCCTCTCAGCAAGGTGTCGTGGTGATCGAGAGCCCGACCGTCACGCAATCCACTGCGATGGTCGGCGATGACCGGCCAGCCGAGGCGATCGGCCACCTCGGCGATCGCCTCGGCATCGCTTTCGCATCGACCGACCACGATCACGCCCGGACGGGGCCGACCGTCGTTTCTCAGGAGCCGGTCGACGAGGTCATCGATCCGCTGTCGATCGGCGGTCGCCGGCGCCGAAGGTGTGGCCGGGGCCAGCGGGGCGGGCAGATCACGGGCGGTTCCGACGAGTGGTTCACGAAAGCTCAGATCCAGTTGCACCGGCCCCGGATCCGCCCCGCCGATCGCCGCCACCCATGCGTCATTGGCGATCTGACGCCAGGTCGCCGGGTCGGTGTCGTCGGGCGCACCCGGCTGGAGGAACGATCGGACGCTGGAGCCATAGAGACGCTCCTGGTCGATCGTCTGGGGAGCGCCGACGCCCCAGAGCTCGGGGGGACGATTGGCGGTGCACACGATCATCGGCACGCAACTGACGCCCGCTTCTGCGACCGCTCCGTGGAAATGGGTCGCCGCCGTGCCGGATGTGCACAGGACGACCGCTGGTGTGCGAGTGGCCACGCCATAGCCGAGGGCGGCAAAACCCGCCGATCGTTCGTCGTGAAAGACCTCGACCCGGATCTCGGATCGTTCGATCAGCGCCAGCGCCAAGGGTGTCGAACGCGACCCGGGAGCAACGAAAGCGGCGTCGACGCCGTTCGCCACCCACTGATCGACGAGGGTGGCGCAAAACGTGGCGTTGGCGTCACCGACCGGACTCATCGGAGCCCCACTCGCCTCAACCGCTACCGGGCCGCCAACGCGAGCCGGGCCAGTTCGAGATCCTCGGGGTTGGTGATACCGATCCAGGTCTCCGGTGAGCTGACCACCGCCACCTGGAGGGCGGCGCCGCCGATCAGATCGTTGACCATCGTGGGGAGCTGAGCCTCGGCCTTGTCGTCGGCCGCATGGGTTTCGAGGAACGAGTCCCATTGGCGCTGGAAGTCGCCGAGGATCGACGGATGGAAACACCAGAAGTTCATCGAGACCGGGGTGTCCTCGGCGACGACGACCCCACCGGCGACGAGAGACCCGTCCTCCAATCGCTCGCAACCCTCCGTCTCCACCAACCCGGTGAAGTGGTCCGACTCGATCTGCACGACCGCCCTGGTCACCGCACCTCGGGGCGGCACGGTCTTGCCCAGCTCGAAGGCGATGTTGGCGGCCCGTCCGGGGCCGAGTTGGCGGAGTTCAGCGGCCGCCAGCGCAAACGTCCGCGGACCGTAGTAGTCGTCGGCATTGATCACTGCGAACGGCGAGTGGACAGCCTCGCGAGCGCTCAGAACGGCATGCGTTGTCCCCCACGGCTTGGCTCGGGCCGGTCCGAGGTCATCCTGGCGGACAAAGGCGATGTCGATATCGGGATGACGTCGGGTCATGTGCCGGCGCACGTCGGCTTCGATCTCGGAACGGACGATCAACACGATCGAACCGAAACCGGCCGCCAACGCATCCTTGATGCTGAAATCGAGGAACGCCTCACCATCGCGACCGACCCCGGCGAGTTGCTTGACCCCTCCGAACCGGCTGCCGATGCCGGCGGCCATGATGACGAGTTGCGCAGGGTTCGATGAGCTGGTCACACGACCCATCGTAGGACTGCGACCGTCTCGGGGCGCCAATGGGGCACGGCCGGCGGGTCGGTCGGATCTACGGGCGAGTCGATCCGTCAACCGGGTCCTCGCTAACCTCGCACCCATCACCGAGTATCGCCCCGGGGGCATCGATCGTGTGGACATCGGATTGCTGCTCGTCGCGGTGTGTTCGATTTCGTCGTCGGCGGTGCTGGTCCGGTATGCCGCCGCATCATCGGTGGCGTTGGCGTTCTGGCGATGCCTCGGCGGCTCGGTCATCCTCTCGGTCGGCGCCGTCCGCTCCGGCACTTCCATCGCCTCCCTCGGCACCTCAGCGCCGTTCATCGTTGTGGCCGGGGTTGCGCTCGGCCTGCACTTCGCCACCTGGCTGGCGTCGTTGGAGATGACCTCCACCGCAGCGTCGGTGACCCTCGTGTCGACCGCGCCGATCTTCGTTGTTCTCGGCAACCGGCTCATGGGTCGTCGACCGACCAGGCCGACGGTGATAGCGGTCGGTGTCACCATTACCGGCGCGTTCATCGTGACCGGTGGCGATCTGATCAGCGGCCTCGGATCGTTCGGGGGTGACCTGATGGCGCTGGCAGGTGCGGTCTTCATGGCGGTCTACCTGATCGTCGGGCACCAACTCCGGGCTCGCATCGGGACCGCCGCCTACGCAGCTGCGGTGTACGCCGTCGCCGCATTCACCATGGTGCCGATCGCCGTCGTGGGCGACATCGCACTCGTCGGCTTCGATCGGACCACATGGCTGGCGATCGGGGGCATGATCCTCGGCCCGCAGCTGGGCGGCCATACCGTGCTGAACCTTCTCCTGGGACGGATCGGAAGTGTGCTCGTGAGCCTCTCCCTGCTCACCGAACCGATCGTGGCGAGCCTGGCGACCTGGATGATCTTCGACGAGGTGCCTCCAGCGACGGCATGGTGGGGTTCACCGATCGTCCTGATCGGCTTGGCGATGGCGATCAGGGCGTCTCGGGTCGACCGGGGTGAGCGGCCCGCGCCAGTCGGTCCCTGATCGCCGGGAGGAGCGCTCCGGCCGAAGGTGGCACCACCACCACGGCGGCGACCTCGGGATCGTCGCCGGCCCGCAGTGCGTCGTACAGCCCGGCGCCGAAACGTTCATCGTCGTCACCGAGTGAGACGGATCTGGCGTGATCGACCGGGTCTGGGGCGATGACCAGCACGTCCGCGGGGAGCCCTGCGGCGAGGCGGCGGGACAGCTGTTCTTGGGGTGAGAATCTCGACCGGAGCCTTCGGTGCATAGTGACTCGCCGCCATGCCTGGCGCCCGGATCGGTCCGGCGGTCGCGTCGCGGACGGTCGCTCCCGTGACCGCTTCGATCTGCGCCGAGGTCACCGCCCCTCGACGCAGCAGCGCAACCGTGTGGTCGGAACCCAATTCGACGATCGTGCTCTCCAGGCCGACCGAACACAGACCGCCATCGATCACGGCGTCGATGCGACCGTCGAGGTCGGCCAGGACGTGACCGGCGGTCGTGGGGCTCACGTGTCCGTACCGGTTGGCCGACGGCGCTGCCAGACCCGAACCCAATCGGTGCAACAGGTCCCGTGCCACCGGATGGTCGGGGCAACGCAACCCCACCGAATTCAGTCCGCCGGTGACCAGGTCGCTGGCCCGACCGGACCGGGGAACGACCATGGTCAGAGGCCCTGGCCAGAACGCATCGACCAACGCCCGGTGATGTCGGCCCCACTCCGATGCGTAGTCGTGGGCCCACGACCGGGCGACATGAACGATCAGTGGTTGGGAGTGCGGCCTGCCTTTGGCGGCGAAGATCTTCTGTACCGCTTCGGCGTTCTCGGCGTCGGCGGCCAGCCCGTAGACGGTTTCGGTCGGTATGGCCACGATCCCTCCGGCGCGGAACAACACCACCGCCCGTTCGAGCCCGGCGGGGTCGGCAGCGAGAACCTCGGTGGTGACCTCAGCGGGCGATGCCGCCACCGAGCACCCGATCACCGTCGTAGAACACGACCGACTGTCCCGGTGCGACCGCCACCTGCGGTTCGTGCCACCGGAGGACGGCCTCCCCATCGGTCGGACTCGACAGCACGCCGCCGAAGCGTCGATCCGTGGGCGGAGAACTGGGCCAGCACCTCACCGATGACCGGATGCTGGGACCAGACGAGCTGACCGATGCGCACGCGGTCCCGCATGACCCCGGACCGCTCACCGAGGGTGACCACGTTGGCCGATCGATCGATGCGGGTCACATACCGGCGGCCGGGGTTGCCGCCCACATCGAGCCCACGACGCTGACCGATCGTGACGAGTTCGACCGATTCGACCGTGCCGACCTGTTGGCCCGAGCCATCGACAATCGTGCCCGAGGTCAGCGGGATACGTTCGCCGAGGAACGACGTGCGCCCTCCCTTGGAGTGGATGAAACAGACATCCTGGGAATCGGGTTTTGCCGCGGTGAGGAGGCCGCGCTCGGATGCGATCCTGCGAACGTCGGCCTTCGTCATCGAACCGACCGGCAATCGGAGTCGGCGCAGCTGCTGCTGTCGGAGCATGTGGAGCACGTAGCTCTGGTCCTTGGCCCGGTCCGCGCCACGGGTCAGGTAGAGGCGATCACCGTCGGCGGTCACGGCGGCGTGATGTCCGGTGGCGATCTGGTCGAAACCCAGGAGGTCGGCACGGTCCAGCAGCTTCCCGAACTTGATGTGGCGGTTGCACTCGATGCAGGGATTGGGATTGAGGCCGCGGGAATGGTCGGCGACGTACCGATCGACCACATGTTCGTTGAACTCATTGCCGAGGTTGAACACGTGGTGCTCGATCCCGAGGGCGTGCGCCACCCAGCGGGCATCATCCACGTCGCTCACCGAACAACAACCGGAGTCGGTCTCCCCGCCCCAGAGCTTCAGCGTGACGCCGGTGACCCGATGCCCTGCATCTACCAGGAGCGCAGCAGCCACCGACGAGTCCACCCCACCCGACATCGCAACCAGGACCTCAGCCACGATCGCGTATCCGTACGACGGCGGCGACCGCCGCATCCACCGCAGCATCGACGTCGGCCGGCGTGGAGGTGTAACCGAGGCTGAACCGAACAGACCCACGGGCAACGGCGTCGGGCACGCCCATGGCCGCCATCACGTGACTCGCTTGCTGAGCGCCGCTCGCACACGATGCCGCCGCCGATGCCATCACGTCGTCCTTCTCGAGCAAGAAAAGCAACGCCTCCGATTCCACACCTGCGAAACAGAGGTGAGCGATGTTGGGCAGCTGGGGACCCGATCGACCGGCCACCACGACGCCGTCGACCGACGCCAGGATCCGTTCGACCATCTCATCGCGCAACGCTCGAACCCGAGTGTACTGTTCGTCCCGCTCGGCGACCATGGTGTCGACCGCTGCCGCCATCGCCACGATCCCGGGGACATTCTGGGTACCGCCGCGGCGGCCGCGCTCCTGTCCACCACCGATCTGGTGGGCCGGCAGTTCGACGCCGTCGGCAACCGCCAGGAAACCGACGCCCTTGGGTCCTCCGAGCTTGTGGGCGCTCACCGACATGAGATCGACGACATCGGCCAGCTCAGCGGTGTCGAGCCACGCCCCTAACTGGACCGCATCGGTGTGGAACAGCGCATCGGGCGCCAGTTCCCGGGTGATCGCGGCCGCCTCGGCGACCGGCTGTACCACTCCGGTCTCGTTGTTGGCGGCCATGACCGACACCAGCCCGACCGCAGCGTCCGCATCGGCGATCTGGCCGAGAACCGTGCGCAGGTGATCGAGATCGACGACGCCGTCGACGGTGACGCCGACCGTGGTCCCACCATGGCCGAGGACGGGGTCGAGCACCGCATGATGTTCGATCGTCGAACACACCAGCTGGGGCCGGCGGTCCGGACGGCGTCGCTGCGCTCGTCGGAGCGACCCGTGCACCGCCAGAGAGTCGGCCTCGGTCCCGCCGCTGGTGAAGACGATGTTCCCCGGGGCGAAGCCGAAGCCCTCGGCGATCGACGCCCGGGCCGCGTCGAGACGACGATTGGCGTCACGGGCCAACCGATGCGAACCGGACGGATTGCCGAAGCCATCGGTCACTACCTCGGTCATGGCCGCGACCGCAGCCGGACACACCGGCGTGCTGGCGGCGTGATCGAGGTAGTGGACCATGCCCTAAAGGCTATCGACCGGCGGCAAACGAGAGCGGTGTCACCCGGCCCCGGCACGACCGGCCGGCGGCGGACCCGGAACGGACCGGGACCGGGGCGGTGCCAGACCGGCGATCGGTCGCCGGCCCGGTGGAGGGGGTCCCAGGCCGGTGAGGTCGACCGGATGACCCACCGGAGGCGGGCCCGGAGGTCCTGGCACCGCAATGGAGGCGAACCGGCGTTGGTGAGCGAACACCGCAGCTGCAACGAACGTGGATGGCGCCACCGCAGCGGGCCGTTGAACGCCGATGGAGGCCAGCCTGTCGCAGAGACTGTCGGCAAGCGCCGTCCGAGCCTCGGAGGACAATTCGGCGCTGCGCAGCACGAACTCCCGCAACAAGCCGTACTGGGGATGGGTCAACCGGCTCGTATCGAGATGCAGTGCGATCTGTTCGGCGCCCAGCGGCGGGTTGAAGAAGACGGGAGAGGTGGCGTCGGTCCTGTCTCGAACGACGACCGTCTCGGCGACCAGGTCGCCCACCCGCTGGCTCCGGGACGTGAGCAGAGCCGAGATGAGAGCGATGGGTCCACCGGGCAGCAACACGAAGAACTCGACGAACCCGATCAGGCTCCGTATCGCAGCGTGCCGAAACCTGATCGGGCCGCCGTCGGTGGTGATCACCCGGATCGACAGAGACCTCTTACCGAGCGTCTGACCGTCCATCAAGCCTTCGGTTGCGGGGTAACCGAAGATGACGAGAAACACACCGACGGCGCCGACGATGAATGCGGGGCTTCCCGTCCCGCTCACTCCGGCGACGACGCTGACGGCGATGAGCGCGAGCAGCTGGACGATCAGATCGATCAGCTTGGCGAGTACCCGGGAGCCGATTCCAGCGGTCCTGAACTGGAGCAGAACAGCCTGGGGAGTGACCACCGAGGTGTAGGCGTTCGATCGCCCCGGTGCGGGATCGGCAACCGTAGGACCGCGCACCAGAGTATCGTAGTGGCTGTGATCCAGTCGGCTGGAGCTGCCCCGAACGCCGGAGCTGCTTGATGGACCTGGATCGCTACCTGACCGTGCACCGGGCCGAGTGGAACCGCCTCGGGGACCTGACCGGGAGGCTCAGACGATCCCCTCGGTCGGTGGGCCGGGCCGAGCAGGACGAGTTCGTCGCCCTCCACCATCGAGTGTCAGCCCAGCTGAGCTTCGTGCGCGAGTTCTACGATGATCCCGGCCTCGTCAGCGAGCTCAACGGGCTGGTGGCGGGCTCCAACGCCGTGCTGTACCGGAGAACCTCGTCGACCCGCAGCGCGCTCGGTCGATTCTTCTCGATCACGTTTCCTGCGGCGGTGTGGCACATTCGCGTCGCGGTGGGAGCGGCCGCAATGGCACTGTTCGCGCCGTGGGCGATCCTGGCGATCTGGCTGGGCACCAACGAGCGCGCCCTCAACCTGGCGATCGACGACGCCACCCGCAATGCTCTGGTGGAGCAGGATTTCGAGAACTACTACTCATCGGCGGCAGCCGAGGAGTTCGCGGTCCGCGTTCTGGTGAACAACATCCAGGTCTCGTTCCTGGCCTACGCCTTGGGCATCACGTTCGGGATCGGCACCCTCTTCATCCTGGCGTTCAACGGCGTCAACGTAGGCACCACGCACGGGGTCTTCATCGCAGCAGGCGCCCAGGGGACCTTTTTCGGTTTGATCGTGCCCCATGGCCTGCTGGAGCTGTCGGCGGTCGTGATCGCCGGAGGCGCAGGGTTGTCGATGGGCTGGGCACTGGTCCGGCCCGGCGATCGGACACGGGCCAAGGCATTCGGCACCGAGGGCCGGCGGTCCGTTGCCGTCATCGTGGGCCTGATGCTGGCCTTTGTAGTGGCCGGCCTGCTCGAGGGTTTCGTGACACCGGGATTGCCCCTGTGGCCCCGAATCTCGGTCGGCGTCAGCGTCTGGGCGGCCTTCGTCGTCTACGTGGTCGTCTTCGGGCGCCGAGCCGAGCTGGCAGGATTCACCGGACTCATCTCCGAGACCGAGGAGCGGGCCGCCGCCGCCGTCGTGTGAGGCAACCTCCGCCCGTACGGGACATCAGAGGCGACCGATCGACTTGATATCGAGATAGAGGTCGGCCAGCGCCTGGGCGAAGTCGGCCGGAGGCTCGTCGATGACCCTCACCCCCAGGGAAGCGAGATCGACGGCGACCCTGCGGCGACGATTGGACTCTTCGATCGCGGCCGCTCGGAGGAACATCGTCTCCTCGTCGACGACTGGCTGGTCGGTCCAGAACCGGATGTCGGGATCGGCGACGGAGGCGACGATGACCACGTGAGTCCTCACCAGAAGCGGGAGGGCGGGCAACAAATACTCGCGTACCGCCTGCTCCTCGAGATCGGTCATCAACACCAACAGCGCTCTTCGGCGCTGACGTACCAGCACCTGGGTCACGAGTTCGGAGTAGTTCGAGCCGACCAGCGCCGGCTGGAGGTCGAACAGCTCTTCGGCGACCACGGACCGCTGCCGCCGACGGTTCGACGGCGGAATGACCCCGTGCACGGTCTGATCGAACGCCAGGAGCCCCATCTTGTCGCCCAGCCCGGTGGCGAGTTCGGCCAGCATCATCGCCCCGTCCATCGCATGTTCGATCCGAGGGACGTCGGCGATCCGGCCGGCCATGATGCGGCCGGTGTCCAGTAGCACCTGGACGGTCTGGTTTCGCTCGGTCCGAAACACGCGCACGATCGGTTTGCCCGTCCTGGCGGTGGCGGCCCAGTCGATGCGTCGGCTCTCGTCGTCGGGACCCATCTCCCGCAAGGAGTCGAAATCGGTACCACTGCCACGCACCCGGGCCGCCCTGATCCCCACTTCGAGCAGGCGGGCTTTCCTGATACTCAGCTCAGCCTGATCGGCGCTGCGAAACGGCGGCAACACCCGCAGGGTCGTCGACACTGCCACCGTTCGCTGCTTGACCACCACTCCCAGCGGACCGCTGGTTCGAACGACCACCTTCGTCGGGGAGAACCGGCCGCGGCGGACGGGCCGGAACAGCAGGCTCGATGTGACCGTGCTGTCGGGCGGCACCGAAACGGCGAACCTGCGATCCTGTGCGCCCAATGAGGGGGCCAGTTCGTCGGCGACGCTCACCGCTGTCGACATCCGGCCGCCACCGCGGCGCAGTTGCCAAGCCATCGTCGCCGACGAGCCGAGCGTGACCGAACTCGGGTGGATCCGGCGTACCTCGATCGTTGCGGGGGACGGGGCGATCACGAAATCCGCGATCGCGATCGCGAGGACCGCCCCGTTCACGGTGACGAACCGTCCGTCGAGCACGACGCCGAACAGCTGAACCCCGCCGAAATCCGGAAGGGCCAAGATGGCGAAGCCGGCGGCGAGAATGACGACGACCAGCCGGAGCGTGGCGACCGGCAGGGTCACGGGACGGGAACCTGGGCGAGCAGGCCGTCGAGCACCTGATCGGAGTCGACACCTTCGATCTCGACTTCGGGCCTCAACTGGAGGCGGTGCCGTAGTGTGGGTTTGGCCATCGCCTTCACTTCGTCGGGCGTCACGTACGGCTTACCGCTGAGCCACGCCCACGCTTTGCTGACCGCCAACAACGCGGTCGCTCCCCTGGGGGAGACCCCCAGCTGGATCGAGGGTGAGACCCGTGTGGCCCGCACCAACGACACGATGTAGCGCATGACGGGCTCCTGGACGGTCATGGCCATGACCTCGGCTCGAGCCGCCGCCAGACTCTGCGCATTGGCGACCGCGGTGATACCACTACCGATCGGATCGTGAGGATCCAGGCCCAGGTGATGGCGGGCCAGCACTTCCACCTCTTCCTCGGGATTGGGATAGTCGACCAGCAGTTTGAGAAGGAAACGATCGAGTTGGGCTTCCGGGAGTGGGTAGGTTCCCTCGTACTCGACCGGGTTTTGGGTGGCGACCACCATGAACGGCGCGGGCAGCGGATGGGTGACGCCGTCGATCGACACCTGTCGTTCCTCCATCGCCTCGAGTAGGGCGGCCTGAGTCTTGGGTGGGGTCCGATTGATCTCGTCGGCCAACAAGAGGTTGGTGAAGACCGGCCCCTCCCTGAAGCGAAACCGGCCGTCCTGGTAGATGATCTGTCCGAGAACGTCGGAGGGCATGAGATCCGGTGTGAACTGGATGCGGGCGGCATCGAGCGACACGGCTGCAGCCAACGATTTGACCAGGGCGGTCTTGGCGGTCCCGGGAACGCCCTCGAGCAGAACGTGACCCTCGGCCAGGAATGCACACAGCAGCCCCGAAAGAACTCCTCCCTGCCCGACGATCACCTTGTTGACCTCGTCGCGGATGGCGGCCATCCTGTGCCGCTCGCTCATCGTGGTCGCCGGAGCCGCTCCTGGCTCGCCGGTTGGCGGCTCGACGACGCCGCCGGGATCGGGACGTGGTTCGGTGTCAGACATCGGTGGTCCTCTCGGTCGTGGTGGAGTGGGGGAAGGACGCCAGGAGGTGACGTCCGACACGGTCGAGGTCCCCGGCGTGTTGGAGGGGTGTGCGGTCGTGTTCGTGCGATTCGGGTGCGGTCAGGAGGTCGACGATGTCATCAGCGTCGGCGCCGGTACGACCGGCGAGGAGTGCGGCCGCATGCCTCGGATCGACCTCCGGCGGAAGGCGGTGTTCCGAGCGCACCCGCGTCAAGAGCGAACGGTGAATCACCTCGACCGAATGGGGCGCCGATCTGGCCCGCCGGTGCAGTTCTGCGGTGGCTCGCACCGCCAACGACCCGGGCAACTCCACGACCGCCGGTTCGCGAACCACCGACCCGAACCGCCGAGCAGCCCACAACAACCCGACGACGGCGACGACCACGAGCTGCCACCCGAACCAGCGAACGTTGGACCCGATGAGATCTCCGAGCGTGATCGTGTCCGCCGTGGACGAGATCGGTGTGTACACCACGGTGATCGAGCCGTCGCCTTCGAGCAGTAGTCGCCCGGCGAGGACGGCATTGTCCGCCTCGTCGAGGCGCTCATTGGTGAACGGAAGCGCTCCCCCGAGGGCGGTGACCACACCGTCGCCGTCGGGAAAACGCAGGATGTACGCTCCGTCACCGTCGCCGAAACACACCGAGCTGCTGGCCACGGGAGCCAGCAGCGCCAGCGCGGCGGCGTCGAGTTCGTTCACGCCGTCGAGGGCATCGATGTCGCAGACGCCGCGACCGAGTTCGTCGCCTGCCACCGTACCGACGAGACCGGTGGCGATGAGGGGGCTGGTCGGGTCGGCGACAACAGCGGTACCTCCCGCTTGGATCCAGGAAAGCAGGTCTTCACGCTGACCGCCGCTCAGGCGATCCTGGAGCACCAAGGTGACGCTCACGTCGCCGGTCGGAAGGCCTCGACGGACCTGCGCACCACTGCGTTCGAGGAACTCGACCAGCCCCTGCGTCCCGAGTTCGCCCACCGAATCGGGGTCCAACGGCGGGCCATCACCGTCGGGTCGGCCGACGATCAGTGCGGTCGCGATGAGGGCCGCGACGACACCCGCCATCTGAAGAGCGAGCCGACGATTCACCGATTCCCGACCTCGGCGAGCACCCGCTCGTCCCAATCGACCATCCGACGGCTGTCGCGGGCGTCGGCGGCGTGTCCGCCGTACCAGATGTCAGAGAAGGCGCCGGTGGCCGAGACGAACGGGTCCCGGCGGCGCGAGTCGGCCTCGAAGGCGTCGCGCAGTTCGGTCGGTGTGGCCCCCGCTGCGTCGGGGAGTTGGCGCCGTTCGATCAGCCCTGCGACCAGGGCGTGATACCGGGCCGCCACCGCCTCGGCGTAAGAACCCCTCTCTTCGGCCACCGATGCGTCGGTCAACCAGTCCCGGCGGGACTTGCGGGTGGGCTCGGTGATCACCGTGGCGCTCACCTTGGCCGGTGCGACCGAGCGAAAGCGAGGCCTGAAGCGCCAGAGCACGACGACGATCACCGCCAGCATCAGCCCGAGGATCAGCCATCCCACGACGACCCCGCCGAAAGCCGAACCGCCGGTGACCACGCTCAGGAGGTCGTCGAGGAATTCGGTGAAGCGATCCCACGCCCGATCGATGAGGCCCGGTTCGTCGACGGCGTATTTCGGCTGGCTGAGAACCTCGTCGGCCCGCTCCCGCAGGGTTTGGGGGGTTTCGTCAGCCACGAGCCACCTCGGCGACCGGAGGGAAGACCTGATCGGCCCGACGACCCAGGTCGAGACCCTCGCGTCGGAAGCGAATGTCGTGGTACATGAGGGTTGCTGCAGCCCCGTTGAAGGGTGCCAGCAACGACGACGACACGACGGACCCCATGCTGATCAGCGGCCAGGCCACATCGGTCCCGAAGTACAGTGCAACGAAGGCCGGGATGGTGGTGAGGGCGTTGGCGACGAACCCGCCGACGACCGCGCAGGCGGCGTAGAGGCCGAGCATCTGGGCGGCGCGGACCCGCATCAGGGCGAAGGCTCTCGACAGGGTGGCAAGAGGTCCGGTCTGTTCGATGGCCAGTATCGGGCTGACCAGGGTGAAAGCCAGGCCGAGAGCCAACCCGGGAATCACGAAGGCGACCAGACCGATCCCCACGACGAGTTTTGCGACGACGAACGTGACGGCCCACAGCGGAAGCCGGCGAATGGTGAAGCGGATGACCTGACCGACCGAGGGGTCGACGCCCTGAGCCCAGCTGTTGACGAGAAACGCCATGCTGACGCCGATCAGGGAGACACGACCCCAATCGAGAAGGTAGGTCAGCGCTGTCGTCGATCCGCTCGTGCTCTGATTGGCCTCCTCGAGGAGGGTCGGGTCGTTGAGCGCACCGATGAGACTGCCCCCGCCGAAGACGCCACGGCTCAACCAACCCTCGGCCAGCGACAGCGGAATCACGATCCACAGGATGCTGAAGAAGACCACGCGCGGCCGGTAGCGAAGGGCGACGAACGCACCATCGAGCAGGTCGATCACCCTGAGGGGTCGATCGGTGACCCCTATCGCCGTCGGTGCGTACACCATCCCAGTCTCGTCGCTGGCCGGGCGGCGATGGCGGACTGGCCGGCCGGTTCATTACCGTCTCACCGGTGGACGACGATGTCATCTTTCCGGCCGGGTTCGGCCCGGGAACCTACGGTGCCAGTTTCGGAGACGTGTACGACCGCTGGTACGGGGATATCAGTGACGCTGCGGCCACTGCGGCCTTTGTCGCTCGACGGAGCTCCACGGACCTGGTCCTCGAACTGGGGGTCGGAACCGGGCGCCTGGTGCCGGAGATGCAAAGGGCCGGGCTGCGCGTCATCGGCCTGGACGTGTCGAGGAAGATGCTCGCCGGAAAGCGCAGTGAACCGGCGGTGTTGGCCGACATCTCATCGTTGCCGTTCTGCTCCTCGTCGCCTATCGGAGCGGCGCTGTGCGCCTACAACACACTTTTCAATCTGCCGACCGCCGAGCTACAGCAGACGGCATTCGCAGAGGTGGCGGCGGTGCTCGCACCCGCTGGCGTCGTGATCGTCGAGGCGATCACGGGTCACAGCTTGGCCGATGCCGACACCCAGTCGGTCGGGGTATCCCGAATGTCCGTGGACGAAGTCGTGCTCAGCGCCTCGGTGGTCGACCACGAGCGGCAGACCGTAACCGGACAGCATGTGCAGATCGCTGCAACAGGTATCACCCTGCGCCCGTGGCATCTGTGCTGGAGCACGCCCGACCAGCTGGACGCTATGGCTGATGCCGTCGGGCTGATGCTCGTCGAGCGGTACGCCGACTGGGGCGGGACCCGCTTCGGTGGGGCCAGCCCTGCGCACGTCTCGGTTTACGCCAGGCCGGCCTGAGCTCCGAACAGCCCGAGCCCGACCAAACCGACGATGATGACGGCGGCCAGCGGCACGGCGAGTCGCTCGGGAAGCTGTTTGCGTTCTGGGAGCCAGATCAAGGCCGATGCCATCAGCGCTCCGGCGGCCACCCCTCCGAAATGGCCCCAGAACGAAATGCCAGGAACCAGAAGAGGTAAGAGCAGGTTGAGCACCACGAGACCGAACGCCGGGCTCTGGCGGATGTCGAAACCCCGAGCCGCATAGATCGCTCCCATCGCCCCGGCCAGGCCGAGGACCGCGCCCGAGGCCCCGAGGGTGGGGGCATTCCAGTTGAAGAACATGACCGCCGCCGAGCCGCCGAACAGCGAACCGAAGTAGAGCAACAGATACTTCACGGTTCCGAACGCCTTTTCGAGTGGGCGGCCCAGCATCCACAACAGATACATGTTGAATCCGATGTGGAAGATGCTGCCGTGGAGGAAACCACTCGTCAGGAGACGCCAGTACTGCCCGTCGGCCACCGCAGGCCCGAACAGCAGACCGTCGCTGGTGATCAGATTGTCACCCTGCTGGACCAGATAGACCAGCACGTTGACGGCGATCAGGGCGATCGTGACCTGCGGCTGGAAACGCAGATCCTGGGGCCGGTAGACCTGCTGGGGGGTCTCGGCGACGCATTCCGGACAGTGGAACCCCACCGACGCCGAATGCATGTCGGCGGTGCAGATCGGACGGTCGCAGCGCTGGCAGCCGGTGGCGGCCGCCCGATCCGGGTGGCGGTAACAGCGGGTTGTCTCGTCGATCACGGTGCGTGGCCCTTCCTCGTGCTGGGGCGCCGACAGCGGTGGAACTCCTGACCGAGATCAGGGACAACCTCGTCAGAACCTGACAGGAGGGGTGGCGGCGGTGCTGCGGTCACCTCAGAGTGTTACCGGGGTGCCCTCGTCGGCTCCCACCAGCGACGCACCAACGTGTTCGACAGCGGTCACGCCCTCCACCCGCTGTTTGAGAATCCGCTCGATGCCATCCTTGAGCGTGGCGGTGGACGCAGGACAGGTGACGCAGGCACCGACCAACTCGACCGAGACGACACCGCTGTCGATGTCGACATTGCGGAGGAAGATGTCGCCGTCGTCGGCCTGGATCGCCGGTCGCATGATGCCGATCACCTTCTCGACCGCAGCGGTGTCGATCCGCGCCACGTCAGCGTCGGGGGACGCGTCCGGTGCGGTGGCGACGGGGGAGATTTTTGCGACTGGATCGGCTTCGGGCATGGATGTGGTCCTCCGGTGGAACCGTCTTGACAACTCCGAGAATGGTTCGGATTATTCCAAGGTACCGACCTACGCTGGAGAGCGTGAGGTCGGCTGTGCTCGTTTTTGCCCACGAGGGTGGGTGGGATGAGATCGCCCTGGTCATCGGACCTTTGGTGGTCATCGGTGCACTGCTACTGATCGCCAATCGACGATTGAAAGCACGGCTCGACGCCCTCGATGCGGCTCAACCCTCCACCGCAACGACCGATGATGCCACCACGCCGTCGGATCCGGGCTCTGACTAGGAGGCTGTGCGAACAATGCTGATGGATGTCAGGGCGATCAGCCGCTCGGCACGCAAGGACCGAGATCTCGCCACGACTTGTGAGCGTCATGGCGAGGTCGAGCACGCAGCGTGGCGGGATGGATGGTCGTTCTGGCGCCGTGGTGATCATTCAGCGGTCTCCTAGCCACCTCTGATGGCCACCCGACGACTCGACATCGTTGTGCCGCCCGACCAGGTGGCCACCTTCACCGCTGCTCGAAGGGACCTGCTGATCGAGCACGTGGTCGAGCCCGGCATCTTCGAACAGTCCTCGGGGCCTTTTCGCCGCTATCGGCGGGAGGTTGCGTTGACGCCGACGGGCGACGGTAGGACGCAGGTGCAGGAGACGACCGTCTACCGCTTGGCGATTCCGGTGTGGGGAAGGGCGATCGATGTGCTCATGGGCAGAGCGCTGGTGGAGACCGACCGGACCCCCCGCCACCGGTGGTGGTGGCCGGCCGAGATCGTGAGCTCCCAGACCACCAGGCTGATCGCCCTTCTCTCCGTTCTCGGCATGATCGGCGCCTACATCGGTGTGAACATCGGCCAGACGATCACGTTCGCAGCTGCGGAGTTCGGGTCCTCGGACACCGCCCAGGCCAACGCGCTCGCCGCTACCCGCATCGGTGTCCTGGTGACGACAGTGCTGATCTGGCGTGCGGACTACATCGGCCGCAAGCCGTTGTTGATCCTTTTCGCCGGTGGCGCCACCCTGTTCACCGTGGCGGGGGCGTTCTCTCCATCACTCGTGGCGCTGACCGTGACCCAGGCCGTGGCGCGGGGATTTGCCACCGGGATGTTGACCCTGGTGACACTTGCCTCGACCGAGGAGATCCCGCGAACCATGCGGGCATTCATCCTCTCGATCATCACGATGTGCGGCGCTCTCGGCGCCGGAGCGGTCATCTGGGTATTACCGCTGGCGGGCATCGACGAGCGAGGTTGGCGACTGGTCTACCTCGTGCCCATCCTGTTCCTGCCAGTCGTGTGGTGGATCGCCAGGACGATGCCCGAAACACGCAGGTTCGGCGCCGCCGACCGCGTGCACTCGCCGGGGCTGAGGGCGGTATCGAAGAAGTGGTTTGCGCTCGTCGTGTTCGTCTACTTCGCCACGAGCGTGTTCGCCGCTCCCGCCGGCCAGCTCCAGAACGAGTACCTCCGCGACGACATCGGCTTCACCGCCGGGGACATCAGCCTGTTTCGCATTCTGATCTCCACACCGGCGGGACTGGTGATCCTGCTGGCCGGATGGGTGGCCGACCGGCGCGGTCGCCGCATGATCGGCGGCGTCAGCCTGGCAATCGGTGCGGTATCCGGAGCACTGTTCTTCTCCCAGCAGGGCGCGACACTATGGGTGACCGGCGCCGTGACCGTCTGGCTCGGTGGCGCCGCCTTTCCCGTCATCCGTGCTTATCAGACCGAGTTGTTCCCCACTCGGGCCCGGGCGGTCGTCGGCGGATGGATCGACCTGATCGCTGTTGCCGGGTCAGCGTTGGGTTTGGTCGTCGCCGGACAGCTGATCGCAGGAGATCGTGAGATCGGCGAGGCGTTGATCTATCTGTTGCCGCTGCCGCTGATCGTTGCGGTCATGATTCCCGCCCTGTTTCCACCGACAGCGGGACAAGAACTGGAGGATCTGAATCCAACCGATCCGGTTCTCGGTCGACCGACGTCGCCCCCGTGAGAAGTGCCACGCACCGGCGAATCTGGAGGTGGCGCGCCAGATTCCACGCGACCAACGCAAAGACAGCACCTGCTGCGACGTCGGCGACGAAGTGGTGAGCGGTGACGACGACCACCGCCACGGTGATCAGCGGGTGAGCGATCGCCAGCCTCCGCACCCATCGGTTCGAATGGGCGGTATAGAGGGCAACACCGACGATGACAGCCCATCCGACATGCATCGAGGGCATCGCTGCCAGCTGGTTGGCGCTGTCACCACCGGGCAGATCGTACGGGTTGGGCCCGATCCGCGCTGCGGCATCGATGAAGCCACCCAACATACGAGGTGGGGCCAACGGAAACATGTAGTGGACGGCCAATCCGGCCAAGGTTGCGCCGATGATCGAAGTCCGGAATCGAACAAAGATCGTCGACCGAAACCGAATGTAGGTCCAGCTGAGTGCGATCACCGTGACGGGAAAGTGCAGAAGGTAATAGTGATTGGCCGCACCCAGCAGCCAATCAGCGCCGAAGAGCCGTTGGATTTCGTCCTCGACGGCAACCGATAGCCACTGCTCGGCATGCAGGACGCGACGAGCGTTCACCAACGCTTCGCGCGTGGTCGCTCCCGCCCCCGAGCGCACCATCGCATACAGCGAGTACAGGGCACCGAGAGCGACGATGTTGAAGCCGATATCGAGCGCGACCGACCGCCATCGCCCGGGGCGATCGTCACCGGCCGTCTCGAGATCCGCAGGAAAGAAGGTTGCCAATTGACCGAATCCTCGTTGAGTGGTCATACCCATCGGAGAGCCTATTCCATGGACGCCCGTCATGGAACCGCAATCAGCCCGATTTCACAGGAACCCGGCTCGTCGTTGTGATCGTGAGCGGTTGTACGGTGCATTGTCGTGATCGTTGCCGAGCTGGAGGTGTTCCACTCCCGCCCCATCGCCCCCACCCGTCGGGTCGCCCTCGGCCAGCGCGATCTGCCGGTCGATCCGGCACCGGGCGCTGGTGGTCTGCTCCTGGCCGGCATCGTTGCGGAGATGGCGCCGGGGATTCCCGCCGACTCGAGAGAAGCCCTGTACGTCCTGCTCGAGGACCTCGCCGCCGGGCGCAGGATCCCCCAGCCCCGGGTGCGGCATCGGTTCCAGACCGACACGGTCGGGCTGCTGCGGAGCAGCCACAGGCTGGTGGGAACCGACGGCGAACTCGGTTTCGACTTCGAGCGCGGCCGCGGGTTGCCGGTCCAACACGCATTGGCTGCACTCTATGCGGCCGGACAGTTGCCCTTGGCGACGCGAGCGCCCGTGTTCGAGGCGTTGCGTCGGGGTTTGGTATGGGCCCAGCCGGTCGATCAACGGTTCATTGCCGAGGTCATGGGCAACGGCAGAGGGTCGATCGCCGACCTCCGAGCCTGGAACGATCCGACCTCGTGGGCGCTGGAGGTTCTCGGGCTGGAGAACGAGCCCTCACGACGGACGGTGCTCAAACGCTACCGGAGCCTGCTGAGAGAATCGCACCCCGACCACGGCGCCGAGGAACTCGAGGCTGCGTCACGGATCGCCGAGCTCGGGCAGGCAAGGGACATCCTGCTCTGACCGGTTGCCGCCGACCGCAGCGGATTCACGTAGGCAGCGAGGCCATCCACTCCCGCACGGCCGGCACGATCTCGTCCACTCGATCCTTCGGATCATGACCCGAGCGCGGTCCTGTCAGCCACAACTCGCTCACCGGCCCAGGGATGGTCGCGAGGTGCTCGGCGAACTCTGACGGTTTGCCGAACGGATCTCTGTCACCCTGGACGACGCAGCACCGGGACGTCGAGTGCAGCGAAGTGTTCGGTGCGCAACCGGTCCGGTTTGCCCGGTGGGTGAAGCGGGTAGCTGAGCAGAAGCAGACCGCCGACCGCGAGGCCCTCGGCGACTGCAAGACTCGCCGCACGCCCACCCATGCTCCGCCCGCCGATGACGAGGTCGCTCGTCTCGACCCCCCAGAGTTCGGCTGACTCGGCGGTTGCGAGGTCGACGGCCTCGATCAGTTTGGGCATCCGATCGGGCGGCCGCCGTCCCGGCCCCTTCCGCCGGTACGGGAAGTCGATCCGGGCGACCGGTGTCCCGACGTCGTGTTCGAGCGCAACGAACAGGGGGTGGTCACGGTCGCCGCCCGCACCGTGGAACAGGACCAGACCTTTGGCTCCCATCAGTCGGGAATCACCATGGAACGGATGTCGGGCTGGGCGGGCGGATACGACATGTCGAGCCCCTCCAGGGTCTGCACGAGAATTTCGGAGATCGCCAGGTTTCGGTACCACTTCCGGTTGGCGGGCACCACGTACCAGGGCGCTTGACGGGTGCTCGTTTCGCCGATGGCGTCCTCGAAGGCATCCATGTAGTCCTCCCATTTCTCGCGGGCGACAAGATCGCGTGGATCGAACTTCCAGTTCTTGTCGGGACGGTCGAGCCGATCCTGGAGTCGTTCCCGTTGCTCCTCTTTGCTGATGTGCAGCATGACCTTGACGATCGTCGTGCCCTCGTCGACCAGGAGCCCCTCGAAACAACGGATGTGGTGATAGCGCCGTTTCCAGACATCCTTGTTCACAAGGTCCATCACCCTGACGACGAGCACATCCTCGTAGTGGCTCCGATTGAAGACCACGATTTCGCCATTGGCCGGCACGTGCGAATGGATGCGCCATAGGTAGTCGTGGGCCAGCTCTAGGGACGAGGGCTTCTTGAAGCTGGCGACCTTCACACCGGCGGGGTTGACCCCGTCGAGCACGTGGCGGATCGTCCCGTCCTTGCCGCCGGCGTCCATCGCCTGGAGCACGAGCAGGACCCGGTTCTTGCCCTCGGCGTAGAGCAGTTCCTGTAACTCCTCGAGCCGGGCGTTCAGGTCTCGGGTTCGGGCCTCGGCTTCTTCTCGGTCGCCGTCCCAGCCGATCGTTTCCTGCGGGTCGATGGAACGGAGCTTGAATTTGGCGCCCTCGGCGACCTTGAGTTTGGCGATGTCGAACATCGGCCCAGCGTAGAACGGTCGACCGGTCGGGCCTCTCACCGTCGCCGCCGAGAAGGGTGTCTACATGTAGCCGATGGGGGCGATCTTCTTCAGCTTCTCGGGCTGGTGGCGGGCCTCGATGACCCTCACGGTGCCGGACCGGCCGCGCATCACCAGACTCTGGGTGGTGATCCCGCCGTGGCTGTATCCCACCCCTTTGAGTAGATCGCCGGTCGTGATGCCGGTCGCAGAGAAGAAACAGTTCTCGGTCGAGATCAGGTCGTCGAGCCCCAGGATCGCGTCAGGATCCTTGCCCTCGTCGATCGTCGCCTGCCGTTCGTCGTCGGTACGGTGCCAGAGACGGCCTTGGAGATCGCCGCCCATGCACTTCAGGGCGGCGGCGGTGATGACACCCTCGGGGGTGCCGCCGACGCCGAAGAGTATGTCGACGCCTGAATCGGGCCAGGCGCAGGCGATCGCCCCGGCCACGTCACCGTCGGAGATGAGACGGATCCTGGCCCCGGCGTCTCGGATCTCGCCGATCAGCTTGGCGTGTCTGGCTCGATCGAGGACGACGGCGGTCAGGTTGGACACCGAAACCTGCTTGGCCTTGGCCAGTGCGGTCAGGTTGCGTTTGACGGGCAGTCGGATATCGACGATGCCGGCGCCGCTGGGTCCCACGGCGATCTTGTCCATGTACACCGCCGAGCCGGGGTTGAACATCGAGCCTCGCTCGCTGGCGGCGATGACGGCGATCGCCCCGGCCCGTCCTTCAGCGGTGAGGGTTGTGCCGTCGATGGGGTCGACGGCGATGTCGCAATGGGGCGGATCACCGTTGCCGACCTCTTCACCGTTGTAGAGCATCGGAGCCTCGTCCTTCTCGCCCTCGCCGATGACGACGACGCCGTTCATCTCGACCCCGTTGAGGACGTGACGCATGGCGTCGACAGCCGCCTGGTCGGCAGCGATCTTGTCACCGCGACCCATGAGACGGGCGCCCGCCATGGCAGCGGCCTCGGTGGTGCGCACCAGTTCGAGGGCGAGATTTCGTTCGGGGGCCAGGCGTTCGCTCATACGTCGTCCAACGTACTCGCGAGGCCCGGGTGACTCACAAAACCCTGGTCAGCAGAGGCAGGTCAAACTCGCAAGGCTGCGGAACAAGTGGAGCAGCCCAGAGCGTGCGACGCCGTTGCTTGAGCGTCAGCGAGGCCGAAGCGACCCGAAGGCGAGCGCAGGCAGTGTTCTTGCTGAGCGTCAGCGAGGCCGAAGCGACCCGCAGGCGAGCGCAGCGCGTTCTTGCTCGAGCGTCAGCGAGGCCGAAGCGACCCGAAGGCGAGCGCAGGCAGAATCGCGGCAGTGTGCTGCGCTGCGAGCCGCAGCGAGCGCCGAGAGCGAGCGCCGGAGGCGAAGCGACCGAAGGCGAGCGGAGGCAGTATTACTGCACGGCGAGTTCGATGCGCAGTTCGGCCCATTTCCTGTCGGCGAGGGCGAAGGGGTCGTGCTCGTCGGTGGTGAGCTTGGCGTTCGCGTCGGTCAGGTCGGCGTTGGCCTCGTCGGACATCGATCGACTCGACCGGGACTGCGACGTCGGAGAGAACGGTCACCTTTTCTCCGGTGACGCTGACGAATCCTCGGCGCACGGCGAACAGGCGTACGGTGCCGTCGACCTCGGTCACCTTGACCTGACTGGTCTGGAGAGAGCCGATGAAGGGCTCGTGTCCGGTCAGGAAGGCGATGTCACCGCCCCCCCGGGTACGGGTGGTGACCATGATGCCCTCGCCCGAGTAGAGGAGGTCTTCGGGCGAAACGAACTCGACCCGCAGGGTCATGCGCCTGCGCTCTTGCGGAGCTTGTCGGCCTTTTCACGGGCCGAGTCGGCGCCGCCGACGTTGAGGAACGCCTGCTCGGGTAGGTCGTCGAGGTCGCCGTTGACGAGTTGTTCGAAGCTGTCGATCGTTTCTTCGACGGGCGTGAAGATACCGGCGAGGCCGGTGAAGACCTGGGCGACGAACATCGGCTGGGACAGGAAGCGCTGGACCCTGCGGGCCCGGTTGACGGTGATCCGGTCCTCCTCGGAGAGTTCGTCGAGACCGAGGATGGCGATGATGTCCTGCAGTTCCTTGTAGCGCTGAAGGATCTCCTGGACTCGGGTGGCGACGTTGTAGTGGCGCTGACCCACGACCTCGGGAGCCAGGATCGTCGAGCTGGATGCCAGCGGGTCCACGGCCGGGTAGATGCCGAGTGCGGCGATGTCGCGGCTGAGTTCGGTGGTGGCGTCGAGATGGGTGAACGTGGTGAACGGCGCCGGGTCCGTGTAGTCGTCGGCGGGTACGTAGACCGCCTGGAGGGAGGTGATCGAATGTCCACCGGTCGAGGTGATGCGTTCCTGGAGGGTGCCCATCTCGTCGGCGAGCGTTGGCTGGTAGCCCACGGCCGAGGGCATACGGCCAAGGAGGGTCGAGACCTCCGAACCGGCCTGAACGAAGCGGAAGACGTTGTCCACGAAGAGGAGAACGTCCTGGCCCTGAGCGTCCCGGAAGTATTCGGCCATGGTCAGAGCCGAGAGGGCGACCCGTAGCCGTACGCCCGGCGGTTCGTCCATCTGGCCGAAGCACAGCGCTGCTTTGGCGAGCACGGGGGTCTTGCCGTCGCCCATCATCGTCTCGGCCATCTCGAGGAAGAGGTCGGTGCCTTCGCGTGTCCGTTCGCCCACCCCGGCGAAGACCGACACGCCACCGTGATTGGTGGCGACGCGGGTGATCATTTCCTGGATCAGCACGGTCTTGCCGACACCTGCTCCCCCGAAGAGGCCGATCTTGCCGCCCTGCAGGTAGGGCGTCAGGAGATCGATCACCTTGATCCCGGTCTCGAGCACCTGCTTGGTGGGCTCGAGGGTGTCGAAGGCCGGAGGGGGCCGGTGGATCTCCCAGCGTTCGGTGATGTCGACCGATTCGATCGGCACGTCGAGTGGCTCTCCGATGACGTTCCAGATGTGACCGAGGGTCACGTCACCGACGGGGACGGTGATGCCGACTCCACGGTTTCTCACGACCTGGCCCCGGCGTAGTCCGTCGGTGGGCTTCAAGGCGACGGCTCGTACCCGACCCGCCCCCAGGTGCTGGGCAACCTCGGCGAGCACGGTGATCGTCTCTCCGTCGATCTCGACGTCGAACTCGATGGCATGGTTGATCTCCGGCAGGGCGCCACGGGGAAACTCGACGTCGACAACCGGGCCGGCGATGCCGACGATCCGGCCCTCGGCCAATCCGGTGGTGGTTTCTGTCATGGTCATTGTGGTTGCTCCTGTGGTGGCTCGGTCCGACGCCTCATGCGGCGTCGTCCTCCAGTGCTTCTGCGCCACCGACGATCTCCATGATCTCGGTGGTGATGCTGGCCTGACGGGCCCGGTTCATGTCCCTGGCCAGCTTGGTGATCAGTTCGTCGGCGTTCTCGGTGGCGGCTTTCATCGCTCGCTGACGGTTGGCGTGCTCGGATGCGGCTGCATCGAGGAGCGCAGCGAAGAGGCGGGCTTCGACGTATTGGGGCAGCAGGTCCTCGAGGACGCCTTCGGGCGAGGGCTCGAAGCTGAAACTGACCAGGGCGGAGTCGCATCGCCTCCGCCGGCCTGGGCCAGCGTCTTGGTGGGTTCGAGGGGGAGGAATCGCCGAACGACGGGACGTTGAGTGCCGAGCGAGACGAATTCGGTGTAGATCAGTTCCACCTGGTCGACCTGGCCCGGACTCGAACAGTTCCCGTACTCTGCGAGCGATCCGGTGGGCATCTTCGAATCGGGGATTGTCGGTGAACCCGGAGAAGTACGAGTCGATCTCGTAGGCGCGGAAGGCGAAGTAGTCCCGGGCCTTGCGGCCGACCGAGATGATCTTGTAGTCACCACCTTCGGCTCGATGCGCCTGGATCTCCCGTTCGCCTGTGCGTATCACCGCCGAGTTGTAGGGGCCGGCGAGTCCGCGGTCACCCGCGCAGACGATGAAGGCGATCGTGTGAGGGTTCTCGACCTGGCGCAGGAGCGGATGGTCGACGTCGGCGCCGCCGGCGGCCAAGTCCTCGATCACCGAGGTGAGCTGTTCTGCATAGGGGCGGGCGGCATTGGCCCGTTGCTGGGCCCGGGCGACCCGGGTCGCGGCGATCAGCTCCATCGCACGCGTGATCTTCTTGGTGTTGCGCACGCTGCCGATGCGTCGGCGGAGAACTCGTTCGGCGCCACCTGGCATGGGTCAGGCCTCCGCCCGGGAGATGTCTTCTTCGGGCAGCGTGTTGGGTGCATCCACGAGGTGGCTCTCGGCCTCACCCTGAGCCTCGGCGTCCGGCGCATGGGGGGCCTCGACCGTGCCCTGGAACTGGTCGGTGAAGGCTCCGATCGCTGCTTCGAGGGCCTCTTCGTCGGGGACGCTGCCTCCAGTGTTGATCGCGGTCAGCAGGTCGCCGTGGCGGGACCGGAACCAGTCCACCAGCTCGGCTTCGTACTTGCGCACATCGACGACGGCGACCTTGTCGAGATACCCGCGGGTCCCGGCATAGAGGATCACTACCTGCTCTTCGACCGGTACCGGGGCGTTGATACCCTGTTTGAGGAGCTCGGTGAGACGGTAGCCGCGGTCCAGTTGGGCTTGGGATACCGCATCGAGATCGGAGCCGAAGGCGGCGAAGGCCTGCAGTTCCCGGAACTGCTGAAGGTCGGACTTGAGCGTTCCGACGGCGCTCTTCATCGCCTTGATCTGGGCGGCCGAACCCACCCGGCTGACCGAGATGCCGACGTCGACGGCGGGTCGCACACCGGACTTGAACAGATCGTCCTGGAGGTAGATCTGGCCGTCGGTGATCGAGATGACGTTCGTCGGGATGAAGGCGGAGACGTCGCCGGCCTTGGTCTCGATGACCGGCAGCGCCGTGAGCGAACCCGCACCCAGTTCGTCGGACAACTTGGCGGCCCGCTCGAGCAGCCGGCTGTGGAGGTAGAACACGTCACCCGGGAATGCCTCACGTCCGGGTGGCCGACGAAGCAACAGCGAGACCTGCCGGTACGCCTCGGCCTGCTTGGACAGATCGTCGTAGATGGCTAGAGCGTGTTGACCGTTGTCCATCCAGTGTTGCCCCATCGCACAACCGGCGTAGGGGGCGAGGAACTTGAACGGAGCCGGGTCCGAAGCGGGGGCGATCACGACGACGGTGTAGTCCATTGCCCCGTAGGACTCGAGGGTGGCGACGGTCTGCGCCACCGTCGATGCCTTCTGCCCGATGGCGACGTAGACGCACTTGATGCCGGTGGTCTTCTGGGCGAGGATCGTGTCGATGGCGACGGTGGTCTTGCCCGTCTTACGGTCACCGATGATCAGCTCACGCTGGCCTCGACCGATCGGGATCAGCGAATCGACCGCTTTGATGCCGGTCTGAACGGGCTGGTGCACCGGCTTGCGCCCGGTGATGCCCGGCGCCTGGACCTCCATCCGCCGGCGTTCCACGTTGGTGATCGGACCTTTGCCGTCCACGGGCTCGCCGAGGGTGTTGACCACCCGTCCCAGGAGTCCGTCACCGACGGGGATCGAAAGGATGTCGCCGGTCGCCTCGACGTTCTGACCCTCTTGGATCGAGTCCACGCTGCCGAGAACCACCGCACCGATGCTGTGTTCGTCGAGGTTCAGCGCCAGGCCGATCGTGCCGTCTTCGAACCGGAGCATCTCGTTCACGGCCACGTTGGGTAGACCGCCCACCCGGGCGATGCCGTCGCCGACCTCGGTGACCTTGCCGACCGTGGAGGAGGAGATGTCGGTACTGAAGGTCTCCAGGTTCTTCTTGAGCGATTTCGCGATCTCGCTGGGATCAAAGGTGAGTGCCATTTACAGCGCCTCTCGCATCTTGTTGATTCGGGAACGGATGGTGCCATCGATTACGTGATCGCCGAGTGTCGTGACGACACCGCCGACAACCGAGGGATCGATCTCGGTTTGCAGCTCGACGGGCCCGCCGGCCTGCTCGGCCAAGGCGGCGGCAAGTCGCTCCTCCTGCTGGGGGGTCAGAGCGACGGCCGTGCGGACGAAGGCCAGGCGCTTGCCCGACGACGTCGCTGCCCGGACTGCGAACTCGTTGATGATCTCGTCGAGGTCTCGGCCCCGTCCGGCATTGACGATGAGACCGATGATCGCCCGGGTCACATCCGATGCCTTCCCCGAGAGCAGGTCGTCGACGATCTGGTTGCGAGTGTCGGCCGGTAGCAATGCGTTGGCCAGGGTCGAACGGAGCTGATCGTTCTTCTGGAGAGCCTGCCCGAACGCCAGAAGCTCGGTGCGGGTGCGGGCAACATCGCCCTCGGCGCTGGCGACGGCATGGATTGCGTCGGCGTAGGACGTACTGATGCTCATCGAGCCTGACTCCCGGCGGTCTCCAGCGAACTGATGTAGGAATCGATCAAACCGCTCTGGGAGTTGGTATCGAGCTGTTCGGCCACCAGAGCCTCGGTCGCGGTCTTGGTCAGCGACGAGATCTCCTCGCGCAGGTCGGCCAGAGCCTGGCGGGTCTGGTTCTGGATGTCGAGGGTGGCCCGCTCTTTCATCGCTTCGGCTTCGGCTCGAGCCCTGGCGGCGGTGTCGACCCGAAGCCGGGTGGCGGTCTGGGCGGCCTCCTCGGCGATCCGCTTGGTCTCTGCGGCGATGTCCGGCGCGCCCTCCGAGGTTGCGGAGAGGACCGACTCAGCCTCGGTGCGGGCCAGCATGGCTTCGTCGAACTCCCTCTGAATCCGGTCGGTGCGACCGTTCATCGCCTTTACGATCGCAGGGCCCGCCTTCCAGACGAGGATTCCGACGATGACGAAGAAAGCCAGGGATCCCCAGTAGACCTCGTTGATGTCGGCGGCCAGCTGTGGACCGTTGGGGCCTTCGGCAGCGAAAATAGGGAGCAGCATCGAGTTTGGTTCCTAACTCCGTTCGGACATGATTCGGTTGACAACACCTTGGGCGGCAGCCGCGTCGACGGGTCGATTCATCAATCTGGAGGCCGCCTGGGCGGTGAGATCGGCCACCTGGGTGCCGACACCGCTCATCGCTTCGATCCGAGCGGCATCGATTTCGGCGTCGGCCAGCTGGCGCATGGCGTCGATCTCGTTCTGGGCGACACCGATGATCTGGGCCCGTTCGGCCTCGGCTTCGGTGCGGGCGGTCTCGATCAACGCCGCGGCCTGCCCCTTGGCGGGGGCGAGAGCTTGGGCGAGTTCGGCGTCGGCGCCAGCCGCCTTTGCCTGGGCCCCTTTGGCCGCATCCCAGTCGTCCCTCAGAGCCTGGTCGCGGTCCTCCATGGTCCTCAAGACCGGGGGTAGCAGGACATAGCGCATCAACACGTACAGCAGCCCGAAGGTCACCGCACCCCAGAAGATCTCGGGGAACACGGGAAGGATCGGGTTGTTGACCTCGGTCGATTCGGCAGCGAATAACATCAGCAAGGCGGACTCCGCTCTAGGCGAACTTGAGCAGGATGAACACCACGAAGCCGATCAGGGCGAGCGCCTCGGTGAAGGCGATCCCGAGGAACATGGTGGTCTGGACCTGGCCTGCTGCCTCGGGCTGGCGAGCCATGGCCTGGACGGCCTGACCCACCAAGTAACCGATGCCGATACCGGGGCCGATGGCGGCCAGGCCATACGCGAAACCTGCGCTGCTGGCGGCCGCATTTGCCTTCTGCTCGTCGGGGGTGGCTTCAACGGCCAGCTCGATGGCCTGGCTAGCTGCACTGGCGATAGCACTCATTTTGAAGGTTTCTCCTAGGTTTTCGATGAATCGTTAGATTCGCTTTTCTTTGCCCCGAGAGGCCAAGAGCTGTGTGACCGAGCCACGTTCCTTGTCAGTGGTGTGGATGCATTGCGCCACCGATGTATACGGCGGTGAGCAGTGCAAACACAAACCCCTGGAGGAACGAGACCATGATCTCGAAGCCGGTGAGAGCGACGAGCATGCCGAAACTGAACGGCAGGATGACGACCAGGAAGTCCGCTCGCCACAGGGCGATGCAGAGCACTCCAAAGGTCACGAGCAGGATGTGACCGGCCAGCATGTTGGCGAAGAGACGAACCGCCAGGCTGAATGGGCGGATCAAGAATGTCGAGAGGAATTCGATGGGGGTGACGAGAAGGTACAGACCCTTGGGCAGGCCGGGCGGAAACAACGAACTCTTCAGATAGCCGCCCAGACCCTGGGACTGTATGCCGACGGTCACGAACACGACGAGCACGAGCAGTGCGAGCGTGAGCGGAACCGCCATGCGGGCATTGAGCGGCATCTGGAATGTGGGGATGACCTCGAACATGTTGCCCACGAAGACGAACATGAAGATGCTCAACAACAGGGGACGGAACTTGAACCCGTCGGGACCGATCGCAGGCAGGATCACCTGTTTGTCGATGAACTCCACGGAGCCTTCGACGACGTTCTGCAGCCCTGAAGGCACTCGATTCCTGCCGGACGCGAGGAACATGACCGTGGGAATCGCCATCGAGAGCACGCTGATCAATGCGATCTTGTTGAATTCGGCGAAGGTGCCTTCGAAGAGGTAGGCGGGCCATTCGACCAAGTTCTCGATCGATGGAAACTGCAGCCCACCACCTTCGGACTCAGCTGCGAACAGGTTCACGGACACCGTGGCGATGCTCCTTTGGCTTCAGGCCTGGGTAGGCCATCGAGGCGGACACGTAGCGAAGTTCCCACAACAACAATCCGAGATGGGTGACGATGAGGGTAATTCCCATTGGGACGATTCGTACCCAATCCTGGCCGGCGACCAACGTGACGGCCAGAAAGATCAAACCGAGCCGCAGAGCGAAGCCGCCCATACGCGGCCCCGAACACGAGGGCGAAGTTGACCTGAGCGGCCTTGCCGATCAGTACCGCCGCCACGAAGAAGTTGATCACGACCACAGCCGATGGCGTACCCGACCGACAACACGCCCTCGGTCCCGTCGATCAGCCCGCCGAAGACAACTGCGATCGGAATCAGGTAGAGCGATCGACGAACCATGTCGAGGGCCACCTCGATCGCCGGCGATGGGCCCTCGAGACGGTCCTGCGCGCTCACTGGGCGATGTCCCGCGCCAGCTGGACCTTGTACCTCGAATACAGCGAGGCCGAAGCACCCAGGAAACCGAGATGCTCATGGCGATCACGAAGTACCGGCGCAGTGCCGAGCCAACGATCGAGCCCGTAGCCGAGCAGGCCGACGATCAACGCCGAGAGGACCAGCTCATAGGCGCCGGTGCTGCTGAAGAGCGATTCGGTGAGTTTGGTGGGGCGATCGTTCGAGGGCATGCGTCCTGGCCGGTGAGGAGGGTCCGGCAACCGGCAGGAACGATGCAGTCACACGTGGCGCCTCGGTCACCAAGGTTCGATCGACGGATCGATCAGGATCGATCGAGACGGTCGGACTCAGCCCCGAGCTCGGCGACCGATTCCCTCGGCGAAACCGATCAGCGCCTGCCCGACATACCGGTCGGCGTTGGTGAACACCTTCTGGGCGGTGTCGGAGAAGCCGGCGCGTGCGGCGGCGAGGTCGTCGCCCAGCGGTGCGTTCGTCGCCCCGTCGCACATAGTCCCCGGTCAACGCCCTCTCGTAACCACCGCTCCGATGCGTAGCCGATCGAGTTCGTTGACACGAACGACCGGGAACGGGTGGGTACGGCCGGCCGTGGCCATGAACTTGAAGAACGTGTCGAGACCGGTCGAGTCGTCGAAAGCGGCCGCCTGGTCCCGCAGCGCACCCACGTCGATCGTTCCTTCTCGGCCGCGGATACCTCCTGCCATCACGCCGAGCGATCCGACCGACGGCGTCCAGGTCCTGGGTCGCCAACAATCCGGCACGATCGGCCGACACCTCCGCTTTTCGGTGCCATTCGAGCAGCGCCAACGTGATCGGCGCGACCGCCTGTTCGACGCCGGGAACGATCGATGCCGGAGAAGCGCAGGAGGAGGTACAGCAGGGTCCGGTAGAGCGCGTGCTCGCTCACGATGTGCCCGACTTCGTGACCGATTACGAACCGGAGTTGCTCGAGGTCGGTCAACTCGACCAACGAGCTGTTGAGGACGATGAAGGGCTGATCGACTCCGATGGCGCCCGCGTTCGGCGAGGGGCGTCTGCGAAACGTACAGCCGTGGGACAGGCCAATCGAGCGTGGTGCACACGTCGACGAGTACGTCGTGGATGTCGCTGTACTGGCGTGGACCGACCTCCAGAGCCTGAGCGGTGAAGATCAGTTTGATGTTGCGCTCGCCGACGGTACCGACCACCTTGCGGATCACGGTGTCGAATCCGGGGATCGATCGCAGAGCCTGGAGCGCGGCTCGATCGGTGGTGTGCTCCCAGGCGGCCGAGGAGATGTCCGGGAAATCGAACTCGCGGCCGATGGCGACCACCGGGGTCATCCGCTGCGCTCACCCTTGCTGACCACAAAGGTCAGTATATGCGCCGCCGATGAGACCGAAGATCATGGCGAACAGGGCGACCGTCATGACGAATCCACCGATGATCGGGATGCTGGCGGCGAACAAACGAACGATGAAAGCCAGCGCCGCCATCGCAAACAGTGCGCCGCCGGGATGCAGAAGTACCTTCATGGCCTCGAGTGTAGGACACCGCCGAGAGCTCGACGCTAGGCGGTGACATCCGGCCGGCCGGCCCCCGGTGCGAACAAGGTGAACAGCACGAGGCCGAGCGCAGCCACCCCGGCGGGCACGATCGCGTCCCCCGAGCCGTCGTTGTAGACCGGCCACAGGACGAACCCCGACAGCAGCGCCGTCCACGCCCACAGATATGAAGACGCTGCGCCCGTGGCCGTGACCGAGGCGCATCAACCGATGATGCAGAGTGGTCCTTGTCGGCGGTGGCCAAGCCCTGTCGGCGCGTTGCCCGTCGAACGATGGCGAAGAACGTGTCGACGATCGGGACGCCCAGGATGACCAGGGGGATGACCATCGGAGCGTAGAAGAAGAATGTCTGCCCACTGAAGGGGTCGGGGGTCGTGCCACCGACGGCCATCGTGCTCGCCGCCATGAGCGAACCGAGCAGCAGCGCTCCCCCGTCGCCCATGAAGATCTGGGCCGGGTGCACGTTGTACGGGCAGGAAGCCGACACAGATCACCGAACACGATGATCAGCAGCAACGGACCGAGGGTCGAGATGAGGAGCTCGACCTCGAGAAGCTTGAGCGAATAGAAGAAGAACGCCAGACGCACCGATCCCGACGATGCCCGCCGCCAATCCGTCGAGTCCGTCGATGAAGTTCACCGCATTGGCCATCCCCATCACCCACAGGATCGTCAACAGGTAGGCGAGACCGGGGTCGACGATGATCGGATCGACGAATGGGATCCGGAAGTAGATGATGCTGACCCCTCCGAGGTAGAGAGCACTGCCGGCCAGGACCATGCCGGCGGTCTTGGCGGGAGCCGAGATGTCCCGAAGGTCGTCGACGACACCCACTCCGTAGGCGATCAGACCGCAGGCGATGACGGCGAAGGGTTCACTCGTTCCCGAGAACGCTTCGGGAAACCAGCCCGACACCGAGGCGGTCACCCATGCGACCACCAGACCGACCAGCATCGCACCTCCGCCGAGGGTGGGCGTCGGGTCGGCGTGGACACCCCGGTCGGTGGGAACGACCTCGACACCCTCGTGACGATGCGAACGCTCTTGAAGACCGGAACGGTGAGGCCGGTCGAGACGGCGGCGACGATCCCGATCACCAGATACGAAGAGAGGTCGAGATCCATCGGCGTCAGCCTATTGCCTGGACCACTCCCGGCCGGGAAGGGGTGTCCGCCAGGAGAAGGTCAGGAGTCGAGCTGGGCCGCAAGATCCCGGGCGGCGTCGATGAATTCGTCGACGATGTCGACCACCACCTGGCGTGCGGCTTTCGGCCTGTTCATGTCACCGACGATCTGACCTACGAAGTAGTTGGCGAGCTTCTCGGCCCCGGTCCCGCTCGTGTGGGCGGCTCGGTCGATGCGACGGATGGCGTCGTCGACCAGCATCGGTTGCATGGGCATGCCGAGCGGCGCGGGGGTCTCGGGATTCTCCCACTCCTCGGTCCATGCCGACTTCAGCATGCGAGCAGGTTTGCCGGTCCTGGATCGCGATCGGATCGTGTCGGAGCTGGTGGCGGCGAGGAACTTCTTCTTGACCGCCGGATGGGTTTCGGCTTCGTCGGTCGTCAGCCAGACCGACCCGCACCACACCCCCTGGGCGCCCAGCGCCATCGCTGCCGCCATTTGGCGGCCCCGGCCGATGCCCCCGGCGGCGAGCACGGGGACGGGGGCGACGGCATCGACGACCTCGGGAATGAGCACCATGGTGCCGATCTCGCCGGTGTGACCGCCGGCCTCGGAGCCTTGGGCGATGATCACATCGACCCCGGCGTTCACGTGCCGTTCGGCGTGCTGGGCCTTCCCGGCCAGAGCGCCGACCAGGCGACCCTGTGCTTTCACACGCTCGACCATGTGCTGGGGAGGTGGACCCAGGGCGTTCACGAAGAACCGTGCTCGGTGGGCGAGGGCGATCTCCAATTGTGGGGCGGCGCGGTTGGCCGAGAACATGGCGTCACCCTGCTCGAGGCATCAGCCGGCCGTCGGTGATCGGGCAGATCCGGGACGGCGTAACGCTGAAGGATGTCGTCGACGAAGGCCCTTTGTTCGGCCGGGATCAACCGTTCGACCTGTTCGGCGGAGTAGCCGCCCTCCTCCTCACCGAGGTATCTGGCCGGGATGATGAGATCCACGCCGTAGGGCAGGTCACCGATCTCGGCCTCGATCCAATCCAGGTCGATCTCCAACTGCTCGTCGGTGTGGGCCACCGCCCCGAGGACCCCCAAACCACCGGCCTTGGTGACGGCGGCGACGACATCGCGACAGTGACTGAAGGCGAAGATCGGAAACTCGATACCGAACAGGTCGGTGATGTCGTTCTTCATGGTGGCAGTGTTCCACGGCCTTCGCGGTACCGCAATCCTGCGATGGGTACCGCGAGGTGGCGACCGGAGATGCACGGCCTGAAGTCACGCCCCGGTCGCGCCAGCGCGCAGCGAAGGCCAATACAATCAGCCGATGCCTTGGCCGACCATTGACGACACCACCTACGCCGATATCGAAGCGGCCGAGATCGAACGGCAGAACACGGGTCTCCAGCTGATCGCATCGGAGAACTTTGCGTCGCCGGCGGTGCTGAGAGCGACCGGCTCGGTCTTCACCAACAAGTACTCCGAGGGGTACCCCGGACGCCGCTACTACGGTGGCAACGCCGAGGTCGACCGGGCTGAACAACTGGCGATCGACCGCATCAAAGAACTGTTCGGCGCCGACCATGCCAACGTCCAACCCCACAGCGGCGCCAACGCCAACATGGCCGTCTATCAGGCGCTGCTGAAGCCGGGCGACACCGTCCTGGGCCTGAGCCTGGACCACGGCGGCCACCTCACCCACGGATCTCCCGTCAACGCCTCGGGCATCCAGTACGACTTCATCGGGTACGGATTGACCGACTCCGACGAGCGCATCGACATCGACGAGCTTGCTCAGCTGGCCGAACAGCACAAACCGAAGATGATCGTGACCGGAGCCACCGCCTATCCCCGCCAGATCGACGCCCGTCCGTTCCGGGAGATCGCCGACAGCGTCGGTGCCTTCCTCATGTTCGACGCCGCCCACGTTGCCGGTCTCATCGCCGGCGGCGTGTTCCCCAACCCGGTGCCGCACAGCGACATCGTCACGTTCACCACGCACAAGACCCTGCGGGGTCCCCGCGGCGGCTGCATTCTGTCGACCGCAGAACACGCCAAGGCGGTCGATTCGGCAGTCTTCCCCGGTCAACAGGGTGGCCCTCAGGAGCACAGCATCGCCGCCAAGGCGGTCGCATTCGGCGAGGCGCTCACCCCGAGTTCCGGGTCTACGCCGCCCAGATCATCGCCAACGCCCAGGCTCTGTCCAAGGCGCTTGTCGAGGAGGGCTTCCGCCTGGTCAGCGGTGGCACCGACACCCACCTCCTCCTGGTCGATCTTCGGCCCTTCGATGCCGACCTGACCGGGAAGCAGGCCCAACTCGTTCTCGACGAGGCCGGGATCACGCTGAACAGGAACACGATCCCCGACGATCCCCGCTCCCCGTTCGTCACCTCCGGGATCCGCATCGGTACGCCGGCGGTGACAACCCAGGGAATGGGCGAACCGGAGATGGTTCGGATCGCTTCGCTCATCTCCCGAACACTGCGCCATCGCGACGACGGTTCCGTGGTTGTGGCCGAGGTGCGGCGAGGAGGTTCGCCGGCTCTGTTCGAACTTCACCCCGTACCCGGAGTCTTGCACGGGGCTGAACCGGCCGTGAAGCGATCCATCGATCCGCTCAGGTCGCCGCCACGGCGATAGGTTGCCACGATGGCTGACATCATCGCTGTTGCGTCCGATCATGCAGGTTTCTCCTACAAGATCATGATCGACGACCGACTGGTCGAACTCGGTTACGAGGTGCTCGACCTGGGCACGAAGAGCAACGCACGCGTGGACTACCCGGACTACGGCAAGAGCGATCGGCGAAGCGGTCGTCGCCGGTCGAGCCGTAGGTTCGGGATTGCCGTCTGCGGAAGCGGTATCGGGATCTGCATCGCCGCCAACAAGGTGCACGGCATCCGGGCGGCGACCGTCCACGACGTGACGAGCGCACGACTCAGCCGCGAGCACAACAACGCGAACATCATGTGTGTGGGCGAGCGCTTCCTCGGCCCCCAGGTGGTCTGGATTGCATCGACGCATTCCTCAGCGCCGAGTTCCAAGGCGGTCGCCACAGCGCCCGGGTCGCCAAACTCGATCGATGACGAATTCAGCGGAACCGATCTACCCCTACTCTGGGCGTGTGCTCGAGCGCCTTGACTCACTCCTGTCCGAACATGCCGAAGTCGAAGGCGCGCCTGTCCGATCCGTCGATCGTCAACGACCAGAAGCGGTTCATCGCAGATGGGCAGGAGGTACTCCGAGCTCTCGAAGGTCGTCGAGATCGGCATCGCACTGCGCAACCGGTGCGAGGACCTCGAGGTGGCCCAGGAGATGTTCAGCGATGCCGAAGGCGACGACCGAGAGGAGCTGCGCACCGAGATCGACGACGCCGGACGCGACATCGCCCGACTCGAAACAGGAGTTCCGGTTGCAGCTCCTGCCGCCGGACCCCAACGCCGGACGCAACGTGATCATGGAGATTCGCGGGAGCCGAGGGCGGTGAGGAGGCGAACCTTTTCGCCCGCGACCTCTTCGAGATGTACCAGCACGTACGCTGCGACCAGAGGCTGGAACCTCGAGATCCTCAACAGCCAGCCGTCGGACATGGGCGGGTTCAGCGAGATCACCTTCCGGCTCGCCGGCGACGAAGTGTGGCCGCGGATGAAGTTCGAAGCCGGGCCTCACCGGGTACAACGGGTGCCGGTCACCGAGTCACAGGGCCGGGTGCACACCAGTTCGGCGACGGTGATCGTCCTACCCGAAGCAGAAGAGGTCGACATCGACATCGACCCCGGCGACCTTCAGATCGACACTTTCCGGGCCAGTGGTGCCGGCGGTCAGCATGTCAACAAGACAGAATCGGCGATCCGTGTCACCCACCGCCCGACGGGTCTGATGGTCTCGATGCAGGACGAGAAGAGCCAGCTCCAGAATCGCATCCGTGCGTTCGCTGTTCTACGGTCTCGCCTCCTGCAATTGGAGCAGGAGAAAGCCGACGCACAAGCGTCCGCCGCCCGCAAGGATCAGATCGGCGGAGGCGGCCGAAGCGAGAAGGTTCGCACCTACAACTTCAAGGAAAACCGGGTCACCGATCACCGGATCGGGCTCACGATCCACCAACTCGACAAGGTTCTCGCCGGAGACCTCAGCACCTTCAGTGATGCGCTGGTCATGGACGAGCGAACCCGTCAGCTGGCCGAGGCCAGCTGAGGCGATGCCCGGCACGGTTTCCTGGCGCACGTTGCTTGACGAGACTGTCGAGCGCTTTCGACTCGCGCGCGATCGACGAGCCGGAGATCTCAGCCCGGCGCATCATCGAGGAAGCATCGGGCTGGGACGGCGCCGAGTTGGCACCTCATCTCGACGACCCGCCCACCGAAGCAACGATGGCCCATCTCGACCACATGGTGGCGCGGCGCCTGTCCGGAGAACCGGTGCAATACGTGGTCGGCCGATGGGACTTCCGCTCCCTGGATCTCATGGTGGATCATCGTGTTCTCATCCCTCGGCCCGAAACCGAGGAGGTGGCCGGTCTGGCGATCGACGAGGCACGCCGGTTCACCGCGGCCGGAATCGCCCCGACCGTGGTCGACCTCGGGACCGGTAGCGGCGCCATCGGACTGAGCGTCGCGGTCGAGGTACCCGAGGCCCAGGTCCACATGACCGATGCTTCGACCGATGCCGCTGCGGTCGCACGGGCCAACCTCACCGGGATCGGGGGGTCAGCCGACGCGCGTGTCGATCTGGGAAGGGTCGTGGTTCGAGGCGCTCCCCCGCTCCCTGGCGGGAACGCTGCACGTGGTGGTGTCGAACCCACCGTATGTTCGCGACGATGACGAGCTCAGCCCCAGCGTTGCCGATTGGGAACCGGCGATGGCGGTGCGATCAGGACCGAACGGTCTCGACGACCTTCACGAAATCGTCCGTTCCGCCCCGACGTGGCTCTCGCCGAGGCGGGATCCCTGGTGTTGGAGATGGCGCCCGATCAGATCTCGGTTGTCGCCCGATGGTGCGAGGAGGCTGGCTTCTTCCGTGCTGACGTGCAGCCAAGATCTGAGTGGGCGGTCGCGGGCCATCGTGGCCTACAGAACCGACACCCGAGCAACGACGGCGGACTGAGGTCACCACGGAGCGTTCATCGTCATGGACTCGATACCGGCCCCCGATGCGAGATCGACGGTGGCACCGAATCGATCGCCGGCGGTGGTGACCAACACCGTCCGAGCGGGGCGATGCCGTCGCCGGTAGTCCGTTGCGACCGGCACGAGTTCGGGATCGATGCCCACCGAGAACACGTAGAGCGTCGACGACGACCGGTCGAGGCCGGCGGCCGGTTCGGGACCGAGTTGCAGCATCCGCCTCACCAGCGGCGGCAGCGGCGCCAACTCATCGGCCCCGACCACCCTCGGATCGAGGTGGGCCAGCGACCGCAGCCAGCGTTGACGTCCTCGCCGATTCAGCGGATGCCCGGGAGCTCCCGGCCTTCGAATCGAACGGATCAGAGCAGCCGCCCGGTGCAGGGAATCTGCCGGGTCGCGGTCGGTGTGGACATAACCGTGCAATTCCCGATCGGCGGTGCCGATCCCTATCTCCAGATCCCCGTCGTCACCACTGGCCCGACCGATCTCGAGGCCTTCGACCTCGGCGACCAGACAACCGAAGTCGTCGACGGCGACCGCTCCGGCCGAGGCGAAGAGGTCGGCTCGGGCCAACGTCTTGTCCGAGAGCCGGGGGACGATCGCCAGGTCGGCGGGGACCGCCGGTTCGATCGTGGTGCCCGAAAGCGTCCACACCGAGAGCCTGTCGAAGGCGATCCGCTCGACGAGCGAGACGGGCTGCAGTCGTCCACGGGAGCGACGACCACCACATCACGGTCGTCGTGTCCGGCCCAGATCAGAACGCTGCCGATCCCAACCGCTCGTGAGGTGGAACCGCGTCGTCGCGTCCCGGAAGCAGCACTGCGATTCGATCAGCGTCGACGACCGCCGCTGCGAACGGACAGGGCACCGGCTCGGGGGACGACCCGAAATGACGGCCGATGACCGCACCCAGGACCGCCTGGGCGGGGTGCGGTGGTGGCGTCGGCGGGACTCAGGTGTTCTTACGACGGCCGAACCGACGCTCGAAGCGCTCCACCCGCCCGGCGGTGTCGACGATCTTCATCGTGCCGGTGAAGAAGGGATGACTTGCCGCCGATATCTCCACCTTGTACAGCGGGTAGGTGTTCCCGTCGGTCCATTCGATCGTCTCGCTCGGTGGCGATGGTCGAACGGGTGATGAAACTGAAGTCGGCCGAGGAGTCCTGGAAGACGACGGGCCGGTACTCGGGGTGGATTCCAGACTTCATAAGACAGAAAATGGTAGCGGGATCGACGACGGTTGTGCGCTGTGCGCCCTAGCGGATCCTGTTGAGCAGGTCGGCGTTCGATTCGGTCTCGGCGATCCGGCCAGGAGATTGCTTCATCGTGGTGATCGGATCGTCCGCTGCGACGGAGTCGCGCAGTTTGGCGACGAGTGTCGGCCTCGTCGGGATCGAAGAGCCGGTCCTCGGCCCGGGTGAACGATGTCGACGGATCGATGGCCGGGAAACACCCCACGATCGGCGAGATGTCGAGACAGATGGATCTCGGCGGTGGCGGTTCCCGGAATTCCTCGAGGATCAGTTCATCGATCGGCGAGCCGGTCTCGGACGTGACCGTGGCGACGATCGTCAACGATCCGCCCTCTTCGAGCGACGCGAGCCGCACCGAAGAAGCGCTTGGCCGGGTAGAGCGCCGACGCATCGACACCGCCTCCGATCAGTCGACCTCCAGCCGGTGCGATCAGGTTGCGGGCTCGGACCAGGGAGGTCAGCCCATCGACCAGGACGACGACATCATCGCCTTCTTCGACCATCCGCTTGGCCCGTTCGATCGACATTTCGGCAACGGCAACCTGCTCCTCAGGGGCACGGTCGAAGGGACTGGCGATGACCTCGCCGCCGTCGAGACGACGAGACATCTCGGTGATCTCCTCGGGTCGATCGGCGAGAAGCATCACGATGAGTCGCGGCATCGCCGTGATTGGTCTCGACCGAGGCTGCGATGTCGGCCAGGATGCGACGTCGCACCGGTCTCGGGTGGCGCGACGACCAGCGCTCGTTGACCCTTTCCCAGCGGCACCATCAGGTCGATGACCCGACCCGTCGTCGACCCGTCGACCTCCAGCGACAGCGCTTCGGTTGGGAAGACCGGGGTCTGCCGCCCGAACCGCGGTCGGTCCTTGGCGATACCCGGGTCCTTGTCGTTGATCTGATCGAGCGAGTGGAGCGCTGCGTTCCGTTCATTGCGGGCGGCTGGACGCGCCGTTCCACTCACATGATCGCCCTTGCGCAATCCGAAGATCCTGACGGTCTTCAGTGGCACGTAGACGTCCTCGGGTGACGGCAACGCACCGTCCACTCGCAGGAAACCGTAACCCTCGTCTCGTAGGTCGAGGTTCCGCCGACCGGTTGCGGCTCGATGTCGACGGGTTCTTCGTCGCGATCACGACTACGACCCCGCCGTCTGCGGCGACGGTTTGCCGGATCGTCGTCGTCATCTTTCACCGGCTCGGTGCGGACGTTTCCGTCATCGATTTGTGGTTCGGTCTTGTTCGGGATCTTCCTGGGCAGGCGACTTCGGCCGCCTCTTGTTGCAGCTGCTCGGAGGGTCTCCTCCCCCGCCATCGGTAGGTCGCCGATCGCTCTTGCCCCGATCGGGACGGCCGCCTCGACCGGCTTGAGGCCCGATTGCCGTCGGAGGAACCGGATGAGGTGCCTCGGCTGCTCTCGGCTGCTGCGGAGAGCTCTGCGCCGGTGCTCGCACCCGACGGGCTGTTCTCGACCTGGGGCTCCACCGGCACCAGCCGCCGGTCAACTCGAGGACCATGGAGATCAGGTCGTCCTTCTTCGCCCGACTCGAAGGACTGCCACCGAGGGCGGTGATGATCGTCTGCAGCTCACTGCGATCCTTCTTCTGAAGGTCGGCGCGGCCGACCACGGCATCGTTCACTGTGAGACTCTCCGGGTTCTTGGAAGCATCTGTTGCTCGGATTTCGGTCGTTGCGAGATCGAGGACCGTCGACGCTCGACCGCGCCACGACTCGACTTCGCCGACCTAGGACTGTAGCGGCAGATGGGCTCGAACGGCATCGAGTGAGTTCGGGTACGACCTCGTATCGTTCGGGCAGGTTGAGGAGATCGCCAGACGCGCGCGGGCAGTTTCGGGCGCGATCCCGGTCGCCTCTTCGACAGCGGCCGCGAACTTCGACGGATGGGCGGTCGCCATCACGATCAGGGGCACGTCCGGATCCCGTCGGCGGTTCCGGCCGACCCTGAGTCCGACGGCGGTATGGGGATCGAGCAGTAGACCCGACTCGGCGTGGGCTCGAGCGATCTCGGCGAGCGTGCCCTTCGTCATCGAGCCGGCCCGCATCGAATTCGTCCCGGATCCGGTCCATCCATGGAGCGGGCACGGTGGCGGCTCCCGTCTCCTTGAACGGGAGAGGAGCTCGGTGACCGCATCGGCATCACTGCCGCTCACTTCGAACAGGAGACGTTCGAAGTTGCTCGACACCTGGATGTCCATGCTCGGGACTGAGGGATTGCACCACACGGTCGGCCCGAAGTTCGCCCGTCTCCATGACCCTCGTCAGGACGTCGTTGCGATTGGACGCGATCACGAGCTGGTCGACCGACAGACCCATGTGTTTGGCATACCAGCCCGGCGAGAACGTTGCCGAAGTTGCCGGTCGGCACGCTGAAGCTCACTGCGGCTCCATCGGGGGCGACCCTGCTGCGCTGCGCTGACGTAGTAGACGGTCTGGGCCATCACCCGGGCCCAGTTGATGCTGTTGACGGCCGCCAGGCGGGCGCTGGTCCGCAGCTCGACGTCGTTGAACGCTTCCTTCACCAGATCCTGACAGTCGTCGAAGGTGCCGTGAACGGCGAGGTTGGTGACGTTCGGCGCCGTCCACGGTTGTCATCTGCCGCCGTTGCACCTCGCTGACCGCGACCCTCGGGGTGGAGGATGACCACATCGATTCGATCCCGGTGGGCGAGGGCGTGGATCGCTGCGGAGCCGGTGTCGCCCGAGGTCGCACCGATGACGGTCACGCGTTCGTCGCGACGGGTCAACTCGAAATCGAGGAGTCGGCCGAGCAACTGGAGGGCGAAGTCCTTGAAGGCGAGGGTGGGACCGTGGGAGAGGTCGCAGAGCCATTGTTTGTGGCCGAGATCGACCAGCGGTGCCACGTCGATGTGGGAGAACCCCTCGTACGTCTCCGACGACCATCGAGTCGAAGTCGACCGCGTTCGATCGACCCTTCGACGAAGGGCCACATGATGGATGCGGCCATCTCGCCGTAGGGCATCGGTCGAGGCGAGCGAGGCGTCCAACCCGGGGATCTCGGCGGGCACGTAGAGACCACCGTCGGTGGCCAGACCGGCGAGCAGCACATCCGCGAAACCCAGTTCTGGCGCAGCGCCCCGCGTGGATCGATAGGTGATGGGCATCAGACGGAGACATCCTCGACCTGGCGTCGTTCAGGACCCGATGACCCGGACGACGCTGTGGACGTCCTTGACGACGTCGAGTTCATCGAAGGCGGCGAGCGTCGCTCGGAGGTTTCGTTCCGGCGAGGCATGGGTGATGAACACCAGTCGTGCGGTCTCGTCGGCCGACGACGGACTCAGCGGTGTGGAGGTCATGTTGCTCCATGGTGCGGATCGACACACCGTGCCGTCCCAGGGCACCGGCGACCTGGGCCAGGACACCGGGTGCGTCGGTCACCTCGAGGTTCACGTAGAAGGCACTCGGAAGATCGTCGATCGGGGTGATCGGCACTCGCCGACCGACGGTGATCGGCCGATGCCCCCCCGCTCGAGGGCGGCGGCGGCCTCGAGGACGTCACCGAGAACCGCCGATGCTGTCGGCGCTCCTCCGGCGCCACGGCCGTAGAACATGAGTTCACCGCTGGCGGCTCCCTCGACGAATACTGCGTTGAAACTGTCCCGTACGCTCGCCAGTGGGTGACTGTCGGGAACCATGGCGGGGTGCACGCGGACGCCGACCGACCGACCATCGCCATCGGAGAACTGCTCGGCGATGGCGAGCAGTTTGATCTGGTAGCCCAATCGGCGAGCGAAATCTATGTCGGTGGCCGTGATGTTGCTGATGCCCTCGTGGTAGACGTCACCGGCGACGACGTTTGCGGCGAACGCAATCGACGCCATGATCGCGACCTTGGCGCCGGCGTCGAACCCCTCGACGTCGGCGGTGGGGTCCCGTTCGGCGTAGCCGAGCCTCTGCGCCTCGGAGAGTGCCTCGCCGTACTCGGCGCCCTCCTCGGTCATCTTGGTCAGGATGTAGTTGGTGGTCCCGTTGACGATGCCGGTGATCCTCTGGACGTGTTCCCCGCTCAGACTGGCTCGAAGCGCTCGGACGATCGGGATGGCCCCGGCCACCGCTGCCTCGAACAGCAGGTCGACACCCGCCTCCTCGGCCTCGGCCAACAACTCCGATCCGCAGTTGGCGATCAACTCCTTGTTGGCCGTCACCACCGGCTTGCCCGCTTGTAGTGCGGCGCTGATGAGCGACCTTGCCGGCTCGATGCCCCCGATGACCTCCACGACGATGTCCACATCGGGTCGGCTGACGACAGCGGCGGCATCGGTGGTCAGCAGCTCGGATCCGATTCCGGCCGACCGGGGTTTGGTGGTGCTGCGCACGGCCACCTGTCGCAGTTCGAGGTTGTCCTGGCCATGGAGGAGCTCGACGAAGGCACCGCCGACCGTTCCACATCCCAGTAATCCGATGCCCAGGGTCACCCGCCCAGCCTATTGAGCTCGAACCCGGCTGTGCGCCCTCAGCCGGTCGGAGGAATCGTGTCGGTGGCGACGACGAACTCGGGTGACTCGCTGAACCCGATCATCACCTGACCTCGGCTGGACTTCCCCGTGACCAGCCGGTCCAACCAGTACGCCTTCCCCGGCTCGTCGGGTTCGCGCTCCAACACGTTGCGGTACACCAGATCGACGAATTGCTCGTCGTCGAGCCCACCGTAGGTGTTGCGGAATTCTGTCGACGAAGCAAACGCATTGCTGAGCGACGCTCAGGCTGGCCCCCCGCGAGAATCGTTCCAGCCAGTAGTCGAGACCGGCCTGGTCGGCGGTGCGATCGAAGTACGCTCTGTAGAGCCTCTCGATCCGGTGGGCGAGGGGCACGACCGGGGTTGTGGTTCCGGTGAGGGCGATGAACTCGGGACCTTCGGAGAACTCGGTCATGAGCGCGCCGCGTTTCATGCCGGCGGCGAGCCGGCTCAACCAATAGGAGCGGCCGGCGGCATCCGGAGCCCGACCGAGGACGTTCTCGTACACGAGATCCACGAACTGCTCGTCGGCCAGGACACCGTAGGTGTTCTTGAATTCGGTCGATGACGCGAAGCCGGAGGAGACCTGACTCACCGTTCGACCTCGGGCTCGGGTCACCATCCAGTAGTTCAGCCCGGCCGGATCAGGCTCCCGACCCAGGTAGGCGAGATAGAGCCGCTGGATCTGATCGCTGAGTTGGGGGCCGCTCAGTTCGGCGACGGCCACGATGGGGATCGTCGGCCCGTCCAGATCGATGATCTCCAGGATCGCCTGGTTCTGGCCTCGGCGGGAGCTCAGCACGAATCGACCGGTGATCGATGCATCGCGGGGAGCGCCCAGCGTCACGGTGTCCGGCGGCTGGAGGTAATCGAGGGCACCGCTTGTACGCCACCGGTACAACTCCTGGTCGGCGGCGAAAACGACTGACCCACCGTCGCCGGTGAGGACGACAGCGGCGTCGGCTGGATCGGCCGGTGCCGGGTAGCTGACCGGCTGGGAATCACCGCCGTCGGTGGCCGAGATGACGAATCGGGTGCCATCGAGCACTTCGGGAACCATCGACCTGGACGTCACCGCTGCGGCTCAGACCGCTCAGTTCGGTGAGACCGGTCCGGCTGGCACTACCGCTGACGACCGGGACCTCGAAGATGCCGCTGCCGGACCGGAAGAACACCCGCTGACCGTTCGACGAAACGAAGACGTCACGATCGGCGGGACCGGGATCGGCCGTGACCGTCGCACCGAAGGGTCGGACCCTCGTCTCGGTCCAGATTCTCATCGTCCCACTCGTGCCGGCGGTCCTCTCGGTGTAGACCACCACCGCACCGGTTTGACTCAGGGCCATGTCGGTGATCGGCCCTCCGCCGGTGGGCAGGGCCATGCTCTCGCCGTTGGATCTCCGCCAGATGAAGGGCTGACCCCCGAGGTGTACAGGACCGCTTCACCACTGTCGGAGACGGCGAAGGGTTTGGCGTCGTCGTCGCCGAGTACGGTCGTGTTGCGTCGGACCGAGTCGTAGAGTCCGACCCCGCGACCGGGCCGGTCGTAGAGCACATACTGTCCGTTGGCCGACAGGTCGAGCCGTCCCCCGTCGAGGTCGGGCGCCAACCCGACGAGGGTGACCTTGACCCGAACCCGGGACTCAGCGATCGAGTCGGTTGGTGCGGTGGCTGCTGCCGCCGGGCCGATCGAGGCGACCAGGGCAACGATCACCGCTGCGCATACCGGGAGCACTCGACGCATGGGTTCGATCATCGCACGCCGAGGCCAGCCCGCCGGCTCACCTCGCGCAAACTGTCTCTCGACGTCGCTACTGCGGATCGTCAGCCGAGATCTGTGACGAGGAGGTCGGCGAAGGTCTCCCGGCGAACGACGAGGCGCAGCATCACCATCGGCACAGAACACCACCGGCGGGCGCAGGACCTTGTTGTAGTTGCTGCCCATGCTGTGACCGTAGGCCCCGGTCACCGGGGTCGCCAGGATGTCACCGACCGCAAGGTCCTCGGGAAGGTCGGCCTCGCGGACCAGAATGTCGCCGCTCTCGCAGTGTTTGCCGACGATCCGCGCCGACATCGGCCGCTCGGCGAGCACCGAGCGGGGCAGAAAGGTCTCGTAGCCCGACCCGTACAGGACCGGCCGGGGATTGTCGCTCATCCCCCCGTCCACGGCGACGTAGTTGCGGATGCCGTCGAGCTTCTTGATCGTACCGACCGTGTAGGCGGTGATCGCTGCGCTGGCCACGATGGCGCGCCCGGGCTCGATCCCGAGCGTCGCGGTGATGCCGGATGCCACCGCCTCCCGCTGCAGAATCTGACCCCACTGTCCGATCGTGGGGGCTTCCTCACCGGACACGTACGGCACACCGAGTCCTCCACCCACGACCAGCTCCGGCAGACCGATAGGGTTCGGAGAACTCGGCCAGTGCTCGCAACGAACGGGCGAAACTGTCGACGCGGAACACCTGGGATCCGATGTGAGCATGGATCCCGACGAGGTTCACCGACGTCGACGCCCTGGCGCGATGCACCGCCTCGGCAGCCCGCCCGGTACTGACCGTGAACCCGAACTTGGAATCGTCTTGTCCGGTGGCGACGAACTCGTGCGTGTGTGCTTCGATGCCGGGCGTGACCCGGAGCAGAACGTCGGGCACCGGCAGACCTTCGACGTGGAGAGCATCGAGACGATCCAATTCGTCGAAGCTGTCGACGACGATCCTTCCCACCCTCTCGGTCAGTGCGAGGCGGAGTTCGTCGAGGCTCTTGTTGTTGCCGTGGACCACGAGATCGGCAGCGGGAATCCCCGCCGACCGGGCAACGTGGAACTCGCCCCCGGTGGCGACGTCGAGGGTCATTCCCTCCTCGTGCACGAGTCGAGCGATCGCCGTACAGAGAAACGCCTTGGTGGCGTAGGTCGCCTGCCGCCCGAACTGGGCGACCGCCTCACGGCAACGACTGCGAAGATGGGCTTCGTCATAGATGAAGACGGGCGTTCCGTACTCCTCGGCGACCTCGAGAACAGAACACCCGCCGATGACCAGTTCACCTGACGGCGAGACCTCGGCGCTGTCGGGCAGGAGGTACCAGGGCAGCGGCTGCACGCCAGTGATGGTATGGCTGATCGGGCCTACATCTGCTCGGGTGCCTCGACCCCGAGCAGATCCAGACCTATCGACAGTCCGATCCGCGTGGCTTCGACAAGCCACAGCCGCGCTTGTTGCAGGTTCGGCTCGACATCGGTGCGCAGGATCGGACAGTGCGTGTAGAAACCGTGAAACCCGGCCGCAAGCTGGCGGACCCACGTCGTGACCCGGTGCGGTGTGCGGTCCCGGGCGGCCAGCGAGAGGACCTCGGGCAGCTCGAACAGCAAACGGAGTACGGCGAGCTCGTTGTCGTCCACGAGACCGGAGAGATCGACCTCGGCCAGCGGCAGTCGCTCGACCGAACGTCTGGCGGCCTCACGTCCGATCGAGTGGATGCGGGCGTGGGCGTACTGGACGTAGAAGACGGGGTTCTCACTCGCCTGGGCCCTCCAGACGTCGATGTCGATGGTCTGCGTCGTGTCGATGCTCTGCAACAGATACGCAAAGCGGGTCACGTCCGGGCCGAGCTCGTCGATCAGGTCGTCGACGGCGATCATCGTGCCGGTCCGCTTGCTGAGCTTGACCTCCTCTCCACCCCTGACGAGCTTGACGTTCTGCCCGATAATTGCCTCGTAGGCGTTCCCATCGTGACCGAGAGCGAGCAGCGCCGCCCGCATGCGGGGGACGTAGCCGTGGTGGTCGGCACCGAGGATGTCGATCACGAGATCGCCTCGGTTGTACTTGTCCCGGTGGTAGGCGATGTCGGGCAGGAGGTAGGCGTACTGGCCATCGGACTTGATGAGCACTCGATCCTTGTCGTCACCGAAAACCGAGGTTGCGAGCCACACCGCGTCGTCCTTTTCGTAGACATGGCCGGATGCTCGCAGTGCACTCATCGCTTCCTCCACCGCCCCGCTCGCCACCAACGCGCTCTCGCTGCTCCAGGTATCGAAACGAACGTGAATTCGCTCGAGCGACCGCTCGACTTCGCTCAGCGCCCGCTCGACGCCCCACGCGACCGGATCGGCATCTGCGGGCATGTCTGCAGCCCACTCGGCCACGTATTCCCCCTCGTAGCCGCCGGCGGGGATCGGTGTGGCCTCCCGCCTCGCCGCCAGGCTCTGGCCGAACAGGATCGTCTGATTGCCGCGATCGTTGATGTAGAACTCACGATGTGGCTCGAACCCGCACCGTTCGAGGATCCTGGCCAAGCTGTCGCCGAAGGCGCCCCAGCGGCCGCCGCCGGCGTGCAGTGGGCCAGTCGGGTTGGCACTCACATACTCGAGGTTGACTCGGAGGCCGCGGCCGATCCCGAGCCGGGCGTAGTCCGCTTCTCCCTGGTCGACGACAGAGCGGAGCACGTCGTGGAGCCAACCGGGCGACAGCACGAAATTGATGAAGCCGGGGCCGGCGATGTCGATCCGCTCGACGTGCTCCAGCTCCGCCGATTCGAGCTGCTGCTGAAGTTCCAGGCTCAATTGGCGAGGATTCTTGCCGGCGAACCTGGCGCTGACGAGCGCGGCGTTCGTACTCCAGTCCCCGTGGTCGGGGTTGGCGGGCTTCTCGACGGTGACCGCATCGGGTATGTCACTCAACCCGATGGCTTTGAGGCCGTCGCCCACCGCGTCGAGGAGATGCTGGCGGATCATAGGGAGGAGGACGACTGTAGACCGGTTCGACAGCACTTTCGCGGGCCTGATCCAGCGACGTGGGGCCACCGACGTCGGCGAACTGGACCCCGTAGGGCAGTGGTACCCTTTGGCACCCAGCCCTCGTAGCTCAGGGGATAGAGCATCGGCCTCCGGAGCCGTGAGCGCAGGTTCGAATCCTGCCGAGGGCGCAAGCGAACACGGGCCTAGCTGGGCAACTATCCAGTTCAGCGACCCGAGGCGATGTGCCCCTGTGGACCGCAGCGAATCCCCGAACACCTCTGTTGCGGGAGGAGATCGGGAGACCAAGCGGTTCTCCCACGACCAGCCGCCTTGAGACAGCCCGCCGGTTCCCTGCCCGCCACGACGACCTCGGCGCGTGGATCGCACGGCCGACAACAATGACGGCATGGCGTTCGGAGCCGGATTGGTCGCGGCGCAGTAGTCGGTGTGGTTGCCCGAACCACGGATCGGTCGAGGGAGTACTGTGCTCACCACGACGATTCGCACGGGAGTCCTGCCGATGCTTGCACGGGTACCGAGAGCACCGTGGTTCAGACAGTTGGGTGAACAGGTGCTGATCGTCGGTTTCTTCATGATCGTGTACTTCGGGGTGCGGGGCCTTACCGAAGGACGAGAGGACACCGCCTTCGACAACGCCAGACGGCTCCTCGACCTGGAAGCGGGGCTCGGGATCGACGTGGAGCAGTCCGCTCAGGCGTGGATCCTCGACCACCGCCCGCTGGTGACCGCCGCCAACTGGGTGTACATATGGGGCCATTGGCCGATCATCATCGGCACCCTCGTCTGGCTGTTCGCTCGGCACCGCGACGACTACATGCTGCTGCGCAACGCACTCATCATCTCGGGCGGGCTCGGCTTGATCGTCTTCGTCCTGTTCCCGGTGGCGCCACCACGTTTCCTGCCCGAGTACGTCGACACCGTCTCCGAACGCTCCAACTCCTACCGGGTGCTGCAACCGCCGGGTCTGGTCAACAAGTACGCAGCGATGCCGAGCCTCCACTTCGGCTGGAATCTTCTCGTCGGAGCCGTCATCTACCGGGTCGCCAGGACCCGCTCTGCCGAGGGCTACGCCGTGGCCGGACCGATGTTGATGGCACTCGCTGTCGTACTCACCGCCAACCACTACATCATCGATGCCGTGGCCGGCGGCATCATCGCACTGACCGGGCTGGCCCTCGCCACACGGCACAGCCAACGCAAGGATTCGCCGGTGGCCGAACCCGGCCGATCGGCGCCGGCCCTCACTACGCACGAGGACCGCTGAGACAATCGTCGATCGCCTGAACCTGCGCCGGCTGCCGGTGCGTTCACCCAGTCGTGAGGATTGGCCACGGCAATCGTCCGAATTCTGCTTGACTGTCTCAATCGTTCCCTTCCCAGCCCCCGGCACACGGCTCGGCCTGCTGTCGCTCCTGGCCATCATGGTGCTGGGCCTGTCGGTCCTGGCCGTGCCGGCGATCCTCGATGACGACGAGGAACCCACCGCCGGCTCCGGAGGCGAGGGGATCCCTCCCACGGTCGCCCCAGCCACCGCGGCAATCCCGGCTCCGGCGGCGAGCGCCTGGATCTCCGCCGACGGCATCGTGCTCGACGGGACCGTCGCCACCGAGGGTCAACGTGATGCGCTGGTCGATGCCTCCCGCCGCCGATTCGGGCCGGACCGGGTCGAGGACCAACTGGAGGTGTTGACCGGGTCACCGTCGTCTGCGGGCATGGACCACGGGGTGATCGCCCTCCAGATCTTCATCGCAGCGGTCCCCGATCGTGTCACGATCACGGCCACGGCAACACGATCGGGTCTCGTGGTCGCAGGCGAGGCCGACGACGACAGCGCATTGACCGGGCTGGACAGCGCCCTCGAGGTTGCCACGGCCGCCTCACCCGGGACGGTGACGGCCACGGATGTGGTCGTACCTCCACCACCACCGCCGACGGCGGAAGAACTGGTCGCAGCCGCCCAGGTGGACTTCGACGAGCTGAACGCCCTTCTCGTCGACGAAGTTCTCTTTGCGACGAGCTCGAACGAACCGACAGCTGAGTTCATCTCGCTACTCGATCGAGTCCCAGGCCTGATGAACCGCCATCCCTCGATCACGCTCGACGTCGTCGGACACACCGACGATCGAGGCAGCGCCGGCGGGAATCTCGAACTGAGCAGCGAACGGGCGGAGGCGGCCAAGTCCTATCTGGTCGATCTGGGTGTGAGCTCGGATCGCTTGACGACCCGAGGAGCCGGCGAGTCCGAACCCGTAGACACGAACACCACGCGAGACGGCCGGGCCCGCAACCGGCGGGTCGAACTGATCGCGCGGTGATCTCGAACCGCGTCGACCTGGATCAATCGTCAGTCGGCCGAGGTGTACACAACCCCCTGCGATGGGCGGTCGACCGAGATCACGCCCACGCGCACCTCGGCGACCACCCGCAGAGTCGGGACCTGGAGGGCTGCGGAATCATCGGATGCACCCGTCGTCGGCTCGAAGAGCACGACCGTGCCGCCCTGCACGAAGTTCTGCTCATCATCACCGAAGTCGACCAGCGCTCCTTCGGGGAGCACGAGTTCGACGGGATACGCCGAAGGCAGGTCCAGATCGATCTGGCCGATGGCGAGTTCGATCGAATACCGACGATCCTCGGTGAGTGTGATCTGATCGAAGTCGACCGCCAGACGACCGACGCCGAGTTCGAAATCGGTGATCTCGTTCGCTTCCCCGGTAGCGGTGTAGATCGACTCTCCGACACCGGCGTCGATCGATGAGCCGACCGCCAGTGCGGTCACCGCAATCGCGCCACCGATGAGAACAATCGGGACGAGGGCCCACGCCGGGCGCCGATAGAAGAGGCTGGCGACGAAGCCGACCATCGCCACGACCACGAAGACCGCGGCGTGGCCGGCCACCCCAACCGGCGTCGAGGTCAACAGGAGCAGGGCGCTGACGAGGAGACCGGTGCCGAGTGCCATGGTGAGGATCGGTGGTCGTCGCCGTCTCGACCTCACCACGACATCGGATTCGGCCTTGGTCAGCGCCCAATGGGCCGGTTCCTCTACCGGCGGTGTGAGCGGGTCTGCGTCGAGATAGGCCTCGCCGCTCATGAGCTTCTCCGCCTCGATCAGCAGGGGGTCACGATCGTCGTCGGGCTCGGCCGACGACTCGGGAGCCTCGGCCGGCGGCGGGGGCGGTGGGGGCGGACCCACCAATCCGTCGGCGCCGGCCGAGCTCTCAGCTTTTGGGTGCTGCCCTCCGAGACGGTCGGAGGAGTCGTTGTTCTGGACCAGGAGGTAGATCCCGCCACCGACAAGAACAGCCGGGATCAGCAGACCGGCCGACAATGTGGCAGCACCGCTCACCGCGCCGAAAGCGAACACGGCGAACACGCCGGCGGCGATCAGGCGGGTGAGGTTCTGGGTGAGGATCACGTGGTCGGTTCTGGGGTCGCTCTCGTCGGGGATAGCCAGCCACGCGGCCAGATAGAGGAAGAACCCGCCGCCGCCGAAGAGCAGCGAGACGAGGAAGGCGAGACGAACCCATTTGGTCTCGATTCCGATGTAGTCGGCCAGGCCCTTGGCGACTCCGGCCACCGATCCGTGGGTGCTTCGGCGCAGCCGCTTCGGTCCGGTGCTGGGGCGGGGTTGAGGAGAGGAGGTCTCGGCTGTCGTGTTCATGTACCGATCCTCCTCTCGATCCCTTGTGGCAACCATCGGGAACTACCTTGATCCGACCCTGAACCCATCAGGGTCCATTCAGGGTAGGACCCCGATGATCCGCCCTGGTTCTCGTGCGACAATGTGGAGATGGCCGGTACGTCCACCACTCCCCGAGTCGCGCCGGACCGCTGGCGGCAACCACAGCTGGTGTCTACCGGCGCTCGACAACGACCGGGCCCTCATCGCCGGCGTTGCGAGTGGGATTGCCGCCGAGCTGGGTGTGCCGGTCGCATGGATCCGAACGAGTTTCGTCCTGCTCTTCGCCATCGACGGTTGGGGAGCCCTGGTGTACGGCGGATTGTGGGCCTTTCTGCTCTGGGCTCGCTCAGCCGACATCGCGCCGGTGCGCACGAGGCCAGCTCCCGGACGGGGCCGGTCGAGTGGTCATCGCTTCCTTTCGATCGCCCTGATCACCGCCGGTCTGGCGATCGCCGGGTTGAGCTTGGCACCGTTCGGTCCGATCGCGGGCATCGGCATCGGGCTCGTGATCGTCGGCCTCGGGCTCGCCTGGAGGACGAGCAGCACGGCGCAGGCGGCGATGCCCGGTCGCGCCCGCATCCACCAACTCCTCGGTGGTGTGGCGCTGGTCGTGGGCGGACTCTTCACCTTGCTCACCAGCTTCGAGGCCGTGGCTACCAGCACGTTCGTCGTCGGAGCTGTGCTGATCGCCCTCGTGGGCACGATCGTCGTGTCCGGTCCATGGCTCTACCAGGTCCTGCGGGACTTCGACAACGAGCGGCAAGCCGGATACGCTCCGATGAGCGGGCCGAGGTGGCTGCCCATCTCCATGACTCGGTCCTGCAGACCCTGGCGTTGATCCAGAAGGTGGAGGATCGGCAAACCGCCATCAATCTGGCTCGCCGCCAGGAGCGCGAGCTGCGCAACTGGTTGGACCCCGGACGGGCATCACGATTCGGTGGGAGCATCCGGGGACGTCTGGACCAGATGGCGAGCGACGTCGAGGAGCTCCACGGGATCCCGGTGGAGGTGGTCACGGTGGGCGATGTTCTGGTCGACGAACCGATCATCGCGTTGCTCAACGCAGGCCGGGAAGCCTGCGTCAATGCGGCCCGCCACTCGGGTACCAAACGCATCGACGTCTTCGCCGAGGTCGGGGACGACGACGTGACGTTGTTCGTGAGGGATACCGGCAAGGGATTCGACCCCGACACCGTCGATCCCGATCGTCGGGGTCTGCGAGAATCGATCGTCGGGCGGATGGAGCGGGCCGGTGGTGGGGCCATGATCTACTCAGAACCCGGCCAGGGAACAGAGGTCGAGCTGACGATTCCCCGGTCGGGTTCGACCCACCGAAGGGGTCGACGATGATCTCGTCCGAGACCTCGACGTCGCCCAGGAAGGACCGGTCGCAATGACCTACGCACCGACCGTCGTCCTCGTCGACGATCACGACATCGTGCGGGCGGGTGTCGCCGCCGAGCTCGGCGATCGGGTCCAGGTGCTCGGCGAGGCGGGCGACGTGGGGGACGCGGTCGCCCTCATCCTCGATCGTCGCCCCGAGGTCGTGCTGCTCGACGTACATCTCCCGTCGGGCACCGGGGGCGACGTCATCAGGGGAGTCCGGGTCGGGGGTGGCCAGGAGGTGCGATTCCTCGCACTGTCGGTGAGCGACTCCCCCGACGACGTGATCGCCGTGATCCGAGCGGGGGCACGGGGCTATGTGACCAAATCGATCAGTGGCGAGGATCTCGGCGACGCCGTGATTCGGGTGGCCGAGGGCGACGCGGTCTTCTCACCCCGCCTGGCGGGATTCGTGATCGACGCCTTCAGCGCCTCGTTGCCCGCCCCGGCCGACCCCGAGCTCGACCTTCTCTCCCCTCGGGAGCAGGAGGTGATGCGACTGCTCGCCCGAGGCTACGCCTACAAGGAAATCGCCCGCCGTTTGACCATCAGCATCAAGACGGTCGAAACCCATGCGTCCAACGTGCTGCGCAAGCTGCAGGTGTCGAACCGTCACGAACTGACCAGCTGGGCCACGAAACGCCACATCGTCTGATCCGTTCGGGCCACCCCGTGCACGAAACGGTTGGAACGTGGGCCGGCGCGGTTGCGATGGTCCATGATGAGTGAATGTTCGCCGGAGACAAGAAGAAGGGCCAGTCGCTGCTCGGACCATATGAACGACGGTTCATCGACGCCGTCATCCCCAAGGTGCCGAGCCCCATCATGAGCCAGCATCTGACCGCGCTGACCGCCCTTTGGTCGGCTGGCGCCGTCCTGTTCGGTTGGCTGGCAACTCGGGATCTCGCCTGGTTGCACGCGATGTCGATCATGGTCGTCGGCCAGTGGCTGACCGACTCCCTCGACGGATCGCTGGGCAAGTTCCGGCGCCAAGGGCTCGTCAGGTGGGGCTTCTTCGCCGACCACATCCTCGACCTGTTGTTCGCCGGCAGCGTCGTCATCGCGTACTCCTTTCTGGTCGAGGCGGCGTGGCTCCAGTTTCTGTTTCTCGTCCTCCTCCTCGTCACCTGCGCAACGATGGCGACCAGTTTCCTCAGCTTTGCGGCGACGAACCAGTTCCAGATCGCCTACTACGGATTGGGGCCCACGGAGATTCGCATCGGGTACGTCGTGCTGAACACGTTCGTGGCCTTCGTTGGCACCGACGTGTTCTCCTGGGGTGTCCCGGTTGTCGTTGGCGTGAACGTCGTCGCGTTCGCCGTCCTGGCGACCCAGACGAGCAGAAACCTCTGGGCGATCGACTATGAGGCAAACGTCGACAACGCCCCTCGGTGAGGTCGCCGACCGGATCTGCCCGTCCACTACGCGCGTTGTAGATTCGTTTATTTACGTTACATTACTTCTCCACGGGCTGCCTTACGTGCACCCGAGCACCTGGAGACGACGATGGATCAACTCACGCCAAGCTGGACTCAGCCCTTCTGCGATGCCGTGGCCGCCGAGGACTACTGGGAACTGGTCTGCGAAATAGCCGAGCTGCGCTGGGGCGAGGAGGTCACGTGCGACTTCGTCGCCGGGGTCGTTCAGCTCGATGCCGGCGCCGTGGTGTCGATCGCCAACCTGGCCCGGTCCGCACCGCACCAGGACACCCGCCCGCAGGCGCGAGGTATCTACCACCTCTTCGCCACCGCAGACGAACGTACGAAGGAGCGCCGACCGACTTCGCGACTGGACCTGGGCGAGGTCACGGTTGCGGTCCCGTCTCCAAGTCAAGTGGGATCCTCCGTGGGAACTACTGGCACGATCGGTCGACGTGCAGACGAACCGGATCGTTGCGCTCGACCATCCGGCCGGGTGTGCTCCGGTGTCGATCGACCACGCCGAGCGGTGGGGTGTCGACACAGATGAGATCTGGGAGACCGCCATCGCCCAGTCGATCGGACAGACGGGCATTCGTCGTTACGCGGTCGATGCTGGCGTGCACCGCTTCGAGGGTGGGCTTTTCACCAGCGGCATCACCTCGGACCTCCGACGCCGATTGCCCGAGCCGCTCGGCCACCTCGGAGCTCTGGTCACCTGCCCGACCGCCCGGGTGACCTATGTCAACCCTCTTTGCAGGCCTCGACGACCTTCAGACGTCGATCGGTCGCCTTCTGCACCTCGCCGTTCTCCGTCACGGGATCGAGCAGAACCCGATCACGACGAGCGTGCTTTGGTACCGCAGCCCCGGACGCTGGAATCGGCGGTCGCCCTCACCCGCCGGCGGGAGTTTCATCTCGGTGTCCGGCCGAACCGTTCGTCTCCCTCTTCGACATCGGAGACCCGCCGACGGCCGCCTGGAGAATGCACCGGCCGTCGGGTGACCACCAGGGCGGCACTAGGTTGACCCGACATGGAGATCTTGCGCACACCAGAGGAGAGGTTCGACGGCTCTGGCCGACTTCGGGTTCGAACCGCACTACGTGAGCGTCGACGTCGGTGATGGATCCGGCGATCGGCTCCGGATCCACTACGTGGACGAAGGATCCGAGCACGGCGCTCTCATCCTGCTCATGCACGGGGAGCCGTCATGGAGCTACCTCTACCGCAAGATGATCCCGATCCTCGTCGACGGTGGGCTTCCGGGTGGTGGCGCCGGACCTGGTCGGCTTCGGCCGGTCCGACAAGCCGGCGGCGCGCAGCGAGTACACCTATCAGCGCATGGTCGACTGGATGGAGGCTGCGCTCATCGACGAATTGAGATCTGAACGACATCACCCTGTTCTGCCAGGACTGGGGCGGTCTGATCGGTCTGCGCCTCGTCGCCGCTCACCCCGACCGCTTCCATCGGGTCATGGCGTCGAACACCGGATTGCCGATCGGAGACGGAACCCCTCCCCAGGCCTTCCTCGAGTGGCAGCGGACTACAGCCAGACCGTCCCGGAGTTCCCGACGAGCCGGATCCTTCAGACGTTCGACCGAGACCGAACTGTCCGCCCGAGGAGCTGGCCGCCTACGACGCACCGTTTCCCGACGAAACGTACAAATCGCGGCCAGGATGCTGCCCGCACCCTGGTCCCGACGAGCGCCGACGATCCGGCCCGAGGCGCCCAGCTGGCGGCCTGGGCGGTCACTCAGCACGTTCGACAAGCCGTTCATCACCGCCTTCAGCGATCGTGACCCCATGACCGGCGGTGGCCAGGCGGTGTTCCAGAAGAAGGTCCCGGGCGCCCATCGAATGGAGCACGTCACGATCATCGGTGCCGGCCATTTCCTCCAGGAGGACCAGCCCGAGCAGATCTGCACGCAACTGATGGACTTCGTCAGCATGCACTCCTGACCCTCGGTCGCTCTACCGAAGTCGGTCAGGGCGACCTCGTCGAGCGACCTCGAGCTCGGACTCGATCATCGCTCGACTGGACGGTGTCGCGTCGAGCGCCCCGGCGCAACGACATGACGACATACCAGAACACCATGATCGCACCGGCCACGATCCCGTCCATCCAGAAGTGGTTGGCCGTGACCATCACCACCCACATGGTGAGGACGGCGTGCGCCACCCCGGCCCATCTGACCCACGGTCCGATGGCGAACCTCCACGTGATCGCACCGACGAACAGCGCCCAGCCGACGTGGATCGACGGCATCGCCTGGAGCTGGCCGACCGAATCCCTGCCCAGCGCCGAATAGACCGACTGGCCGTAGAGAATGCCGGTGTCGACCATGCCGGTCGCATCGACGAATCGGGGCGGTGCCACCGCGACGAGTTGGATCAGCAGGGATGTCCCGGTGAACAGTGCCATCTGGGTTCTGAAACTGGCGTAGTGGGAGCGATGGCGCCAGAACATCCAGACCAACGCCCACACCATGCCCGGCACGTGGGCCAGGCCGTAGTACACGTTGGCGAACTGTACGAGCCACGAGAAGGGCAGGATCATGTCCTGCAGCCACGCCTCGCTGGGCAGCCCGATGCGCTGCTGGAAGTACCAGAGTTGTTCGCCCCGCTCGATGGCCTGATCGGCGCCGAAGGCTCTGATCCTTCCGCCCAGATTCCAGAGGGCATACAGAGCCGAGATGAGGGCGAACTCCCGTGCGAACGAGCGAGCGAACTCTGCGACCGAGTCGCGCCGACGCAGGATCCGAGCGCCCACCACAGCGGCCACGCCGAGGACGGCGCCACCCACGCCCCAATGCCAGCTCAACCACTTCACAGTGCAGATTATGGTAGAGGCCGACGGGTCGCACCGTCACAGCGCCGTGTCACCGACGGCGAGCTGCAGGCGGCTGAGTTCGGCCTCCAAGTGGAGCCTGACAGTGCCGATAGCTCGGGTGGTCGGCCACGTTGACCGTCTCCAGCGGATCCGCCTCGAGGTCGTAGAGCTCCCACTCGACGGGGTCGGGCGGCCCGTTGGCGCCCGGCTGACCGAGGGGATCGCTGTAGTAGCAGATGAGTTTGTGAGTGGATGTCCGGATCCCGTAGTGGGCGGGTACGTGGTGGGAACCGTCGCGATGCATCCAGTAGCGGTAGTACATCGCGGTCCGCCAATCGGCTGGGGTCTCGCCACCCAGGATCGGCGCAGAAACTGTTCCCCTGCATCGGAACCGTCGTCGCCAAGCCGGCCAGTTCGCAGAACGTCGGAGCGAAATCGACGTTGAGGACCATCGAATCGCTTCGGGACCCGGCCTCGATCAGTTGCGGGTAGCGGATCAGGAACGGCATGCGTGAGCGATTCTTCGTACATGAGCCGTTTGTCGAACCAGCCGTGATCCCCGAGGAAGAAACCCTGGTCGGATGTGTACACGACGACCGTGTTGTCGGCTTGACCCGTGTGGTCCAGGTAGTCGAGCAGTCGCCCCACTCCGTCGTCGATGCTGGCGATCGTGCGGAGGTAGTCCTTGATGTAGCGCTGGTAGCGCCAGCGGATTTCTGCGTCATGGTCCAAACCCGCGGGAATGGTCGACTTCAAGATCGATGACCGGATCGAGATCCATCAGACGCATCTCTATCGGCCTTGACGACATCGGCCCGGGTTCGATGGTCATCGAACAGGGTGTCGGGTTCGGGTATGTCGACGTCGGCATACAGCGAGAAGTGCTCGGGGCTCGGCTCCCAGCTCCGGTGAGGCGCTTTGTGATGGGTGAGCAGCAACCACGGCCGGGTTGGATCGGTGCGTTCGAGCCACTCGATGGAATCGTCGGTGATGAGATCGGTCACGTAGCCGCTCGCGTTCGATCACGTCGTACCCGGGCTGCCGGTCCGAACGGGGGCCGAGCATCACCGGATTGTGATAGTGCCCCTGGCCGGGAAGGACCCGCCAGAAGTCGAATCCGGTCGGGTCGTGGCGGGGACCATGCCCGAGATGCCATTTGCCCACCATCGCCGTCTGATAGCCGGCCGCCCGGAACATCTGGGGAAAGGTCGGCAACCGGTTGTCCAGAGGGGTGTGGAGGGTGGTGACACCGTTGGTGTGGTTGTAGGTTCCGGTGAGCACCGCCGCCCGGCTCGGCGTGCAGATGCTGTTGGTGCAGAAGCACGAGGTCAGGGTCATGCCTCCGTCAGCGATGCGATCGATGTGGGGAGTTCTGTTGATCCGACTCCCGTAGGTCCCGATCGCATGCGCGGCGTGATCGTCGCTCATGATGAACAGGAGGTTCGGTCGAGATCCACTCACCGGGCGCATCGTAGGCGCAGCTGCCCGAGCACCCGAGAGGCGACCGAGATCCGGCCGGGAACGCGAAACGGCCGGACCTTGCGGCCCGGCCGTTTCGTTTCAGCGCCGGTTCGGACGCCGTGGGTATCACATCATGCCACCCATGCCACCCATCGGGTCCATGCCACCGCCCGGCATCGCCGGCTCGGGTTCTGGCTTGTCCGCGATCAGGCACTCGGTGGTGAGGAGCAGAGCGGCGATCGACGCCGCGTTCTGAACCGCAGCCCGGGTCACCTTGGCCGGATCGGTGATGCCATTGGCCATCAGATCCTCGAGTTGCCCGGTCAGGGCGTTGAGACCGACGTTGCCCTCGGCCTCTTCGATCCGGGTCACCCAGATCGCACCTTCGAGACCGGCGTTCTCCGCGATCAGGCGTGCGGGAGCGGCCAGAGCGGCATAGACGCTCTGCGCCCCGGTTCGCTCGTCGCCCTTGAGCTTCTTGATCGCCTTTTCGACGGCCGGTCGCGCCCTCAAGAGGGCGGTACCACCGCCGGCGACCACGCCTTCTTCGAGAGCTGCTCGGGTGGCCGACAGCGCATCCTCGATGCGGTGCTTCTTCTCCTTGAGCTCCACCTCGGTGGCGGCACCGACCTTGACGACGGCGACGCCGCCGGCGAGCTTGGCCAGACGTTCCTGGAGCTTCTCACGATCCCAGTCGGAGTCGGTGTTGTCGATCTCGGTGCGGATCTGAGCGATGCGACCATCGACATCGGACCTGCTCGCCGCCGCCGTCGACGATCGTGGTGTTGTCCTTGGTGATGACCACCTTGCGGGCGGTGCCCAGCAGGTCCATCGTGGCACCCTCGAGCTTGAGACCGACCTCTTCGGCGATGACCTGACCGCCGGTGAGGATCGCCATGTCCTGCAGCATCGCCTTGCGACGCTCGCCGAAGCCGGGAGCCTTGACCGCCACCGAGGCGAACGTGCCCCGAATCTTGTTCACGACCAGCGTGGCCAGGGCTTCGCCGTCGACGTCTTCGGCGATGATGACCAGCGGCTTGCCGCCCTGCATCACCTTCTCCAGGATCGGCAGCATGTCCTGGACGTTGCTGATCTTGCCCTGGTTGAACAGGATGTACGGGTTCTCCAAGTACCACTTCCTGCCGCTCCGGGTCGGTCACGAAGTACGGGCTGATGTAGCCCTTGTCGAACTGCATGCCCTCGGTGAACTCGAGTTCGATGCCGAAGGTGTTCGACTCCTCGATCGTGACCACGCCGTCCTTGCCGACCTTGTCGATCGCATCGGCGAGGACCTTGCCGACCGTCTCGTCGGCGGCCGAGATGGAGGCCACCTGGGCGATCTCCTTCTTGTTGTCGATCGGATTGGCGTTCTTGCCGATCTCCTCGACCGCAGCGGCGACCGCAGCCTCGATACCTCGCTTGAGGCCCATGGGGTTGGCACCGGCGGCAACGTTTCGTGAGACCTTCGCGGATCATCGCCTGGGCCAGCACCGTGGCGGTGGTGGTGCCGTCACCGGCGACATCGTTGGTCTTGGTGGCCACCTCTTTGACGAGCTGGGCGCCCATGTTCTCGAAGGGATCTTCGAGCTCGATCTCCCGGGCGATCGACACACCGTCGTTGGTGATCGTCGGGGCGCCGTACTTCTTGTCGAGCACGACGTTGCGGCCTTTCGGACCGAGGGTCACGCTGACCGAGTCGGCCAGCTTGTTTACGCCGGTTTCGAGCGCACGACGCGCATCATCATCGAATTTGAGCAGTTTGGACATGTGGTACCCCTAACCGACTTTGGCGAGAACGTCGCGTGCGTTGAGGATCAGCAGGTCTTCGCCTGCGATCGTGATTTCGGTGCCACCGTATTTGCTGTAGACGACGATGTCGCCGACGGCGACGTCCATCGGAATGAGATCCCCGGCGTCGCTACGGCGACCCTGACCAACGGCCAGGACCTCGCCCTCCTGGGGCTTCTCTTTGGCCGTGTCGGGGATCACCAGCCCGCTGGCGGTGGTGGACTCTGCATCCTTGGCCCGGACGACAATCCGGTCATCGAGTGGTTGTAGATTCATTCGTGCGTGCCTCCATTGGCGATTAGCACTCTCAATAGGCGAGTGCCAATAGTAGAAAACTCAGATCGGTTCGCCAACGTCGAGCACCCACTTTTTGCCCATTCGAGTCGTGCGAGTGCCAGGCGGACTCGTCGTACGTGGGTCGTCGGTACCAATTAGACCCTGACGATACCCCGCTCGTCAGAGGCCGCCGGCGGGAACGTTCACCACCGCAGACAGACTCGCGTCGGGCATCGGAGCTCACGAGCCGAGCGCAAGGCTCGGGGTGGCTCCACCGCTGAGGGAGGTCGGACCGTCGTGATGAAGGCGCCAGTGAGCGGCGGCGGCGATCATTGCTGCGTTGTCGGTGCAGAACTGACGGGAGGGCACGAGGGCGTCGACTCCGAGTGCATCGCAGGCGACCTCGAACCGACGGCGAAGCGCCGAATTGGCCGCCACGCCACCTCCGAGACAGGCCGAGATCACGCCGTGGCGCTGCACCGCCTGCATCGTCTTGGTGATCAACACGTCCACGACCGCGTCTTGGAAGCCGGCGGCGATCGCATCATTGGGGGTGTCGGGGTGTTTACGGACGTAGTTGACCACCGCTGTCTTCATGCCGCTGAAGCTGAAATCGAGGCTGTCATCCATCAGTCCTCGCGGAAAGGAGATCGGTTCACCGGCGAAACCGCTGGCGATCCGATCGATGACCGGCCCACCCGGGTAGCCGAGTCCGAGATAGCGGGCCACCTTGTCGAACGCCTCGCCGGCGGCGTCGTCGATGGTCGACCCGACAACCGTGTACTCGCCCCGGTCCCGAACAAGGACCACGGACGTGTGTCCACCGCTGACGAGCAGCGTGATCATCGGCAACCGAAGTTCGGGTCGCTCGAGAAAGGCAGCGAAGATGTGCCCCTCGAGGTGGTTGACGCCGACATACGGCTTGTCCCATGCCAGCGCAAGGGTCTTGGCGGCCGTGACACCGACGAGGAGTGCGCCGATCAGTCCGGGGCCGTGGGTGGCGGCCACCCCTGTCAACTCATCCGGTTGCACGCCGGCCTGACCGAGCGCCTGGGACAGGACCGGCTCCAGGGTCTGGAGATGGGCCCGGCTCGCCACTTCCGGAACGACCCCACCGAAAGGAGCGTGGATCTCCACCTGGCTGGACACGACGTTCGACAGCGTCTCGGTCCCATGAGCGACGATGGCCACACTGGTCTCGTCACAACTGGTCTCGATGGCCAGGATGAGGTCGCGCGCTGAATTCATGACCGGCGGGCGCCTCGACCCTGCAGCCGATCGAGGAGATCGCCGTATTCGGGGCTGTCGATGTCGTGGGCCCATAGCACGAGGGCGTCGGCGCTGTCTTCGTAATAGGCCCGTCGGAGCCCAACCGGCCGAAGGCGAAATCGTCGATACAAGCCGATGGCCGGATCGTTCTCTCGACGCACTTCCAGGGTTGCGTGCCGCGCCCCGCGCTCCACGCTCCGCCTCAGCAGCTCGGCGAGCAGGATCTGGGCCAGGCCGCGACGGCGCTGGGCCGGGTCGACCGCCAGGTTCATCACATGGACGTCATCGCCGACGAACATCACCCCCCCGAAGCCGACCACTCGATCGTGCATGCGGCCGACCAGCCACAACCGCTGGGCCGAGGTCAGCGTCAGTTCTCCGGCGAAGAGATCTCGCGACCAGGGGAACGCCGACGCTGCCCGTTCGATTGCGGTCACCGCTTCGAGGTCCTCGGCGATCAACTCGCTCAGCTCGAGTGTTGCCACCGTCATCGTGGCGTCACAACACCGACCCCGGGGCGGGTCTTGATGTTGATCGCAGCGTCCGGTTCTCGGAGATAGAGCGGTTCGATCCTCGCCGCAACGGTGCTCGGTCGGTCCCCGCCGAGGAGGGCTGCGCCGGCGATACTCGGCACGACCCCGGGCTCGACGCTGGCCCACCGACCGAACTCCTCGATGTAGCGGTCGGCGCCGTCACCCACCAGCAAGGAGTCCGGCGGCAAGGACGCAGCGAACTCCGCCGGCGCGACGACGAGCGGACCGCGGCCGGTGTCACCGTTGCGTACGACGGCTGCGAAGATCTGGTCACGTCGAGCATCCACCACGGCGAAAACCGGGCCGGCGTGATCGATCCCGGCCACGGCCATCCCGATGAGTTCCAGGCTGGTGACCGGGACCACCGGCACCGAAAGGGCGAATGCCAGCATCTTGGCGGTGGTGATCCCCACCTCGGAGCCCGGTGTATCTACCGGGTCCGATGTCGACGACGATGCGGTCGATGGCAGAGAGACCTGAGCCGGACCGGTCCAGAACCTCACCGATCATCGGGGTGATCGTCTCGGCGTGACGACGGTCGGTCATGACCGAGTCCATCGCCAGCAGCTCGTCACCGTCGCCGATCGCCACCCCGACCAGTGCCGTGGACGACGTCAGGGCCAACGTCAGCACGGGGTGCCGCCTTCAGGCATCGGTTGCGATACGGTCCCGCCACCGGTCCGCACCGGTGTCGGTGGTCTCGAAGCGCACGACTCTCCGGGGTCATCGTCGTCGAACATCAGACGTACGAGGAGCCGGTCGGTCGGCAGGACGTCGAGGATCGTGTCGCCCCATTCGATGACGGTGACACCGCTCTCCATCAACTCGGGAAGGTCGAGGTCGATAGTCTCGGCAAGGTCGTCGAGCCGGTACACGTCGAGATGGTGCAGCGTCTCACGACCCTCGTATCGCTGGTGAAGGGCGAATGTGGGGCTGGTGATCCGGTCATCGATCTCCAGTCCTTCGGCGATGCCCTTGACGAAGTGGGTCTTCCCGGCACCGAGCTCGCCACTGAGGACCACGAGGTCACCGCGTCGGAGAGTGTGACCCAACCGCGCCACGATGGCGCGGGTGTGATCAGGACCCCTGGACTTGGTGGTGAGAAGAACGGCGGGCGACACAACCCCGTTAGTCTGCCGTATCGATGACGATCCTCACCCCGTCGTGCCAGGTCAGGTGACGCCCGACCAGGTCGAGCGGGCGGCCTCACTCCTTCGATCCCGGGTCCGCAGGACACCCGTGCTCGACGACGACGGTGTCGTTTACAAGCTCGAATTGCTGCAGCACAGCGGGACGTTCAAGGCTCGCGGCGCCACCCATGCATTGGTCCGAGCGATCGCCGAGGACCGTGTCGGTGAAGGAGGCGTCGTGGCTGCGTCCGGGGGAAACCACGGCGCCGCCGTTGCGTGGGCGGCCAACGAGCTCGGCATTCCCGCCAACATCTTCGTGCCGACCATCTCGGCGCGGATCAAGGTCGACCGGCTGAGAGCGTATGGCGCCGATGGTGCATCAGGTCGGCGACGTGTACGCCGAGTCGCTGGCGGCGAGCCGAGGAGTTCGCCGCCGCGCACGGTGGCTCTGGAGGTGCACGCCTACGAGGATCCGCTGGTCGTCGCTGGTGCGGGCACGTGCGCTCTGGAGCTCGAACGCGACGCTGGGCCGCTCGACGTCGTGTTCGTGTCATGTGGAGGAGGCGGGCTGGCAGCGGGCACGGCGGCATGGCTGGGCGACCGTACCGAACTGGTGATCTGCGAGACCGACACCACCAACGCGTTCGCGGCCTCGATGGAGGCCGGGTCACCGGGTCGAGGTCGAGGTGTCCGGCGTCGCCGCAGATGCGCTCGGTGCCACCAGCATCGGTGTCTTGGCTTGGCACGATCCTCGGCGGGGTCCACACCACCTCGATGACGGTCACCGATCAGGACGCCATCGACGCCCGGGAGTGGATGTGGGACCGGTTCCGTCTGCTGATCGAGCACTCGGCGGCTGTGGCCGTCGCCGCGTTCCTTTCGGGCCGAGTCGACATCGCCGGCAAACGGGCCGCGTCATCGTGTGCGGTGCCAACACCGCTCGTCAAAGCTGACGACGGCCCGGCCGAGAGCGGCCGAATCGCCGCCGGTGGCGGGTGTCAGGTTCCGTGCTCAGCGACGGACAGCACCGCGGCGGTCATCGCCAATTCGCCGGCTGCTCGAAGCCACATGGGATGGACACGGTTCGAGACCGAGCCCATGGCGGCCGCCACGACCGCGTCGCCGTCGACGGCGGTGTGGGAGGGGAATGTCGCTCTCGCGTAGCCCGAGTGACCGGCCTGGGCGAGGCGGTAACACGTGAGCTTGTCGACGACGGCGTTGGTCAGGATCAAGCCCGATCGTCGTGTTCTCACCGACCGATGGTTCCCACGGTTCGCCGATCGAGTCCGACGGCGCCAACCCGATGAAACCGAATGAATTCACCGCCACCAGAGCAGCCACCCACACGTCGTCGGCCTGAATCAGATGACATCCCAACCCCGCATCCCGCGTGGTCGTCGGGACCACCCCACTTCCCGTGGGTCGCACCCGTACCGGCACCCACTGCGCCGGAGAGGTCGTGGACTTCGCCCGCGGATCGCCGCCGCCGCGGCGGTCGCCCCTTGCGCCGGCCCCGGACGAATGTCCGCACGACCGACACCCAGGTCATACAGACTCATGCCGACGACGATGGGTACCCGACCGAACGACGTCGGGTAGCCCCGCCCCGCCGTTTCGAGTGCAGCGACGACGCCGTCGGCGGCGGCGAGCCCGAACGCCGACCCACCGCTGAGCACGACCGCATCGATGGTCTGCACGGAGGCGGTGGGTCGAGAAGTCCGAACTCCCGGGTGGCAGGAGCACCTCCCGCGGATCTCGCCCGACGCCACCGTCCCCTCCGGAAGTACGACCACCGTGCAGCCCGTGCGGGCCTCGGGATCGGTCCAGTGGCCGACGCCGATCGACGCTCGCCCTCAGCTGATCCTCGGGTCGCATGTGCCGACACTACAACCGATGGTCGAGGACGATGTGCCCGGCGGCTAGAGCCGCCGCGTCTCGGGCGCACCGGTCCGTCAGGGCTCGTGAGCACCAGTGTTCCAGGAGCGAGTCGTACTCCTCGATCCGGGTTCTCCAGTCGAAGCGGCTGACGTCGATCCCGCTCGAATCGGCCCGGGTTCGAACCGCCGCTTCCAGCGCCGAGCCGAACGAGCCTCGGGCGTACAGCCGATGGACACCGGCAGGGCCGACGATCTCCGGATAGCTGAAATCGTCGGGCAGGACCGGCCGGCACCCGGCGGCGAGCGCCTCCACCACCGCGATGCCGAAGAACTCGTGGTCGGTGCAGCTCACGACGATGTCACCGCGCTGCAGCCATCGTCGATACTCCTCGACCTGAAAAGGCCCGACGGCGAGAACACGCTCGGCGTGGCGGCGGGCAATCCGGCGGCGACAGTGCGTCACCGGCGAGGCCGCTCCTCCCCGGCGAGCACCAGAGCCGAAGTCGAGATCGGCGTCGACGAGGCGATCCAGAGCCGCCTCGAAGACCGCGGGGTTCTTGTCGTCGTCCCAGCGGTGCGGCCATACGATCACGGGCGGCCCATCGTGACCGGACCACGGTCGGGCCCAGGAAAGATCGGCTCCCGGATGCACGACACGACACTTCGGCTCGAGCGAAGCCGTCACCCGCTGCTCGGCCGGCATGGCCCGCTGCAACCGCCGATGCCCCTCCAGGGCGACGATCCGGTGGTAGTCGCTGTTGAACCAGACCTCATCGACCGCCAACATCGAGACCCAGTTGCGAGCAGCGTTCTCCACGTCCCAGCCGTTACCTGGGTAATCGGACTGACTCTCGTGCATGTACAGCACCATCGGTATCCGATTCCCCACCAGAGCTCGCAACACCGCCGCATCGACCAGGCCGCTGACGACGATCACCTGAGGCGCATCGATCAGCTCCCGGATGCGTTGGGCGAACCAGGGTGCCGATGCACGCAACCGCCAGCGCCACGCCCGACCCTCGAGCCCGATCACCGTGACCCGGTGCCGACTGTGAGCGACCAACCCGCCCGCCCAGGCGGCGTGAGAACCTCCGAGCCAGGGCTCGACGAGCGCACAGCGAAGGTTCACCGCGATCCGGCGATCTTCCGAGCTCGCCTCAGCACGGGATCACAGGGCCTGATTGCGGCGAGCGGGGATGCGGCCGACCCGGGGAGAAATGGCACAGGTGATTTCGTAGTTGATCGTTCTCAGTACCCCAGCCATCTCGCCGGCCGTTATCTCCTCGGAGCCCTGACGGCCGATGAGCACCGCCTCGTCACCAGCGGCAACATCGAGATCACCGCAGTCGATCATCATCTGATCCATCGTGATCACACCGACGATCGGACAACGCCGACCGTGGATGAGCACGACACCGTTCTCCCACCAGCCTCTGCGGACGCCGTCGGCGTAGCCGATCGGGAGGGTGGCGACGTTGGCTGCGGTCGACAGCCTGGTGCGAAGCCCATAGGACACCCGATCGCCGGCCTGGAGTCGCTTGACGAAGGCTACCGACGTCCACAGCTTCATCGCTGGTTCGAGTTCGATCATGCCGTCGAGGGCGGGGCTCGGTGGCATCCCGAACAGGGCGACGCCCGGTCGTACGACGTCCCGACGAGCTCGGGGCACTGCGATCGTGGCGGCGGAGTTCGATGCGTGGGTCAGCGGTACGTCGACGCCGGCTGATTCGATCTCCCCCAACGCCACCTCGAAACGGTCGAGCTGAGCATCGGTGTAGGGATTGCCGGGCTCATCGGCCACCGCAAGATGGGTCCACGCCGAGCCGAGCGTGAGGCCGGCGGCGCTCAGCCGCACCGCCCAGTGCGCCGCACCTGCCGGGGAGCAACCGATCCGGTGCATCCCGGTATCGATGGCGAGATGGACCGTGAGGGGTCCCGCCGACGTCGCCGCTTCGAATCCCCTGTCGGAGTAGACAGGCGGTTCCAAACCGAACCGCCTGCAGTCGACGAACTCGTCGGGATCCGGCTCGGAGAACAACCAGATCGGTTCGTCGAACCCGGCCTGTCGCAGCGCAATCCCCTCCGCCACCTGGGCGACCCCCAGCCGAGCGGCGCCGCCGGCGATCGCCGCCGATGCGGCCACCTCTGCTCCGTGTCCGTAGCCGTTGGCCTTGACGACGGCGCAGAGACTGCCCGTTCCGGCGCGGCGTGCAGGGCGCCCGCATTCGCCGTGATGGCAGATGCATCGATTTCGGCGTATGCCCTAGGCATCGAGGATGGCGGCGACGAGGTCAGGCAGATCGCTGGCCATGAGACCGGAGCGTAGATGTGCGGGACCGATGTGGCGGCGGTTGCGTGCAACTGCGCACCGACACTAGCCGCCTCGAAGGGGTCCAGACCGAGCGCCAGTCCCGCGCCGATCACCCCGCTCAGCACGTCTCCTGTGCCGGCGGTCGCCAGGCGAGCATCGCCGTCGGTCACCAGGCGAATCGCCCCACCGGGGTCGGCGATGACGGTGGTCGGACCCTTCAGGAGGACCACGGCGTCCATGGCGCTTGCACCGTTTCGGGCCGCTTCGATCCGATCCGGGCCGACACGGTGACCGAAGAGTCGCTCGAACTCTCCGTCGTGGGGTGTCAGGACCGTCGGCCCCTCCCGAGGTGTGAACTCGCCGATGGCGCCGGCGTCGACCGCGGCGGCAAGGTCGGAGTCCAGAATGGCGCCGGCGACGGCCGGGTCGCGCAGCCCGGGGCCGACCACCAGGGCCCGATGCCGACCCGACCGACCCGCCTCCCCGATCGGTACGACGACGGCTTCGATCGGCGTGGCGGATGTGGCTTCGGCGCCCGGTATCGAGATCGTCACGTAGCCGGCACCGGCCCGGAAAGCTGCGGTGGCGGCGAGCGAGATCGATCCCGTCATCGCCGGCTGAGCCGCCGACGAGCCACACGGCCGCCTCCCACTTGTGGGTGTCGCCGTGGCGTCGGGGCCAGCGGGCGAGGTCGCTCGACTCCATCCGATGGATCGAGGCTTGCGAACAGTCGAGTCCGATGTCGGCCACGACGAGTTCACCGCACAGCTGGGGGCCGTCGTTCATGTAGTGCCCCGGTTTGGCAGCACCGAAGGTGACGGTTCGATCGGCCTGCAACGTGGCCGGGGATGCGACACCGCTGTCGCCGTGAAGTCCGGTGGGGACGTCGACAGCGAGCACCGGCGCACCAGCCGGCACCGCCGGTCGGATGAGATCACCGCTGAATCCGGTACCGAATCCAGCATCGATGATCAGCTCGGAGTCGGGGTCGGCGTGGCCGACCCATCCGTCCCGTGTGATCCGCACCGTCGCCACTCGAACCCCACGACGGCGCAGGACGGCCGCAGCGGCCAAACCGTCGGCGCCGTTGTTGCCGCTCCCGTGGAGAACGGTGACCCTGGCCCCGTAGGAGCGACCCAGCATCGAGACCGCGTTTCGTGCGACCGCCCATCCGGCGCGCTGGATGAGGACCTCGACCGGTTCGGGGGCGCGCGGATCGATCGCATGCATCTGGGCCGACGTGATGACCGGCTGCATTCGCTCAGGCCAGACCCGGTGTGACGACGATTCGGTCCAACACCTTGCCCAGGACACCGGCCGGGAGATGCACCCCACCGATCGTCGTGAGTCCCATGATGACCGGTTCGGACCGGGTCCATGCTTCGAGTTGGCCGAACTCATCGGCCCGGTCACTCCAGGCCGGGTGGGACGACCCGTCGATGACGAAGTCGGCGAGGTGCTGCGCCGCTGGGCCGTCGAGTTCATCGAGCCAGACGCTCAACCATCCCACGATGGGTAGGCCGAGATGGACCAGTTCCCCGAGACGGTCCGCGGCCCGCTGTTCGCCGGGGAAGTCGAACAAGGCGGTCCGCCACCATGCGTGAGCCCAGCCGGTGACAGCCCGCACCTCTGAGTTCTCCCATTCCCGCCAGTTCGCACCGACGAGCAGATCGAAGATCTCGACGGGATACCGGTCACCGAGCTGACCCGATGACGTCAGCTGGAGCAATCGGTGGAGAGCCTGGCGAACCTCGCCGCCGGCGGCACGAGCCATCACCGCATCGGCGGCCAAGGAGTCCATGAGCGACGACCGGCTCGGGAACGTGGACTCGACCACCACGAGCGCATCTCGAACCGGTCCGGATATCACAGGTTCCAACATAGGCGGTCGACCCCATCGATCACCGCGCATCCCCGTGTCCTGCCACCACCGGTCAACCGAGAAAACGCGATCGTTCGGCTGGGGTGGGAAGCCGGCACGTGTCCCTTTCCCGAACACCCGGTAGCGGCTACCGGCAACCAGTCTGTAGGCAGCATCCCTGGCGAATGTCGGTATGAACCGCAGGTGATAGGCCAACCGCCACGGCAAACCGAGATGTCGAGCGATGCGCAGCACGGCCGAGGATCGGAGCCAGGTCCGGCCTTCGTCGAACAACACGATCGTGTCGACATCGAATGGATCGAGTCCGGCTCGGGTCAGCAGCTCCTGACCGGCCCGGCTCTGGTTCGACGCAAAGGTGAACCGGGCGGCCCGATCACGCCGGATGATGAAATCGACACCGGCGTTGCACAGATTGCACACTCCGTCGAAAACGATCACGGACCCGTCCATGGCCTCGAACGCTACTGCCGCCAGAACAGGGCCTGTCAGGTCCAGCGTTGGGCGACATCGGAGATCGGAGCGGTGAGCAGGTCGACCACCGGCACGTCGGCCAGCAGGTCATCGCGGAAGACCGGTTCGCGTTCGGTAACGACATCGACCAGCTGCTGGTAACGGTTTCGGTAGCCCTGGATCACGCCCCGCGCCGCCGATGCTCCTAGTGCCTCGGTCAGTTTGAGGTGGCAGAGCGTGAGACCGGTCGTTTCGGAGTCCTTGACTTCGGGAACGATGAGGACCACTCGGCCATCGGACCCGACGGTGACCAAAACGGCCCGTTCAGCTGCGACCCGGTGTTTGTTACCTCGTATGACCGGATCACTCTCGACGCGGCTGACCAGTCCTGCGGCAATGCCCGCCTTGTCGATGACCTGGAGAGTCGCTTGGCGAGCCGGATCCCCTTCGACCCGGTAGCGGGTGTGGCCGATGACGCTGTCGATTGCTGGGTTGAGAGCGGCCAGGGTCCGCAGCACCCGGTAGGTGAGCCGGTCGCGGGGACAGCCCGTGGCCAGGACCGCTTTGACGACTTCGCTCTGCAGCAGGGTCTCGTCGCTGCGGCTGATCCCGACCGTCACAGTCTTGGCCTGGTGCTTGATGGCGTCGACCGGGCGGGTCAACTCCTCGATTCCTTTGGTCAACGCAACGGCCAGATCATCGACGATCACACCCGGCGTGCCCACCTTGCCGAACTCGAGCTGGTAGTCCTCGAAACGAGAATGACCGAGTGCGAACCGAAGGAGCGAGGCGACCTTGACGGCGGTGGACGCCTCGAGGTGACCGTTGTACTGGTTGGTCCTCAGCAGGTCGAAGAACTGTTGAGCGAAGGGCTCGAGTTGACGGCCAAACTGATCGAACCAGTCGTAACCGCTGGGATTGACGAAGGCCTCGATCAGTCCACGGGCGCGGCGGAGTGGGAGGGCCGACGAATCGATTGCGAGGGCCGCCTCGTAGCCGAACAGATGACCCACCATCGTCGACAGGACGAAGGCCAGTTGGGGGTGGGTCTCGGGTACGGCGATGACTTCGAGAGCGGCCTTGAAACGGTTCTCACCCTCGGTCGCAACAACGATCGGCGCGGCCTGATGGGCGCGAAAGATCGCCACCTCTTTTGCCACGTCATCGGCGTTGGACCCCTGCAGCCCGGCGGCGCACACGAAGATCAGGGGTTCGGACGACAGATCGATGTGCTTCTTGTCTTCGGTGACATCGCAGGCGATGGACTTGTAGCACAGTTCGCTGAGCTTGATCCGAACCTCCTGGGCGGCCACGTAGTTCGGTCCGTTGCCAACCATCGCCCAGTAGCGGCGGCTCAGCACATGGCGGCGAGCGGCGTGAGCGATTTCCTCGCGCTTGGCGATGACCGCCTTCATGGCCTGAGGGAGATCACGCAACTCGGAGAGCAGGGCCTGGCGCTCGTCAGCAGCGAGCGAGGTGCCGGGGACATGGTCGCTGACCGCCACGGCCAGAAGGAACCCAGCGGCGATCTGGGCGTAGAACGCCTTGGTTGACGCGACGCTCATCTCGACGTCTCGGCCATCGGAGGTGAAGAGGACGCCGTCGCTCTTGTCGACGAGGTCGCTTCCCCTCCGATTGACGATGGCGAGTACTCGGGCGCCGCGAGCTCGAAGAATATCGACCGTTCGGTTGGTGTCGGTCGTCGTTCCGCTCTGACTGATCGCCACGATCAAGGCGTCGCTCATGTCCGCACCGACCCCGAACCCGGAGAGTTCGGTGGCGGTGGTCGACAGGACCGGAATGCCCGTGCCGGCCAGTGACCACGAGAACGCGCCGGCAACAGCCATGCCTGCGACTGCAGCGGTGCCTTGACCGATCACGAACACCCGGCGAAAACGACCGGATTGCAGCTCAGCGATCAAGCCGGGGTTGAGCGACTCATGCGCCAGCTGGACTTCGAGTGCATCGGTGGTGTCGCGGCAGACGACCCCTGATCGTCTTGCGGAACGACTCCGGCGATTCGATGATCTCCTTCAACAGGAAGTGGGGGGCGTCGCCACGGTCGATATCGCGGGTTGTCACCTCCGGCGATACCCACTCCTCGGACTCGATCGGAAGGGGCGAGCCGTCGTAGCTGAACCGAGTGACCCCTTCTGTATGACCGGCGAGGAGGCCGCTGAGCCGAATGATCTGGCCCTGCGACCCGGTGGGGTTGTCCGGATCAGACGGTGTCTCACCGTCCATGCGCAGATACGACGTTGCGTCCTCGACCACGCCGTAGGGCTCGGAGGCGACGACGAAGGAGTCCTCGGTGCGGCCGATGAACACCCCCTGGCCCGAACCACGAAGACAGAGATGCAGGTCCGCCGGTGCTGCGGTGGTGCTGACCCCGATCGCCACCGAACCCTCGAATTGGGCGACGCTGGCCCGGACCGCCTCGTCCAGTTGTCGACCGACCCCCAGCCCCCGACTGACGGTGGTGGGAATGACCTTGGCGTCGGTGGTGATTTCAGCCGGGATCTGAAGGGACTCCGACGCGATGATGTCGGCGAAATTGTCAACGTCCCCATTGAGGACAGCGGTGACGTACGGACCGTGCTCTCCGGCGGTCTCTTCGCTGTTGACCGGGTGAGCGTTCGGCTCGGAGATGATGCCGATGCTGGCCCACCTCGTGTGGCCGAGAACGGTGGCTTCGGACCGATCACCGGAGAGCGCCAGGGAGAGGAGTCGATCGTTCCGGATCGCCTCGCGCATGGCGGCGGTGTTGTCGCCGAGCTCACCGATCTCGGCCGCGGCCTTGTACACGAAGCTGAGCAGCCCATCCGGTGAACGAACGGCGGTGTCGGTGAAGAGCGGTGATCGGTCACGCCGAGCGGCGAGTTCCAACGCGATGTCCGGGTCGTCCAGATCGATGTGGTGATTGCGAACGAGGATGTGGAGACCGGCGGAGTCCCGCCCCCGGACCTCCAGACGATCGAGAGCGCTCAACGCTTGCTGAATGCTGAGGTAGGCGGCCACCGCCGCTCCGGATGGTTCCGGACCGGCCAGGGACGCCACCTCCCGAGCGGTGCGGAGGCGGTCCCGTTCGATCGCCCAGAGCGCGTCCCGGAGCACGCTGACATCCCGGTTGAGCAGTTCGAGGTTGTCGTCGTCCCCGGCTTCGATCCGCCGTTCCAGTTCGGCGATCTCGGCCTGGCCGGCGGCGACGCCGACGATCACGGCCTCGTACAACGACTCCTCGAACAACAGAGCCCTTACACCCGCTTCACCCTTGAGCGTTTCGTTGATGGCTGCATAGGCCAGCCCGGCTTTCGCCGGATCACCGAGCTGGGCCTGAGCTTGGCGCAACGCGGCGCGGATCTCATCGCTGGACGGGACCGGCCGGCTGGTCCGCCGTCGTAGGATCGCAATGATTCCACACATCTTCAGTCTCGCTTTGGCGTTCGGGCCGCCGGATCCCCCTGCACCACCTGAGGAACACTCAACCGGTGAAGGATATGGCAGCGGCGATGAGTTTTTCGGCGGCGGCCTCCGCCGCCGATTGTTGGGCGTGTTCGACCATGACCCGCAGAAGCGGTTCAGTCCCCGAGAGTCGCACGAGAACTCGGCCTTGGTCACCCATATCGGCCTCAATCGCCTCCACGAGAGGACTCAGCAGATCGAGGAGCTCCGGATGAGGTTCTTGCATACGGAGGTTCCGGAGGATCTGCGGGTACTGGGTCATGCAGTCGGCGGCCAGTCGGGCCAGCGGGCGTCCCGCCCGGCTGATGACTCCCAGGAGCTGCAATCCGGCCAGCATGCCGTCGCCGGTCGTGGCGAGATCGGCGCAGATCACGTGACCGCTCTGCTCCCCTCCGAGTACGTAGCCCCCTCTGTGCATCGCCTCGAGCACATACCGGTCACCGACGGCGGTCACGATGACACGGATGCCGGCCCGCTCCATCGCCTGCAGGAAACCGAGGTTGCTCATCTGGGTCACGACCACGGTGTCGTGGTCCAGCCGGTTGCGACTCTTGCGATCCAGGGCGAGCAGTCCCAGGATGTGGTCGCCGTCGACCACTGCACCCGTGTGGTCGACAGCGATCAGCCGATCGGCATCCCCGTCGAATGCCAATCCCACATCAGCGGCCGCAGCGGTGACTGCGGCTCTGAGCACATCGGGGTAGGTGGAGCCGACGCCGTCGTTGATGTTGACGCCGTTGGGGTTTGCACCGATCAGATCGACGCGTCCGCAATGGGTGGCGTAGATCGCCTCGGCCCACGGTGCCGCTGCCCCATGTGCACAATCGAGCACCACGTGCAACGAACTCAGATCCGCATCCACCGCCTGGCTCAGTAGGGCCAGATGATCCATCGGACTGGGAACCGAGACCGCCGTCCCCACCGCTATGGGGCCGTCGGGGGTCTCCGGTGACGGGTCGGATGGGCGGCGCCCGAGGAACGCCACGTAGGCGGCCTCGATGTCGGCCTCGTCGGCGTCACTGAGCTTGCGGCCACCCGGACCGAAAACCTTGATGCCGTTGTCGTCGAACGGGTTGTGGCTGGCCGAGATCATGATGCCCACCGTCGCGGAACTGGCCGCCGCCACCGCCGCCGCCACCGCCGGGGTGGGCACAACACCGAGGAGCAAGACGTCCACCCCGCAGGCGGTGAACCCGGCGACCAGTGCCGCCTCGAGCATCGGTCCCGACGCTCTCGTGTCACCGCCGATGACGACCCGATTCGGCAGCATCGTCAGGCTTATGCCACGAGCGAGTGCGGTCGCCACCTCGGGGGTGAGGTCGTGATTGGCGAGGCCTCGAACCCCGTCGGTGCCGAAGCGAGGGCTTGGCATACCCCGAAACCCCTAACGCTTGGAGTACTGAGGAGCCTTGCGAGCCTTCTTGAGCCCGTATTTCTTGGATTCCTTCTTTCGCGGATCCCGGGTCAGGAGTCCTGCGTGCTTGACACCGGGCCGGCTTTCGGGGTCGATCTCGACGAGCGCTCGGGCAATCCCCAACCGAAATGCACCGGCCTGGCCGGACAGGCCGCCACCGTGGAGGTTGACGTCGATGTCGTAGGCGTCTTCGTTTCCGGTCACCCGCAACGGTTCGGTGATCAAGGTCCGATGGACCGCCGAGGGAAAGTAGTCATCGAAGTTGCGTCCGTTGGCGGTGACCTTTCCGGTTCCCGGCTCGAGACGAACACGGGCAACCGCCTGTTTCCGGCGGCCGGTGGCGATGGTGATGGTCATGGTCGTGTGAGTCCTCAGCGGGTTCCGAGCTCCCGGGTGGCTCCGGGAATCTCGAGGGGTTTGGGAGACTGGGCGGCGTGGGGATGCTCGGGCCCCGAATACACCTTCAACTTGGTGGCCATTTGGCGTCCGAGGCGGTTCTTCGGCAACATCCCGGTGATCGACCCCCGCAGCGTGTCCGCAGGTTTGCGGTCGAGCGATTCCTGGTAGGTGCGGGTGGTGAGACCGCCGGGATAACCCGAGTGGCGGTGCAGGAGCTCGCGATCGGTCTTGTCCGAGGTCATACGAACCTTGGCGGCGTTCACGATCACGACGTGATCACCGGTATCCATGTGGGGGGTGAAGGTTGGCTTGTGCTTGCCGCGCAGGATCCTGGCCACCTCGGTCGCCATCCGTCCAACCGTCATGCCGTCGGCGTCGACGATCCACCAGTCTCGCTGGATCTCCGAAGCCTTGGGCGAGTAGGTCTTGACCTGCTGAGCGATCTTCATGCTTGGTTCCTCATGTCCGGGCTCGGCCGAGCCTCAGAGCCGACCGGTCATCGTATCGGCGTGGCCACTGGGTTCCGTACCCGGCCTCCCGCATATTTGTGCTCGGGTCCGCTCCGTCACCGCTGCCGAGCAACCTATCCTCGGACGCTGTGGCACAGCGGGTCCGGCTCACCATCGCCTACGACGGTGGCGGTTTTCGTGGACTGGCCCCGAACCCCGGGGTGCGAACGGTGATCGGCGAGCTGCAATCCGTGCTCGAAGCGGTCCTCGGACCGATCGACGAGATCCACATGGCGGGGCGGACCGACGCCGGCGTCCACGCTCGGGCGCAGGTGCTCAGCTTCGACACCGACACCACCCTCGATCCTTGCCGCCTCGCCAAGAGCATCAACTCGCGCCTGGGCCCCGAGATCGTCGCTATCGACATCGCCGCGGTCGGTCCCGAATTCCACCGCGCGATTCTCCGCAACCGGCAGGACCTACCGCTACACGGTGTTGAACCATCCACACCCCGTCCCGCTGACCGCCGGCGCCGAATGGTGGATCAAGGATCGACTGGATCTCGCGGCGATGTCGCTCACCTGCGGTCCTATCATCGGCGAACACGATTTCTCATCGTTGTGCCGGCGACCAAGGGTTGGCGATGGCATCGAGCCGGTGTCACTCGTGCGACGGGTCGACTTCGCCGACTGGTCCGAGTGGGTGGACGAAGACGGTCGACGGCGATTGCGATTCGAGATCGGTGGGTCGGCCTTCTGCCATCAAATGGTGCGGAGCATCGTCGGATTCGCCGTCGCCGTCGGTTTGGGCAGGCGCCGGGCCGAGGATCTGGAGGCTGTTTTGGCGGCCAGGAATCGAGACCGCGTCCCCTCGCCCGCTCCCCCACACGGTCTGACGCTCTGGAAGGTCCTCTACTGAGACGTCGATCGGCAGAGTGCCGGGTTGTCAGACGAGTTCGATCTTGGCCATCGGGGCGTTGTCGCCCTGACGCGGCCCCAGCTTGATGATGCGGGTGTAGCCCCCGGGGCGGTCGGCGTAGCGGGGGCCGATCTCGTCGAACATCTTCGTGGTCATCTCGACGTCACCGAGGTAGCTCAAGACCTGACGAAACTTGTGCAGATCTTTGGTCTTGGACTTGGTGATCAGGCGTTCGGCCACCGGTCGAACCGCTTTGGCCTTGGCTTCGGTTGTGACGATTCCCTCGGCGGCGATGAGCGAGGCCACGAGGTTGGCCATCATCAGTTTCTGATGTTGAGCTGAGCCGCCGAAGCGACGGGTCTTGCGTGGTGTACCGGGCATGGGACAGCGGTTCTCTTTCTAGGTGTCGATCCGGCCTAGAGACGACCGGTGCGCAGCGACAGGTTGCGTTCCTCGAGCTTCTCGATGACCTCGTCGAGGGACTTCTGACCGAAGTTGGTAATAGCGAGCAGGTCGTCCTCGGATTTGGTGAGTAGTTCTCCGACGCTGTTGACCTGGGCTCGTTTGAGGCAGTTGCGGGGGCGCTCGGAGAGTTCCAGATCCTCGATGGGAAGATCCAGGTCGGGGGAACCAGCCGCCGCCGTGGGCGCCTCACCGAGGGTGAGGCCCTCGGGTTCTTCGCTCATCTCCTCGACCAGCTGGACGAGTGTGCGCAGGGTCGCTCCGGCCGACAGCGAGGGTGTCGCGCGGGGACATGGAGCCGTCGGTCTCGATCTCGAGGACCAGGCGGTCGTAGTCGGTGCTCATCTCGACCCGAGTTGCCTCGACGTTGATCGATACTCGCCGGACCGGTGAGTAGATCGCGTCGACGGGAATCACGCCGATCGTGGTCGATGCACCGGTTCTCGTGCTGTTTTCCCACCCCCGCCCCTTCTCGACCGTCAGGTCCATCGCCAACCGGCCCTTGCTGTCGAGCTTGGCCAAGTGGGCATCGGTGTTGAGGATCTCGACCTCGGGCGGACAGGAGATGTCGCCGGCGGTGACGTCACCGGGACCCTTGGCATCGAGGCGGAGGCTGATGGGCTCCTCGGACTCGCTGGTGAGCACGATGTCCTTGATGTTCAGGATGATGTCGGTGACGTCTTCGACCACTCCTTCGATCGTGTCGAATTCGTGCAAGGCGGCATCGAAGCGGACGCTCGTGACAGCGGCGCCCGGAATGGAGGAGAGAAGGGTGCGACGAAGCGAGTTACCGAGGGTGTGGCCGAACCCGGGCTCGAGCGGGCTGATGGCAAACCGGCCGGTCGTGCTTTCGCCGGCGTCGAGTTGTTCTACGGTGGGACGCTGGATGATGAGCATCGAGGTCGCTGTCCTTTATGAGGTTGGTGGAAGGCTGGTGACGAGGGACGTGACGCGCCGCTCGAGGAGGGCACGTAGGAAACACTATTTGCTGTAGAGCTCGACGATGAGCTGTTCGCGGATCGGTAGGTCGATCTGCTCGCGAAGAGGTTCGGAGTAGACCTTGACCGCGTGCGCGTGATCGCCCTTTTCGAGCCAGGCGGGCGGCTTGCGATCCAGGACATCGACATTCCACTGGAGGATGGCGTTGTCCCGAGACCTCTGTTTGACTTCGATCAGATCGCCGGTGCGGACTCGATAGGAAGGAACGTTCACATGCTTGCCGTTGACGGTGACGTGACCATGACTGACGAACTGGCGAGCCTGGGGGCGGGTTGCACAGATGCCGGCTCGATACATGACGTTGTCGAGCCGCAATTCGAGATACCGAAGCATGTTCTGACCGGTGACACCGGGGCGGCGGTTCGCCTCCTCGTAGACGGTGCGGAACTGCTTCTCGGTGAGCCCGTAGGTGAAGCGGGCCTTCTGTTTCTCCTGCAGTTGGACCAGGTACTCGGAGTTGGAGTTCGGGCGGCGCCGGGTGCGCCCGTGCACCCCGGGTGGATAGGGGCGTTTCTCCAGGGCGAGCGCCTCGCCCCGTGTGCCGAAGATGTTGGTGCCGAGACGGCGTGAGACTCGGGCCCGAGGGCCGGTGTAGCGACTCATGTTCTAGTTGACTCCCTCAGACCCGGCGCCGCTTCGGAGGGCGGCAGCCGTTGTGCGGTACCGGCGTGACATCTTTGATGCCGGTGACTTCGATGCCGGTGTTCTGGATCGAGCGGATAGCGGTCTCCCGACCCGACCCGGGTCCCTTGACTTGGACGTCGACCTTGCGAACCCCGTGTTCCATCGCCCGGCGAGCGGCGGCCTCAGCGGCCATCTGAGCGGCGTAGGGGGTCGATTTGCGTGAACCCTTGAACCCGACATTGCCCGACGATGCCCACGACAGAACATTGCCCTCCTGATCGGAGATGGCGATGATCGTGTTGTTGAAGCTCGACGAGATGTGCGCCATCCCGTGGGTGATGTTCTTGCGTTCCCTGCGGCGGGGCTTGCGCCCACCCTTAGCCGGCTTGGCCATTATTTCGCCTTCTTCTTTCCAGCGACGGTGCGCTTGGGTCCCTTGCGTGTGCGGGCATTGGTCTGGGTGCGCTGCCCACGGACGGGAAGCCCACGCCGGTGGCGCAGCCCCTGATAGCAGCCGATCTCCATTTTGCGTTTGATGTCCTGGCTGACCTCGCGTCGCAGGTCGCCCTCTGTTCTCGCGTTGGCATCGATCCACGAACGGATGTTCAGAATCTCGGCTTCGGTGAGGTCCTTGACCCGGGTCGCGGGATTGACGCCCGTGGCCTCGATGACCCTGTCAGCGGTTGAACGGCCGACCCCGAACACATAGGTGAGGGCGATATCGACCCGCTTTTCCCGCGGGATGTCTACACCGGCGATGCGAGCCATGTTCTAGCCTTGCCTCTGCTTGTGGCGGGGATTGGTGCACAGCACCCTCACCCGACCGTTTCTCTTGATGACTTTGCAGTTGTCACAGATTTTCTTGACGCTTGCTTTGACCTTCATGGCCTGACCTTCTCCTGCGGGCTGCCACAGCACCGGCGGTGAGCGCGGCGGCCGGTGACGTCGGCGGGGTTCGTTACTTGTACCTGTAAGTGATGCGACCACGGCTCAGGTCGTACGGGGTGAGCTCTACCTGGACCTTGTCACCGGGGAGGATTCGAATGTAATGCCGACGCATTTTTCCCGAGATGTGACCAAGAACCTTGTGGCCGTTGTCGAGTTCGACCCGGAACATTGCGTTGGGTAGGGACTCCACCACAGTGCCCTCGAGGACTATTGCATCATCTTTGGACAGAACGCTCCTCCTGACAGCGAGACCGACCGACCATGCTAACCCGCCCCTACACCATTCCGCACCCCGCCGCAAAGATTGTGCGGAGGTTGGCCGAGCAGGGCAGCCCAAGCCTGCGGAGGACCGGATTTCGCGGCCAGGCGACGGACATTCTGGACCTGGCAGGGCTGTTCCCGCTCGATCTCAATCGCCACGTCCGACAGTAGCCTCGAAGCATGGCACATGAGCACAGCCACATGGTGCACGTGCATCGTGACGTCCAGGGAGGGGCCGAGCGGGCCGCCGTTTTTGGCATCAGCGACGGTCTGGTGAGCAACGTGGCTCTGATCCTGGGTGTCGCAGCTGCGGCCGAGACCGGCAGTAGTGTTCTCATCGCCGGGTTCAGCGGCCTTCTCGCCGGTGCCGCTTCGATGGCGGCGGGCGAGTACGTGTCGATGAAAGCCCAGTCCGAACTGATCGAACGAGAGCTGCGACTGGAGCGGGAGTCCTTGGCCAAGAACCCCCGGGCCGAGACCCATGAACTGGCCCAGATCTACGAGAGCCGCGGCGTGGCACCCGAACAGGCCAAGGAGATGGCAACGGCGGTGATGGCCGACCCGGAGGTGGCGCTCGAGGTGCACGCTCGGGAGGAATTGGGGGTCGATCCTCATGAGGTCGGAAATCCGGTGGCTGCCGCAGTGAGCTCGTTCGTCGCCTTCGCCGTCGGGGCGTCGATTCCACTCATGCCCTGGTTCTTCACCGAGGGGACCGCCGGCGCGGTCTGGTCGGTGATGCTCGGCCTGATCGCTGCAGCCGCGGTCGGGGTCGCTCTTGCCACGTTCACCGAACGATCGAAGGTCCTCACCGCAGGTCGCCAGATCCTTCTGGCCGCTGTCGCCTGCGCAGTCACCTTTGGACTCGGGAGCCTTCTCGGAGCCACGGTCGTCTAGCTGTATTCTCGAAGCCTCTGCAACGACCCCCTGACCGACCAGCCGAGGAGTCTGAATCTGCCGATCGGATCGGACCGGCCAGACCGGTTCGGCTCCGGTTCGTGGTCGGCCCTCGACCACGAGCGGAGGCGAGCGGAGGCAAGGTCACTGATAGCTGATGTAGGTCGGGTCGGGATTTGTCCTGGCCAGTAGCTGGTCCGGTGTCATCGTGGGCGAGTCCTCGTCGTAGAAGATCTTGATCCCTTTTTCGAACCGGTCGGGTAGGAGGTTGTCGTAGTCGGCCAGCTTGGCTGCGGGTCCGCCTTCACCGTCGGCCTGGAAAAGGACTCTGACACCGGGAGGGCTTTCGATGAGGTCGGCGTTGGTCACCATCTCGGCCTTGAATCGATGGACGATGAGTATCTTCGGAGGGAGGTCGTTGGCGGCCACGAGTTCGGACAGGTACGACGCCACCCGATTGATCGCTGACGCATCGAGTGAGCCGATCCGACCGCGCGGAGTCTGAGTGGGGCCAACGACCCACTCGGGGTCGAGGGCCAAGCCGACGTCGGGTTCGACCAGCAGCGGTTCGTAGGCTCTGGCTTCGGTTTCGACGTCGGCACGACCGGGCTGGATGTCGAGGATCAGGCGTCCATCGACCGATCGGATGGTGTCGAGGTACGTGCGCAGCTCGGCGTCGGTGGCCCGACTCCTGTACAGCCGGTCGTCTCCAGGGGTGGCGGTGACGAGCGTGGCGATCATCTCGAAGGCCGAAACGACGGGACGTCCGGTGCTTCGATACGGGTCGGCTTGGAGGAGGAGGCGTTGGAGCGCTTGTTCGGGGGTTCCTTCACCGGCCACGCCCAGCAGGGGTGTGCGTGGATGCCCGTAGAAGGCAACGATCAGCTCGCCTGTGGGATCGATCCCTGTCGAGACGGGTGCGTACCGGTAGCTGAAATCGACCGATTCGACGACCGGCCCGGCGGTGGCGGCGAACACGGTCACAACCGCTTTCGAGCCGATCTGGGCGTCGATTCTGCTGTTGGCCTCGAAGACCACGACGGTGTCATCGAGTGGATCGGCGCCGACCCGTCCCGGCAACCGCCGACCGTCGACCGACACGATCACCGCAGACGCCTCTGGATCGAATCGCTGATCGAGATCGATGCGAATCCGATCCACCGGCCCCGTTCCGCCAGCCCTGGGAATCGACGATTCGATCGAGAGATCCGGTTGAAGTAGTCGTTCTGCAGACCCGGTGAACTGGTGGGCGACGGCCAGTCTGCTGGCACCAGCGTCGAGCCGTCCGACCCAGTAGTCCAAGCCTGCCCGGTCGGGCACGCGATCGAGAATCGCGTCGTACAGCCCGGTGACGTAGCCGGGGTTCGATGCGCCGTTGCGAAGGAAGAACTCCTCGGAGCTCAACACCTGCAAAGTCAATTCGGCAACGGTGAGACGATCGATGATGCCCTCTGACCAGTAGGCGAGGCCGGCCGGATCGGGAACGCGGTCCAAGACTCGCTCGTACACCCGAGCGACCACGAAACGACGGCGTTCGGCTGCATCACCGATGTATTTGACCGCATCACCGGGGCGGGCCCCATCGTCGATCAGGCCCGACCAGTAGGCGAGGCCGGCCGGATCTGGAGGTCGTCCGAGGAGACCCTCGTACGCAGCGGTGACGAGCTGTTCTGATTCTGACGGGACTTCTGCAGCCGCCGCCGGGGATACGCCAGCCGCGACCGCTAGCGCCATGAACAGGACGCTGAAACATCGAAGGCGCACAGTGACCATGGTGGCACCTGGCCGGCGGTGACGGGGGTTCTCCGATCGCCCGCCCGGGCCGTGGTTTCGACCCAGTTGGGTGGTCCGCAATGCCGTTGAGGCTCAGGGCGGCGAGACGCAAGCGCACACAAGGACGCAGATTTCGGCACTCCTCGTGAGCGGAATGAGAGAATCGAGGACGCTCACAAGTCGTGGCGAGATCTCGGCCTTGCGTGCCGAGCAGATGATCACCCTGGCATCCATCAGCATTGATCAGCAGCCTCCTAGGGGAGGTGGTCGTTGACGGCGGCGATGAGCCGTGAGGAGACCTCTTCCTCGGTGCCCAGCCCGTCGACGGTGACCAGCAGGCCTTTTTCGGCGAAGAACTCGAGCACCGGGAACGTCTCCTCTTCGTAGAGGGCGAGGCGACGGGCGATCGCCTCGTCGGTGTCGTCGGCCCGGCCCCGACCCTTCATCCGGGCGGTGACCTCGTCCAGTGGGACATCGAGGTTGATGACAGCATCCAACGGGGTTTCTCCGAGAATCTCGAGGAGTGCCTCCGCCTGAGGGCGGGTGCGAGGGAACCCGTCGAGTACGAAGCCGGGCCCTGTTGCGTCCGGCTCGGCGAGCCGCTCGGCCACGATGCCATTGATGATCTCGTCCCCGACCAGCTCACCGGCGTCCATGACCGCTTTGGCTCTGCGCCCCATCTCGGTACCGGCTTTCACCGCGGCTCGGAGCATGTCGCCTGTGGAGATGTGGGCGACGCCGTAGGTGTTGACGATGTTGAGGCACTGGGTTCCCTTGCCGGCACCCTGTCGACCGAAGATGACCAGACGAACCGTCACTTGAGGAACCCTTCGTAGTTGCGTTGCATGAGCTGACTGTCGATCTGCTTGAGCAGCTCCAGGGAGACGCCCACGCCGATCAGGATGGAGACGCCGGAGAAACCGATCAGTCCGACAGCGCCGGCGCCACCGAGATAGAAGGCCAGGATGGCAGATGGGATGAGAGCGACCAAGGCGAGGAAGATCGCGCCCGGCAGCGTGATCCGGTTCAGGATCTTGGCCAGGTGGGCCTCGGTCTGGGAGCCGGGGCGGATGCCGGGGATGAAGCCGCCCTGTTTCTTGAGTTCATCTGCACGGCGAATCGGGTCGAACGCGATCGAGTTGTAGAAATAGGAGAAACCGATGATCAGGAGCCCGAAGACGATGATGTAACCGAGATTGGTCGGGTCGTAGAGGTTGTTCGAGATGAAGTTGCGAATCTGGTCACCCCAGTTGGGGTTGGCCGGATCCCCGCTGGTCGGCAACACGTTGACCAACAAGGTCGGCAGCTGTAACAGAGACGACGCGAAGATCACAGGGATCACGCCCGCCTGGTTCACCTTCAGCGGGATGTAGGTGTTGCTGCCGCCCATGATCCGGCGACCCACCTGACGTTTGGGGAAGTTGACCGGGATCCGTCGCTGGCCCTGTTCGACGAAGACGATTCCGATGATCAGCACCGTCAACAACCCCAGCGCCACGATCATGACGCCGTATTCGGTGATGCTGGAGTTCTTGCCCCGCTCCCACAGCTGGACGCTGAGGGCCGGGAGTGCGGCCACGACCGAAGCGAAGATGATCACCGACATACCGTTGCCGATTCCCTTTTGGGTGATCAGCTCGCCCATCCACATGACCACGGCGGTTCCGACGGTGATACAGACCACCGCCAGGATGATTCGTCCCGCTCCCCCATTCGGAAAGATGTCGACACCGGAACCGGAGCCGAAGAACTGTTCGGGGTTTCGGTTGACGAGGAACACGATGCCGGTGCTCTGGACCAACGCCAGGATCACGGCAACATAACGGGTCCACTGCGTGATCTTTCGCTGACCGACGGCACCCTGGCTCTGCCATTCTTCGAGCTTGGGAATGGCGACGGTGAGGATCTGGATGATGATGCTGGCGGTGATGTAGGGCAGGATGCCCAGGCTGAAGAAGCTCAGGCTCGCGATACCGCCGCCGGACAGCAGGTTCAAATAGCCGAAGATCCCCCCTGAGGTGTTGTCGGAGTTGTCCCGAAGCAACTGGAGCTGGTCGAGGTCGACTCCCGGCGCAGGAATCTGCGCTCCGAGCCGGTACACGCCCACGATGAACAACGTGAAAAGGATCTTGTTCCGTAGCTCGTGTGTCTGGAGGATATTGCGAATCGTGGCGAGCACAGCGACAACCTAGTGGATGAGGAAGCGGGCGGGGGAGGAGGTATCAGCGATTCATGTGCTGATTGCCACTCGAGGGCGGGCGTACCCCGAATGGGAGGGGAACCTTCTCGATCGTCCCTCCTGCGTTGGTGATCGCCTCCTCGGCGCTCTTGGAGAACGCATGAGCCTTCACGGTGAGCGCCGCCTTGGTGCCGCCGCGACCGAGGATTTTGACGAGTGCACCCTTGTGGAGCAAACCGGCTTCGGTGAGGGTTTCGGGGCTGACATCGGTGAGTTTGTGCTCGACGATGGTGTCGAGGTTGATCCCCTGATACTCGACCCGGAAGGGATTCTTGAAACCGCGCAGTTTCGGCAGGCGAACCTGGAGCGGCAGCTGACCACCCTCGAAACGCGCCGGGACCGTGCCGCGAGCCTTCTGCCCTTTGTGGCCGCGGCCGGCGGTCTTGCCGCTCTTGCCGGCGATACCACGGCCCTTGCGCTTCTTGGTCTGGGTAGAGCCCTCAGCGGGCTTCAGATCATGGACTTTCATCATGCACCTACTTGATGTCTTCGACCTGGATGAGGTGGGGAACCCGGGCGATCATGCCCCTGGTGACGGGATTGTCGTCGAGCATGTTTGACTTGCCGATCCGACCGAGCCCCAACGCCCGCAGCGAACCGCGCTGTTTGGGCTTGGAACCGATGGCGGACCGAACCTGTGTGACCTTGACCTGGCTCACGACGCCCCCTCGGCAACGGTGCGGCCGCGCTCACGCTCGGTCTCGTTGTATGCGTCGAGCATGCCCTTGGGAGTGAATTCTTCGGGCCCGAGGCCGCGCAGCCGTCCGATTTCGTCGGGCCGTTTGAGGCTCTGGAGGGCATTGATCGTGGCGCGGGCAACGTTGATCTGATTGGCCGAACCGAGGCTCTTGCACAACACGTCGCGAATGCCCGCTTCTTCGAGGATCGCCCGAGCAGCCCCGCCGGCGATGACGCCCGTGCCGGGAGCGGCCGGCTTGAGTAGAACCCGGCCGGCACCCTGTGTGCCGATCACCGGATGGGTGATCGTCCCACCTGCCATCGGGACGGCGAACTGGAGTCTGCGGGCTTCTTCGGTGCCTTTCTGGATGGCCAGGGGGACCTCCTTGGCCTTCCCGTACCCGAGACCGACGCGACCGTTCTGGTCGCCGAGCACCACCAGTGCGGTGAACGTGAACCGGCGTCCACCTTTGACGACCTTTGCCACACGGTTGATCGTGATGACCCGCGACTCGCGGCCGTCACCACGGTCGGAGCGTTGTTCGTTCTGTGCCATTACCTAGAACTCCAGTCCTGCTTCTCGAGCAGCGTCAGCGAGCGCGGCGACGCGCCCCATGTAGCGATTACCGCCACGATCGAAGACCACCGAGTTGACCCCGGCTGCCTGGGCCCGTTGGCCGACGACGGTACCGACGGCGGCGGCGCCTGCGACGGTCCCCGAGCCTGGCCGGAGATCGGACTCGTAGGTGGACGCAGCTGCGAGGGTGGTCCCAGCGGAATCGTCGATCACCTGCACACTGATGTGTTTGTTGGATCGGTAGACCGCAAGACGGGGCCGTTCGGCGGTGCCTACGACCTTCTTGCGGACGCGGAACTGGCGCCTTTTCTTCAGCGCCGTCTTCGTTGCCGTCACCATTATTTGCCTGCCTTTCCGGCCTTGCGGATGATCCGCTCGCCGGCGTACATGACACCTTTGCCCTTGTAGGGCTCGGGCTTGCGGAGGCTTCGGATCTCCGCTGCGGTCTGACCGACCGCCTGTTTGTCGATCCCGTTCACGATGATCGTGGTGTTCTCCGGCACGTCGAAGCTGATGCCGTCGGGGGCTTCGACGGTGATCGTGTGACTGTATCCGAGGGACATCTCCAGCTTCGACGGACCCTTGGCCTGAGCCCGGTAGCCGACGCCGACGATCCTCAGTTCCTTTTTGAAGCCCTGGCTGACACCGATGATCATGTTGTTGACCAGGGAGCGGGACAGCCCGTGAAGTGCGCGGCTCTGGCGCTCGTCGTTGGCCCGGTCGATCCTCAGCGTATTCTCCTCGATCGAAGCGCTAATGACGTCGGGAAGCACGTGGCTGAGAGTCCCCTTGGACCCTTTCACTTCTACGCGATTACCCGAGATCTGGACGTCGACACCGCTGGGGACGTCGATGGGGGCTTTGCCGATTCGAGACATACAGCACTCCTACCAGACGTAACAGAGGACTTCGCCGCCGACCTTGGCCCGGCGGGCCTCCCGATCGGTGACGAGCCCTTTGTTGGTGGACAGTACGGCGACACCCAGGCCCCCATAGACGCGGGGGATCTCGGTGGAGGAGGTGTAGACCCTCAGACCTGGCTTCGAGACGCGTGTCAGGCCGGAGATGACCCGAGCCCGCTCAGGTGAATACTTCATGTTGATCGTCAAGGTCTTACCGGGTCCGTCGGTGTTGTCGGCGGTGACGTAGGAACCGATGTAGCCCTCCTTGTATAGGAGCGCGGCCAATGATTCCTTGAGTTTGGAACCTGGCATCGAGACCTCGTCGTGCATGGCGATGTTGGCGTTGCGGATGCGGGTGAGCATGTCGGCGATGGGATCTGTCATTGTCATTGTGTCGGAATCCTCCTCACCAGCTGGCCTTGGTCACGCCGGGGATCTCCCCGTTGTGAGCCATCTCTCGCAAACACACCCGGCACAGGCCGAAGCGGCGGTACACGGCCTTGGGCCGGCCACAGTTCCTGCAGCGGGTGTAGGCCCGCACCTTGAACTTCGGTTTCCTCTGTTGCTTTTCGATCAGTGCTTTCTTGGCCATTACTGGGTCTGCCCTTCGCGTCGGAACGGGAAGCTGAAGGCGTCGAGCAACGCCTTGCCATGTTCGTTGGTGGTCGCGGTCGTCACGATCGTGATGTCCATACCCCGGGTCACGTCGACGGTGTCATAATCGATTTCGGGAAACATCAGCTGTTCGGTCAGACCGAAGGTGTAATTTCCCCTGCCATCGAATGACCGGGGGTTGAGCCCACGGAAGTCACGGATGCGGGGTATGGCGAGTGTGACGAGGCGGTCGAAGAACTCCCACATGCGGTCACCGCGCAAGGTCACCTTGGCACCGATGGCGTTGCCCTGTCGGAGTTTGAAGCTGGCCAGCGACTTCTTCGCCTTGGTGACGACCGGCTTCTGGCCGGTGATGACCGCCAGGTCCTTGGTTGCGTTCTCGAGATTCTTGGAGTTCTGGAGAGCTTCGCCCACCCCCATGTTCACGACGATCTTCTCGATTCGAGGAACCATCATGACGTTCGGCAGACCGAGTTCGGTCAGCAGTTGCTGGCAAACCTCATCGTTGTATTTGGCCTTCATCCGGGGCACGGTCAACTCGACAGCGCTCATCAGACCTCTCCTTCTTCGATCTCGACACCGGTTCGGCGACAGACCCGGATCTTGGTGCCGTCGTCGTTGACCTTGTACCCGACGCGCGTGGGTTTGTCGTCCTTGGGGCTGAGCACGGCCACGTTGGACACGTCCATCGGCATTTCCTTGTCGATGATGCCGCCGGGGTCTTCTTGAGAACGTGGCTTCGTGTGCCGTTTGGCGACGTTCAGGCCCTTGACGATGACCTTGTTGCGCTCGGGGAATGCAGCGGTGACCACACCTTCCCGACCCCTGTCCTTGCCGGACAGCACGCGGACCTTGTCGCCCTTGCGGATCTTCATCAGATCACCTCCGGTGCCAACGAGACGATGCGCATGAATCGCTTGTCGCGCAGCTCCCGACCGACCGGGCCGAAGATGCGGGTACCTCGCGGTTGCTGCTGATCGTTGATGAGTACTGCGGCGTTCTCGTCGAATCGGATGTAGCTGCCGTCGGGACGTCGACGTTCTTTCTTGGTACGGACAACAACGCATTTCACGACGTCGCCCTTCTTCACCTGGGCGCCTGGAATGGCGTCCTTCACCGTGGCGACGAAAATGTCACCGATACCGGCATAACGGCGCTTGGAACCACCCAGCACCTTGATGCAGAGGACTTCACGCGCACCGGAGTTGTCGGCGACGCGGAGTCGAGATTCCTGTTGGATCATCGAGCACGCTCCAGAATGTCGACGAGACGCCAGCGCTTATTCTTGCTCAAGGGCCGCGTTTCACTGATCCGGACGACGTCGCCGACGTTCAGCGTGTTTTCCTCGTCGTGGACGAAGTACCGGGCCCGATGCTGCACGGTCTTGGAGTACTGCGGATGGCGAGAACGACGGGTGACCTCCACGACGACGGTCTTGTCCATCTTGTTCGAGTACACGACGCCTTCCCGGACCTTGCGGGTATTGCGTTCGGATTGGTCAGCCATCATTGGCTCCTGTCTGAGCGAGTTGTCGACGACGCTGCTCGGTACGAATGCGGGCGACGTCCCTGCGGACCTCCCCAATGCGGGCGGTGTTGGCGAGCTGTCCGGTGGCCAACTGGAAGCGCAGGTTGAACAACTCCTTCTTGGCATCGGCGAGGAGTTCGCGCAGTTCGGCGTCGGACTGTTCGGTGACGAGTTCAGCCATCGAAGCCATCCCCTCGGGTCACGATCCTGGCCTTGACAGGGAGCTTCTGGATCGCACGATTCAGAGCACCGTGGGCGATGGCCTCGTCGGGGTAGGACAGTTCGAAGATCACCCGGCCCGGTTTGACCACAGCAACCCAGTGCTCGGGGTTGCCCTTGCCCGAACCCATGCGGGTCTCGGCCGGTTTGGCGGTGACGGGCTTGTCGGGGAACACGTTGATCCAGACCTTGCCGCCACGCTTGACGTGACGGGTCATCGCGATACGAGCCGCCTCGATCTGACGACTGGTGATCCAGCCGGGTTCGAGGACCTGGATACCGTATTCCCCAAAACTCACCGAAGTCGAACCCTTGGCTGTTCCCCGCGTCCGCCCGCGATGATGTTTGCGGTGGGCCACTTTCTTGGGCATCAGCATGTCAGTCACCATCCCCTGGTCGAAACGAGAGATCCTCGTTCTTGTCCTTGAGCGACGCTTCGATCGCCTCTTCCTCGGCCAGCAGGCGTTCGAACTCCGGATCCGCCTCGCGTACCAACGGAGCCGGCTCGACCGCCTGCTCGGGCTCTTCAATCTTGGCCGGGCGGCGACGGGACGAGACCACTTTTTCGGGGTCTCGGCGGCTCCGGCGGTCGTACCGGTGGCCATGGCAGCCTCCTTGGCCGCTTTGTCCGCGGTCGACGACTTGTAGGGGAGGATGTCACCCTTGTAGAGCCAGACCTTGACGCCGATCCTGCCGTAGGTGGTGTGGGCCTCCCGCAGTCCGAAGTCCACGTCGGCCCGCAGGGTGTGCAACGGGACCCGGCCTTCCCGGTACCACTCGGTCCTACTCATCTCGGCGCCGCCGAGGCGGCCCGAGCACTGGATACGGATCCCCTTGGCACCGGCTTTCATCGCCTGTTGCACAGCCCGTTTCATCGCCCGCCGGAACGCCATCCGACCGGCCAGCTGGTCGGCGACACCCTGGGCGATCAGGGCGGCGTCGAGTTCGGCGGACTTGATCTCGATGATGTTGAGCTTGACCCTCGGGTTCCCCGTCAGCTTCGAAAGACCTTCTCGAAGGCGGTCGGCTTCGGAGCCTTTCCGCCCGATGACGATGCCGGGGCGCGCGGTGTGCACATCGATCTGGAGCTTGTCCCGCGTGCGCTCAACTTCGATTCGGCTGATCGCGGCGTTGGGCAGCTGGGTCATCAGGTAGCGCCTGATGTTCCGATCCTCGATGAGGTAGTCCCGGTACTGGTCGCGGTCGGCGATCCAGCGAGACTTCCAATCGGTGGTGATCCCCAAGCGGAAACCGTAAGGGTTGACTTTCTGACCCATCAGGCCCTCCGTTCGATTCTGGCGAGCGGGCTCGAGGAGCCAACGATCGTGCTCGGCGTGAAGATGCTCATTCGTCGGCCTCCCGTTGCGATGCCGGTTTCTGGAAACCGGCTGCTTCAGCGGCCTCCTCGTTGGCGAACCAGATCTCGGCGTTGGTCCGCTTGTAGAACGCGCTGCCGGGCACGTGGTACAGCTTGGAACTGGCGTTGCCTTTGACCTCGAAGCCCTCCGGCATTTTCGCCGGGTCACCGTCGACGAGGGCGTGAGATCCGTCTCCATACGGCGATTCGTCGACCGCATTCACCTCGCCGTCGTCGTCGGAGTCCGCCGTCGCTGAGCTGGCTTCGGGCTCCTCGGCTGGGGTGGCGTCGCCTTCCTCCGGCTCCGGCTTCTCGACTGGGACCTCTTGGGCTTCCGGCTGTGCTTCGATGGTGTCCTGGGAGTCTTCGGACGAACCGGGCTCCAGCCCAGCAGCGGCTGCATCGTCGACGACCTGATCGGCGTCATCGGCCTTCTTGGACCGCGCCACCCGTCGTGCGCGGTCGGCGCGTGGGGTGGAGGCGGTGCCCTTGGCTTCGACGCGGGCCGAACGGCGAGCGATCTCCTCGTCGGTCAGTCGGGCGACCTCCACCGTGATGTGGCAGGTGCGCTTCTTGACCCGACCGGCCCGACCACGTGCCCGTGGGCGAAACCGCTTGAGTGTGGGCCCTTCGTCGGCGTAGCAGGCTGAGACGTAGAGCTCCTCGGTGGGGATCTCCTCGTTGTGGTTGGCATTGGCCACCGCCGAGCGGAGTGCCTTGGCGATGTCGTGGGATGCCTTGCGCTCGCTGAGGGCCAGGGTTTCGATGGCGTCGACGACGTGGTCACCTCGGATCAGGTCGAGCACCACTCGCACCTTGGAGGCGGACATGCGTACGAACTTGACCGTGGAGCGCGAATACGGACGATCGTGGGTCGGGGCGATCGTCATCGTCGACCCGTCTTTTCCTGACCAGCGTGGAATCTGAAAGTACGGCTCGGTGAGAACTCTCCGAGCTTGTGTCCGACCATGGCTTCGGTGATGTAGACCGGTACATGCTTGCGGCCGTCGTGAACCGCAATCGTGTGACCGACCATGTCAGGGATGATCGTCGATCGACGAGACCAGGTCTTGATGACGCGCTTTTCGTTCTTGTCGTTCAGAGCGTCGACCTTCTTCAACAGGTGATCGTCGATGAACGCACCCTTCTTCAAACTACGTGGCATGGCTTACCTCCGTCCGCCACGGGTCCGCCGGCGGCGGATGATCTGATCATCTGACTCCTTACCCTTCCTGCGGGTTCTGCCCTCGGGTTGGCCCCACGGCGAAACCGGGTGGCGACCTCCGGAGGTCTTGCCCTCACCGCCACCGTGTGGATGGTCGACGGGGTTCATGGCGACGCCGCGGGTCTGAGGACGGCGACCGTTCCAACGGTTTCGACCCGCCTTGCCGACCTTGACGAGTTCATGTTCGGAGTTGCCGACCTCACCGACGGTGGCGACGGAGTCGATGGCAACACGGCGCATCTCGGTGGACGGCAGACGAAGGGTGGCGGTGTCGCCTTCCTTGGCCACGAGCTGCACGCTGGTTCCAGCCGAGCGTGCCAACTTGGCGCCTCCGCCCGGTTTCAGTTCCACGTTGTGCACCACCGTGCCGACAGGGATGAAACGCATCGGCATCGCATTCCCGGGGCGGATGTCACTGCCGGATCCGCTGCGGATCTTGTCGCCGACGTTGAGCCCTCTCGGCGCGAGGATGTACCGCTTCTCGCCGTCGTGATAATGCAGCAAGGCGATCCGACAGTTGCGATTGGGGTCGTATTCGACCGAGGCCACCGTTGCATCGACACCGTCCTTGTTGCGACGGAAGTCGATGACCCGGTAGCGGCGTTTGTGGCCCCCACCTCGGTGGCGGCTGGTCTTGCGTCCGTGGTTGTTGCGACCACCGGTCTTGGACTGTTTGGCCAGAAGCGACTTCTCGGGCGTCGACGTGGTCACGTCGGCGAAGTCGCTGCTCGTCTGGAAGCGACGACCGGCACTGGTGGGTTTGCGCTTTCGAATTGCCATGACCTGTCGACCCCTCAGCTGGTGTAGAGCTCGATCGAACCCTCGGAGAGGGTGACGATCGCTCGTTTCGTGTCGGACCGCTTCGAGGTGCGGTTGTTCCTGCGGTTGCGAATGACCTTGCCCTTGCGGTTCAAGGTGTTGACCTTGGCGACCTTGACGCCGTCGAATATCGCTTCGACCGCATCGGAGATCTCGGGCTTGGACGCCGACGGATGCACGATGAACGTGTAGACGTTGAGCATCTCGGCCTGGTTGTAGGTCTTCTCGGAGATGATCGGTCGGATCACCACATCGTGGGGGTCTCGCATGATCTGCCGCCCTCCTATTTCCCGTCGGAGGCAACGCCGGCGTTGACCAGCGTTTCCTTGTCGAAGATCACGTAGTCGGCGACCAACACGTCGTAGGTGTTGAGCTGATCCACGCTGATCACGTGTACATCGTCGAGATTCCGGAGGCTCTTCCAGACCGACTCTGCGTCCCGATCGACGACCACGAGCGCTTTGCCCTCGACCTTGTTCGCATCGAGTACCGACTTGGCCGCCTTGGTGCTGGGAGCTTCGATCCCCCAATCGTCGACGACGACCACCTTGGAGTCGGCGGCGCGGTCCGAAAGCGCCGAACGCAACGCCAACTTGACCATCTTCTTGGGAGTCTTCTGTGAGTAGTCCCGAGGTTTTGGTCCGTGGGCGACACCGCCACCGACCCAGTGCGGCGACCGAATCGATCCCTGTCGGGCTCGGCCGGTGCCCTTCTGGCGCCATGGCTTGGCTCCGCCACCACGGACCTCGGCCCTGGTCTTGGTGTTGTGCGTACCGGCCCTACGGGCGGCGAGTTGAGCGGTGACGACCTGGTGCATCACCGGCACGTTCGGCTCGATACCGAACAGTTCCTTGTCCAACTCGACCGAGCCAACCTTGGATCCCGTGGACGATGTGACTGCGATCGACACCATCAGGCACTCACCTTCTTGACCGCATTGCGAACGGTCACCACACCGTTCTTGGCGCCCGGGACCGCGCCCTTGACCATCAAGGCCCCGATCTCGGTGTCGACCTTGACGACGGTGAGGTTCTGCTGGGTGGTCTTCTGGTTGCCGTGGTGGCCAGCCATCTTCCTTCCCTTGAACACCCGAGCCGGGGTGGCGCACTGTCCGATCGACCCGGGCATTCTGTGCACCAGGTGGGCGCCGTGTGTGGCCCGTTGGCCGGCGAAGTTGTGACGTTTCATCACACCGGTGAACCCTTTGCCCTTGCTGGTGCCGGTGACGTCGACGACGTCGCCCGGCGCAAAGACATCGAGCGGGATCTCCTGGCCGACTTCGTAGTCGGAGACGTCCTCGAGGCGCAGCTCCAGGAGTTCCCGACCGGCCTCCACTCCGGCGGCGTCGAAGTGACCCTGCTCGGGTTTGTTGATCTTGCGGCGAGGAGGACCAAACGTGACCTGGACGGCGTTGTAGCCGTGAGAATCGACGGTCTTGACCTGGACAACCCGTACAGGCTGGACCTCGATCACGGTGACGGGCAGCAGACGGTTGTCCTCGCTCCACACCTGTGTCATGCCAGCCTTGCGGCCGACGATCGCTTTTGTGGTCATCGATTGCACTTTCGTCAGCGGGCTCAGCCGAAACTGGGCCGTAAACGGGCGGTAACTTGAGCCGGAGGGTTCCCCGAGCGAGACGCGAATCTCATGTGCACGGGGCCTGTCCAGACCGAACCAGTACACGCTAGCGGGAGGCCCGGACTTGCCCACCCCGGCTCCGACGTTTTCGGCTGAACCCGCAGGGATCGTCCACCGGACCGGTTTCGGCGATACTCGCCACATGAGCCGATCGTTTCTCCTGACCACCGACATGACCGACTATGTGGTCAGCCGCTCCCGCCGAGCCGACGACGTTCTCGTGGATCTGGCGACCGAAACCGCCGCCCTCGGTGGCGTGGCCGGAATGCAGATAAGCCATGAGCAGGGTGCCTTCCTCGAAGTGATCGCAGCCGCGGTCGGTGCTCGCTCGGCGATCGAGATCGGGACCTTCACCGGCTACTCATCGATCTGCCTGACCCGTGGCATGGGGCCCGACGCATGCCTGCTGTGTTGTGACCAGAGCGAGGAGTGGACCGACATCGCCCGCCGCTACTGGGACCGGGCCGGGGTTGCCGAGCAGATCTCACTGCGCCTCGGTCCGGCCGCCGACACGATCGAATCACTACCGGCGGAGCCCACGTTCGACCTCGCCTTCGTCGATGCCGACAAGACCGGCTATGCACACTATGTCGACCTGCTCCACCCCAGGATGCGACCGAACGGACTCATCCTGGTGGACAACACCTTGTGGTCAGGCGAGGTCCTACCGCCCGGCAGCGACCGCGGAGCACAAAGGCCAGAGGGCCACGATCCGACCAGTCCTGACACCCTGGCGCTGCGTCGCTTCAACGACGCCATGGCGGCCGACGAGCGCTTCGTGACCATGCTGCTGCCATTCGGTGACGGCCTCACGATGTCCGTGGTCCGTCACGCTTCGGTCCCACCCCGGTGACCGCGGTCCGGATGACCACCTCGCTGCCGATGGGAACGAAGCCGACCGCGAGGAAAGCGCGCAGACTTCGGGCGTTGCCCGGCGAAACCGCGGCGAACACAGGATCACCGTCGCCGACCATGCGCAGGCCCTCGACGATCAGCTGACGTCCCGCCCCGGTGCCGTGCCGGCCGGGAGTGGCCTCCACGCTGAGCTCGGAGCGACCGGCGAGCCCCTGGGATAGGGTGATCAATCCCCTGTCGTCGCCGAAAACGCGGACGGCGGATCGGAGTGCTCGTGCGTACTCGACCCGGTGGTGACCGCTGAGATCCTTGCGTTCGGGCAAGCTCGACCCCCCGCCCACACCACGACCGACCAGGGTGCAGTCGATGACTCCACAGGTTCCGTCGGTCCCGGTCATCTCGGTGAGCACCGCGGGGCCGTGGGCACCCCCGAACCCATCTGGGCCGGTGCGAGAGAGCTGATCTTCACTGAGCCGGGAGCAGATGAAGGCATGGCCGGTGAAACACACGACCGCCTCGAGGCCATCACCGACCGGTGGGTAATAGGTGACCCCACCATCGACGGGCGGGAAGCGTCCCCCGGCGGCGTCGAGGAAGACCCGTAGCACCGGGTGTTGACCACTCATCCGGCCAGGTGGACGGGTCAACGGTGGGCCACGGGAACGTTGTGTTTCCACACGTCCCACGCCTCGAATGTGTCCTTGGACATGAAACGGTGTTCGTTGGCCAACCGACGTCCCACCGCGTCGTCGGCTGCCTTGGCGCGCCGGTAGATGGCGGTTGCGCCGAAGTAGTTGCCCCGGAAGTAGGGCTCGAGATTTCGGGGTGGGAAGAACCCCAGCAGGTCGGCGGGAGCAACGACATCGGGGTCCCATGCCTCAGGAGAGACCGCCGGCAGCGACAGCGATTCGAGCGCTTCGTAGAGCGCTGGATCGTTGGTCCGGTCGGCAAAATCCCGACCTTGGAAACGGTACGGGACCCGTCCCTCGGGCGTGATGATCAGCATCCCGGGAACAGCGATACCGCCCCGTTCGAGGGGATCGAACAGCCCCAGCCGATCGAGGTAGGTCGAACCGGCCGGGTCGGAGACGAACCGGGTGTGGGAGAAACCCCACCGTTGTCCCATCCCCGCCTGGCGTACGTCGTCATCGACGCTGATCGCAATCAGTTCACCACCGGCGTCGTGAATGCGGTCGTAGTTGAGCCCCAGCCGCACGAGCTGGGCACAGCAGTACGGTCACCAATCTCCGCGGTAGGTCATCACGATCGCCGCCCCGGCCGTGCGGCGAAGGTCGAGAAGGTCCTGCTCGATACCCATGGTTGGCAGTCTTTCACAGATGCCACCGCATCACCACGGTCTACTCGCCGACCGTCCCGTCGATCGACTGACGAATGAGGTCGATGTGGCCCACGTGGCGCGCGGTCTCCTCGAGCATGTGGATCATGATCCATCGAAGCGACCACCGCTCACCGTCCTTGTTCGTCCCGACGGACAGGTCATCGAACCGGGCGGCAGAAGCCACGATCGCCCGGCTCCGCTCACACGCCTCGACGTAGGCGGAGAGGAGGTCGGCGGGGTCGTCGTCGATGGCACTTCGCCATTCCCAGTCCGGATCTGCGTCCCAATCGACGCTCGACCAGGGTTCGCGTTCGGCACTGCCCATGAACTTGTGATCGAACCAGTAGTCCTCCACCAACGTGAGGTGTTTGACCATTCCTCCGATCGACATGGTCGACGGCGACAGACAGAGGCCGAAATCGGCGTGAGCGAGCCCGTCGGTCTTGTTGAGGATCGTCGCCCGATGGAAATCGAGGAACTGAGTGAGGAGGGTCCGTTCGTCGCCAACGTGATCGGGATCGGTACGTTCCATTCACTCAACCTACCGGTCGGCGCCGGGTACCTCGCCGAACGCGAACGAACCGGTGCGTTCGCGCACCGGTTCGCAGTTTCTCTCCCCGATCGTGAAGAGCTCAGACCTGCTGGATTTTGATTTCGATGTCGACACCTGCAGGCAACTCGAGGCGCTGGAGCGAGTCAACCGTTTTCGGATTGGGTTCGAGGATGTCGATCAAGCGCTTGTGGATGCGCATCTCGAAATGCTCACGGGAATCCTTGTACTTGTGCGGTGAGCGAATCACGCAGAAGCGGTGCTTTTCGGTGGGAAGCGGGATCGGGCCTCGGAACGCTGCGTTGGTACGAGCGACGGTTTCGACGATCTTCTTGGTGCTCTGATCGATCACCTGATGATCGTAGGCCTTGAGCCGAATACGGATTTTCTGTGATGCGGCCATTATTTGAGGATTTTGGTGACTCGGCCGGCGCCGACGGTGCGGCCACCTTCGCGGATAGCGAACCGTAGGCCTTCGTCCATGGCGATCGGGTTGATCAACTCCACGGTCATCTCGGTGTTGTCACCGGGCATACACATCTCCGTACCCGCCGGCAACGTCACCGACCCGGTGATATCGGTGGTCCGGAAATAGAACTGGGGCCGATAATTCGCAAAGAACGGTTTATGCCGGCCCCCCTCCTCCTTGGTCAACACATACACCTGCGCCTCGAACTCGGTATGGGGCGTAATCGAACCCGGCGCCGCCAACACCTGACCCCGCTGCACCTCATCCTTCTCGATCCCCCTCAACAACGCACCAATATTGTCCCCCGCCTGCCCCTGATCCAACAACTTCCTGAACATCTCCACACCCGTACACGTCGTCTTCTGCGTATCCCTGATCCCAATAATCTCCAACGCATCACCGGTATGCACAACACCCTGCTCAACCTTGCCCGTCACCACCGTCCCACGACCCGTAATCGAAAACACATCCTCGATCGGCATCAAAAACGGCTTATCCAACTCCCGCACCGGCTCCGGAATATACGAATCCACCGCATCCATCAACTCCATCACCTTCTCCGCCTCGGCCGCATCACCCTCCAACGCCTTCAACGCCGACACATGCACCACCGGCACCTCATCACCAGGAAACTCATACTCAGTCAACAACTCACGAGCCTCCAACTCCACCAACTCCAAAAACTCCTCATCATCAACCATGTCCGCCTTATTCAACGCCACCACAATCGCCGGCACACCCACCTGACGCGCCAACAACACATGCTCACGCGTCTGAGGCATCGGACCATCCGCCGCCGACACCACCAAAATCGCCCCATCCACCTGCGCAGCCCCCGTAATCATGTTCTTGATGTAATCGGCATGCCCCGGCATATCCACATGCGCATAATGACGATTCGCCGTCTCATACTCCACATGCGACACATTGATCGTAATCCCCCGCTCACGCTCCTCCGGCGCCTTATCAATCATGTCAAACGCCGTCTCAGCATTCCCCTCCACACGCGCCGACAACACCTTCGTAATCGCCGCCGTCAACGTCGTCTTCCCATGATCAATATGACCCATCGTCCCCACATTCACATGCGGCTTCGTGCGCTCAAACTTCTGTTTCGCCATCTGGGCTCTGTTCCTTTCCTGGTTCCGGCAAAGCCCTCGGGCGGCCGGCATCTGATGTCGGGGTCATTCGCCCCGGATGCGCTTAACGATTTCTTCTTGCACGTTCGCAGGTGTCTGCTGATAATTGCTGAACTGCATCGTATAGCTCGCCCGACCCTGGGTCTTCGACCTGAGATCGGTTGAGTAGCCGAACATCTCCGACAGCGGAACTTCGGCGGACACCACCTGGTTCTGTCCCCTGGCCTGCATCTGCCCAACCCGACCTCGACGCGAGTTGAGGTCGCCGATGACATCGCCCATGTAGTCCTCGGGCGTGACCACTTCGACGCTCATGATCGGTTCGAGCAACACGGGCTTGGCTCGACGTGCGACCTGCTTGAACGCCATGGTTCCGGCGATCTTGAACGCCATCTCCGATGAGTCGACGTCGTGGAACTTGCCGTCGAGGAGCGTCACCCGTACATCGACGGTGGGGAACCCGGCCAACACGCCCGTGGTCATGGCGTCTTTGATGCCGTGGTCCACCGACGGGATGTACTCCTTGGGGATGCGCCCACCGGAAATCTTGTCGATGAACTCATAGCCACCTCCGGCGCCGGAGGGCTCCATCATGATGGTGACCTCGGCGAACTGACCGGAACCGCCGGTCTGCTTCTTGTGGGTGTAGGTGTCCTTCTCCACGACCGAGGTGATCGTTTCGCGGTAGGCGACCTGGGGTTTGCCGACCGTCGCGTCCACCCGGAACTCGCGGAGCATCCGGTCGACCAGCACCTCGAGGTGCAGCTCACCCATGCCGGCGATGATCGTCTGACCTGTGTCCTCGTCGGTGCGGACGGTGAACGTGGGGTCTTCTTCTGACAGGGACATGAGAGCCTTGGCCATCTTGTCCTGGTCGATCTTGGTCTTGGGTTCGACCGCGACGTGAATGACCGGATCCGGGAAGTCGAGCGACTCGAGAACGATCGCATGGCTGGCGTCGGTGAGCGTGTCACCGGTGCGCACGTTCTTCATGCCGATCGCCGCCATGATGTCACCGGTCATGGCAACGTTGCGATCTTCCTGCTTGTTGGCGTGCATCTCGAGAAGTCGACCCATCCGTTCCTTCTGACCAGTGCGGGTGTTGAGCACCTGATCACCCTTGCCGAGGGTTCCCCGAGTAGACCCGGAAGTAGGCGAGCTTGCCGACGTTGGGCGCCGACATGATCTTGAATGCGAGCGCCGAGAAAGGCTCATCATCGTTGGGTTTGCGTTCCATCTCGTCACCACCTTTCAGGGCGATGCCTTTGACGGGAGGAAGATCGATCGGCGACGGCAGATAGTCGATCACGGCGTCGAGCAGCGGCTGGACACCTTTGTTCTTGAACGCAGTGCCACACAGGATCGGCACCAGCGCGTCATCCAGCGTGGCCCTTCGCAGCGCCGCCTTCAGTTCGGCCTCGGAAATGGTCTCGTCCTCGAGGTACTTCTCCATCAGATGATCATCGGTGGCGGCCACGGCCTCGACCAGCATGGCTCGGTACTCGTCGGCCTTGTCCTGATACTCAGCCGGGATCTCGACCACGTCGAAACTGGCGCCGAGGTCCTCGCCGGACCACACGATCGCCTTCATCCGGACGAGGTCGACCACGCCGACGAAGTCCATCTCTATGCCGATGGGCAGCTGAATGACCGCAACGTCCTGGGTCAGGCGGTCTTTGATGCTGTCGAGACAGAAGTAGAAGTCGGCGCCGGTTCTGTCGAGCTTGTTCACGAAACACATACGAGGAACGCCGTAACGATCGGCTTGACGCCAGACGGTCTCGGTCTGGGGTTCGACCCCGGCGACGCCGTCGAAGATCGCAACCGCACCGTCGAGTACACGAAGCGACCGCTCGACCTCGACGGTGAAGTCGACGTGACCGGGCGTGTCGATGATGTTGATCCGGTGATCCTTCCAGAAGCAGGTGGTCGCCGCGGAGGTGATGGTGATCCCGCGCTCCTGCTCTTGCTCCATCCAGTCCATCGTGGCGCCGCCCTCGTGCACCTCGCCGATCTTGTAGTTCTTGCCGGTGTAATAGAGGATGCGCTCGGTCGTCGTCGTCTTTCCGGCATCGATGTGAGCCATGATCCCGATGTTGCGATAACGCTCGAGGGGTGTGGGGCGAGCTGCCATTTCGTTTCTATGCCTTTTCGTGTCTCGGGGAGGGAAGCTTCAAAGGACCGGCGTACTACCAGCGATAGTGGGCAAACGCCTTGTTGGATTCGGCCATCTTGTGAAGGTCCTCACGTCGTTTGGCCGAGGCGCCGATGCCGTTGGACGCGTCCAGGATCTCATTGGCCAGACGCTCCGAGATCGACCGTTCACGGCGCTGGCGTGAGAAGGTGACCACCCACCGCACGGCAAGCGTGGTCGCCCGACGGGGTCGGACCTCGACGGGAACCTGGTAGGTGGCGCCACCGACGCGTCGACTGCGCACCTCGAGCTGAGGGCGAACGTTGTCGACCGCCCGCTTCAGCGTGGCGACCGGATCACCACCGGTCTTCTCGGCCACGATCTCGAGGGCGTCGTACACGGCACGTTCTGCGACGGTCTTCTTGCCCGACAGCAAGACCTTGTTGACGAGTTGGGTGACCAGGACGCTCCGGTAGACCGGATCCGGTATGAGGTCTCGACGTGGTGCAGGTCCCTTACGAGGCATTCTTCTAGTCCTTCTTGACGCCGTAGCGGCTACGGGCCTGCTTGCGATCCCGCACGCCTGCGGTGTCGAGCGTCCCACGCACGATCTTGTAACGAACACCGGGAAGATCCTTCACACGCCCCCCTCGCACGAGCACGATGCTGTGCTCTTGAAGGTTGTGGCCCTCGCCAGGGATGTAGGCGGTCACTTCCACTCCACTGCTGAGACGCACACGCGCCACCTTGCGCAGCGCCGAGTTCGGCTTCTTCGGGGTGGCGGTGTACACCCGGGTGCACACGCCGCGACGCTGGGGGGAACCCTTGAGCGCTGGGGTGGTCCCCTTCTTTGACTTGTCCTGGCGGCCCTTCCGGACCAACTGCTGAATGGTGGGCATGCGACTTTCGTTGACGACTCGTGGTAGGTGGCGGCCTTCGGTGTCGGGACACAGCTCACCTACAGCCGTGCCGACTGGCCAGACTACTGGCGGGTTCGGCCTATCCCACCGCCGGAGGGGTCCGAACCCCGGAGTTGTGGTGAGACTCGTTCGGCCACCCCGCTCAGTCGAAGAACGTCTGAGCGACGTCGTACAGCTCGGCATCGACACCCCGGACCTCTGCGCATGCGTCGGCCAGGGGAACCGACACCATCTGGGTGCCGCGGGAAGCCACCATGACGCCGGACTCACCCGCGGCGGCCAGGTCGACGGCGGCCACGCCAAAGCGGGTTGCGAGAACACGATCGGTGGCGGTGGGGGTGCCGCCCCGTTGCAGATGGCCCAGAACCGTCACGCGCTGTCGAAGCCGGTACGTTCCTCCAACTCGGGAGCGATCGCATAGGCAACGCCGCCGAGTCGCCTGAAACCGAACACATCCATCCTCGTCTCGACTTCGCGTTCGGGCGGGGGTTCGACTCCCTCGCCGACGACGACCACCGAGTAGTTGTGACCGTGGCGGTGGCGTCGACGGATCACATCGGTGATGGCGTCGAGGTCGTAGTCGATCTCCGGGATGATGATCATGTCGGCTCCGCCGGCGATTCCGGAGTACGCCGCGATCCAGCCCTTGGTCCTTCCCATCACCTCGACCAGCATGATGCGGTTGTGGGACTCGGCGGTGGTTGCGATTCGGTCGATGGCTTCGGTGGCGATCTGGACCGCGGTATCGAAGCCGAACGTGACGTCGGTGGCGGCTATGTCGTTGTCGATCGTCTTGGGCACGCCGACGATGTGGAAATCGCCGTCCTCGTGCAAACGCAGCGCCGTCTGGAGTGTCCCGTCCCCACCGATCACGATCAACGCGTCGATACCGTTGGATCTGATCGTGCGCTCGACACTGCGCCAGCCCTCACCGTGCACGTACGGGTCCTTGCGGGAGGTGCCCAGGATCGTGCCGCCGCGGGCGAGGATGCCACGGACGTCGTCGCGGTCCAGGGTTCGGGTGCGGCCTTCCATGAGGCCATCCCACCCGTTGAGAATGCCGACGACCTCCATGTCATGGGTCCTGATCCCGCGGGCGACCACGGCACGGACGACGGCGTTCAGACCCGGACAGTCACCGCCGGCGGTGAGGACTCCCAGGACCGCAGGCATCAGGGGATCGAGGGCATCAATAGAGGAACATGGGCTTGCCGGCGACGTGGCGGACCGTCGGCCGGTAGGTGTTGACATCGTACAACTCGTCGACGTCAACCCTTTTGACACCGTCCTTGGTCACCGAGATCGGGACGCTGGTGTAGGTGCCGGAACGCAGGGCGGTCATCCGACCGGACATCCCTTCGATAGCGAAGTCGGCCGCCATCGCCGCATAGTTGGTCGCCACCATCAGATCGAGTGAATCGGGGCTGCCGGAACGCATCAGGTAGGCGAGCTGCTGGTAGACGATCCCCTCGCCGGTCCGTTCCTTGATCAGTTGACCCGTGCGGGCACCGATGCCGCCGAGCTTGCGATGGCCAAACGCATCCTCGTCGCCGGACAACACCATGTCACCGCCCGAGAGAGTGGCACCTTCGGAGATCGTCATCATGGCGTAGCCGGAAGGGTTGGCCGCTTTGTCCTTCAGAAGCAGGTCGATGAGGTGGTCGATGTCGAAGGGAACCTCGGAGATGATGGTGCGGTCGACGCCGGCCAGGTAGGAGGTGATCAGCGACGTCTCGCCGCTGTAGCGGCCGAACAACTCGATCACCGCGATCCGCTCGTGCGATCCGGTGGACGTACGCAGGTTGTTGATGAACTCGACGCCGCGGGTGACCGCGGTGGAGAAGCCGATGCAGTAGTCGGTTCCGTGGACATCGTTGTCCATGGTCTTGGGTATGGCGATGACCGGGACGCCCTCTTCGTGGAGTCGGAGGGCATAGCTCAGCGTGTCGTCCCCGCCGATGGGAATGAGAACGTCGAGCTTCTGGCTCTCCACCACCTTGAGGGCGTGGGCGGTGAAATCGAACGGGCCCTCACCACCGATGGCTTCGGCCTCTGCCGCCAGGTGCTCGGGTACCTCGTTGGGCTTCACCCGACTCGGGTTGGTCCGGGATGTGTGAAGGAAGGTGCCGCCCGACCGACCGACGGTCCGGACCCGATTCGGGCTGAGCGGCATGAACCAGTCGTCGGCATCGTGGGGATCTTCAGGATTGAAGTGCAGGAACGGCGCCCAGCCGCGCCGGATGCCGAGCACCTCATGGCCCTCGTCGGCCACCCGCTCGACAACCGCCTTGATACAGGGATTCAGCCCGGGAACGTCGCCACCACCGGTGAGGATGCCGATCCGCATCAGAGCACCGCCTGCTGATCGTTTGTCAGATCCACGGGCTGGACAAGGCCCGGTTGGGCGTGTTCGCACGCGGGGATGTCGATGGGATCTGCCATTTGGTGCCTCCGGATCGTGGTGCTTGGCTGAGGTTATCCCGTCCGGTCGGTGCTGCACCACGACCGCCGAAATGCACGCCCCCGCGGGCGACGGCCGATCCCAGCCGTTGGGCGGGCGGGCATCCGATCCAGGCAGTACCTTCGGGGTATGGCTGACACCGCAGAGCAGGTCAAGGATGCGCTGCTGGACGGCGCCACCGATCTCGCTCGCAGACGAAGTCACGGATCTGCATCGACCCCCGGCGAGGTTCTGATCCGTCACTACTACCAACGCACCGCACCCCATGAACTCGACGACAAGGATCCGATCGATCTTTACGCGTCGGTCGTGCGCCACTTCCAGTTGGCCGAGAGACGATCACCGCTCGAAACCATCATTCGCGTCTACAACCCCGACAGCGATGAGGACGGTTGGTCGAGCAGCCACACGGTGATCGACGTCGTGTCCCGTGACATGCCCTTCATCGTCGATTCGGTCCTGGCGCTCGTGGAGGGCCGAGGACTGCAGGTCCACGTTCTGGCCCATCCGATGTACCGGGTCACCCGAGACGGAGACGGTCGACTGGAAATGGTCGATCTGCCGGACCAATCCCATGAGCCAACCGAGTCGATGCTGCACATCGAGGTGGACCGCCTGTCCCGTCGGGAGGAGCTGGAAGGACTGCAGGACGACCTGTCATCGATCATGGCCGATGTAGGGGCGGCGGTCGACGATTGGCAAGCGATGCGAACCCGGCTTCTCAGCCTCGCCGAGGAGATGGACGCATTGGCCCATGAAGCCGCCGCGGGTGCCCCCCGGTTCGAGTCCACGATCGGAACCGATCCGGTCGAAATCGCTCAGTTGCTGCGATGGATGGAGGCCGGGGCGTTCACCCTCATCGGGTACCGCGAATACGAGTTCAACGACGACGAGATCAACCCGACGATCGTGTCCCGACCCGAGACCGGTCTGGGCACCCTTCGCCAGAGCGAACCGTCGACCCTCGAACTCGGCGACCTTCCACCCGAGACCGCCATTCGAGCCCGACAGCCGACGCTGCTCAACCTGACCAAGGCCAACACGTTGTCCACGGTTCACCGGGCCGTGCCACTCGACTACGTCGGAATCAAGGAGATCGACCAGGACGGGCGCGTCACCGGCGAGCGGAGGATCCTCGGACTCTTCACCTCGACGGTCTACTCGGGTCAGGTCCAGGAAATCCCCGTGGTCCGAGCCAAGGTTGCGGCCGTGATCGATCGGGCCAACTTCCAACGCACCAGCCACGACCACAGCCGCCTGCTCAACCTCCTGCAGCTCTTCCCACGCGACGAGCTGTTCCAGATCGAGATCGACGAACTCGAATCGATGGCCATGGCGATGCTCGACCTGCGCGATCGACGACAGGTGAGCCTTCTGGTGCGTCGTGACACTTTCGGGCGGTTCCTTTCGTGTCTCGTATTCGTCCCCAGGGACCGCCACAACACCGACGTACGACTCAAGATCCAGGAAACGCTGATGGAGGTCTACCGAGGCCGAAGCGTCCGGTTCTCGACCGAGATCTCCGATGCACCGCTGGCCCGTCTGCATCTGGTCATCTACATCGACCCCACGCCGGCGGAAGATCTGCCCGATCTCGAGGCGGTCCAGGCGCGCCTGATACAGGTGACCAGGACCTGGGATGACTACCTGCGCACCGCGCTCATCGAGAGCCACGGCGAGGATCGAGGTCTCGGCCTCCTCGCCGACTACCAGGACGCGTTCGACGCCGGCTACCTGTCGAACGTGTTGGCCGAATCGGCCGTGCACGACATCGACCGACTCGAGGCTCTACCGGACACGAGCTTGGACGTGGCCCTACACCGCCCCCTCGAAGCCGGCGCCCTGGAGTTGCGGTGCAAACTCTTCCGATCCGGCCATCCGATCACGCTGTCCCAATTCATTCCTCTGCTCCACGACCTGGGCGCCGTCGTGACCGACGAGCGGCCCTACGAAGTGCGGCGCCGAGACAGCGTCCCCCGGTTCATCTACGACATCGGGCTGATGCTGGATATCCAACTCGACCACGAAGGGCGCAGCCGGTTCCGGGACGCAATCCTGGCGGTATGGAGGGGCCAGGTCGAGAGTGACGGCTTGGCTCGCCTGGTCGTGAGCGCCGGGTTGACCTGGCGCGACGTCGTGATCCTGCGGGGATACGCCCGCTACATGATCCAGATCGGCATCAAGTTCAGCTATCTGTACTTGGTCGACACCCTCAACCAGAACCATCAGATCGCCCGACGCCTGGTCGGACTGTTCAACGCCCGTTTCGATCCCGACAACGGGGGTGCGGCCACCGAAGCCGAAGAACGAGCGGAGATCATGTCCGCCATCGACGGCGTGGACAGCCTCGACGCCGATCGAATCCTCCGTTCGTTCGTGGCGCTGATCGCAGCGACCACCCGAACCAACCACTGGCAGATCGACGAGGCCGGCGGCTACCGACCGGCCTCGGCCTTCAAGCTCGATCCTCGGAACATCCCCGATCTTCCACGGCCGGTGCCCAGGGCGGAAATCTTCGTCTACTCCCCACGCACCGAAGGCGTGCACCTCCGATCGGGGCGGGTCGCCCGGGGCGGGCTCCGCTGGTCGGATCGAATGGAGGACTTCCGCACCGAAATCCTCGGTCTGATGAAGGCCCAGACCGTCAAGAACTCGGTGATCGTGCCCGTTGGCGCCAAGGGCGGTTTCGTCGCCCGTCAGTTGCCGTCGTCGGGTTCCCGCGAGGACATCATGGCCGAGGTCGTCGGCTGTTATCGGACGTTCGTGAACGCCCTCCTCGACGTCACCGACAACATCGACGAGGGTGCCACGACGGCGCCGGAGCACACGGTTCGCCACGACACCGACGATCCTTACCTCGTCGTCGCCGCCGACAAAGGGACCGCAACGTTCTCCGATACGGCCAACGAAATCGCCACGAGCCGGGGTTTCTGGCTCGATGACGCCTTCGCCTCCGGTGGATCCGACGGCTACGACCACAAGGCGCTGGGCATCACCGCCCGGGGCGCATGGGTGTCGGTGGAGCGCCACTTCAGAGAGATGGGCATCGATGTCGACACCACGGAGTTCTCCGCCGTGGGCGTCGGGGACATGTCCGGCGACGTCTTCGGCAACGGCATGCTGCGCAGCCCCAAGACCCGGCTGATCGCGGCGTTCGACCATCGGCACATCTTCGTCGACCCGCATCCTGACACCGCCTCTGCCTTCGTCGAACGCCAGCGACTCTACGACCTGCCAAGGTCCAGCTGGGACGACTACAACCGGGACCTCATCTCGACCGGCGGCGGGGTGTTCGCCCGCACGGCCAAATCGATCAAACCGACCCCCGAAATGCGAACTGCTCTCGGCATTCCCGAGACGATCGAGTCGGCCACGCCCGACGAGCTCATCCGGGCGGTACTGGCCGCGCCCGTCGATCTTCTGTGGAATGGAGGGATCGGGACCTACATCAGGTCATCATCCGAATCGGACCTCGAGATCGGCGACCGCTCCAACGACAACGTCCGTATCGATGCGACCTCACTGCGGTGCCGGGTTGTGGCCGAGGGCGGGAATCTCGGGGTGAGTCAGCGAGGTCGCATCGAATTTGCGATGGGGGGCGGGCGGATCAACACCGATGCGATCGACAATTCGGCCGGCGTCGACTGCTCGGACCATGAGGTCAACCTGAAGATCCTTCTGTCGATGGCAGAAAAGAACGGCGACCTCACCCGCAAGCAACGCAACCAGCTGCTGGAGTCCATGGCTGACGACGTGTGCTCGAACGTCCTCGACAACAACTACTCACAGAATGAATCGCTATCGGCCGCAGTCGCCCAGGCTCGCGGGATGGTGCAGGTGCATTCCCGGGTGATGGCATGGCTGGAAAAGGAGGCGCACCTCGACCGCAAGGTCGAAGCGTTGCCCTCCCAGGCTCAAATGACCGAGCGGCGCAACTCCGGCGGCGCACTCACCCGTCCCGAGCTGGCCGTGCTGCTCGCCTACACCAAGAATCTGCTGACCGAGCGGTTGGCGGCATCCGACCTTCCCTCCGATCCCGCCTGCTCGTTGTTCTTGGAGCGTTACTTCCCACCGGCGGTGAGAGAGTCCCATGCGGAGCTCGTGCTGCGTCATCCGCTGCGGGACGAGCTGATCGCAACCCTGGTGGCGAACCACCTTGTCAATCGTGGTGGGATCTCGATGACACCGCGACTCATGGAGGAGACCTCGGCAACCGAGGCGGACATCGCCCGAGCGCACATCGCCGCCACCCGAATCTACGATCTCGGGACTCTTTGGCGGGAGGTGCGAGCGCTCGACAACATGGTCCCCGCCGCGATCCAGACCGAGATCGACCTGGCCATCCGGCGTTTGGGCGAGCGGGCGACCCGGTGGCTGCTGCGCAACGAACCCCAACCGATCCAGGTGAACGAGGTCGTCAACCGCTATGCGGATCCGGTGCGGCGCCTTCACGAGCGCACCGCCGAGATGGACCAGCCCGAGGACAACCGAGACGAGGTCGATCGTTACGTCGCCGCAGGAGTTCCCGAAGAGTTCGCCGCCAGAGCGGCAACCCTCGGTACGGCGTTCGGTTTCCTCGATCTCCTGACCGTGGCCAAACGGACCGGAATCGACCTCGATGGCGTGGCCGCGTTGCACACCGCCATCGAGGATGAACTCGATCTGGCCTGGTTGAGGGAGTGCGTGATCGCACTGCCGCGGGACGATCACTGGGAGACCATGGCGAGGAGCGCATTGCGCGATCAGTATTTCGGCGAGCACGCTCAGCTGACCGCGGCGGTGCTGGAGAGCACCTCGGCCTACGCCGACGAGTCGAGCGAGACGCGTGTCGCCCGGTGGGTCGAGCAAAACGCCGTTGCGACGGCCCGCTGCCGCCGGACCTTCGCCGACATCAAGAGCTCGGGTGAGCAGGATCTTGCTCATGCGTCGGTGGCGGTCCGGGCACTCAGCCAATTGACCCACACCGTCTGAGCCGTCGCCGCCGTCTCCTACAACAACACGAGCAGCTGGGCGGCGATGATCTTGACCACCATGGCCACCGGTGTGGCGATCGCATAGTTGACCATCAGACGCGGGCTGCCGGTCCGTTCCGCAGCGAAGGCAAGAACAGCGGGCTGGGTCTGTGCGCCTGCGACAAGGCCCGCTGCGGCCGGCGCATCGAGACCCCTCGCCCGGGCGATCATCAGGACAGCTGTGGCGGACAGCGACGTGATCGCCACGCCCGACACCAGGATCGTGACCGCCTCGCCTCCACCCAGCGCCGAGCGGAGTGCGGCACCACCGCTGGTGCCCGCCATGCCGAGAAACAGAAGCGATCCTAGTTGCCGGAGGGTCGTGCTGACGCCCGGAGGTACCTGCCAGATCAGCGGTCCGGTGCGCTCCCGCCAGCCCAGGAACAACCCGACGAGGAGTGGGCCGCCGGCCGCGCCCAGCATCACTTCGCCCGCCCCGGGGATCGAGACCGGCACGAGTCCGACCAGCAACCCCAGGAACAAGCCCACGGTGAAGCCAGGCGGCGAGAACTCCGCCACCCGGCTTTCATCGTCGCCCAAGCGGCGAGCCACGGCATCCATCTGATCCGGAGGCGCCACCACCCGCACACGGTCCCCCCGTTCGAGCACAAGGGCAGGGGTGGCCAGCATGTCCGTGCCGCCGCGCCGCACGCGGGTGACGGTGGCACCATGGCGGCCGGACAGGTCGAGCGCAGCGACCGGGAGACCCACGAGGTCCTCGTTCGATACGACGATCCGGCGAAAGTCGAGCTCTCGCCGGGAATCGGTCAGGTTGGTGTGCAACCGGCGGCCGATGATGCGGGCGACCTCCTCGGTGCGCCCAGGTCGACACGTGACCGCCACGACATCGTTTCTTCGCAGCTCGTCGTCGGGCCTGGGGACCCATTGGTGATCGTCACGCTGGAGCCGGGTGATCACTGCATCACCCCCCAAACGAGCCGATAGTCGACCGACGGTGTCGGATCGATCCTCCTCCACCCGTGCGGTCATGGATGTGAGGCCATGCTCGGTGTCAACGGCTGGCGACCCGCCACCGGTGAATCGCTCGCCGGCGAGCACCGCGATGAGCATGCCAAGTACGCCGAACGGGTAGGCCAGCGCATACCCGACCACGGGGGCACTCCGCTCGGCTTCGGGCAGCAGCGCTTGGGCTCCGGCGAGCGCTGGGGTGTTGGTCAGCGACCCGGCGTACATCCCGGCGGTTTCGGCTCTGGTGATGTCGAACACGGATCCGAGCACCCCGGCGACGACGGCGAGCCCGCCGAGCACGCCGGCGATCCCGACCATCAGAGGGAGACTCCGCTGGAAGGTCCGCACGAATGTCCGCCCGGTGGACAGTCCGATGCAGTAGGTGAACAGCGACAGACCGACGATGCCCACGATCGACGGGATGACGAGCCGATCATCGATGGCGCTGGCCGCGAGCCCGGCGACGAGCGCTCCAGCCGGTCCGATGCTGATACCTCGAATCCGGATTCCTCCGATGAGCGCTCCGAAAGCCAGAACGGCACCGAGGAGCACCATCGGCTCCTCGGCCAGGAGATCGATCACGCGTGTGACCGTACTCGAAGGGCCTCCGAACCGGATCAGACCCTGATGACGGCGATGCGGCCAGTGGGACGTGTCGAGAAGGCCACCAACCCTGATCCTGGGCTTTGTCGGACCCGCTCGGTGCCGATGGAGCCAGATGGCTTCCGGTCCCACGACGGGTGCAGCCGAGCGCAGCCCTCGCACGTGGCAGGCCTGGCCCGGCATTGCGATGGCGATCAAATCGATTGTGTTCGTCGTACCCCTCGTTGCGTCCTTCCTCGTGGTTCGCGCAATGTCGGAGACGCTGTTCCGGCCGAATGGTCCGTTCGGGCTCCCGATCTGGATCGTTCAGGCGGCGCTGCTCGGTTTCACCGTGTCGTTGGCCGTGGAACGCGTGACGCGTCGCCTACTCCCGCTCGCGGCCCTGTTCAACATGTCGCTCGTGTTTCCGGACGAGGCGCCGTCCCGATTCAGCGTGGCGCTTCGCTCGGGAACGGTCCCCAAACTGAAAGCGAGGGTGGGTGAGGTCCGCCCGATCTCGCCATCGATCGACCCGAACGACGCCGCTGCTCGCGCTCTGGAACTGGTCGCCGCATTGGCCCGCCACGACCGACTGACCAGAGGCCACACCGAGAGGGTTCGTGCCTACGCCGACATGATCGGCCAGGAACTCGAGCTGGTCCAGAAGGATCGAATCCGGCTCTCGTGGGGTGCACTACTGCATGACGTGGGAAAGCTGACAGTGCCGGAGGCGATCCTCAACAAGAACGGTCGACCGACCGCGGCGGAGTGGGAGCTCCTGGCCAATCACCCCGACGCGGGTCGCGAGATGCTCGGGCCCCTCGCAGACTGGCTCGGCGAGTGGGTACTCGCTGCGTCGCAACACCACGAGCGATGGGACGGCAACGGTTACCCGCACGGCCTCGAGGGTTCAGACATCTCGCTGGCGGGAAGGATCGTCGCTGTCGCCGACGCCTACGACGTGATCACCTCGAAACGGTCCTACAAGGAACCGATGTCGGCCGAGGCAGCCCGCCGTGAGCTCGTCATGTGCTCGGGTTCCCAGTTCGATCCGGCCATCGTTCGCGCGTTTCTCAACGTCTCGTTCGGGCGTCGCTGGCTCATCGGGCCCCTCGCATGGCTTGGCGAGCTGCCCCTTTCGTCGATAGGGACGACGGTCGCGCGCATACCGGTGGCGGCAGCGGCTGCGACGATGGCGGTCGCCGCGACCGCCGTGGGCCTTCCGCCCCCCGCCGACGAGGTCGTACTGGCCTTCGACGATGCCATACCCGCTGAGTTCGGTCAGACCCCGGTGAGCACCGTGCGTTCCGACACCGTGGCCCCGGCGACCGTATCGAGGTTGGCCTCGACCTCGATCACACCGGTTCTGACCGAACCGCCACCCTCTTCGATCACGGTGGACTCAGCGGTCACCACCACAACCACCACATCGAGCGTGCCCAACACAATCACATCGAGCGTGGTCACATCGCGCGTGCCCACCACCGCCGCGACGACAACAACCCCGGCATCGAGCAGTGGTCCCACAGCGACCACTCCCGCATCGAGCACCGGCCCGCCGACCACAAGCCCGCCGGCCACCGGAAGTCTCACGATCACGACGGCTGCCCCGGCGGCGGACAGGTACTTCCTGAAGAACCCTGGGATCGGCAACACCGGCGGCGGCGACGTCAAGCGACTCGAGACCTCCGGACCCGACAACCCGACCCTCCCCAACTACGACACGACCTACGACACGGTCCCGGGCCTACGGCTCCTCCCATCGACGTCGGGACTGACCGAGGCCAACCCGGTGATGCGCCAGAACTTCGTGCTCAACTCGAGGGCCGGCACCCTCGGCGGACCGGCCAGAGCGGCCGTGTGGGCCGCCTTCGACGGGGTCGGACCCACCACCGCTCGGCTACGAGCCGCCCTACTCGACTGCTCGGCATCGACGACTGGGTGCGAAACGCTGGCCGACCGCACCACAACGGTCGTGTCAACCCTGAGCGAGGGTTTCCAACCGGTGATCTTCGTCTTCGACGAGCTGATCCACTCGTTCGGACCGAGTCGCAGACTCGTGCTCACCCTCATCGCCGAGGGCGCGACGATCCATATCGGCTACGACGCCGACGATGCACCGAGCTCGATCGCGCTCACGCTGGGGTGAGGCAGGTGGCCCGCTGATCTATGCGCTTTGGGCCACGCGTTCAGGTCGGGTCGCCCGTCATCTCCCAGTGTTCGGGACTGCGGAACAGCGCCGAGCGGATGAGATCACGTATGGCCCTCATCTCGCCGGGTAGGCGGTCGTGCAGGCGGGTGAAGAGTTCTTCGTGCTGGAGGAGTTCTTCGTTCCACTCGTCACGGTCCACCGACATCGCCTTGAGGAAATCGACCTCTGAGAAGTTCTCCAGGCCCTTCCAGGTGAGGTCCTGGTGTCGAGGCATCCAGCCGAGCGGGCTCTCGAGGGCAAACGCATCTCCTCTGGAGCGTTTGACGATCCACTCGAGGATGCGCATGTTCTCACCGAATCCGGGCCACACGAATTTGCCGTCGGCGTCCTTGCGGAACCAGTTCACCACGAAGATCCGGGGTGGGTTCGGAATGTTGCGACCGAACGACAGCCAGTGGTTGAAGTAGTCGCCCATGTGGTAGCCGGCGAAGGGCAGCATGGCGAAGGGATCCCGGCGCACCACACCTCGTTGGCCGAATGCAGCAGCCGTGGTCTCCGATCCCATCGTGGCCGCCATGTAGACGCCGTAGGTCCAGTTGAACGCCTGCACGACCAACGGCATCGTTCCCGACCGGCGACCCCCGAAGATGAACGCGTTGATCCGTACGCCCTTGGGGTCGTCCCAGTCCGGATCGATCACGGGATTCTGTTCAGCGGGAACGGTGAACCGAGCGTTGGGATGGGCGGCCGGGTCCTCGGATTCGGGCGTCCAATCGTTGCCTCGCCAGTCGATGAGATGGGCCGGCGGGTCCGATCCGATTCCTTCCCACCAGACGTCGCCGTCATCGGTGAGGGCCACGTTGGTGAAGAGCGTGTTCTTCTTGATCGTCTCGACCGCGGAGGGGTTGGTGTCGGGGGCAGTACCGGGAGCGACGCCGAAGTAGCCGGCCTCGGGGTTGATGGCGTAGAGCTTGCCGTCCTTGTCCGGTTTGATCCATGCGATGTCGTCACCCACCGTCGTGACCTTCCAGCCCTCATCGGCAAATGCCTGTGGTGGAAGGATCATGGCAAAGTTCGTCTTGCCGCAGGCGCTGGGGAATGCTGCCCCGACGAAGGTCTTCTCGCCTTCGGGATCGGTGACCCCCATGATCAGCATGTGTTCGGCAAGCCAGCCGTCGTCCCGGGCCATCGTGGAGGCGATGCGCAGTGCGAGGCACTTCTTGCCGAGAAGCGCATTGCCGCCGTACCCGGAGCCATAACTCCAGATGGCGCGCTCTTCAGGGAAGTGCACGATGTACTTCTCGTCGGGGTTGCACGGCCACACCGAGTCCTCTTGGCCATCGGCCAACGGGGCCCCGACGGTGTGCATGCAGGGTACGAACTCGCCGTCGGTGCCCAGCACGTCGACCGCGCCCCTGCCCATGCGGGTCATGATCTTCATGTTGACCGCCACATAAGCCGAGTCGGTGATCTCCACGCCCAACTGAGCGATGTCGGATCCGAGGGGACCCATGCTGAAGGGGATCACGTACATCGTGCGTCCGGCCATGCACCCGTCGAACAAACCGTTGAGGATGCCCTTCATCTCATCGGGGTCCATCCAGTTGTTGGTGGGCCCGGCGTCGCCCTTGGTACGTGCGCAGATGAACGTTCTACCTTCCACCCGGGCGACGTCGCTGGGGTCCGTGCGGGCGAGAAAGCTGTTGGGCCTGAGCTCTTCATTCAGCTTGGTGAAGGTCCCGGCATCGACCAGTTCCTGGCAGAGGCGGTCGTATTCCTCCTGTGAGCCGTCGCACCAGTAGATGTCCTTGGGCTTGCAGAGGTCCGCCATCTCCTGGACCCAGGCCTTCAGGCCAGCGTGCTGTACGTAGTCGGGAGCGTTCATGACCCCCGTTGTAGACGCTGGCGTTGCGCGACGGGTAATTGCGAAAGTCCCAAATCGATCGATCATCGTGTTAATTCGGTCACACCAGCCCGATCTCTCGCTCAATGTCGCCTTCAAGCTCTTGTCCGATCCCTCGGACCAGGCTGACGGGTGGAGACACTTCACCGGTGATCTGGACCGCCGCACAGCGCAGTCCCTGCTGATGATCGGCGGCGACCTGTCCTGGCCGAACCGCTGTTCGACACGATCGCCATCATGGCCTGAGTGCCGAGGGATCAGCCCGAGAACTCGAATGCACCGATGTCGGGGGCGTCGCCGAGAAGGCGTACCCGGCCGGTGAAGTCCCGTTCGAGAACTCCTGCGAATCGGTCGGTGCCGGCATCGATGGCTACAGAGTTCGGCGTGAGGTCGAACAGGCCGGGGGTTGGATCCGTGCCGGCGGAGATCACGAGATCGGCGGACCCGTCGAGCACGAGGTCGCCTTCGGTCCGACTACCGGCATAGTCGGCGGGTCGCGATGCGACGTACAGATTGTTGAAGAACTCGATGTCAGTGGAATCGAACGCCCGGGCCGGCGGCAGACCCTCGGTGGCAAAGACGAGGTTGTTGGCGAAGACGACGTCGGTCGACTCGTACGCCCCCAACTCGCCGCCAAAGGCGGCGATCTCCGCGGTCCTGAGGTTCTGGTAGAGGGTGTTGTGGACAACGTCGACCCTGGTGGATCTGAAGATCTGGACGCCGCGGCCGCCGTTGTCGACGCACACGTTGTTGGCGACGAGCGTACGCCCGGTGTAGTCGTTGATCACCGTCCGATCCACGATGACGCAGTTGCCGTCGGTGAATTCGCCATTCGCATTGGGAACCTTGTTCTCCACCTGATAGACGACATTCCCGGTGACGTAGTTGGAATAGCCGTTGGCGTCGTCGTCGAAGCCAGGATTCTGTGGCTCGAGGATCGAGATCCCCGAGTGCTGTGAAGGTTCGGCCGAGGCAACCTCGAAAATCACGTTGTCCCTGATCTCGACATGGCTCGTTCCCGTCACGGGGACGCCCCCGGCGCCGAAGCCGTAGATCGTGTTGCCGATCACCCGAACATGGTGGTTCTTCGCCTGGACCCCGAACAGTCCATCGACATTGATTCCCGCGCCCGTGTAGGCCGAACTCCCGGGTTCAACCGAGCCTTCGAATGTGAGCCCCTCGATCTCGATGTAGCTCCCCCCCTCGACCTTCAGACCGTTCTTCTGGACGGTGCGGATCACGGGTTCGGCGCCCGGAAAGGCGGCGATCCTTATCCACGCATCGGCGGTACCCGAGGCATCGACGACGATGCCGGAGTCCGTACGTTCGTCCTCTTCATACACGCCGTCGAGAATCCACAGCGTGTCCCCCGGACCGAGCTGCTTGACCGCATACGCAATGGTCTCGAACGAAGAGTCCGGGCTGCGACCGTCGTTGGAATCGTCGCCGTCCGGGCCGACGTACAAACCCGGCGGCGGTGTCGGTTCGGCGACGACGACCGGGGCCTCGGTGGTGGCCGTGGTGCCGGAGGTGGATTCGCCGGTCGCTTCGTTGTTCTCGGATGCCGAGGTCTGGCCGTCTTGATCGGCTTGATCCGCGCTGTCATCCACCGACGGCGTGGAACACCCCGCGACCAACAACACCGCGGCAACACAACCCCGCCTCACAAACGCCGTACCCAAAACCATCAGACCCCCATCGTGCCACGGTCTGGCCCGCCGTTGGCTTCAGTCGTCATGGGTCACCTTCCCCCCGCCGGTGCCACAACGACCTGGAGCGTGCGGGGGTGATTCACACATCTGGCTCTTCTAGCCTGCGTACATGGTCGACCAGCAGTCCCACAGCGATATGGCCCGACGATTCATCGACGGCCGCAGCTGGGCGAGCGGGCCGGCCGTGTCGCCCGATGGTGAGCGAATCGCCTGCGTGGTAGCGACGACAAGACTCGAGCAGAACACCACCTTGACACAGGTCTGGCTCGACGGGACACCCTTGACCGGCGGCGATCACGATGGTGGTCCGTGCTGGTCGCCGGACAGCAGGTTCCTCGCCTTCACCTCCCGGCGGAGCGAGACCGAGGGCGAGGCCACCCTGCACGTCATTCCTGTCGCAGTCCCCGGTGAGCTTCGGACGATCGCAACGATGCCCGAAGGGATCGACGACCTCACATGGTCACCGGATGGGAAATGGATCGCCTTCATCAGCCGGACCCGCGACGAGCGCTACGACGCCGAGGATGCCTCGTGGCAGTCGCCGAGAAAGGTGGAGCGGTTCGGCAGCAGGCTGGACGGAAAGGGTTGGATCTACGACCGCCCCGCCCACGTCCACGTCGTCGCTGTCGACGGCACCTCGCCACCGAGGAATCTGACCCCGGGCGGGTTCCAGCACGCCGGCACATCCTGGCTGCCGGATTCGTCGGCCATCGTCACCTCCGCTCAGCGTCACGACACCTGGGATGTCGATCATGCCAGCGACATCTACGTGGTCTCGGTGGTCGACGACGCCGGATTCATCAGGCTCACCGCCGGTGACGGGCGGTACACCAACCCATCTGTCTCCCCCGACGGCACGAAGGTGGCATTCATCGGCGCCACCGACGCCCGCATCTATCCAACCAACGACCAGGTACTCATCGCGTCGACGACCGAAACCGAGCAAGTCAAGACCAACCTCGTCGTGGCCAATCCGGGATTCGATCGCACATTCGCCGTCACGACAGGTACTCCGAAGCCGCAATGGGCCGGCCACGATGCGGTGTTGGCCGTTGCCGAGGATCGGGGCGACACCCACGTCTACCGATTGGCTGCCGATGGATCGGCCGAACCGCAAGCGATCACCACTGGCCCGTCGACGGTGACCGGTCTCTCCTGGGCTGCAGGAACGCTCGCCACGACACGAACATCCGCGACCAGCCCGGCCGAACTGTTCGTCGGCGAAGAACAGCGCACGACCGTGGCCCAGCCACCGGTCACTGAGCTCGTGGACTGGGAGAGGTTCACCGTGCCGACCGCCGACGGCACCGCCGACATCGATGCCTGGATAGTGCGTCCGGCCGGTTTCGATGCCAGCCGCAGATACCCGGTGCTGTTGAACGTGCACGGCGGTCCTTTCGCCCAGTACGGCGAGTACTTCTTCGACGAAGCCCAGATGCAGGCGGCTGCCGGTTTCGTCGTCGTGATGGGCAACCCGAGGGGCTCCAGCGGCCGCAACACCGAGTGGGGCCGGGCGATCCTGGGTCCCCAGCATCCTGTGCACGCTGGGCGCGGCTGGGGTTCGGTCGACATCGACGATGTGATGAGCATTCTCGATGGGGCCCTCGACCGTTTCACGTTCTGCGACCGCGACCGGGTCGGAATGCTCGGCGGGTCCTATGGCGGCTACATGGCCACCTGGCTGGCGGCCCTCCATGGCGAACGTTTCAAGGGGATCTGCTCGGAGCGGGCGGTCAACAACCTCACGGCCCTCGAGTGGAACAGTGACATCGCCACACGGTTTCGCCTCCAGTTCGGGGTCTCCCACCTCGACGACCCGGCGTTCTACGCCGACCGGTCCCCGATCCGGCTGGTCGACCAGATCACCACACCGATGCTGCTGCTCCACTCCGAGAACGACGAGCGGTGCCCGGTCTCTCAAGCCGAAGAACTCTGGGTGGCTCTGCGCCTGAGGGGTCTCACCCGTCGACTTCTACCGTTTTCCCGGCGAGCACCACGAACTCTCGCGGACCGGGTCGCCGATCCACAGGGTGCAACGGGCGGAGATCATTCTCGACTGGTTCGCTGAGCGTCTGAGCTGAGTGGCTCGAGGGCGCGAGCTGCGTCCACCATCCGGATCACGCTGCCTCACCCGCCGATCGTGAACGCGCCGACAGCCGGCTACCACAGGGGGCCGTGCACCATGAAGAGCGGAACGACGGCGATCACCATTGCGGTGAGCGGCACACCCAACCGCAGAAAGTCGGTGAAGTGGTATCGGCCCGGTCCGTAGACCATCGTGTTCGTCTGATACCCGATCGGCGTGAGAAAGGATGCGCTGGCCGCCGCGACGGCGCCGAGCGCGAACAGTCGGGGGTCAGCACCCACATCGGCGGCGGCGGAGACCGCGATCGGGACCATGATGCCGACCGCGCCCGCATTGGTGACGAACTCGGTGAGAACGAGGGCCGCCACGACCACGCCCAGGGCAACCCCCCACACACCGACGGCATCGAGTGCGACGGTCAAACCCTGTGCAAGTCTCTCGGCGAGACCCGAAGCTGTCGCCGCACCCCCGAGCCCGATCGACGCACCGATGAGCACCACCACGTTCAGATCGACCGCATCGCGTGCCTGCCGGGGCGAAAGAACCCCGGTCACAACCGTCAACCCCGCCCCGATCACAGCTGCCCGCAGAACATCGGTGATCTGGAACAGGGAGAGCACGATGACCGCGCCGAGGATCGCGAGGGAGACTGCGGACTTGCCCGACGCGGTCGGCGGCGGCTCGGAGCGCCGCCGGACCAGAACGAAATCGGTTCTCCGATCCCAGCGTCGGGCGAAGCCGAGATCCGAGACGAGCAGTAGCGAGTCGCCGAGACGAAGCCGCTCGTCACCGAGCTTCTTGGCGATCGGGCGGCCGGATCGGTGAAGTGCAACCACGGCCGCCTGATACCGGCCGCGAAACTCGGCCTGCTTCAGGGTTTGCCCGACCAGCGCCGAGCCGTTCCCGACGACCGCTTCGAACCATGCGTGCTGGCCATCCTCCAACGCGCCGAGTTGCTCGGCCTCGGCGAACCGGAGCCCCGGACGGTTCTGGAGCTCGACGATCTCGTTCACCGAACCGACAAATGAACACACGTCGCCCGCCTGGAGTACATGGTGGGGAGAAACCGGGGCCACGACCTCACCGCCGTGGGCGTGATGCAGCGCCACCAGGAAGAGTCCGGGGAGGTTTCTGAGACCCGCCGCCTCGACGGGGACACCATCCATGGGCCCACCGGCGACCACTTCACACGACACGGCGAACTCCGGCGGCATGCCCCTGGACTCGGTCGTTCCGTCCTGACCCCGCGCCGGCAGAAGGCGCGGCCCGAGGAAGCTGGTGATCGCCAGACCGGCGACCGCCACGGGCACCCCGAATCGTGCCGGTTCGAAGAAGGACAGGGGATCGAACGACAGCTCCTCGAGGACTCCCGAACCGACCAGATTCGTCGAGGTTCCGATGATGGTGGTCATACCGCCGAGAATCGTGGCGTAGGACAGCGGGATCAGCACCTGGGAGGCGTGGCGGTCGTGTTCCCTCGCCCAACGGATCACCGGATCGATCAGGATGGCGACGACCGGTGTGTTTGCCACGAAGGCACTGGATACAGCGGATCCCAGCACGATCCGGCCGGCGCCGCGTCCACCGGCCAGCTTCGTCACGGCGAACGCAAGAGCGCCGGTGTGTCGGACTGCGCCGGCGACGACGTACAGCGCTCCGATCGTCAGTGGAGCGGCGTTGGAGAATCCGGCGAATGCGATGTCTGCATCAGCGGCTCCGCTGGCGAACAGCAGCATCAATGCGCCGACGACGCCGACCGTCGGCGACATCCGCCGCAACCCGAGACCGACGATCATGGCCACGAGCACGATCAGCACCAGCCATCCGTCAGCGCCCACGACAACCTCTCATGGAACGGGCGCGCATCATCGGTGCCCATCGGCAGCCTCCTGGTGGCGTGGAGGGATCGCTTCGGAGCGATGCTTCGTCAGCGCACGGTGGAACGCGAAAGGATGGAGGCGAGGTGATCCAACGATCGGTACGAGTGGCCGGACAGGAACAGGTCGGCGTGGGGTAGAGCCGCAGCCATCCCCGCCGCCACCGGGGCATAACCCTCCGACGCTTTGAGCGGGTTGACCCAGATCAGCTGGTGGGTGACCCGATGCAGCCGCTCCATCTGTTCACCCAGGATCTCGGGCTCGCCCCGATCCCATCCGTCGGAAAGGATGACGACGACCGCCCCACGGGCCAGCCCGCGGATACCCCATTCATCGTTGAACTGGGCGATCGTGTCACCCAGACGGGTCCCGCCCGACCAGTCTTTGACCTCGGGCGTGGCCGCCGTCAAGGCGACATCCGGATCGCGATTGGTGAGATATCGGGTGAGTCGAGTCAAGCGAGTTCCGACAGCAAACGCCTCGACCCGACCACGAGCCACGACCGCGGCATGGCTGAACCGGAGGAAGGCGCGTGCGTACGGTTCCATCGAACCCGACACGTCGAGAATCATGACGAGACGGCGAGGCTTGATCGAGTCGCGGGTGTGCAACCAGCGCAACGGCTCGCCTTGATGCTTGAGGGCGAGCCGGATCGTTCGTCGAAGGTCGGGCGCATCGCCACCACGACGGGTCGGGACCTGTCGCCGACTCCGCTGTGCGTGGGTCGTGAAGCGCATCTGGGCCATCATCTTTTGCAGTTCAGCGAGCTCCTGCGGTGAACAACCGGCGAAGTCTTTGTCCAACAGCACTTCGGCCCTGCTGAACCGGACCGACTGGAGGTTGTCATCGGCAGCTTCGCCCACGTCGTCCGAACCATCGTCATCGGTATCGAGTGCAAGGGTGGTAGGAGGCGGCGTGCCTTCGAGCTTCACCCACTCCCCGTACTTCTGCTCCCAGAACGCAGCGAAGATCCGGTCGTAGACCTCGATGTCCTCGGGTTGGGAGACCAGGGTCGCTCTGCCGGCCCAGTATGGAGCATCTCGCTGGCCGACGCCGACCCGATCGAGGGCGGTGGCGAAATTCAACGTCGCGGTGATCGGGATCGCCAGACCGGCCTCCCGAAGCGACCGCGTGAACGCCACCGAGATTGCCTCTCCGGTCGACCCGGCGGTGACCGTTGCCGGGCCAACCACCTCGGGTAGATCGCTCACCACCTGACCCTACAAGCGAGGTCGCCTCCCCGCCGCCCGGCTTCGCGGACTAGCGTCGCTGGGCCCAAACAGCAACGGTAATTCTGCCCAATTACTTCCGGGTCGACGGCGGGCTACTCTGGCCCGAGGAGAACCCCTGGCGGGAGATGGCGTGGCGGATCGGATCTTTCTCAATGCACCCGATGTAGGGGAAGCCGAACGAGACGCGCTCCTTCGCGCCTTCGACAGCAACTGGATCGCACCGATCGGACCCGACCTCGATGCGTTCGAAGCAGAACTCGCCGCCTACACCGGCGCCGAAGCCTGTGTGGCGCTCGCCTCGGGTACTGCCGGACTACACCTTGCCCTGCTGGAGGCCGGAGTGCAGGCCGGGGATGAGGTCATCGTGCAGTCCTTCACTTTCGCCGCTACTGCGTTCAGCGCTGTGCATGCCGGCGCCGTTCCGGTCTTCATCGACTCCGAGCCGCGAACCTGGGGGATCGATCCCGATTTGCTCGAGTCGACGCTCAACGAACGGGCTGCGGTGGATCGATTGCCGGCTGCGGTGGTTGCGGTCGACGGCTACGGCAGCTGCGCAGACTACGAACGGCTCGAACCGGTCTGCGCCGAGTACGGGGTTGCCTTGATCTCCGATGCTGCTGAAGCTCTCGGCTCCTGGGTCGGTGACCGTTCAGCCGGAACCTTCGGCCACTCGGCCATCCTGAGCTTCAACGGCAACAAAATCATCACGACCAGTGGCGGTGGGGCTCTGCTGGGGAGCCGTGAAACGATCGAACGAACCCGCTACCTCTCCACCCAGGCTCGTCAACCGTTCCTCCACTACGAACACACCGACATCGGTTTCAACTATCGGATGTCCAATCTGCTGGCGGCGTTGGGCCGCGCCCAACTGGCCGGCCTCGAGGCCAAGATCGGACGGCGGCAGGAGATCACGGAGTTCTACGCCTCGGAGTTCCCGGACATCGAGTGGTGCCCGTACGGCGCAACGACTCGACCCAACCGATGGATGAGCGTAGGACTCCTGCCCGAGACCGACTGCCCACTGTCTGTATGTCAGTCGATCGTCGCTCAGGGCATCGAGGCACGGCCGGTATGGAACCCGATGCACCTTCAGCCGGTCTTCGCCGGCAACGAGGCTGTCGGTGGCGAGGTGAGCGAAGGCCTCTTCGCCCGCGGCATCTGCCTACCGTCGGGATCAGGCCTCAGCGACAGCGATCTCGAACGGGTCGCATCGGCTGTCCGGACCGCCCGACCGCTCAGGGTCGCTGCTGCCTGACCCGCTCGGAGAGTCCCCGCCGCTAGGAGAACAACCTGCCGCTCGAACGAGTGCGGTGCTGTGCCCGCTCTTCGCCGGTGTACACCTCATCGGCCAAACGCTCCAGCTCCGTGAAATCCCCGACTTCATATGCGGCCCGCAGATCGGCGGCGATCAGCGGAAGTACACGCTTTGGAAGCGAGAGCCGTCTGAGAGTTTCCACGGAGAGGACTCGCCGCCCGGCATAGTCGAGGGCTGACGTCGCACGGACCTGCTCCCGGAGCGGCCCTGCGGTCAGCAACGCGGCCACTATCTCGGCGTCGAGAAACCGCGGCTCGAACCAGATGATCCCCGGGCCCGTCCAGACGGGGTGGCTCATTGCCACGGGTGCGAAGTGCGATCCGATCACCGGAAGGCACACGAAGGGTCCGCTCGGCAGACGTTGTTCGGGAGAGCCCCACCACGGTCCTCCATTGCGGCTCTCCGAGCCGAGATCGTGGATTTCGCGCAGTTCGGAGGCACGGGCATAGATCCACCGTCGCATGGCGGGACTCAGGTCCTCGAGGGGCGTGACGGCTCCGTCGGCGTCTCGCGTGATGACAACACGCCGAGTGGGTCTGGGCGGAAATGGGCCCTCGCGCACGTCCTCGAGACTCATGTAGGGAACTGTGAGGAGACCTTCCTCTTGAGGATCGGTGGGCGACGCCAACCATGTCGAATGTGGAGCCGGGTTGGATCCGATCGCATAGTCCGCCTCGGTCATGGGGAGGTAGCTGCGACCCATGCGCGCCAGCAGCGCAGCATTCTGCGCCGGCAGTATCGTCCACGGGCCCTCGGGCGGACCGAAGGGGTCGGGCAGTTCGGGGCATGTCCAGTAGGCAAGTTCGGGTGATCGGGCACGCCCTTTGGAGGAGTGAACGACCCGCCGCTCCCCCTCCCAGTCGATCAGCTCGCGCCAAGAGTGCCTGCCCACCGGACCCTTGGGAAAGGCCACGGCGCGCGATGGACGGGCTGGCGTCAACTCGAACTTGATGAGCTGAACACCAGGAACCGACGTAGCGGCCTGCAGAGTGAGATAGTCGATGAGCCTCGCCCGCTGGGGACCTGGCTCGACACGTACCGTCCAGTCGGCGTTCCCGCAATACACGATCTCCCGAACGCGGCCGGATTCGATCAACGCCACGAGATCCGATGCGATGCTCGCGCCGCCAAACACGAAAGCGGTCTCGAAGCTGCGCTCAGGTGGGGAACCTGAAACCTCGAAGTCGATCCAGTGATCGGCCAGTTCGGCGGCGGCTCGGACGTCGACACCCACCCCGACGAGACGCACCACAAACCGGTCCCGTTCGACAACAACGGACTCGATCGCCGACAAACGTATCGAAACCGCCGACGCCAGAACCGAATCCGCGACCGCGCCCTTGCCGATCGTGTTTGCGGCCCAGTCGCACAACGTGTCGAGGACTCCTCGGGAGGGATCGATCACGAGACATCTGCCAACCGTCGGGCGTCGACGCTCGACACCGGCCAGATCCAGGAGAATGTCGAAGCCGACCGCGTCGACCGGCCACCGGTCGACGTCGACGTCCGGTCTTGTGATCTGCAATTGACCCGCCATCTGATCCTCTACCGTCAGTCGCCTCTGGCCGCCGGACTCCGCCACGACCCCCGCCCAAACTAATCTAGTTCATTTCGAGCAGGATGACCTCGCTGGAGGTTCGTCCAATTCCGGGGATCGACCCGCCCCCAGTTCGGTTGACGACGCCTGCTTCGTCGCTGTGTGAACTGACCACGCCGGGTCGTCAGCCTCGGAGAAACAGCAGCGCACGAGCGAGTTCCTCGGTCGTGGCCTCGGCCCCGAACGTAGCGGGCCCATGCGTCGAGGACCGGTTCGAAATCGGACCCTGGGTATGGTTGGACAGGAAGAACAAACGCAGCTCCGGGTTCGGGATCCGATGGAGGTTCCTCCGGACCGGTGCTGTTCGATCCCTCAGCTCACCGGCACTGCGGCTTCTGTTCTCGGGGTGACCGATCGGTCGCGCAGAGACCACTGGAGACAGCCGTAGCCGAGCACTCCGTAGAGCAGGGAACCGATCAGCATGGGGGTGACGGTCGAATCGATCTGACTGTCGACGAGCGCAGCCAGCAGCGAGCCTGGCGCGAGTTGGGAGAACGCCAGAATCGACGCAGCGGTCCCTGCGATCCGGCCCATCGGATCGAGTGCGAGCGCCGCACAGATGGATGAGACCAGAATGCCGACCGCATTGGCGGCGCACGCCCACACGATCCACACCCAGATCGACGGCACGCCATCGGCCACCGTGGTCAAGACGAGTCCCGACAGATCGACCACCAGGAACAATCGGGCCGCCACGATGACAACCGCTCTCGATCCGAAGCGCTTGATGAGTCGATCGTTGATCACGAGCGCAACGGACATGGAGATCCCGCTGGCCCCGAAGAACCAGATGAACTGGTCTTCCCGTCCGTAGATGCGATCGATGATCGGCTGAGCGCTACCCAGATAGATGAAGAACGCCGCGGCGAAGAACATCGCCGACGCCACCGCGCCGATCGAGGCAGGGGTCCTGGCGATCTCGACCCCACCCTCGGCAAGGTCACCGAACCGGAACGGCCGGCGAGCATTTTGCGGCAGTGTCTCCCCGAAGAGTACTGCCACCATCACCGCCAGCGCAGCGAGTCCGAAGGCGACGATCGCGATCATCCGCCAGTCTGCGACCGTGAGTATCCCCTGCCCCACGATGGGCATCACGACCGGTCCGATCAGGAACACGGCGGTACCGATGGTCACGATGCGCGCCATACGATCGCCGTCGAACAGATCCCGTGCGACGGCCAGCCGCAGCCCGTTCGGAGCCGCTGCACCGAGGCCCCACACGAATCGCGCCAGCAGCAGGATCTCCAGGTTCGGTGCCAATGCGGTGCCAAGCGCACCGATCGCATACAGGCCCAGGCCGGTGCACAGGACAGGCCGTCGCCCGAACGAATCCGACATCGGTCCCCACACCAGCTGGCCGCTGCCCATCCCGATCAGGAGGGAGGTGACCAGAAGAGAAACGCTGACCCCTCGATCGGCGAAGCCGAACGCCGCATCGATCTCGTCGAATGCGGGCAGCATCGCCTCGACACCAAAGGCCATCACGACCGCCATGAATGCGATGAACGAGATGACCGCTCCTGCGCTGCGACGAGGTGACCGAGGCGTTCACCGGGTCACGGTACTGCCGGATCGAGGTCGGAGCATGGGATGGGAGCGCGCCTGCGCCGCTGTGTTCGGGTCCTGCTCTTCAATTCGCACGCGTCTGCGTCTTCTGGTGACGTCTCTCGGCGGTCAGCCGTTCAGTTCTACCGCCACCTCGGCCATCGACCGGCGCCAGGGCGGCAGCCGAATCCCGTAGACCTCGTCTATCCGCGTCGAATCGAGCCGGGAGTTCGCGGGGCGGACCGCGCGGGTCGGATACTCGGCGGTGGTGAGCTTCTCGATCGTCGGCGGCTGGGCGAGGTCCAGGTGCCGGAATGCCTCGTCCGCCACGTCCCACCACGTTCCATCGTCGGGAGCTGCGATATGGAACAAACCCAGCTCGGCTGCACCACCATGGGCGATGTCGACGATCGCCGATGCGACATCCTTGGCTGCTGTCGGGCAACCGGTCTGATCGGCGACGACGCCGATGCGTGGTGAGCTCTGCCGGCGAGACGGCGCATCGTGACGACGAAATTGGGTCGTAGCGCCCCGTAGATCCACGACGTGCGCAGGACGATCGGCTTCCTGGCCTCGAGGGCGCGCCTTTCGCCGGCGAGTTTGCTGGCACCGTAAACGGACAGCGGCGCCGGGATGTCATCTTCGACATACCAGCCTTCCTTCGTTCCGTCGAAGACGTAGTCGGTCGAGAGATGGATCAGCGTGGCACCGCAGGTGTCGGCGAGGGCGGCCAGATTACCGACACCCGTCTCGTTCACGGCGAATGCCATTTCAGGCTCGTCTTCTGCTCTGTCGACGGCGGTGTAACCAGCCGTGTTGATGATCAGGTCGGGATCGATACCACCGCCGTTGCGTTCGACGTCGCGAGAATCGGTGATGTCGAGGTCCAGATAGTCGGTGAGCACCAGCTCGAAATCCTGCGGCCAGTGGACTCTGGCCAGTTCGCTGCCGATCTGACCGGCAGCCCCCGTGATGAGCACTTTCGTCATGCGAGGTCGCTATCCGAACAGGTGCGACAGGTCGTCGGTTGCGGCGAACAAGGGTGCGTCTCGGTCGCTGTTCGAGATCGTGACATCGTCGGGTGCGACCGGCCATTCGATGCCGATGTCAGGGTCGTTCCATCGGAGTGACCGCTCGGCGGTCGGATCATAGGGATGGGTCACCTTGTAGGCGAACAGTGTGTCCGTTGCGAGTGTGCAGAAACCGTGGGCGAATCCCGGCGGAATCCATATCTGGTTTCCTTTGTCCCGGTCGAGCCGGATGGCAACATGGTCACCAAAGGTGGGAGAGCCGGACCGTAGGTCTACGGAGACATCCAGGGCCGCCCCGCTGATCACTCTCACCAGTTTCCCTTGCGCCGACGGCGGCGCCTGGAAGTGGAGACCTCTGACCGTGCCTGCGCTCCTGGAGATGCTCTCGTTGTCTTGAACGAAGTCGGCCAGTACACCGAACCCAGCGAGTTCGCGACGGCTGTAGACCTCACAGAAATAGCCGCGCTCATCATTGTGGCGGAGCGGGGTGAAATGAATCAGACCGTCGATGTTGTCTCTGCGCAATCTGGAACCTGACCGGTGGACGCCACGTCGATCATAGGGCGAATCGATCCCTCGACTTGTCGAATGCTTCGTCCGCGCAGGCGCATTGGCCCCGGGCGAAACGAAGGGTCACCCGATCCAACCCGGCCGGAGCCTCACATCACCGGGGCAAGCCACCGGGCAGCCTCATCCATGGCCATCGCTTTTCGGGCTGCGTAGTCCTCCAGCTGATCGGCCAGGACCTTGCGCACACCGAAGTAGCGGCTGTCGGGGTGGGCGAAGTAGAGCCCGCTGACCGACGCCGCAGGGCTCATGGCATAGCTCTCGGTCAGGTGAACATCGATCCGCTCGGGGACCTCGAGAAGCTCGAAGATCGTCCGTTTCTCGCTGTGATCCGGACAGGCGGGATAACCGGGAGCGGGCCGGATGCCGCGGTAGCGCTCCTTGACGAGTTCTTCGTTCGTGAACGTGTCGGTCTGGTAACCCCACAGATCGGTTCGGACCCGATGATGCAGATACTCAGCGCTCGCCTCGGCCAGGCGATCGGCGAGCGCTTTGAGCATGATGCTCTGATAGTCGTCGTGGGCCTTTTCGAACGCTGCACACCGATCGGCCACACCCGCGCCGGTCGACACACAGAACGCACCGATGTAGTCCTTGACTCCGGATTCGACGGGTGCCACGAAATCGGCCAGGGCGAAGTTGGGGCGACCGTCGGCGTGGACAACCTGCTGCCGGAGCGTGTGGAGAGTCTCCCGACGCACCGTTCGGGTTCGATCGGTGAAGACGGTGATGTCGTCACCGACACTGTTGGCCGGCCAGAATCCGGCCACGGCTTTCGCCTGCAACCACTCCCCTTGGATGATCTCGTCGAGCATCTCCTCGGCGTCGCGCAACAGACCGCGGGCAACGTTCCCGACCACCTCATCGTCGAGGATTCGCGGGTGGGTACCGACCAGATCCCATGTGCGGAAGAAGGGGGTCCAGTCGATGTAGTCCCGCAGCATTTCTAGCGTGATGTCGCCGATCGTCTCCACTCCGGTGAAGGTCGGTTCGGTCGGGGTCGACGTCGCCCAGTCGATGTCGACCTTGTTGGCTCGCGCCGCATCGAGGTCGAGGGAACGGGGCGCGTTCTTCGCATCGGCTCGACCCTGCCGCACCGCGGCGTAGTCAGCCTTCGTCTCGGAGACGAACTGGGGCCGGTCCTCGCCGAGCAACTGCGAGACAACCCCCACCGCCCTCGATGCGTCGACGACGTGGATCACGGCGTTGTCGTAGGCAGGGTCGATCTTCACCGCCGTGTGAACACGGCTGGTCGTCGCCCCACCGATCAGCAGGGGAATGTCGAATCCCTCATCCTGCATCTGTCCGGCCACGTGGACCATCTCATCGAGGCTCGGGGTGATGAGACCCGACACACCGATGACGTCGGCACCGATCTCGCTGGCGGTTCGTAGGATCTTCTCCGCCGGGACCATCACACCCAGGTCGGTGACCTCGTAGTTGTTGCAGCGGAGGACGACGCCGACGATGTTCTTGCCGATGTCGTGCACGTCTCCCTTGGCGGTTGCCATGACCACCTTGCCCACGACGCGGGGTTTGCCTACCCTCTCCGAACATGAACGGCTCGAGATGGGCGACCGCTTTCTTCATCACGCGGGCGCTCTTGACCACCTGGGGGAGGAACATTCGGCCTGAACCGAACAGATCGCCCACGGTATTCATGCCGTCCATCAGTGGACCCTCGATCACGCTCAATGCGCTCGGCGAGGTGAGGCGAGCCTCCTCGGCGTCGTCGACGACGAACTCGTCCAACCCGTGGACGAGGGCGTGGACCAGTCGATCGTGGACCGAGAGTGTCCGCCAGGTCCGGTCCTCGGCTTTGGCGGCGGCGGAGGACTTGGCGTCGGACGCCACGTCGATCAGCCGTTCGGTGGCGTCGGGACGGCGGTTGAGGATCACGTCCTCGATCCGTTCGATCAGATCGTCGGGGATGTCCTCGTAGACGGGCAGCCGACCAGCGTTGACGATCGCCATGTTCAGGCCCGCCCTGGTGGCGTGGAACAGGAAGACGGCGTGCATCGCCTCCCGTAGCGCGTTGTTGCCACGGAAACTGAACGACAGGTTGCTCAGCCCGCCCGACACGTTCACTCCATCGCAGGTTCGGCGGATCTCCCGTGGCAGCGTCGATGAAGGCGCGGCCGTAGTCGTTGTGAGCCTCGATCCCGGTTGCCACGGCAAATATGTTCGGATCGAAGATGATGTCATGGGCGCTCATCTCCCACCGTCTCGGTGAGGATCCGATACGCCCGCTTGACAGATCTCGACCTTTCGCTCGTAGGTGTCGGCCTGGCCCGCCTCGTCGAAGGCCATCACCACGACCGCGGCACCGTAACGCCGGGCCAGGACGGCGTGGCGAATGAACTCCTCCTCACCCTCCTTGAGCGAGATCGAATTGATGATGCTCTTGCCCTGCACGCACCGAAGTCCCGCTTCGATCACGCTCCATTTGGAGGAATCGATCATCACCGGCACCCGGGTGATGTCCGGTTCGGTGGCGATGAGGTTCAGATACTGAACCATCGCCGCCTCGGAGTCCAACATCCCTTCGTCCATGTTGACGTCGATGATCTGGGCCCCGTTGTCGACCTGGTCGCGGGCGACGGACACCGCCGTGTCGAATTCTCGTTCAGTATCAACTGAGCGAATCTGGCCGAACCGGTGACGTTGGTCCGCTCGCCGACGTTGACCAGGAGGCTCTCATCGGTGATCGTCATCGGTTCGAGACCCGAGAGGCGGGTCGCCCCGGGTATCTCGGGCATCCGGCGGGGTGGGTATTGCCGACGACGGCGGCGATGGCACGGATGTGCTCCGGCGTCGTGCCGCAGCAGCCACCGACCAGGTTGAGGGTGCCCGCGGCAGCGAGCCTCTCGATCACCGCCGCCATCGCCTCGGGTGTTTCGTCGTATTCACCGAGTTCGTTCGGCAGGCCGGCGTTGGGGTGGGCGCTGACCGCCGTGTCGGCAACGCGGGACAGCTCACTGATGTACGGCTTCAGTTCGGTGGCGCCGAGGGCGCAGTTGAGGCCAACCGAGATCGGTCGTGCATGCTGGACCGAATACCAGAACGCTTCGGTGGTCTGCCCCGACAGGGTTCTGCCCGACAGATCCGTGATCGTGCCCGAGATCATGATCGGCAGGTCGATGTCGTGTTCTGTGGCGTACTCGTCGATGGCGAACAGAGCAGCCTTGGCGTTGAGCGTGTCGAAGATCGTCTCGACGAGAATGACATCGACTCCACCGGCAACCAGACCGTCGACCGCTTCGGCATAGCTGTGGCGGAGCTGTTCGAACGTGATGTCTCGGAAAGCGGGATCGCTCACGTCCGGCGAGATGCTGGCGGTCTTGTTGGTCGGACCGAGCACACCCGCCACCCACCGGAGGCGACCGTCGGCTGCGGCCGCAGCATCAGCGGCTGCCCTGGCGAGCTGGGCCCCTGCCAGGTTGATCTCTCGGGTGAGAGGTTCAATGCCGTAGTCGGCCTGCGAGATCCTCGTCGAGTTGAACGTGTTGGTGCAGAGGATGTCCGCGCCCGCATCGATGAACTCGGCGTGGATCCGTTGGATCAGATCCGGCATCGTGAGATTGAGGAGGTCGTTGTTGCCCGCCAGGTCCGACGGATGATCGCGTAGACGATCGTTCCGGAAGTCGGCCTCGGCCAGTTTGTGCTCTTGGATCGTGGTTCCCATCGCACCGTCGATGATCAGAATCCGCTCCCCCAGCTCCTTCCGGAGGACTTCGATCCGGTTGTTCTGGCTGCCGGTCACGATGCGAGGACCTCCTGCGACGAGGACCCGGAGGCCTGCACGCCGAGAATCTGACAGGTCGCCGCCGTCACCTCGGCGGTGTTCATCGTATAGAAATGGAAGTCGCGAATGCCGTGTTCGGCCAGGACCCGGCATTGCTCGGCTGCGATGGTGGCACTGATCGTCCGGTGTACCTCCGGGGCCTCGTCGAGACCGTCGAACAGCTGGGGCATCCAGTCGGGGATGTGAGTACCGCAGCGCTTGGCGAAGTTGGCGATGTTGCCGAAGTCGACGACCGGCATGATCCCGGGGACGATCGGAGCGGTGATACCTGCGGACCGAGCACGATCGAGGAACCTGAGGAAGACGTCGGTGTCGAAGAAGAACTGCGTGATGGCACGATCGGCACCGGCATCGATCTTGCGTTTGAGATTGTCCAGATCGGCGTCTGCGCTGGCGGCCATCGGGTGGACCTCGGGATAGGCGGCGACGGAAATCTCGAAATCGGCTCCATCGCTGCGAGCTCTGATGCCGGCCACGAGTTCGGCGGCATCGGCATAGCCGACGGCGATGGGCCCCTCGGCGTCCTTGGGTCGGTCGCCCCGCAGAGCGACGATCCTGGAGACCCCGGCCGCCGCATATCGATCGATCGTGGCCTGGGTCTGGTCGGTTGTGGCTGCGACGCAGGTGAGGTGACCGGCGACCGGTGGCGAGATGGCACCACTGAGGTCGTCGATCGCATCATGGGTTCGCTCTTGTGTGGAACCGCCGGCGCCGTAGGTGACGCTGACGAATCGAGGCCCGAACCGTTCGAGCTGCCGTGCGCAGTTCCTCAACCGAGCCTTGGCCTGTGGGGTCGTCCCGGGGAAGAACTCGAAGGAGAGGTGGATCTCACCTCGGATGGGGGTCACCGGCCAGGGGCGACCGGAAAGTCGTCGCGCCGCATCTCGGACGTCATCGGCGGGGGTGGTCATGATGCGTTCTCCAGGGTCAGGTTCGAATCGACGGGCAATGCGATCGCAGCGTCAGCGGATTGATAGGCGGTCCACAGCGACACGGTCAGGGGCTCACCCTCGGTCGAGGTGGTCGGGTTCAGGTGGTCGACCGAGATGCTGTGGAGCCCGGCCTTCTCGCACCAGCGGCGAATCTGGGAGTCGGCGAAGCCGAGCCGCAGGTGGGCATGGTCTTTGCGAAGCACATCGAGGTGGTGGGGTGCGAAGTCGACGATCAGCATCATCCCGTTCGGGCCCAGCGTTCTGGCGGCCTGAGCGATCGCCGACGCTGGATCGTCGAGGAAGTGCAAGACGTGATGCACGACGACGACGTCGACCGATCCGACGGCGACATCGAGGTCGTAGATGTTGCCGTGTCGCACGGAGCAGTGTCGGAGTCCGTCGGCGTCGAGTCGACTTCGAGCCAGGTTGAGCATCTTGGAGCTGAGATCGATGCCGACACCGCGGTCGATCCGACCGGCGAACACTTCGAGCATCCGTCCCGTGCCGGTGCCGATGTCGAGAAAGTTGCCGATCAGCACACCGTCGGTCGCCTTCAGCAGTTCTGTCTCGACCACCGAATCCGACACATGGAGTTGGCGCAGGTCCTCCCACGAGTCGGCGATCTCTTCGAAATAGGCGGCCGCCGATGCCGACCGTTCTGCCCGCACCGCCTCGAGGCGCTCGATGTCACGGGCGAGTACACCGCGTTCGAGGTCACCTTCGCCGAGAAGGCTGCGCACCGTGTCGGTCAAACCCTGTGCGATGGGGCCGTCGGCGAGGTGGTAGAACGCGCTGGTCCCTTCGGCATTGCGTTCAAGAACGCCGGCCTCGACGAGGAGCTTCAGGTGCCGGCTGACGCGGGGCTGGCTCTGGCCCAGAACCCGGCACAGCTCACCGACGGTCAGCTCGACCCGGTCGAGCACGACCAGGATCCGGAGACGGGTCGGTTCGGCGATCGCTCGCAGTGCAAGGAGAAGGTCGTTCATCGGCTACCTATCGGCCTGGATCATACTTTCATAAACATATCCTTATGTTTTGATGCTGGCAAGGGGTCCCGGCGCGGGCAGCGGGAACGACCGCCGTATCGGGCTCCATTGGACGCCGGAGCAGCGGGCTGGCGCGGCTCAGCCGGCCTTGAACAGGGCATTCTTGACCATCTCGTGCACCCCTTTTTGGTGCAGCTTGGCCTGATCCTCCCGGTACTTCAGCACGGTACCCAACGTCGCATGGACGGTGTCGTCGTCGAGCTCCATCCGTCCGAGTGCGGCGAGCGACAGGCTCCAGTCGATCGTCTCGGCGATGCCGGGGGGTTTGTACAGACCGAAACCGCGCATCGCCTCGGTCATGGCCGAGACCTGGCGGGCCAGCGAGTCGCTGACCCCGGGGGCTCGGAGTTTGACGATGGCCACCTCGCGCTCGAAGCTCGGATGCTCGACCCAGTGGTACAGGCAGCGGCGTTTCAGCGCATCGTGGACGTCGCGGGTCCGGTTCGACGTGAGAACGACAACCGGCGGGCGCTCGGCGTGGATCGTGCCGATCTCAGGGATCGTAATGCTGTAGTCGCTCAACGCTTCGAGCAGGAACGCTTCGAATTCGTCGTCGGCCCGGTCGACCTCGTCGATCAGGAGGACCGGACGGGGGCCATCGGTGGGGCTGAGCGCTTCGAGGAGGGGCCGCCGTATGAGGAAGCGCGGATCGTAGAGTTCGGCCTCGAGCGCGTCGGTGGCCACCCCGGTTGCCCGACCCGTCGCTTCGGCCGTGCGCAGGTGAAGCAATTGGCGGGCGTAGTCCCACTCATAGACGGCCTGGGAGGCATCGATGCCATCGTGGCACTGGAGTCGGATCAGTCGGCCGCCGGTCCACCGGCTGAGCACCTTGGCCACTTCGGTCTTGCCGACGCCGGCCTCACCCTCGAGAAAAAGGGGCCGTTCCAGCGTGAGCGCAAGATAGATGCTGGTGGCCAGACCCACGTCGGACAAGTAGTCATGGTCGGCGAGCGCCTTCTCGACATCCTGGACGCTCTCGGCCACCGGCATGGGGACAGCGTAACGCCGGGCACCCGAACCTCTCGACTCCCAGCGCGGGGGACCGACTACTCGGGCCGCGTCGGCAACACGACGGTGAAGGTCGCACCGGCGTCGGGGACTCCGGTCGCCGAGATCGTGCCACCGTGTCGTCGCACGATGCGGCTGCACACCGCCAGTCCCAGCCCCGTTCCCTCGTAGTCCGCACGGGTCTGGAGGCGATGAAAGGGATCGAAGAGGCGAGCCGCCTGCTCAGGCTCGAACCCGATCCCGTTGTCCGCCACCTCGATCACCCACCGATCGGCACCTCGCTGGGCCCGGACATCGACCTGGGCTGGCCGGTCGCCACTGCGATACTTCAACGCGTTGCCGATCAGGTTCTGGAACAACTGCCGCATCTGGACCGCGTCGGCATGGATGGTGGGCATGGTCCGAATGCTCACCGTCGCGGCCGATTGCTCGACCGCCAATTCCAGATCCGCCACAGCCGCTTTGACGACGAGGTCGAGATCGACATCGGCGAACCGGGGCGTGCAACCGTTGATCCTGGCCAAACCCAGCAGTGATTGAATCAGTTGCTGCATTCGGGCTGCCGCCGACATCACCCGGTCGAGGTAGTCGAGGCCCCGATCGTCGAGTTGATCGGCGTGGTGGTCGCTCAGGCGTCCGGAGAAGGCGACGATCTTGCGCAGCGGCTCCTGGAGATCGTGGCCGGCGACGAAGGCGAAGTCCTCGAGGTCTCGGTTGCTCTCCTCGAGCGCGTGGATGACGGCCTTGCGTTCCTCCTCGAGGCATCGGGCGTCGCTGACGTCACGTGCCATCCCGGCGACCACGACCAGTTCACCTTCGGCGCTGAACCAGCCCCGGTAGGTCACGTCGAGACAGGCACCGTCGACGTTGGAGAAGCTGAGGACCGTCGTCGGGTCAGCCGGGGTGAGGGATCGCAGCAGACTGCGACGCTCCTCGGCCGACGTGCGCCTCTCGCAAGTGTCGGCCAACTCGACGATGTCGGTCCCGATCGTCTGTTCGAGCGTCAGGGATCGGAAGCTCCGCCAGGCAGCGTTGGCATAGAGGATCGTCCCTTCAGGGGATAACACGACCAGTGCGTCGGGTAGGGCCTCGACGATGGCCACGAACGGGTCACCGAGCTCGGCCGCAGAGTCGCCGCCGGGGTGGCGCACCCGCCGGAATGCCTCCCGGAGCGAGTCCAGCCGGGTGTCAGTTGTGAGCATTTTCGGCCTCCAGTAGTTCGGTCAGGTCGCCGAGTGTCACCGGCTTGGAGAAGAGGTAACCCTGGCCGAGGTCGTACCCGAGGCGTCGCACCGAGGCCAGTTCGGCCTCGTCTTCGATCCCTTCGGCCACAGTTCGGAGTCCCAGACTCGACCCGATCGCCACGATCGCTCTCAGGAGCGCCTCACCGCCCGGCTCGTCATGACGGATCACGAACGAACGATCGGCCTTCAGAGCGTCCAGTGGAAGCAGGTGCAAGTAGCTGAGGGACGAGTATCCGGTGCCGAAGTCGTCGAGAGCGAGTCTGACGTCGAGATCGCGCAACTCGTTGAGGACGGCGATGGCGCGGTCGACGTGGCCGACCATCACGCTCTCGGTCACCTCGAGCGTCAGTGTGCCGTGCGCAAGACCGGATTCGGTCAGCAGTGCCCGACAGGAAGAAACGAGATTCTTGTCGGCCAGTTGCCAGGTGCTCAGATTCACATTCACCTGGTAGGCGCAGCCGAGTTGCCGCTGGATGTCGGCGGTTTCGGTCACGGCCCGCTCCAGAACAGCCCGGCCGAGTTCCTCGATCAGCCCGGCGTCCTCGGCGACGGCGACGAAAACAGCCGGCGGGACGTCGCCCCGTTCGAGATCGGTCCATCGAGCGAGAGCTTCGAAGCCGTGGGTCCGACCGGTGTCCAGACGGACAACCGGTTGATAGGCCACACCGATCTGACCGGCGGTGAGAGCCAACCGGAGATCGTTCTCGATCCGGATTCGCTCGAAACTCGACGTGTTCATGCTGGGATCGAACACGGCCATCCGGTTCTTCCCCGCGGTCTTGGCGGAGTACATGGCCACGTCGGCGTCACGGATGAGTTCCTCGGTCGACATCGACGGTGAATGGGCGAGCGCCACACCCACGCTGCCGCACGGTACGACGGGGAGCCCACCGAGAATCACCGGCTCGGCCAGAACGTCGACCAACCGCTGGGCAACCGCCTCCGGTTCCTTCGACGATCGGCAGGAATGGAGGAAGACGGCGAACTCGTCACCGCCCAGTCGGGCGACGACATCGGACTGTCGAACACAGCCCACCAGGCGAGCCGCGACGATGATGAGCAGCTCATCGCCCACCTCGTGACCAAAGGTGTCGTTGACCAGCTTGAAGTTGTCCAGGTCGATGAAGATGAGGGCAGGGATTCCGTCGGCGTAGCCCACGGCGCGCAGTCGGTTGGCGATCTTGTCCTTCAACAGCGAGCGGTTGCCGAGCCCGGTGAGCGGGTCGTGGAGTGCCTGGAACTCGAGCCGATCCGACAGGGCGCGAGTTTCGCTGAGGTCACGGATGGCGACGCTCCAGAACCGTTGCCCTCCCGACACCCAGGAGGTGATCGAGAGTCGGACCGGAACCAGGTGCCCCGCATCGTGTATGAAATGGGCGTCGAGAGGGGTCGCATCTATCTCTTGGCCTGTGTCGTTGGCGAGCCCGCCCGTTGCAGCGTCGAGTTCGACGACCCGGACGAGGTCGTTGATCGACTCCGGTGTGAGAAACTCGAGACACGACCGCCCGACGACGTTCGTATCGGGCAATCCGACGAGTTCGTTGGCCGCGGAGTTCGAGGCCAGCACGACCGAGTTGTTATCCATGAGAACGATCCCGTCGGTCGCCGAACCGATGACCGATCGGAACCGCGCCTCGGAGTCGCGCAGCCTTCGGACCACTGCGGCGTTGTCGATGGCGTGCCTCACCGAGCGCTCGAGCGTCTCGGCATCGAACCGGCCCTTGACCAGGTAGTCGGCTGCGCCCAATGCCATCGCCGCCCGATCGGCAGCGGCGTCGGCCCGGCCGGTCAGCATGATGCACGGGATGTCGAGTTCGTGTGAGGCGAAGTAGCGAAGAACTTCGAGGCCGTCTGACGACCCGAGGCGGTAGTCGACGAGACAGGCATCGAAATGTGGGGTTGCGGCCCCGCCCAGCAGCTCTCGGGCGGTATCGAGGCTCGAGCACCACGTGAGCTCGTAGTCGGTTCCGGACACCGACTCGAGGAGGTCCTTGGTCAGTATGTAGTCGTCATCGTCGTCTTCGATGAGGATTACGGAGGTACTCCTGGTCATGACCGCAGCGTCTCCGACTCGGCGACTACGCCGAAACCCGTCGGGATGCGGCGTCGTGATCGACGCCGGTCATCGCAACATCGCATGGGCATGGACCGAGGATGTCGACTGTTGAATACCGGCCCATCGAAACACCTCTCACTACCTCGTCGTGGCACTGCTGCTCAGACAACCATCGGCATGGAATCGAGTCACCTGAACACCGATTGCCGGGTTGCGGCTAGCGTGATCCGATGCCTTTCTACGATGCTGCCGGGGTTCGGATCAACTACGAGATCCACGGTGAGGGCAACGAAGGCCCGCCGATCCTGTTGATCGCGCCCGGTGGCATGAACTCGACGATCCAGCGCTGGGACGTCTCCCCCTGGCACCCGATCACGAATCTGGCCTCCGAATTCACCACGATCGCCATGGATCAGCGCAATGCGGGGGCCTCCTTCGCTCCCGTTGGCGCCACCGACGGTTGGGACGTGTACAGAAACGACCAGCTCGGACTGCTCGACCATCTCGGGATCGACCGTTGCCACCTCCTCGGCATGTGCATCGGCGGCCCCTACATCTTCGGCCTGCTCGCCGCCGAGCCCGAGAGGTTCTGTTCGGCGGTCATCCTCCAACCGGTCGGCGTCGACGCGGCCAACCGATCCGACTTCTTCGAGATCTCCCGGGCCTGGGCTGACGAACTCAAAGGCAGCCCCCGTGCCGACGTGCCCGATGAGGTGTGGGACTCCTACTTCGAGAACATGTGGGGCGGCGATTTCGTGCGCACGGCGACGGTCGAGGAAATCTCACGAATGCCGACGCCCATGCTGATCTTCATGGGTAATGACAGTTTCCATCCCGAACACACCTCTCGAGAGATCGCCGCCCATGCGCCCAATGCCACCCTGATCGAGGAGTGGAAGGATCCGGCTCGGATCGATGCGGTCGACGCACGGATCAAGGCCTTCCTACGGCAGCACTCGGACTGAGATCACGCGTCGTTGGAGGGTGCCGGACCCGAGGATCCGACACCTCCGACGATCTAGGAAGTCAGGTTGGCACTAGGTGTGCCGTGACCTCGCTTCGGTGAGGGCACGCTCGACCAGCACTTTGGCCAGATGTGTTCGATACTCCGCATCGCCGTTGAGGTCCTCGGGCGGCTCGGCGCCATCGGCGGCCTTCTGGGCGGCGTCGCCCGCCGACGCTCCTGCGTCGAGCGCGTCTTCGACCGCTCGGGCCCGCATCGGCGTGGCGCCCATGTTGACCAACGACACACCGGCGGAGCCGTTGAGCACCGCCGCGACACCGACGATCGCCCAGTCCTGGGCACGGCGGTTGAACTTCTGATAGCTCCAACCCGCTCCGGTCGTCTTGGGTATCCGGATCTCGGTCAACATCTCGTCGGCGGCGAGGGAGTTCTCGAGGAAACCGGTGAAGAAGTCGTCGGCTGAAATCACCCGTTCCCCGCCCGGCCCCTTGGCGACCAGCGATCCTTTCAGTGCCAGGAGCGCAGCGGGAAGATCCGAGGCCGGATCGGCATGGGCGATCGAACCACCGATCGTGCCCCGGTGCCGCACCGACGGATCGCCGACCTGGGCGGCGCAGTGGGCCAGCAGTGGAACATCGGCTTTCAGGAGATCGCTCGTCTCCACCGACATGTGCCGGGTGAGCGCTCCGATGGCGACGTGGTCACCACCATCGTTGATGTAGGACAGATCACCAACCCTGCCGATGTCGATGACGACCGACGGATTGGCCAGTCTGAACTTCATCAGCGGGATCAGGCTGTGACCACCCGCCATCAGTTTTGCCTCGTCGCCGTGCTCGGTCAGCGCAGCGATGGCGGCGTCGGCGGAGTCGGCGACCGTGTAGTCGAAGCTGGACGGAATCATGCGGCACCCCCGGTGGCCTTGGCTTGTTGAATCGTCTTCCAGACCCGCATCGGGCCGGCCGGCATCTCTATGTCGTCGATGCCGTAGTGGCTCAGCGCATCGCAGATGCCGTTGATCACCGCAGCGGCGGATCCGATCGTGCCCGCCTCTCCGACACCTTTGACGCCCATCGGATTGGACGTGCTCGGCGTGGTCGTGAACCCGGTCTGTATCGACGGAACCTCCATCGGCGACGGGACGAGATAGTCGAGGAACGACGGGTTCTTGCACTGTCCGTCCTCGTCGAAGACCGCTCCTTCATAGAGGGCCTGTGCTACACCCTGGACGATCCCGCCGTGCACCTGACCCTCGACGATCAGAGGATTGACCTGGTTGCCGCAGTCATCGATGGCGATGTAGTCGACCAGCTCGACCTCACCGGTCGACTCGTCGACCTCGACAACCGCCACGTGGGTCCCGAACGGGAAGGCGAAGTTGGGCGGATCGAAGACGACCTGCTCGTTGAGGTTGGGCTCCATCCCGTCGGGCAGGTTGTGGGCGGTGAACGCACCGAAGGCAATCTCCTGGATGAGGAGCCCCTTGTCCGGTGACCCCTTGACGGTGAATTTGCCACTGTCGAACTCGAGATCGTCAGGGTTTGCTTCGAGTTGGTGAGCGGCGATCAACTTGGCCTTGTCGATCACCTTGTCGCAGGCCATGCTCGACCGCGACGCCACCGACGGCCAGCGACCGCGACCCGTAGGTGTCGAGGCCGAGTGGGCTGATCGACGTGTCGGAGTGGAGCACGGTCACGTCGTCGGGATCGATGCCGAGCTTGTCCGCCACGATCATCGACCACGACGTCTCGTGGCCCTGACCGTGAGGGGTCGAACCGGTGACAACCTCGACCTTGCCGGTGGGCAGGAGCCGAACGGTGCCGGCTTCCCATCCGCCGGCGCCGTAGTTCAAGCCTGCCAACGCCCGGCTGGGGGCCAGCCCACAGATCTCCACGTAGGTGCAGAGGCCGATTCCCAGCTGTTTGGTCTCGCCGGCATCACGGCGGCGCTGCTGTTCAGCTCTGAGGTCGCTCAGTTTGGCCATGTCCAACGCCATGTCGAGGTTGGGGCTGTAGTTGCCGCTGTCGAACACCAGCGTGGACGCCGTCTCGAGATTCTCGAAGCTGCCGCCGCCGCCGAGATAGTTGCGGCGGCGGATCTCCTCAGGGGTGACCCCCACCTTGCGGGCCAGCATGTCCATGGCCCGCTCGATGGCGTAGGACGCCTCCGGTCGACCGGCGCCGCGGTAGGCGTCGGTCGGGGTGAGGTTGGTGAAGTAGCCGTCGCAGGTGAAGCCGAAGGCCGGCACGTCGTAGACACCGGTGTAGAGGAAGCTCCCCAGCAGCGGAACACCGGGGGTGATCAGCATCATGTAGGCGCCCATGTCGGCGTCGAGATGCACCCGAACGCCCTGGATCTTGCCGTCGGCGTCGGCGGCAACCTCGATCTTCTGGTGCTGGCCCCTGCCCTGATGGGTGGAGAACGCCGCCTCGGAGCGGGTTTCGGTCCAGCGGACCGGGCGGCCAAGCTTGTTGGCCAACGTGACGGCGAGTAGCTCGTCGGGGTTCACGTTGAGTTTGGCACCGAACCCACCTCCCACCGCCGGGGCGATGATCCGGAGCTTGGCCTCCGAAATACCGGTGGTGGCCGCGATCATCACCTTGAGTATGTGCGGCACCTGGGTGGCGGAGTAGAGGGTGATCTCGCCGCCGGCGGGCGAAGGGATGGCCAGGACACCCCGCGGTTCCATCGCGGAAGGGATCAAACGCTGCTGGACGAACTCACCGGTCACGACATGAGTGGCGTCGGCAAATGCGGCGTTGACACCGTCGGGGTTGGGTTCGAGCGCCCAGCTGTAGGCCTTGTTGGTCGGCAGGTCGGAGTGAGCTTTCCTCTGATCGGCCACCGCATCGTCGATGCTGGCCACCGCCGGGAGCGGCGTGTAGTCGACGTCGACGAGTTCGGCTGCGTCGACCGCCTGATAGCGGGTCTCGGCCAGGACGACGGCAACGATCTCTCCGACGTGGTGGACCTCGGTGGTCGCGGTCGGGTAATGGGGCGGGTTGACCATGTCATCGGTGACCGGCCATGCGCATGGCAACGGTGCGGCCCACAGATTCATCTCTGCGAGTTCGGCACCGGTGTAGACCGTGTGGACGCCGGGCATGGCCGCCGCCGAAGCTGTCTCGATGCCGTTGATCGTGGCATGGGCATACGGTGATCGCACCATGCCCATCCACAGCTGGCCGACGGCCTGAATGTCGTCGACGTATTTGCCCTCGCCGGTGAGCAGCTTGGGGTCTTCTTTGCGAAGTTGTCGGGTTCCTACTACGGCAGTCATGATGTCCTCCTCATCCGGCCGCGGCCAGGACGGCTTTGACGATGTTGTGGTATCCGGTGCAACGGCAGAGGTTCCCCTCCAGGCCTTCACGGACTTGGGCTTCGGTCGGGTGCGGATTCTCCGCCAGCAGCGACACGCTGGCCATGACCATGCCCGGTGTGCAGTAGCCGCACTGGAGGCCGTGGTTGTCCATGAAGCTCTGCTGCATCGGGTGCATCTCGCCGTTGGTGGCGAGGCCTTCAATCGTGGTCAGGCTCTCGCCGTCGGCCTGGACGGCAAGCATCGTGCAGGCCTTGACCGACTCGCCGTTCACGTGGACGGTGCAGGCGCCGCACGACGAGGTGTCACAACCCACGTTGGTGCCGGTCAGCCCGAGGTCCTCTCGCAGGAAGTGAACCAGCAGCGTGCGTGGTTCGACATCGGCGGAACGGTCACTGCCGTTCACATTCATCTGGATCCGCATGATTTCCCTTCGTCGGTCATTGTCGGTGACATCGGTTACACCGCTCAGCGGTCAGTCTTCCACAGGATGTCGACTGTGACCAATGCAACACCACTCGCAAATGTGGCCGAGCGGGTGAACTCTGCGCGGTCGCGTTTCTTGGCTGCGTGCATCGAGATTCACCACCGATGATCGGCGCTCGAAAAGCCGGCTCGGGGCTCAGCCGTAGGCGGCGATCATCCTGTCGCCGGCTTCTGCGAGGAATGCGTCGGACTTGGCGAAACAGAACCGGATGTGGGTCTGGCCCATCCGGTCGTCGGAGTAGAACACCGAACACGGCACCGCTACCACACCGGCCTCCTCGGGCAGGGCCATGCAGAATTCGACACTCTTCTTGGAGGTGACGGGGGAGATGTCGGCGGTGGCAAAGTAGGTCCCCTCCGGTTCGAGCACGTCGAAACCGGCCTTTTCGAGCTTTTCGCACAGGAGGTTCTTCTTGGCCTCCATCTCGATCGCCAGGTTGTCGAAGTAGTCGTTGCCCAACCGCAACCCGACGGCGATGGCGGGCTGGAAGGGGGCGCCATTGACGTAGGTCAGGAACTGTTTGGCGGTCCTCACCGCCGACACGAGCGGCGCCGGGCCGGTGGCCCATCCGATCTTCCACCCGGTGAAGCTGAACGTCTTGCCTGCCGAACTGATCGTCAGTGTCCGGTCCCACATGCCGGGCAGACACGCCAACGGGATGTGAGCGCTGTCGAATGCGATGTGCTCGTACACCTCGTCGGTCACGGCGATCACGTCGCGTTCCTGGCACAGTTCGGCGATGAGCTGGAGCTCCGATGGAGTGAACACCTTGCCGGTCGGATTGTGGGGGGTGTTGAGGAGGATCAGTCGGGTTCTCGACGTGAACGCCCGTCTCAGTTCGTCGTCGTCGAAGCCGAAAGTCCCGTCGGCCTCGGGCCGGAGCACGACCGGTTTGAGGACTGCGCCGGCCATGGCGATCCCGGCTGCATAGGAGTCATACGTCGGATCGAAGGCGACCACTTCGTCCCCGGTTTCGCACAGGCCGAGCAGGCTGGCGGCGAGGGCTTCGGTGGCTCCGGCGGTGATCAGGACCTCGTCGTTGGGGTCCGGATCGAAGTCGTAGAACCGTTTCTGGTGCTCGGCGACCGCGGTGCGAAGATCCATGGTCCCCGGTCCCGGTGGGTACTGATTGACTCCGGCGAAGATCGCATCGATGGCGGCTTGTTTGACCTCGTCGGGACCGTCGGAATCCGGATAGCCCTGACCGAGGTTGAGCGCGCCGGTTCGGGCTGCCAGGGCGGACATCTCCGAGAAGATCGTGGTGCCGAATCCTTGCAGACGAGACGACAGGTAGGGCCGACGGGGCATGGTGAGAGAGTACGTCAGCCGATGCGATGGACGTCACATCGGGCTCCAGGGAGCGCCCAGGACCGACCGAGGCCGGCGACGTATGATCGCCGGCCTCCGATCCAGGGGCTCACGGGCAGGAGTGGTGTGGGATCAACCGATCCGGTCGACGAACGGGGAGGTCTGCGCCTTCGACCTCGCGGTTCTTGGCGGCCAGGAAATCCGACACATCATCCTGCTCGGAGGTGTAGAACTCCATCGGGCGATGCTCCGGTGCGTCGATGCCCACGTTGCGGTGACGCATCAGACCGGTGCCGGCGGGGATCAGTTTGCCGATGATGATGTTCTCCTTCAAGCCCACCATCGAGTCCGACCGACCCTCGATGGCAGCCTCGGTGAGGACCCGGGTGGTCTCCTGGAACGAGGCTGCGGACAGCCACGAATCGGTGGCGAGCGAGGCTTTGGTGATCCCCATGATCTCGGGCCGGCCCTGAGCGGGTTTGAGGCCTTCGGCCACCATCCGGCGATTGACCGCCTGGAACTGCCACTGATCGACGCGTTCTCCGGGCAGGAAGTCGGATTCGCCCGCATCGGTGATGCCGACGCGGCGGGTCATCTGCCGCACGATCAGCTCGATGTGCTTGTCGTGAATGCTGACCCCCTGATCGCGATAGACCTTCTGGACCTCCTCGACCAGGTACTGCTGAGTCTCTCGAATCCCTCGGATCTCCAGCAGTTCCTTGGGATCGCGGGGGCCGTCGACGATCGGATCACCTGCTTCGATCTCCTGTCCGTCGACAACCTCGAGCCGGGCCGCCAGCGGCACGGTGTAGTGATCCTCTTCGCCGTCATCGGTGATGACGGTGATGCTGTTGCTCTGGCCGTCGTCCTCGGCGATTCGGACCACGCCCGAGCGGGTCGCCAGCGTGGCGGCTCCTTTGGGGGTACGGGCCTCGAACAGCTCGACGACCCGCGGGAGTCCGCCGGCGATGTCGGTGCCTCCGGCGACACCGCCGGTATGGAACGTCCTCATGGTGAGCTGGGTGCCCGGTTCACCGATCGATTGGGCTGCGATCACCCCGACCGCTTCGCCCACCTCGATCATCTTCGCCGTGGCGAGGCTCATGCCGTAGCTGGCGGCGGTGATCCCGGTTGGAGAGTCGTCGGTCAGAGGCGACAGCACCCGCACCGAGGTGACGTTGGGATCGTCGCGAAGAGCGGTCATCCGCTCCTCATCGACCATCGTGCCGCGCGGTATCTTGGTGCCGTCGGTGAGTTCGACGTCGTCGGCGAGGACCCGACTGTAGAGTCTGGTCTCGACGTAGGTGCGCACCATGCGGGCGTTCTCGTCGATCGGCGAGACCTTCTCGCCGGTTTCCCGGTGGTAGTACCCGTCGGGCTTGATGTCGTCGAGGACCAACCCGCGAACCGGCCGGCCATCGGCGAACGGGTCCACATCGTTGATGATCACTTCCTGGGCGACATCCACGAGACGCCGAGTCAGGTAGCCCGAGTCGGCGGTGCGAAGTGCGGTGTCGACGAGGCCTTTCCTGGCACCGGGAGTGGAGATGAAGTACTCCAACATCGTGAGGCCTTCACGGAAGTTGCTCTTGATCGGCCGGGGGATCATGTCGCCGCGGGGGTTGGCGACGAGCCCACGCATGCCGGCGATCTGGCGGACCTGCATGATGTTGCCCCGAGCTCCGGAACCAACCATCATGTCGATCGGGTTGAACCGCTTCTTCTTCAGGTTCGCCTCCATGGCATCCTTGACCTTGTTCGTGGCGGTCGTCCAGACCTCGACCTCGCTCTGCCGACGTTCGCCGTCGGTGATCACGCCCCGTCGGAACTGGGTTTCGATCTTTTCGGCGAGCTTTTCGTGTTCGTCGAGGATGGCCCTCTTCTCCGACGGCGTCTGTACGTCGTCGATACTGACCGTCAATCCCGAACGGCCGGCGAAGTGGAACGCAAGATCCTTGATCGCATCGAGGGATCGGGCGACCGTCTTCTTGTCGTAGCCCGAGGCGAGCTCGTCCACGATGACACCGATGTCCTTCTTTCGAACCGGGTGATTCACGAACTCGAAGTCCTCGGGGAGTGCCTCGTTGAAGAACACCCGACCGGCCGTCGTCTTGTGATAGGTCGCAGCCGACCCGTTCGCCGGCGTGGCGATCAGCTTGGGGATTCGCACCTCGATCGGATCGTGCAGGCCGATGACGCCGGACTCGTATGCCCGCTCGACCTGAGCGACCTCTCGGTAGACGTGGCGGGGAGCGCCCTCGGCGGCCTCGACGCCCTCGGTGAGATAGAAGCAGCCGATCACCATGTCTTGGGTGGGCGTCACCAGCGGCCGACCGTGGGCCGGGCTCAGGACGTTGTTGGCGCTGAGCATGAGGACCCGGGCTTCGGACTGGGCTTCGGCGCTGAGCGGCAGATGTACCGCCATCTGGTCACCGTCGAAGTCGGCGTTGAAGGCGGTGCAGACCAGCGGGTGGATCTGGATCGCCTTGCCTTCCACCAGCACCGGTTCGAAGGCCTGGATGCCCAGGCGATGCAGCGTTGGTGCCCGGTTCAGCATGACCGGGTGCTCCTGGATGACCTCTTCGAGGACCTCCCACACCTGGGGGCGTCGGCGTTCGACCATCCGTTTGGCCGACTTGATGTTCTGGGCGAGTTGCTCGTCGACCAGTCGTTTCATCACGAAGGGCTTGAACAGCTCGAGGGCCATGATCTTGGGCAGGCCGCACTGATGGAACTTCAGGGTCGGTCCGATCACGATGACCGAACGTCCCGAGTAGTCGACGCGTTTGCCGAGGAGGTTCTGACGGAAACGGCCCTGTTTCCCCTTGAGCATGTCCGACAGGCTCTTGAGCGGTCGATTTCCCGGCCCGGTGACCGGGCGACCGCGTCGTCCGTTGTCGAACAGGGCGTCGACCGCTTCTTGGAGCATGCGCTTTTCGTTGTTGACGATGATCTCCGGAGCGCCGAGGTCGAGCAGCCGCTTGAGGCGGTTGTTCCGGTTGATGACCCGTCGGTACAGGTCGTTCAGGTCCGAGGTGGCGAAACGGCCACCGTCGAGCTGCACCATCGGGCGGAGCTCGGGCGGGATCACCGGCACGACGTCGAGGATCATCGCCCGCGGATCGTTCTGGCGCCTGCCGTTCTCGTCACGGCGGTTGAACGCGGCCACGATCTTGAGACGTTTGATCGCCTTCTGCCGGCGTTGGGCACTCAGCGGCTTCTGCCCCTCGGGAGGGTCGATCGCATTCCGGAGCTTCACCTCTTCCTCGTCGAAATCGATGCGTTCGATCAATTGAGCGATCGCGTCGGCTCCCATGCCACCTTCGAAGTAGTCCTCCCAGCGGTCCTTCATCTCACGCCACAGGGCTTCGTCTTCGATGATCTGGCGGGCGAAAACGCCCTTGAAGGTGTCCCACGCCTGGTCGAGCATGTCGAGTTCGGATTCGTACTGGTCGCGTACGGCGGTCAATTCCTTGTCGAAGGCCCTCTGGCGAGCGCGGATCTCGGAGTCCTTGGCGCCGTCGGTTTCCATCTGGGCGACCTCGGCCTCGAAGGACTCGTGCTCCCTGGCGAGTTCGAGCTCCATCTCCTTGACGATGACCTCGCGGTCACCGATCACCTCGGCTTCGAGGCTGTCGAGGTCGGCGTCCCGCTTGTCCTCGTGGACCTCGGTGACGAGGCTGGCGGCGAAGTAGATCACCTTCTCGAGCTGCTTGGCCTTCAACTCCTCGCGGGGTTCGGTTCCCATGAGCAGGTAGGCCAGCCACGAGCGGGTTCCTCGGAGATACCAGATGTGGACGCAGGGGGCGGCGAGTTCGATGTGACCCATGCGTTCGCGGCGGACCTTGGACCGGGTCACCTCCACGCCGCAGCGCTCGCAGATGATGCCCTTGAAGCGGACGCGCTTGTACTTGCCGCAGGCGCACTCCCAGTCCTTGGTCGGACCGAAGATCTTCTCGCAGAAGAGGCCGTCCTTCTCGGGTTTCAGGGTGCGGTAGTTGATGGTTTCGGGCTTCTTGACCTCACCGTTGGACCACATGCGGATCGAGTCCGCGGTGGCCAAGCCGATCTTGAGCTGATCGAAATCGTTTACGTCGAGCATTGAGAGTCCTTTTCGATCGTTGCGTTATCAGCGGTTTCCGCCGGCCCGGGCAGCGGCGCGGGCGGCGTCTTCTTCGTCCGAACCTCGTTCGGGGCGGCTCAGGTCGATACCGAGTTCTTCGGGGATTCGGAACAACTCGTCGTCCAGTTCCCTCATCTCGATCTCACTGCCGTCCTTGGAGAGCACCTCGACGTTGAGGCACAACGCCTGCATCTCCTTGATCAGCACCTTGAACGATTCGGGGATACCGGGCTCGGGGATGTTCTCGCCCTTGACGATCGCCTCGTAGACCTTGACCCGGCCCAGCACATCGTCGGACTTGACGGTGAGGAGTTCCTGGAGGCAATAGGCAGCCCCGTAGGCCTCGAGCGCCCACACCTCCATCTCGCCGAACCGCTGGCCACCAAACTGGGCCTTACCGCCGAGGGGCTGCTGGGTGATCATCGAGTACGGGCCGGTGGAGCGGGCGTGGATCTTGTCGTCGACGAGGTGGCTCAGCTTCAGGATGTACATGATGCCGACCGTGATCGGGTTGTCGTAGGTCTCGCCGGTGCGACCGTCGTACAGGAGCGCCTTGCCGTCGGTTCCGATCAGCCGCTGACCGTTGGGGCCCTCGGGGTTGAGATTCTCGAAGATCTTCTGGATCGTCGGTTTGTCACCGCTCAGTTCGGTCTCGTCCCATTTGGCGCCGTCGAACACCGGGGTGGCAACGAGCGTGGACGGGGTCGTGAAGGGACGGGTCTTGTTCTCCGTACCCCGGATCGGAGCCTTTCCGACGACTTCACCGTCGACGTTCCACCCCCATCGGGCGGCGTAGCCGAGGTGGCTCTCCAGCACCTGTCCGACGTTCATGCGGGACGGTACGCCGAGCGGGTTGAGGATGATGTCGACCGGGGTGCCGTCGGCCATGTAGGGCATGTCCTCGGTCGGCAGGATCTTGGAGATCACACCTTTGTTGCCGTGGCGGCCGGCGAGCTTGTCGCCCACGGAGATCTTGCGTTTCTGGGCGACGTAGACGCGCACGAGTTGATTGACACCGGGCGGCAGTTCGTGGCTGTCGTCGCGGTGGAAGACCTTGACGTCGATGACCTTTCCGGTCTCACCGTGGGGCACTTTGAGACTGGTGTCTCGCACCTCTCGGGCCTTCTCGCCGAAGATGGCCCGCAGCAGGCGTTCCTCGGGGGTGAGTTCGGTCTCACCCTTGGGGGTCACCTTGCCGACCAGCACGTCGCCGGGTCCGACGTCGGCACCGACCCGCACGATCCCTCGTTCGTCGAGGTCGGCGAGGATGTCGTCGCTGAGGTTGGGGATGTCCCGCGTGATCTCCTCGGGGCCGAGTTTGGTGTCTCGGGCGTCGATCTCGTGTTCGTGGATGTGGATGCTCGTCAGGACGTCGTCTTTGACCAGTCGCTCGTTGAGGATGATCGCATCTTCGAAGTTGTAGCCCTCCCACGGCATGAAGGCGACGACGAGGTTCTTGCCGAGCGCCAACTCTCCGTTGTCGGTGGATGGTCCGTCGGCGAGCAGGGTGCCCTTCTTGAAGGTGTCACCGGGCCCGACCCGCAGCCTCTGGTTGATGCACGAATCCTGGTTCGAGCGCCGGAATTTCAACAGCCGGTAGACCGTGCGGCCCTTGGTCTTGTAGTCGACGATCAGTTCCCGGCCGTCGACGTCGACGACCACGCCGTCCTCGTCGGCCGAGATCGTGTCCGCGGCGTCGACCGCAGCTCTACCTTCGATTCCGGTCCCGATGTAGGGCGCTTCGGGGGTGAGGAGCGGAACGGCCTGCCGCTGCATGTTGGCGCCCATCAGGGCACGGTTGGCGTCGTCGTGCTCGAGGAAGGGGATGAGCCCGGTCCCGATCGAGACGATCTGCTTGGGCGAGACGTCCATCAGCTGGACTTCGGCGGGTGGCACCGATGAGATCTCGGTGGTCGCACCGAAGAAGATGTCACGTTCGAGCTGGAGTTTGAGGTCGTGCAGCGACGCAGCCTGAGGCGAGCGACGCACCAGCACCCGGTCGGCGGAGAAGCTGCCGTCGGGGTTCAGGGCCGCGTTGGCCTGGGCGACGATGTATTCCTCTTCCTCGTCGGCGGTCATGAACCGGATCGTGTCGGTGACCTTGCCGTTCTTGACCTCCCGGTAGGGCGTCTCGAGGAAGCCGAACTCGTTGACCCTGGCGTAACTCGACAGGTAGCCGATCAGGCCGATGTTGGGGCCTTCGGGGGTCTCGATCGGGCACATGCGGCCGTAGTGGCTGAAGTGCACGTCTCGCACCTCGAAGCCGGCCCGGTCCCGGCTGAGCCCGCCAGGGCCGAGGGCGGAGAGCCGGCGGCGGTGGGTGAGTCCCGACAGCGGGTTGACCTGGTCCATGAACTGGGACAGCTGGGAGGTTCCGAAGAACTCCTTGATGGCGGCTACGACCGGACGGATGTTGATCAGCGTCTGGGGGGTGATCGCCTCCACGTCCTGGGTGGTCATGCGTTCGCGCACGACCCTTTCCATGCGGGACAGGCCGATGCGGACCTGGTTCTGGATCAGCTCGCCGACCGAACGGACCCGGCGGTTGGCGAAGTGGTCCTGGTCGTCGAGGCGATAGCCGGGTTCGGCCTGCATCAGATGCAACAGGTAGGTGGAGGCGGCGACGACCTCGATCGGCGACAGTACCGACTGGTCCTCCTCGGGAAGCTCCACAAGGCCGGCGATCATCGGGAACAGCTCGATCAGCTTGGCGATCTCGGGCCCGAGCTTTCGGTTCAGCTTGTAACGGCCGACCCGGGACAGGTCGTACCGGCGGCTCTCGAAGAAGGCATTGCGAAGGTAGCTCCTCGCTGCCTCGAGGGTCTGTGGCTCGCCCGGCCGGGCCCGCTTGTAGATCTCGATCAGGGACTCTTCTTGGGTGGGTGCGGTGTCCTTTTCCTTCTCCCATTGGCCGTCGAGGAAGTCGAAGTGGTCGACGAAGGCCTCGAGGAAACCGGGTGCGTTGGCCTCGTCGAGCCCGAGTGCCCGCAGGAAGGTGAAGATCGGCAGGCGGCGTTTGCGGGCAACCCGCACGCCGGCGGTGGGGTACTTGCCGGTCTTGTGTTCCACATCGAATTCGATCCACTCGCCGCGGTAAGGGTGGATCGTGCCGGTGACCATCTGGTGTTTGGCGAGGTTCCGGAGCCGGAACCGTTCGCCGGGCTGGAAGATGACGCCCGGTGAGCGGACGAGCTGGGAGACGACGACCCGTTCGGTTCCGTTGATGATGAAGGTGCCCTTGTCGGTCATCATCGGGAAATCGCCCATGAAGACGGTCTGCTCTTTGATCTCGCCGGTGTTGGCGTTGATGAACCGGGCCCGCACGAAGATCGGTGCGGCGTAGGTCATGTCCTTCTCGCGGCATTCCTCGACCGAGTACTTCGGGATCGGTTTGAGGTCCTCGTCCTCGGGATCGAACTCGAGTTCGAGGTGGAGGGTCTCGGTGAAGTCCCGGATCGGTGAGATGTCACGGAACGCGTTCGACAGGCCCTCTTTGAGGAAGTACTCGAAGGAGTGTTTCTGGATGGAGATGAGGTCTGGGAGAGGGAGCACCTCGTCCAGTTTTCCGAACGAATAGCGGTCGCGAGCAACGGTACGTGCAGGCAAGGGTCACCACCTGGGTTAAGCGCTTATGAGGCCGAGGGACGAGGAATCGCTGCGCGCCGAAGAGCTTGAAACCGATTTTTCCAGTTGCGAGGGGTCAACGAAGCGGGCACGACTGGGGTCAATGCTAGAGCCGCGGGGCGGAACAAACCAACACCTGCAGAAATCTGGGGCAATCTACGCGGCACAATCTACGCGCCGAGATTAGAACAAGCCGAGGCCGGGTTGTCAAGGATGGTCGCCGTCCCCACTCCCCGGGAGCGAGCACGTGGCCCGATCAAACCGGTCAACCGGTCGCATCAACCCGCTGCGACAGCGATGACGCCCAGGATCACCACGGCCACGCCGATCGCCTGCGGTGGCCTGACGCTGTCGCCGTACACGGACCGGCCGACCAGCACTGACATCGCCGGGAAGAGCGATGCGGTCACCACGGTCGACGGCTCGTCGACGGCCGCACCGAGCAGGTAGAACACCGTGGACAGCCCGGCCATGATTCCCGCCGCCAGCGCCCAGAGGCGCAGCGTCGGGCGGGGCCACAGGGCGGCGCCGTTGGCGCCGGCGGCGACCGCCAGGAGACCGAAGGCGCTGATCCTCTGGAAGATCGCCGGCCACGACCCGCCGTCGTCGCTGGCTTCGAGGATCACGCTGAGCCCGAACCCGTAGCCCAGTCCGGATGCCAGGCCCCAGCGGAGCCCGGTCGCTAGTGATTCGGACGGACCTCCACCGGCGGTGACCAAACCGATCCCGACGATGCACACCGCCGCCCCGACCCACGCGAGGACCGACGGCGAGGCTCCCCTGAGAACGGAGTAGGTCAGCGGGATGACGGCGCTGAGCGTTGCGACCGGCGGTGCGACAACAGCCGAAGAAGCGCGGTTCAGCCCTGCGAGGTAGCACCCGAGTCCAGCGCCGAGACCCACACCGGACAGCAGTCCGACGACGGCGTCGGACATGCGGAAAAGGTCGGCTCCGACGAGCACGACCGCGGCGGAGGTGGCGATGGCGACCAGCTGCATCGTGACGCCGGCGGTCAACGGTCCTTGACGGTGCACGACCCTCCGGCCGAACAGATCCGAGAGTCCGATCGAGAGTGAGGTCGCAAGACCGAAGACGATCCCCACCGGGTTCTCAGCCGGCGATCGTGACCCGTGTGCGGCGGTGTTCGTCTGTGGCCGAACGGGCGATCACCAGGTCGTAGTCCCCTGCATCGACCATCCAGTCGTTGGTAGCGGTGTCCCAGTGGTGGAAGGCGTCGGGGCCGAAGGTCACGGTCAGCCGGGCGGTCTCGCCCGGTTGCAACAGGGCTTTGGTCCACGCCTTCAGCTCCTTCGGGGGTCGAACCTGACCGGGGTCGACCGGCGCAACAAAACCTTGCACCACGACGGTCACCGGCCGTTCTCCCACCGAATCGACCGGGAGCGAGACCTCGTACCCGCCCGCCCGTTCGGCAACGGTGGGCTCGCCCCATTCCGCCTCTCCGTAGCTGAGCCCATGGCCGAACGGAAAGCGGGGCTCGATCCCGCAGGCGTCATACCAGCGGTAGCCGATGAACTGGCCCTCGCCATAGCGCTGAGTGGGGGCGCCGGTCGAGTCATAATCGGGCCGGTGGTGGAGGAAGGCCGGTGTGTCCTCCAGGCGTTTGGGGTAGGTGATCGGCAGGCGTCCGCCGGGGTCGGCCTCGCCGAGCACAACCTCGATGAGCGCTTCGGCCTGTTCCTGGCCGCCGAAGAACGGTGTCAGCACCGCCGGCGCCGAACCCTCGCCGCCATCGGCCCAGTTCATCGTGACCGGAGAGCCGGCGTTCACTATGACCGCCGTGGCCGGGTTGGCGGCGACCACCCGCCTGACGAGTTCGTTCTGGTCGCCGGGAAGATCCATCGTCGTGCGGTCGAACCCTTCGGTCTCCCATTCGTCGTCGGTGCCGACCATCACGATGGCGGCGTCGCACGAGGCTGAGAGATCGACCGCCTCGGCGATCAGGTCGGCGACCTCCGGCGGACGGATCCCGAGCCGGAAGGCGGCGAATCCCTTGGCCTCGATGCTGGACCACCTTATGGAAATGGCGACGGGTTGGCCGGCGACACAGTCGATCGTAGAGAGGACCTCGACGCTGCCGAAACCGAAGAACTCCTTGCTGCGGGGCAGCCTATTTTCAGGGTCGTCGACGACGACGATCGGATCGCCACCCTCTGGTGTGACCACAGCCTCGACCCGACCGGTCGACACGACACCGAACACATGCGGCCCGTGGACGGCGGGAATGAAGGTGCCACTGGCTCGTACCCCGAAGGCCTGCGGGTCGATCCCGACCGGTGTGCTGCCGAAGAAACGCAGAAGTGAAGAGCCGGCGGTGGTGCTCGACTCGGCGGGGGCTGACCAGTCCGTCCCGTTGAAGTACTCCACGCTGAGACCCGGTTCGCCGCCGTCGGTACGGAGTTGCTCGGCGTGGACGATCGGCGTCAATCGGTCGGTGCGGGTGCCCTGGGCGAAGTGGATCGTCGCATCGGGCAGTCGGTCGCCGATCGCCTCGAGGAGCGACCTGTTGAAGAAGGGTTTGAGGCTGGTGGAGCCGCCGCCCATGCTCCGATCGATGATCGCGTTCGGCCCGATCACAGCCACCGAGGTCAGCGAGCTGCCGTCGAGGGGCAACACTGGGCGGCCTATGGACGGCACGAGGTCGTTGCGCAGGAGCACGGTTCCGGCGATCGCCGCCGTCCGCGTCAATCGGCGCTCGGCGGGATCGTCCACCGAGCGTTCGGGAACCGACGCCGGCCGGGAGGCGGCGGACGTACGTTCGATCGCCCTCAACACGTCACGCACCGCCGCATCGATGTCGGCCTCGTCGACCTCTCCCGATGCGACAGCCTGCTGCAACACTGCGCCGTAGGCGAGGGGTGGACCCGGCATCTCCACGCTCAAGCCGGCCCGGATGCCGCCCGCCCCGTCGTGGAGGCCGTGCCAGTCCGAGACCACAAAACCGTCGAATCCCCACTCGTCACGCAAGACATCGGTCAGCAGCCAGCGGTTCTCGGCCGCGAACTCGCCGTCGAGTCGGTTGTAGGAGCTCATGATCCCCCAGGCCCCGCCGTGCTTAACGGCTAGTTCGAACGGGCGTAGGTACAGCTCGCGCAGCGTGCGAGGATCGATTCGGACGTCCACGGTTCGGCGCTCGATCTCGGTGTCGTTGCCAACGAAGTGTTTCGGCGTGACCGCCACCCCGTGCGCCTGTACCCCGCGGATGTAGCTGGCCGCGAGCCTGCCGCTGAGCTCGGGGTCCTCGCTGTAGCACTCGAAGGTACGGCCTCCCACCGGCGTGCGGTGCAGATTGATCGTGGGGCCGAGCAGGACATGGGCCGACTTGCGGACCGCCTCGGTGCCGAGCAGGTCACCGATCGAGGCCAGCAGCTCCGGATCCCACGATGCGCCCAACGCGATACCGGCCGGTACCGACACACCAGCCGAACCCTCCTCCCCCAACTGTTCGCCACGGACCCCCGAGGGACCGTCGCTCATCTTCAGTTGAGGGACCCCCAGCTCTTGGATCGCTGGAGTTCGCCAATTGGTCTCCCCCGCGATCAGCCGACACTTCTGTTCGAGTGTCAGCCGTTCCACAATCGATTCGACGCCGTGCACTCTGGAAGCGTAGGCGCGACCGGCGGGCGCTGCCCGGGAGCTTCTCGCCACCGATTCGGCCATCTTCGTGCGGTCGTGTTCGCGATTTCCGGCTCAAACCTCTTGGTCGGCGCCGTCATGGGCCGACTGGCCCATTGTGAAGACGGTGCAGGGGAACAGACTCGGAAAAGACATCGCACGCCTGGCCAATGATTCATTGGCCTGGATTCTCGCCATAGGGCTGGCGTCCGCTCTTCGCTATTCGGTCGCCGATACCGCACCCGACTGGGACCGGATCACGTTTCTCCTCGTCATCGGGCTCACCTCACATCTCTGTTGGAGCACGATCAGGGGCACCCACAGCGGCCGGTATCCGGTAGGCAGCTCCGAAGAGATCGTCGCCATCGTCCAGGTCTGGCTGGGGACCGCGATCGTGATCGTGGTTGCCAACTTCGCCGTTCTCGCCCGGCCGGTTCCAACCCTTGCTGTGGCGGCCGCATTGCCCATCGCGCTGTTGATGATGTTCGGGGGACGATTCCTGTACCGCGCGTTTCGAGACGGCCACCTCAAGCATGCGTCGCGCGAGCCCGGCAAGTATCGGGTCGTTGTGTTCGGTGCCGGTGAAGGTGGCGAACAGATCATCCGTGCGATGCTGCGGGATCCTCTCTCCGACTACGTGCCCGTCGCTCTGTTGGACGATTCACAGACGAAGGCCCGCCGCGAGATCATGGGCGTGCCGGTCATGGGCAGCCGCCACGATCTGGTCAGGGTGGCAGAAGCGGTCGACGCGTCCACGTTGCTGATCGCCGTCCCCTCGGCCGATTCGGCTCTGATCGCCGACCTCGACGAGACGGCGAGGTCCGCCAATCTGGACGTGCGTATCCTGCCGTCCACATCGGAGTTGTTGGGCATGCTCAGCGTTCAAGACATCCGTGAGCTCACCGAAGCCGATCTATTGGGCCGTACCGAGGTCGAAGTGGACCTGGACTCGATCACCGCGTACATCACCGGCAAACGAGTGCTGGTCACCGGCGCCGGGGGATCCATCGGATCCGAACTGTGCCGCCAACTCCACCGGTTGGCCCCCGCCGAGCTGTTCATGCTCGACCGTGACGAAACCGCTCTCCACGGCGTGCAGTTCTCCATAGAGGGCCGAGCACTGTTGGATACCCCTTATCTGATCGTTGCCGACATCAGAGACGCCGCACGGATCCACCAGGTGTTCGAGAGGTGCCGGCCCGAGGTCGTGTTCCACACCGCTGCGCTCAAACACCTGACCCTGCTGGAGAACCACCCCGAGGAAGGCACGAAGACCAACGTCAACGGAACCTACAACCTCCTGGAAGCAGCCAAAGCCAGCGGTGTCGAGAAGTTCGTGAACGTCTCCACCGACAAAGCGGCCAACCCCACCAGCGTGCTCGGCCGCACCAAACTCATGGCCGAGCGCCACACCGCCAAAGCAGCCGAGGACACCGGCCTCCCCTACGTCAGCGTTCGGTTCGGCAACGTCCTGGGCTCCCGGGGATCGGTCCTCCCGACGTTCAGGGACCAGATCGCCAACGGCGGGCCACTCACCGTCACCGACCCGGACGTCACCCGATACTTCATGACCATTCCCGAAGCGGTCCGACTGGTCCTCCAATCAGGCGCCATCGGACTCCCGGGCGAGATCATGATCCTGGACATGGGCGAACCGGTCAGGATCGTCGACATGGCCAAACGACTGATCGCCCACTCCGGCCGGGACATCAAGATCACCTACACCGGCCTACGACCGGGCGAGAAGCTTCACGAAGAACTCATCGCCACCGACGAACACGCCCACGCCCGCCAACACCCCCGCATCACCCACACCCAAGGCCAACCAGCCGGGACCAGCCCAGCCGAAGACCAATTGCTCACGGGCGAAGATGAATGTCGAGTCAACAGTGACTCGATCGAGGAGCTCAGCACTACGGTCTGACGAACCAACGAATCACAGCGATTGTGGTCCGTGCATACTCACGATGAGTGCAGCTATCCGCGGGCGCTCTGGGCAGTCCAACGATTCGCAGCGATAGAGTCCATGGACTCCTCGGTCCGAAGAGCTGCGATTGTCGGTTCTCATGCCGATGGGTACGGCGGTACACGATGATGCCCAGGAGGCACAGTGATGTTTGAAACTCTCGGTCGGCTGATCGACACCAACGAGGCAACCATCGGCGTGATCGGTCTCGGCTACGTCGGGCTCCCCTTGTGCGAGAACATGCACTCGGGTGGCTTCAGCGTTCTCGGGTTCGACGTCGACGAAGCCAAGATCGACCACCTGGAGCGAGGCGAGTCCTACCTCGGGCATCTCAACGACTCGCTCTTCGCCGACCTGGCGGCCAGCAACCGGTTCGACGCCACGACCGACATGACCCGCCTGGCTGAGGTGGATGTCATCCATGTTGCCGTGCCGACACCAATCGGTGGACACCGCGAACCCGACCTGAGCTACGTGGTCGAAACCGGCCGCCATATCGGACGAGCGTTGCGGGCCGGCCAGCTCGTCGTTCTCGAGTCGACCACCTATCCGGGCACGACCCGCGAGGAGTTCCTCGGCGCCATCCAAGCCGAAGCGGACCCGAGCCTGACCCTTGGCGAGGACTACTTCGTTGCCTACTCACCCGAACGCGAGGACCCGGGACGCAAGGACACCACGTCACAGGCCATCCCCAAACTGGTGGGCGGCCTCGACCAACGCTCCGGTGACTTGGCCGAAGCGGTCTACAACAAGGGCTTCGAAGAGGTTGTGCGGGTGTCCGCCGCGGAGGTTGCCGAAGCGTCCAAACTCCTCGAGAACATCTTCCGGTCGGTGAACATCGCCCTCGTCAACGAGATGAAGATCGTCCTGACCGAACTCGGTGTCGATGTGTGGGAGGTGATCGAAGCTGCCAGCACGAAGCCTTTCGGGTTCATGCCGTTCTACCCGGGTCCAGGGCTGGGCGGTCACTGCATCCCGATCGATCCGTTCTACCTGTCGTGGAAGGCACGCGAGGTCGGCAAGCAGGTTGAGTTCATCGAGCTCGCCGGCGTCGTCAACACCGAGATGCCCCGCTATGTGATCCAGCGGCTCGCCGATGCGATGAACGACCGTGGCAAGGCGATGAGCAGGAGCCGTGTGCTCGTGCTCGGACTCGCCTACAAGCCCAACGTTTCCGACGAACGAGAATCACCTTCCTTCGAACTCATCGAGCGGCTGCAGAAACTGGGGGCGGAGGTGGACTACCACGATCCGCATGTCCCGGTTGCAGCGCCGACCCGCAAATACGACCTCGGGTTGAAGAGCATCGAGTTGACCGCGGATGCCATCGCTTCCTATGACGCGGTGCTCATCGCCACCCACCACTCCAACGTCGACTACGAACTCGTCGCGTTCAACGCCCCCCTCATCATCGACACCCGCAACGTCATGCGACCATGGGCCGGCCGCCTCGGCAGCCGTCTCGTGTTCGCCTAGGGGCCGGCGTGAGGGTCATCTGCATTGCTGGGGCACGGCCGAACTTCATGAAGGTCGCACCCATCCCGGTCGCCCTCGGAGGGGTCGGTGTTAGAGCCCCACTCGTCCACACCGATCACCACCCGTACGACGGCGATCCCGAGCTGGCGGCGCACCTCTATGGCGGACGAGTGGCGCGATTCCATCAGACTACGCCATGTCTGACTTCGGCATCGTCTCGAGGCGAACTACAACCCGACCTGCTGGTGCTCGCGTGATGCTACGGCGCGCAATGGGCGACGCCCGCAGGCGCCGCCCCTACTCACTGATCTGAGCGTTACTTCAGTTCGACCGAGGCGCCGGCATCTTCGAGCTTGGTCTTGGCGGCCTCTGCGTCGTTCTTGTTGGCAGCCTCGACAACAGCCTTGGGGGCTGCTTCCACGAGCTCCTTGGCTTCCTTGAGCCCGAGGCTGGTCAGCTCCCGGACGGCCTTGATGACCTGGATCTTCTTGTCGCCCGCACCGGTAAGGACGACATCGAACTCAGTCTGCTCTTCTTCGGCCTCAGCGGCTTCGCCACCGCCGGCCGCCGCAGCGACCGCCATGGGGGCCGCGGCGGTCACGCCGAACTTCTCTTCGAACTCGGTGAGGAGCTCGGACAGCTCCAGCACGCTCATGTTCGCAATCGCATCGAGGATCTCTTCTTTGGACATTGCTACTCACTCTCTTCGTTCTCTGGTGCGGGATCTTCCGCGGTAATTGGTTCGGATGCTTCGGCCTCGGCCACCGCTTCGGCGGCGTCGGCGGTTGGTTCGGATGCTTCGGCCTCGGCCACCGCTTCGGCGGCTTCGGTGGATGGGGCTTCTTCGGTGTCGGCGGGGGCTGACGACGGTGCACCCTCGGCTCCGCCCTTTTCGATCATGGCTTTGAGCCCGTAGGCGAAGTCCCGAGGTAGCGCCTGGAGCAATCCGGCGAACTGCTGCATGGGCGCAGCGATCAGACCGGCGAGCTTGCTCAACAGGACGTCCCGTGGCTCGACCTCGGCGAGACGGTTGATCTCACCCGGATCGATGTAGCGGCCCTCGAACAGGCCACCCTTGATCACCAGCTCATCATGAGTTGCGCTGAAGTCCTTCATCGCTTTCGCGATCGAGACGATATCGACGGTCACATCGGGGGGAGCGTCGGTATAGGTGAGCGCCGTGGGTCCGTCGAGGAGTCCGGTGAACTCGTCACCGACCTCGGCCTCAGTGGCCGCTCTTCGGGCCAGTGTGTTCTTGTAGATGCTGTAGCGGCCACCCGCAGATCGCAGGCTGGTCCGCAACTCTTCGAGATCCGACACCGACAGTCCGCGGTATTCACTCAGAACGACGACTTCGGACTCGGTGAGGCGCGCTTTGATCTCGGCGACGGCGGCAACCTTCTCGGGTCGCGCCGGTCGTCCTTGACCTTTGGCTGCTTTGCTCTCGGTACTCATTCCACCTCCTTGTTCATCTAGTGGTTGATGGGGATTCGACTGTTTCGCCGATCCGCATCGACCACACCGATGGCGGTCACTCCCTGATGGGTCATGACCAGCAAAGGGGTGAGCTTTGCAAACCGCCTCGTCAGGCCAGAGCTCTTGCGAACTCTCTTCACATCGCAAGCGATGAACCCGAGGTCTTGGGCGAGAACGTTCGATTGTGGGCCCAAGGCTAACGGTGCGGTGGACCGATGCGGCGCAGGAGATCTCCTCCTGACCGCGTCGCCTACTCCTCGAGGCGTGCGGGGTCGAGCTTGATACCAGGACCCATGGTGGAGGACACCGACGCCTTCTTCATGTAGCGACCCTTGGCCGAGGCCGGTCTGACGCGGTTCAGCTCCTCGACCAGGGCCTGGAAGTTCTGGTGGAGCGCTTCGGTCTCGAAGCTCTTCTTGCCGATGGAGACGTGCACGTTGGCGAAGCGATCGGTGCGGTACTCGACGGTCCCACCCTTGAACTTCTCGACGGCGTTGGCCACATCAGGCGTCACGGTCCCAGTCTTGGGGTTTGGCATCAGCCCGCGAGGGCCGAGGACCCGGCCCAGCTTGCCGACCTGGGCCATCATGTCCGGAGCGGCGATCGCGAGATCGAAGTCGAGCATGCCGCCCTCGACCTCGGCGACGAGATCATCAGCTCCGACCAGATCGGCTCCAGCATCCTTGGCCGCCGTCGCTGCTTCGCCCTTGGCGAACACCGCTATGCGGAGCGTCTTGCCGGTCCCGGCCGGAAGAGCCACGGTGCCCCGGACGATCTGGTCCGCCTTGCGGGGATCCACTCCGAGACGGATGACCACATCCACCGATTCGTCGAACTTGGTGGCGGGCAGGTTTTTCAGTACCGCAATCGCCTCGGACGGACTGTGGAACTGGTCCCGGTCGAATTTCTTGACGGCGTCGACGTAGCGCTTTCCTTTGCCATTGCTGCTTCCTTTCGCCTCGCGGCTCCCTCTGTGTGGCAGCGGTGGGGGCGAGGTGACCGACCCACGTGCACGCTTGCGCCGAACCCGAACGGGCTCGGTCACATCTCAGACGATCTCGACACCCATTTGCCGAGCGGTGCCGGCGACTTGGAGCTTGGCCGCGTCCATGTCGTAGGCGTTGAGGTCGGGCATCTTGATCTCGGCGATCTCGGCCACCTGGGCGTCGGTGATCGAACCGGCGGTGTCCGTCTTGGGGTTGGCCGCTCCCTTGGCGATTCCGGCGGCCTTCTTGATCAGTTCGGCCGTCGGTGGGGTCTTGAGGATGAAGCTGAACGTCCTGTCCTCGAAGATGGTGATCTCGACGGGCACGACGCTGCCCCGCTGACCTTCGGTGCGGGCGTTGTAGTCCTTGCAGAAATCCATGATCGCCACGCCGTAGGGGCCGAGTGCGGTACCCACCGGCGGGGCCGGGGATGCCTGACCGGCCGGGATCTGGATCTTTACGAGGGCGAGGACCTTCTTCTTGGCCATGACGACTTCCTGTGGTTACGAGCGACTGAAAAGCATACGCCGTCGGATAACCAATGGCGCTTGACGTGAGTGATTGCCGGAGTGCGCCGCCGATGGGAGCGGCGGCGGGGGCGGCAGCTTGCGGTCTGAAACATAATGCTCAATCGACGTCGCCCGCACCTCGATCGGCCGCTCCCGTTTCCAGTAAGCCTTCACATTGTCCGGTGCGAACGCCATGAATTTGTCCTTCAGGTCCTTCTCGCTTATCAGCGATTCAGGATCAGCCTGCTTGGGCATTTCCATGTGAAAATCGAGACCGTCCTCGGCAATCTGAAACGACACGGAAGTGGAAAAAATCGCCTCGCCGTGCTGAATGCCGACCACCCGTCGGGTGGTGAAAGAGCCGCCATCGCGGATCCGGTCGACTTCATAGATGATCGGAACCTCGGGGTCGCCCGGCCGCAAGAAATAGCCATGCAGCGAATGCACGTGCCGGTCTTCCGGCACCGTGCGCTGCGCCGCCACCAGCGCCTGCCCGATCACCTGGCCGCCAAACACCCGTTGCCATCCCGTCTTGGGGCTGCGACCACGAAACAGGTTGCGTTCAAGACTTCCAGGTCGAGAATGTCGAGAAGCTCGTCAACGGCGGAGAATTTGTCGTCAGGGCTGGTCATGAAAGGTCCGGATATCCATATGTAACGTGGATGTCACTTTAACAAAACTGACGGGCGCAGATAGCGCAATTCGATGGAGGCGGAAATGGCCGGTGCGGAAAAAATAACCGATTGCCTGATCGCCGGTGGCGGTTATGTCGGTCTCTCGGTGGCCGTGGCCACCAAGGCATCAGCGCCCCACCTCGACGTTGTGCTGGTGGATATGGCGTCTGAAGACGATATTTCCAAAGACGAGCGCGCCTCCGCCATTGCCGCCGCTGCCAGCCGGATGCTGGACCGGCTGGGCATCTGGCAGGAGCTGGTCAAGGACGCCCAGCCCATCAACGAAATGATTGTCACCGACAGCCGCACATCTGATCCGGTACGCCCGGTCTTCCTGACATTCGGTGAGGCGGGAATTGAACACGCAAACGGAGAGCCCTTCGCCCACATGCTGCCCAACAGGGCGTTGGTGAAAGCTCTGCGCGCCAAGGCGAAAGCGCTCGGCGTGACCGTGATATTTGGCGATACCGTCGCCGCGTTCAAGACCGATGACCCTGCCTCCACCGTCACCCTGGGCTCCGGCAAGACCATCCGGACCCGGTTGTTGATTGCAGCCGACGGCGCCCGTTCCGGCCTGCGCGACCAGGCCGGCATCAAGACGGTGCACTGGAGCTACGACCAGATGGGCATCGTCACCACGGTCGCCCACGAGCGTCCCCACAACGGGCGCGCCGAAGAGCATTTCCTGCCCGGCGGCCCGTTCGCGACACTACCGCTGACCGGTAACCGCTCCTCGCTCGTTTGGACCGAACCGACCGAAAATGCCGAACGGCTGATGAAGGCCGATGATTTCACCTTCGAACTGGAACTGGAACAGCGCTTTGGCCACAAGCTTGGTGAAATCGAGGTGGTCGGTCCGCGCAAAGCCTTTCCCCTCGGCCTCACCCTGGCGCGGGATTACGTCAAACCGCGCTTCGCCCTGGTTGGTGATGCTGCCCACGGCATTCATCCCATCGCCGGACAGGGGCTCAACCTCGGCTTCAAAGATGCCGCAGCGCTGGCGCAGGTGATTGTGGAAACAGATCGGCTTGGACTGGATATCGGTTCGATGACAGCGCTCGAACGTTACGAAAGATGGCGCCGCTTCGACACGGTGCAGATGGGCGTCGTGACGGATGTTCTCAACCGCCTGTTCAGCAACGACATTGGACCGCTTCGCATGCTGCGTACCATCGGTCTGGGCATTGTCGACCGCATGCCTGGTCTGAAAAAAGGCTTCATCAATCAGGCCGCCGGCAGGAGTGGCCAAAACCCCGCCTTGCTGAACGGCGAAGCGATCTGACCAGCACAACCGCTAATTCTTGCCACCACGACCGAGCAGGATGACCGTCAGAAAGGGTAGTGACGGAAAAATGAACCACGGGGTTGCGATGCCCCCGAACAGGACGTTGATCGAAAAAAAGAAGCCGATCATCATGACCGAAAGCCGCACCTTGCGCGGTTGCGCCAGAAACCAGTCCTTGTAGCGCACCAGCGTCGGCAGCGACCCGATATCGCCTGCAAGCGTGCGGGCATCGTCCCGCAGCCGGGTCGTATCGCTTGTCAACTCATCGACTGTCGCATCGTCGTCCATATTCTCTGCTGTTCGATTGCGGCCCGGAAAACGCACCTTGTAGCCGACGATCGGCTCCTCGCCGGGCTTGGCCACCTGTTCGCCGGCAAAATCAAACCCGACGGCAAGCTGCCGCGCGGCAAAATCATGCACCGATTTCGACACCATAATGCCCCCGGGTTCGGCCCGCCCCTCCAGCCGTGAGGCGACATTGACCCCGTCGCCGTAAATATTGTCGCCCTGATGAATGACGTCGCCCAGATTGATGCCAATGCGAAACCGCAATCGCTCGGCAACCGGCAGCAGATTATTGCGCGATTCCAGAGCCGACTGAATATCCACCGCGCAGCGCACCGCTTCAACAACAGAATCGAATTCGGCAATAATCGCATCGCCCCAGGTGTTGATTTCATGGCCCTCATATCGGGAGAACTGATCCCGCATGATGTCCCGATAGGTCTGCAGACGCTCCAGGGTCGCGTCCTCGTCATCGGCCATCATGGCGCTGTATTTCACGGCATCAGCGCAAAATATGGTGGTGAGCTTCCGCTTGGCCAATTGCGCACGTCCCTCTCAAGTCATTCAAACGGCTTCTCGAACGCCCCGGTCTCTTCGTCCATCGTCCACAACTCGCCGGTGGAAATATCGAACCAGGCCCCGTGCAATCCAATCTGTTCGCGTTCCAACAAGATGGACACACAGGGGAAGGTCTTCAAGTGTTCAATCGACTGGCGAATGCCCTCCTCCTCCAGTTTGTATTGCAGTTGCTCGGCCGTCTCGGCACCGGTGCGTTCGATTTTCGCCGCAACCGGCTCCAGCAGGGAAATCCATTTACCGATAAAATCGCCGGGCGAAAGCGGTTCGGTCGCCTCCCTGGTGATCTGACGGCGAAACGCGCCGATACCGCCACAGCGGCCATGACCCATGACGACAATATGCTTGACTCGCAATTCCTGGACGGCAAATTCCAGCGCCGCCGACGTGCCGTGATAGTCGCCATCCCTTTCGTAAGGCGGCATGATATTGGCAACATTGCGCACCACGAACATCTCACCCGGCGCGGCACCGAATATTGTCTCCGGTGCCGAACGCGAATCGCAGCAGGCAATGATCATTGTATCCGGCTTCTGCCCGGTTTCAGCCAGTTGCTGATAGCGTTCGCGCTCGCGCTCCAGCCGGTCCTTGCGAAAATGGGCATAGCCGCCCAGCAATTTGCGGGGGAAAGCCGGGATCAACAAGATCGCGGGGAGGTTTGGGTGGATTTGGATTAACGTCTTCGCTCAAGTCGATGGCTCCTGATGATGCTGGTCTCTTGTCGCATTGGTGACCGGGCGACGTCCAGTGCTTCACTCTTCCAGTTGGCGTGCTTCCGAAATCAACAGGATCGGCACACCATCGCGCACCGGGTAAGCCAGCTTCGCCTTCTTGGATATCAGTTCCTGCGCCGCCTCGTCATATTCCAGGTGGCAACTTCGTCTGCGGGCAAACCAGCAACTGCAACATTTTCGGGTCCAATACGGGCGCATCGCTCATTTCAGATACCTATTGCAGCGTATTGGACGTATCGCCCGACTCGACGGGCCAGCATGATTTCGGTGATGGCGACCAGCGTCTCCGCCCGGGTTTTCAGGTCCGGTGCTTCGAGCAGAGCCTGCTTTTCGGCCGGGCCGTAGGGACTTATCATCGAAAGTGTGTTGACCAGCGTTTCCGTACTCGCCTCACGCACGCCGTCCCAGTCAGCCTCCATGTCATTGGCCTCCAGAAACTGCTTGAAAGTGCGCAGCAATCCGTCACGGTCGACCGCCTTTGCAGCCTCTGTGCTGTCGCCAAGATCGTCGCCAAACCCGGCCACGCGCGCAACCCGGTAGCCGTTGACCCCCGCGCCTTCCTCCATCACGCGAAACCGGCTGACCCCGGCAAGATTGATCATCAACTGGCCATCACCGGTTTCCTGAAAGGCCGTGATGCGCCCCATGCATCCAACATCACAAAGCGGCGGATGCTCATCCGGTTCGTCGGTCTCGTCGGGCTTCGCAGTCAATCCGTCAAAACGCGGCTGGATCATGCCGATCATGCGGTCATTTTCCAGCGCGTCTTCAACCATGGCCAGATAGCGCGGCTCAAAAACATTGAGCGGCATATTGCCCGCCGGCAGCAGCAGGGCACCCGATAACGGAAACAGCGGCACCGTCTCCGGCAAATCTTCAAGTTTGGTATATGTGGCGTTACCGGCTCTCAACAATCAAACTCCTGAAACTCGTTCACAGGCTTTAGGAAAAAAGCACGGACGACAAGGCCCTGCGGCCCGATTGTGTCGCCGGGTCCATATTTCCCCACGAATCGAAAAACTCCAGCAGCTGCGCCCGCGCACCATCGTCCTTCCACTGCCGGGCCGTGCGGACGATCTTGATCAGCTGCTCGGCGGCCTCGTCGCGGTTTCCCTCGGCATTGAGCGCCAGCGCATAATCAAACCGTGCCTGATGATTGCCGGGCTCCGCTTCCACCGCAGCCGCCAGTGTTGAAAGCTCTCCGGCCTCCAACCCCTTCTGGGCAAGCGCTATAGACTTCATCAGGGCAATTAGAGGCTCTTCGGCGCGGTGCTCCTCGGGCACCTTGTCGATCAGCTTTTGCGCCGTCTCCACTTCGCCGACGGCAACATAACAGTGCCCAAGGCCTGCAAGGGCATCGATGTTTCCAGGTTCGCGGGCCAAAATGGCGCTGTACAATTCAGCCGCACCGGCATGGTCACCGGTCGCGGCCAGAGCGTCAGCCTCTTCCAGCGCCGCCGCCATTTCCGCACCCGGTGCATCCGGCACCTGTGCAGCCAGTTTGGCGAAAAACGCCTGTACCTCACTCTCCGGCTTGGCCCCCATAAAGGCTTCTGCCGGACGGCCGTCAACAAACGCGACAACCGCCGGGATCGACTGAATTCCCATTTGTTGAGAGACTTCCGGATATTTCTCGACATCCATCTTGTATAGCGTGACCCCGGCGGTTTGCGCTGCGACCTTCTCGATGATCGGCCCTAGTTGTTTGCACGGCCCGCACCAGGGTGCCCAGAAATCCACAACCACCGGCCCTTGCCGGGACGCTTCGATCACGTCGGCCATGAAGCTTTGTGTAGTCACATCCTTGACGGTGCCGGTCTCAACAGCACCTGCACTGACGGGCTTCGGCGCAGCCATCGTGGTACTGCCCTGCACCTTCGTGCCGGTTGAATAAGCACCACTTGCGGCGCCCGCATACGGGTTGTGATCGTCACTCATTCGTTACACCTCAAATCGCGGTCGTCTAGCACAGACGTGTCGGCCTACATGTCGGCTTGGTCAGCGCCATTTGCAACACCCCAACGCGTCAAACTTCCTGTGCCAGATCGACAATCAGCGGCTCATGGCCGCAGGCCTTTGCAAACTGAACAAGATCATCGCACAAAAGCGTGGTTGTAGCGTCATTCGTCAGGGGGTGACAGTTGATCTTGTCGTGTGCCATCAGACGCTGATCAATGGCGAATTTTACCCGACCATCGCGATCATTGATAAGCCCCAGCGCCGTCACCGCTCCCGGTTGCACGCCCAGCATCTGCTCCAGCATTTCGGCGCTGCCGAATGAAAATCGGCTCGACCCGCCCAGCAGCTTGTGCAGCGTTTTCAAATTGACCTGCGTATCCTCCTGCGCGGTAAGCAGGAAATATTGGCCCTTCTTGTCCTTCAAAAACAGATTCTTCGTATGCCCGCCCTCAATCTCGCCCCGCAGAGCCTGACTGTCTTCAACGGTAAACAGCGGCGGATGGTCCTTTGTCGATGCGTCAAATCCGCAGGCTTCAAGATAATTCAGAAGATCATGGCGCGTCAGTGGAGCTGCGGGCAGGGGCAACGTCATGGCAGTGGTCCGGTCAGATAAGGTTGACGCTTCCTACCATTCGCAGCGCGTATCGCAAACGGGCATCGCAAACAGGCCTGAGCCCGATTTCACCACGTCAGCGCCATAAATACCTGTCATAGTGAACCTGTTGGAGGGCCGGTCACCAAGTCAGATCATTTCCTTCTTTTTGCGCCCTTTTCGCCTTGCATTCAAAAATGCGTTGGCGCATATACACACCGCTGATGCCACCCATATCAGCCGCTCGAGCGGGCGTAGCTCAGGGGTAGAGCACAACCTTGCCAAGGTTGGGGTCGTGAGTTCGAATCTCATCGCCCGCTCCAAGTTCACATATAATTTCAATTGGTTAGTGCGACGCCTCGACGTAGGTCAAGCTTGAATTTGAGTTTGGTGACCACATGGTGACCACCGTGGCAATGTTTGGCCAGTCATCAAACATCCCCCACATCCGCACCCATAGGTCCTGGAGATTACCTCGTGCTATAATTCTCGTGCTATAATTAAAGCAGAAGCAATGGAGTGGAAACGTCAATGAGAACCAACTGCAAGCTGTGCTGGGGCATCACAGTAGTTCTGATAATTGGCGTACTCGGCGTCGGATCATGGTTCTTTGTGCGGGGGAACGTGGCTGAAGGTGATGATGGTCGCACCGCAATCCTGCTTACGGCAAGTGAACGGAACTTTGTTCTTGCTGAAATGCGTGGACTGCTTGAAGCCGTTGAAACAATCACTTCCGAGTTGTCCGAGGCCAACATGTCGGGCGCGGCAGCCGCCGCAAAATCCGTGGGGATGGGATCGTCAGGTGGTGAACCAGTGACCTTAATTGCCAAACTACCATTGGAGTTCAAGAAACTTGGAATGGGTACCCATCAAGCGTTTGACGAACTTGCAATGGAAGCCAAGGACATGGGGGATGGCACGATCGTGCTGGGCAAGCTGAGTACTATCCTGTCCCGGTGCACGACCTGTCACGCTGCTTACCGTTTTAATGTTGCCGATCAGCCTTGAATTAGAGGGAAGCGATGAGCAACCCTCCGATGTAAGAATTTTTCTGGTCGATCACGTAGTAGCTATGAATGAGGGCTAAGGTCATCCAGGCAGCAGGTTGGGATGACCAGATAGACACCTTGAAGAAGCATCAACACGATCTGAGCGAACTGAGTTCGACCGTATGTTGAAGGAGGCCAATCAATTGGACCGAAAAGATCTTGAAAACCTCATCATACGATCTGCCTAGCGCGTCCTACACTCCAATCACTATTCACTATTTTTGGCTAGTCTTCTCGGCGCAGCTTCATACGCGCCCCTTGCGGGTCATCGACCTAACCTGAAATCGTGCCGTCCTTGATCTTCTCGACAGCTTCCTTGATCGCAAACAGAGGTACAAGAAACCATTCACGAGGTGTAATTGGTCGTCCGAAACGATCCATGATCTCGATGAACAAGGGAGAATCATTATGGATTATTTTGCTGGATTGGATGTCTCGCTTCGCTCGTGCGCGCTTTGCGTCGTGGATTCCAAAGGCACGGTGGTGCTTGAACGAGAACTGTTTTGCGACGTCGAAGATATTGCCAATTGCCTGAACAACTTTGCGCATCCGATCGTTCATGTGGGCTTCGAAGCTGGAACGATGAGCCAGCATCTGTTTTACGGCCTGACCGGCGAAGGCTTTGATGTCGTGTGTATGGAAGCACGTCAGGTCAACGCTGCGTTGTCGGCCATGCGCAACAAGACAGACAGGAATGATGCCCGTGGCATCGCGCAAGTCTTGCGAACAGGCTGGTTCAGTCCCGTTCACATGAAGAGCCGCGAGGCGCATGGCGTGCGCGCTTTGCTGAGCACTCGCAAAGCACTGCTCAGCAAGACGATTGACCTGGCCAACGAAGTGCGTGGCCTGCTGAAGATCTTTGGTATCCGTCTGCCCAAGACCGTCAAACATGGAAGCTTTGATAGCATCGTCAGACCTCTGATCGAGATGGACCCGGTCTTGGCTCACGCGATGATACCGTTGCTTGATGCGCGTGTGGTTCTTTACCAGCACTTTCTGGAACTGGACCGGCGCGTCAAACGGGCAGCCGCACGCGACGATGTCTGCATGCGAATGATGACAGTCCCCGGCGTCGGTCCCATCGCGGCACTTACGTTCAAGGCGGCCGTCGATGATCCTGCACGCTTCAAGCGATCGCGCACGGTGGCGGCGCATTTCGGGCTTACACCCCGAAGATATCAGTCAGGTGAGCAGGATAATCCCGGACGCATCTCGAAGGCGGGAGATCGGGATGTGAGGGCCACGCTATATGCTGCGGCCAATGCTCTTTTGATGCGAACTATGGCGGGGTCACCAATCAAGTCCTGGGGTATGCGTCTGATGCGCACCAAGGGACGAAGACGCGCGGTGGTCGCCGTCGCACGCAAGCTTGCCGTCTTGCTTCACAGAATGTGGATGGATGGCACCGAGTTTCGTTCAGAAGTGATGGAGGGCAAGGCATGATCTAGTCGCCCGACACATCTGAACGGGGTCGTCCTCACCGGACGAGGTTCGTGGATGAAGCCGAAAATGGCTGCTGCGCAACATTGAAAGCGCGTCTCAAAGCAAGGCTCTCCACAACCAATCCGACACATGCGTGCAGCGATGCCATCAGGCATCAACCAGACTGCGAAGAGAAGCGTGACCCGGATGAGCGACAAAGGCCCGACAAGAAAAAGGAAATGAGCTTGACCAAACCGCCCAATTAGAGAA